>DATJYR010000057.1:0-30273 GCA_035499515.1 Steroidobacteraceae bacterium | reverse complement strand
CCTGACGTTCGCCATTGGCCTGACTTATCCGCTCGCGGTCAGGGTGCTGGCGGCGGACGCCGCCGACGCGGCGTTGGCTGCGGCGCGTGTCTACAGCTGGAACACCGTGGGCGCCATCGTCGGTGCGCTGGCCGGCGGTTTCCTGCTCATCCCGGCGCTGCGCTACGAAGGCGCGATCCGTTGCGCCGTGGTGGCCAGCCTGCTGCTCGCATTCGGCGCCGCCAGCCTGCTGCTGCCGTTGCGCAAAGCGTGGAGCGCGGCGCTGCTCGCGCTGCCGGTGGCGGCGTTCCTGCTGTTCCATCCGGCCGAGCCCGAAGCGCTGCTGCGCGTGTCTCCGCTGCGCGGCGCCACCGGACAGCTCCTGTACTACGGCGTCGGGCGCAGCGCCGATGTGGTGGTGATGCGCGAGGACAATCTGCTGGGGCTGCGCACCAACGGACTGCCGGAAGCCGCCAGCTCGATCAAGGGCGCGCTGCTCACCAGCGGCGTGGAGGCGTGGATGCCGGCGGTCGCGGTGCTGGCGCGCCCCGACACCGCCCGCATGCTGGTGGTCGGTTACGGCGGCGGCAACGTGCTGCAGGCCGTGCCGCCCTCGGTGCGCAGCATCGACGTGATCGAACTGGAGCCGCAAGTCATCGCCGCCAATCGCGCGCTGGCGAAGCTGCGCGCCCAGGATCCGCTGCGCGACTCGCGCATCAACCTGGTGCTGAACGACGCGCGCGGCGCGCTGAACCTGAGCGACGCGCGCTACGACGCGATCGTCTCGCAGCCTTCGCACCCCTGGACCGCGGGCGCCTCGCACCTGTACACGCGCGAGTTCATCCAGCAGGCGCACGATCACCTCAATCCTGGTGGCGTGTACGTGCAGTGGATGTCGACCGAATATCTGGACGAATCCCTGCTGCGATCCATGTTCGCCACGCTCGCGGCGGTGTTCCCCGAAACGCGCGTGTATCGCACCGCGCCCACCACGCTCATGATGATGGGCTCGGATCAGCCGATCGAACCGGAGCGCAACCCGGCGGCGGTGCAGCGCGTGCTCGACAGCGCTTCGCTCCACTACGCGCGCATCGGCCTGCAGGCGCCGGAAGACCTGGTGGCCGCGCTGGCGCTGGACGATGCCGGCGTCCGGTCGCTGGCGGCCGGCGAGCCGCTGATCACCGACGACGACAACCGGCTCGCCATGTCGGCGCGCTTCAATCGCGGCAACGGGCTGCGCGCGCGCGACATCGACGCGTTGTTCGAACCGTACGATCCGCTCACCCACGCCGACAGCTTCATCCATCGCGAAATCGCCAGTCAGCTCGACTTCGGCTACATCTGGCGACGCCTGGCGTTGGCGGCCACGCCGCAGAACCGGCAGGGACTGGAACGGCTCATGCGCCTGGCCGATGCGCTGGGCGATTCGCCGCGCGCCGTGCAGCTGCGCTACATGATGGCGATGCGGCTGAAGCAGCCCGACATCGCCCGGCAACTGCTGGCCGACGGCGTGGCACGCTGGCCGGACGATGGCGTGCTGCGTTATCTCAGTGTCGAGCCGGAACTGGCTGATCTCGCGCGTGACGCGGGCTCGCCTGCTGCGCGCGCCAGCCTGGCGAGGCTTCCGGCGGAGGCGCAACTCGTCTTCAGCGGCGTGGTGGCCGCCACCCACCAGCAATGGGACCAGCTGCGCGCGCTCGACGCGCAGCTCAGCCAGGTGAGCTGGACAGCGCCGTGGGGCCTCGAGGCCGCGCAGCTGCGCTGCGAATGGCGCGTGCGCGTGAAGAATCCCGAGTTGCGCCAGGAAGTGGGCGATGAGGGCATCGCCATCGCCGATCGCGCCCTCAACACCGAGCCGGACATCTTCTGGTACTCGCTGCGGGCCTGGAGCGCGGTGGGCACCGGGCGGCCGGAGGTCGAACTCGAATCCATCGCCGGCTTCGCCGAGACCCTGAACGGCATCGCCCGCGACATGACGCCGCAGGAGAAGGCACTGGCGCGCGAACGCGCCCAGGGCCTGAAGCCCCTGCTGGAGCAGCTCGGCAGCGAGGCGGCGCTCGACCCCGTCCGCCTGCAGGAAGTGCGCGACAAGATGGCCCGGGCGCTGGCCGCGCTGGGCTAGCCGAACAGCCGGCCTGCGCCGGCGGGGTTCGGGTATAATTCGCGCCCGTTTTTCGCGGCGGGACTCGACCAGGGCGAAAGTGGCGGAACTGGTAGACGCACTGGATTTAGGTTCCAGCGGGGCAACCCGTGAGAGTTCGAGTCTCTCCTTTCGCACCACGAGACCATTATCAGGATCCTGAGGAATCGATGAACATGCAGGTATCGTTGACGACAACCACGGGCCTGGAGCGCCGGCTGGAAGTGGCCGTGCCGCAGCAGCGCGTGGCCGGAGAAATCGAGCAGCGCCTGAAGACGCTGAGCCGTACCGCGCGCCTCAAGGGTTTCCGACCGGGCAAGGTGCCGTATGCCGTGGTGCGGCAGCAGTTTGGCGAGCAGGTGCGCAACGAAGCCGTGTCGGATCTCATCGAGCGCACGTTTGCCGAGGCGGTGACGCAGGAGAAACTGCGGCCGGCCGCCGGACCGCGCATCGAGCCGCTGGACGCCAGCGCCGAAGGCGAACTGCGCTATGCGGCGACGTTCGAGGTGCTGCCGGAGGTGGCGATCAAGCCGCTGTCGGAAATGACGCTGGAGCGGCCGTCGGCCGAGATCGCGGGCAGCGACGTGGACGCCATGGTCGAGAGCATGCGGCGGCAGCGGCCGAAATTCGACGCCGTCGAGCGTCCGGCCATCGCCACCGATCGCCTCACCATTGCCTATGAAGGCCGCATCGACGGCGAAGTGTTCCCGGGCGGGCAGGGCGACGCCCTGGAAGTGGTGCTCGGGTCGGGCCGCATCCTCAAGGAGCTCGACGAAGCGCTCATCGGCATGTCGGTGGGCGAGAAGAAGTCGGTGCCGGCGCGCTTCCCGGAGGATTACGGCGCGAAATCCGTGGCCGGCAAGGATGCGATGTTCCAGCTCGAGGTGAAGAAGATCGAAGCCCAGAGCCTGCCCGAGCTCGATGAGGCGTTCGTCCGCAGCTTCGGGCTGGCGCAGGGTGGCGTCGAGGAAATGCGCGCGGAGGTGCAGAAGAGCATGCAGGCGGAACTGGACCAGGCGGTGAAGAGCCGGCTGCGCCAGCAGCTGCTGGATCTGCTGTACGCGAACAACCCGCTGGAAGTGCCGAACAGCATGGTCGAGGAATCGATCCGCGAGCTGCAGTTCCAGATGTTGCAGCGCGCTGGAGTCCGGGAAGTGAAGGAATTGCCGGATCGCGCCCCGTATGTGGAGCCGGCCAGGAAGCGCGTCGCATTGGGTCTGATCGTCGGCGAAATGGTGCGATCGCAGGGCATCCGCCTCGATCGCGGCCGTGTCGAGGAGCGGCTCAATGCCATCGCCTCGTCCTACGACGATCCGCAGGCCGTGCGGCGCCAGTACCTGCAGAGCCGCGAGGCCATGCAGCAGGTCGAATCGGCCGTACTGGAAGACCAGGTGCTGGACTGGGCGCTGGAGCAGGTGAAGTTCAACAATAAACCGGCCACTTTCGCGGAGTTGACGGGTTTCAATGCCCAGCCGGCCGCGATCCGCTAGGATGGGTGCATGAACGAGAGCAATCTGAACCTGGTCCCGATCGTCGTCGAACAGACCTCGCGCGGGGAACGCTCCTACGACATCTACTCGCGCCTGCTCAAGGAGCGCGTGATTTTCGTGGTCGGGCAGATCGAGGAGCAGATGGCCAACTTGGTCGTGGCGCAGATGCTGTTCCTGGAGTCCGAGAACCCCGACAAGGACATCGCGCTGTACATCAATTCGCCCGGCGGCTACGTCACCGCGGGCCTCGCGATCTACGACACCATGCAGTTCATCCGCCCGCAGGTGAGCACCATCTGTGTCGGCCAGGCGGCCAGCATGGGCGCCGTGCTGCTGGCGGGCGGCGCGAAGGACAAGCGGTTTGCGCTGCCGAATTCGCGGGTGATGATCCACCAGCCGCTGGGCGGCTACCAGGGCCAGGCCTCCGACATGGAAATCCATGCCAAGGAGATGCTGGAAACCCGCGACCGGCTGAACCGCATCCTGGCGCACCATACCGGGCAGTCCGTGGAAAGGGTGAAGCAGGACACGGATCGCGACAATTTCATGGGCGCGCAGGACGCGATTGCCTACGGCCTGATCGATGCCATGCTCGACAAGCGTGCCCCGGTTCCCTCTGCCGCAAAACCCTGAGTCCGGCCACCCGACTCAGGTCACAATTATTCAGTAATTACAAGACTTTGCGCACGATCGGCGCTTTGCGTGCCAGGCACGCCTCGTGCTATATAGGTGGCAAGAGGTGAGTGCCGATGAGTGACGACCCACGCGGTAGGACGGACGACGGAAAGCTGCTGTACTGCTCCTTCTGCGGCAAAAGCCAGCACGAGGTCAGGAAGCTGATCGCCGGGCCGTCCGTGTTCGTCTGCGACGAGTGCGTCGAGCTCTGCAACGACATCATCCGCGAGGAGCTCGAGGATCGCACCGAAAAGGCCCGCGACAAGCTGCCCCGCCCCCAGGAGATCCGGAAGGTCCTGGATGAATACGTGATCGGCCAGGAGCGCGCCAAGAAGGTGCTGTCCGTGGCGGTCTACAACCACTACAAGCGCCTGCAGACCCGCGGCGCCAACCGCGGCAAGGACGACGTCGAGCTCGCCAAGAGCAACATCCTGCTGATCGGCCCGACAGGCTGCGGCAAGACACTGCTGGCCGAAACCCTGGCCCGCCTGCTCAACGTGCCGTTCACCATCGCCGACGCCACCACGCTGACCGAAGCCGGTTACGTGGGCGAGGACGTCGAGAACATCATCCAGAAGCTGTTGCAGAAGTGTGACTACGACGTCGAGAAAGCGCAGACCGGCATCGTATACATCGACGAGATCGACAAGATCTCGCGCAAGAGCGACAACCCGTCCATCACGCGTGACGTGTCGGGCGAGGGCGTGCAGCAGGCGCTGCTGAAGCTGATCGAAGGCACGGTGGCCTCCGTGCCGCCGCAGGGCGGCCGCAAGCACCCGCAGCAGGAATTCCTGCAGGTCGACACCTCGAACATCCTCTTCATCGTGGGCGGCGCCTTCGCGGGCCTCGAGAAGGTGATCCTGAACCGCACCCAGAAGGGCGGCATCGGCTTCACCTCCGACGTGCGCAATGTCAACGAGCGGCCGCACGGCGTGGACGTGTTCCATGACGTCGAGCCGGAGGATCTGATCAAGTTCGGCCTGATCCCCGAGTTCGTCGGCCGTCTGCCCGTGGTGGCGACGCTGGAGGAGCTGGACGAGACCGCGCTGATGTCGATCCTGGTCGAACCCAAGAATGCGCTGACCAAGCAGTATCGCAAGCTGTTCGACATGGAGTCCGCCGAGCTCGAGTTCCGCGAGGACGCGCTGCGCGCCGTGGCCCGCAAGGCCATGCAGCGCAAGACCGGCGCGCGCGGGCTGCGCACCATCCTCGAGAACATCCTGCTCGACACCATGTACGATCTGCCCTCGCTGCGGAACGTGCAGCGCGTGGTGGTGGATGAATCCGTCATCGACGGGCACAACAAGCCCTACATCGTCTATCGCACCGAAGAGGGGCAGGCGCCGGTGCCACCGGTGGTCGAACCGCGCCGCGCCGGTGGCATCACCCACGGCTAGGCCCACGGACAGGACCAGGCGGCCGGAAATTGCCGGCCTCAAGTGTACGGGGCGTGTGGCCGTTGAAATGACGGCCACGCGCCCCAATCGTTTCCGGACGGAGGAAACCCCAAGTGACCGATTCGAACCCGCCCATCGAACTTCCTGACCAGGCCCCGCCGGCCGACGCCTCGCACGTCGCGGTGCTGCCGCTGCGCGACGTGGTGGTCTATCCGCACATGGTCATGCCGCTGTTCGTGGGTCGCGAGAAATCCATCCTGGCGCTCGACGCCGCGATGAAGTCCGACAAGCGCATCCTGCTGGTGGCCCAGAAGGCCGCCGACGTGGACGATCCGCGCGTCGAGGACCTGCACAGCTTCGGCACCCTCGCCACCATCCTGCAGCTCCTGAAGCTGCCCGACGGCACCGTCAAGGTGCTGGTCGAGGGCGTGAGCCGCGCGCGCATCGTGAAGATGCTGTCCAGCGACCACCACTATTCCGCGGTCATGCAGCTCGAGGCCGACCTCGACCAGTATGAAGAGCGCGAGATGGACGTGCTGGCGCGCTCGGTGGTGTCGCAGTTCGAGCAGTACGTGAAGCTGAACAAGAAGGTGCCGCCGGAAGTGCTGACCGCGCTGGCCGGCATCGAACAGCCCAGCCGCCTGGCCGACACGGTGGCCGCGCACATGGCGCTCAAGCTGGCCGAGAAGCAGAAGGTGCTCGAGATCCTCGACGTGCGCCAGCGCCTGGAGCACGTGCTGGTCGCCATCGAAGGCGAGATGGACGTGCTGCAGATCGAGAAGCGTATCCGCGGCCGCGTCAAGTCGCAGATGGAGAAGAGCCAGCGCGAGTACTACCTCAACGAGCAGATGAAGGCCATCCAGAAGGAACTGGGTGACATGGAGGATGGCAGCAACGAGATCGGCGACCTGGAGCAGAAGGTGGCCAAGGCCGGCATGCCCAAGGAGGCGCGCGACAAGGCAACTGCCGAGATCAACAAGCTCAAGATGATGTCGCCGATGTCGGCCGAAGCCACCGTGGTGCGCAACTACGTCGACTGGCTGGTGAAGGTGCCGTGGAAGAAGCGCACGCGCCTGCTCAAGAACATCAACCACGCGCAGCAGGTGCTCGACCAGGACCACTACGGCCTGGAGAAGGTCAAGGAGCGCATCGTCGAGTATCTCGCCGTGCTGCAGCGGGTGGAGAAGATCAAGGGCCCGATCCTGTGCCTGGTGGGTCCGCCGGGCGTGGGCAAGACCTCGCTGGGCCAGAGCATCGCGCGCGCCACGAACCGCAAGTTCGTGCGCATGTCGTTGGGCGGGGTGCGCGATGAAGCCGAGATCCGCGGCCATCGCCGCACCTACATCGGTTCCATGCCGGGCAAGATCGTGCAGAACATGGCCAAGGCCGGCGTGCACAATCCGCTGTTCCTGCTCGACGAGGTCGACAAGATGGCCATGGATTTCCGTGGCGATCCCTCCTCGGCGCTGCTGGAAGTGCTGGATCCCGAGCAGAATGCCGCGTTCAGCGACCACTACCTGGAAGTCGATTTCGACCTGTCCGAGGTGATGTTCGTGTGCACGGCCAACACCATGAACATCCCGGCGCCGCTGCTGGATCGCATGGAAGTGATCCGCCTGCCGGGTTACACCGAGGACGAGAAGCAGAACATCGCCAAGCGCTATCTCGTGCCCAAGCAGATCAAGCAGAACGGCCTGAAGGAAAACGAGCTCAAGGTCTCCGATCCGGCGCTGCTCGACATCGTGCGTTACTACACGCGCGAGGCCGGCGTGCGCAACCTCGAGCGCGAAGTGGCCAAGATCAGCCGCAAGGCCGTGCGCCAGCTGCTCACCGAGAAGGGCAAGAAGGGCGAAGCGAAAAGCGTGGCCGTCACGCCGCGCAATCTCGACAAGTACCTGGGCGTGCGCCGCTTCCGTTACGGCAAGGTCGAGGACCAGAACCGCGTTGGCCAGGTGACCGGGCTCGCGTGGACCGAAGTCGGCGGCGAGCTGCTGTCGATCGAAGCCGCGGTGCTGCCCGGCAAGGGCAAACCGGTGTTCACGGGTCAGCTCGGCGATGTGATGAAGGAATCCATCCAGGCCGCCATGACCGTCGTGCGCAGCCGCAGCGACCTGCTGGGCCTCGACAAGGACTTCCATTCGAACTTCGACTTCCACATCCACCTGCCCGAAGGCGCGACGCCGAAGGACGGGCCGTCCGCGGGTGTCGGCATCGTCACGGCGCTGGTGTCGGCGGTCACGAAGATCCCGGTGCGCTCGGATGTGGCCATGACCGGTGAAATCACCCTGCGCGGTGAAGTGCTGCCGATCGGCGGCCTGAAGGAAAAGCTGCTGGCCGCGCAGCGCGGCGGCATCGCGCTGGTGCTGATCCCGGAGGAAAACCAGAAGGATCTGGTGGAGATTCCGGACAACATCAAGGGCAAGCTCGAGATCAGGCCGGTGCGCTGGATCGAGGAAGTGCTGCAGCTCGCGCTCACGTCGCAGCCGGTGCCCAACGTGGTGGCGGCGGAGGGAGCGGTGACGGGCAAGACACGGGCCAGGCGCGGTGCTGCCCGTGGGAAGGCTGTGCAGGCGCATTGAGCGTTCTGCATTGGCGGGAGGGGGCGGGCGGGTGCGCGACCCCTCCGGAGTTTTCGGCGCGCCGTGGGTGAACTGCGCGATGCGTCGGGACGCGCCGCCCGTGGTGGGCGGAAATTTGAACTGGGGTTGCTGGGGCGCTGGAGAGGCGGGCGCGTCGGTGCTGGGCGGCTTTGTGGTGGCGGCGCGCCGAAAATCCTGCGGGGCCGCGCACCCGCCCGCCCCGGCCGGGTTTGTGGGCCTGCTACGACGTTGGTGGGCAGCGTGCGGCAGGGTGGGCCGTGCGGTGTTTCCGTGTGCCGCATGGCAACTGGGCTAATGTCGAACCCCGCCGCGTGTGCTATGCGGAAATTTGAACTGCAGGAACTTGGGTGGGGGAGAGGCGGATGGCGTGACGCTGCGCGGCTTCGTGGGTGGCGGCACACGGAAAACCTTCCGGCCCACCCTGCCGCACGCTGCCCACCACCACCCCAACAATTCAACGAAATCAGGAGCTTTTGAGTTGGCAGAAGCAACCCGATCCTTTAAGCTACGCCGCCCTTTTGTGAGGGGATGACGTCGGTGCTCTGACGACGCTGAAAGAGGGTGCTTAGCTCAGCTGGTAGAGCGTCGCCCTTACAAGGCGAATGTCGGGGGTTCGATCCCCTCAGCACCCACCAAAACGGAGCGGTAGTTC
Organism: Steroidobacteraceae bacterium; assembly: GCA_035499515.1. GTDB lineage: Bacteria > Pseudomonadota > Gammaproteobacteria > Steroidobacterales > Steroidobacteraceae > FEN-1191. The sequence goes on along the minus strand of DATJYR010000057.1, from coordinate 21,340 downwards.
AGCTGGTTAGAATACCGGCCTGTCACGCCGGGGGTCGCGGGTTCGAGTCCCGTCCGCTCCGCCATTTATCCGACTGACCGGTCGGGCAGGGGTGACAACCTGCCTGGCCGCTTGCCAGACCTTTTGAGACATGCTGCAAAACATCGGTGACAAGCTCAAGGCCCACAAGCTTCTGGGCACGGTGATCCTGGCCCCGCTGGCGGTGATCTTCGCGGCCTGGGGCGCTTACGGCATCGTCGACACCAGTTTTGGCGGCGCCGACGTCCCGCTGAAGGTCGGCGGCGAGAAAGTCTCCGCCAGCACGCTGAGTTCGGCCTGGCAGCAGCGCCTGTCGCAGTACCAGCAGCAGCTCGGCGCCGACATCCCCGAGGCGCTCAAGCTCAAGCTGCAGAACCAGCTGCTCGACGAATACGCCGACCAGATGCTGTTGCGTCAGCGCGCCGAGAAGTCAGGTCTGAAGGTGGGCAACGCCGACATCGCCAAGGCCTGGCAGTCCGAGTCCGCGTTCCAGGTGGACGGCAAGTTCGACCCGCAGGCGGCCAAGGCCATCCTGGCGCAGAGCGGCATCACGCCCGCGGCGTTCGATGAGCAGCTTCGCAACCAGCTCGAGGTCGAGCAGCTCGCGCAGTCCATCCAGCGTTCCGACTTCCTCACGTCCACCGAACAGGCGCGGCTGTTTGCGCTCGAGAACGAGCAGCGCGAGGTGCGCTACGCCATCCTGCCGGCCGCGAAATACGCGGCGGCGGTGCAGGTGGACGCGAAGGCGCAGCAGGACTACTACACGGCGCACCAGGCCGATTACCAGACGCCGGAATCGGTCGACCTGCAGTACGCCGAGTTGCAGCTCGACCGGCTCGCGGCCCAGGTCAAGGTCACGCCCGCGGATCTGCAGGCCTACTACGACAAGCACAAGGACAGCTACGTGACCGCGGAGCGGCGCCACGCGCACCACATCCTGATCCAGATCGCGGCGCCCAAGGATGCGGCGGCCGATGCGGCCGCGCTCAAGCGGGCGCGGGACGTTCTGGCGCAGGCGCGCGCGGGCAAGGATTTTGGCGCACTCGCGAAGCAGTACTCACAGGACACCGGCTCGGCGGCGCAGGGTGGCGATCTGGGCTGGGTGGACACGGGCGGCCTGTTCAAGGAACTCAGCGCGGCGCTGGCGCAGCTCAAGCCGGGCGAGTTCAGCGAGCCGGTGAAGACCACCTACGGCTACCACATCCTGCGGCTCGACGAAGTCCAGCCCGCCAAGACGCGCACGCTGGAGGAGGCGAAGGCCGACGTCGAAGCGGCCTATCGGCGCGAGCAGGCCAGCGACCTGTTCGGCGATCGCCAGGAGGCGCTGGAACAGAAACTGGAGGCTGGCAGCACCGACCTGCAGGCGCTGGCGCAGCAGTACGATCTGCACACCGGCGAGATCAAGGACTTCACGCGCGAGACCACCAGCGTGCTCGGCGCCAGCGCGGATCTCACGCGCGTCGCATTCAGCGCCGAGGTGGCCGACCAGGGCAAGCTCGGTGGCCCGGTGGCGTTGTCGGCCGATCATATCGTCATCCTGCGCGCCACGAATCACCAGCGTCCCATGCCCAAGTCGCTCGACAGCGTGCGCGACGCCGTCACCGCCGCGATCCGCAAACAGCAGGGCGAGCAGCAGGCGCGTGCGGCGGCGGAGGCTGCCGCCAAACAGCTCAAGGACGGGGCGTCTTTCGATGCGACGCTCAAGAGCCTGGGTGTGAGCGCGGCGCCCGCGGCATTCGTGGAACGCGCGGATCCGCAGTTGCCGGCACCGGTGCTGGAAGCGGCATTCAAGTCACCGCCTCCGGCCACAGGCAAGTCGGTGTACCTGACAGCTTCGCTCGACAAGGGCGATGCGGCGCTGATCGATCTGAGCGCGGTGCGCGCCGGCACGGCGGGCACCAACCCGACCAACGATGCGCAGCTCGCGGAGCAATACTCGAAGCGGCTGCGTCAGCTCGAGCTGCAACTCTACGTGCAAGAGCTGGCGAAGCACACCACGATCAAGCGCAATCCCGGCGCCCTGAATTGACCCGCGTGCTCAACTGAGCTGAAGCGGGTGCCAGCCCGGTCGCGGCGTCACTCGCCCGCGCCGGGGAAGCTCATGCCAACGGTGCTGTAGCCGTTGTCGACGTACAGGATCTCGCCCGTCACGCCGGCCGCCATGTCCGAGCACAGGAACGTGGCGGCATTGCCCACGTCTTCCGTGCTCACGTTGCGCCGCATGGGCGCCACTTCGGCCACGTGCGCGAGGATCTTCCTGAAGCCGCCGATGCCGGCCGCGGCCAGGGTCTTGATCGGGCCGGCCGAGATCGCATTGACGCGGATGTTCTGCGGGCCCAGATCGCTGGCCAGGTAACGCACGTTGGCTTCGAGGCTGGCCTTGGCGAGGCCCATGACGTTGTAGCTGGGCAGCGAGCGCACGGCGCCCAGATACGACAGCGTGAGCATCGCACCCGCGCGATCGGCCATGAGCGGCGCCGCGCCGCGCGCCAGCGCCGTGAAGCTGTAGCTCGAGACATCGTGCGCGATGCGGAAGGACTCGCGGCTGGTGTTGGCCATGAAACTGCCGTCGATGGCTTCGCGCGGCGCGTAGGCCACGGCGTGCACCAGGATGTCGAGGTTGCCCCATTCGCGCTTGACGAGGTCGAAGGCAGCGTCGATTTCCGCGTCGACGGTGACGTCGAGCGGCATCAGCACCCGGGAGCCCAGCGATTGCGCCAGCGGCTCGACGCGCTCCTTGAAGCGGTCGTTGGCGTAGGAGAAGGCGAGCTCGGCGCCCTGCGCGTGCATCGCCTGGGCAATGCCCCAGGCGATGGATCGATCCGTGGCGACTCCCACGATCAGAGCGCGTTTGCCCGTCAGCATCCCCATGGCGAACCTCGTTGTGGGAAGGCTTCAGCTGCGCGTAGCGACAAAAGCGGTGAGCTTCTGTCCGGGCTTGATCGCACCGCGCGCGCTGAGGCCGTTCCAGTCCAAAAGTTCGGCCACTGTAACCTGCAGGAAGCGCGCAATGCCATAGATCGTGTCGCCGGCGCGCACCACGTAGGTGACCTGGCGGCCGGTGCCCGTGGCGACGTCCGAGGTGACGGTGGGTCGCGGGCCCGCGCGCGCGCTCAGCACCAGTCGCTGGCCGGCCCTGAGCGATGAATCCGGCGCCAGGCCGTTGAGCCGGGCGAGCGTTTGCGCGTCGGTACCCGTGCGACGCGCGATGCTCCACAGCGAATCGCCGCGCTTGACGACGTGCACCACCGGCTTCTGGCCGCGGCGGCGGCCATAGCGGCCACCGAGGCGACGGTTGTCGGCGAGTTCCGCGGCGTGCGCGGCTTTCACGGGCAGTTCTACCCGGCTGGTGGGCACACGCAGATCGCCGCCGATCTCGAGCTTGTCGGTGACGCCCATGCCGTTGAGTTCGCGCACCAGGCTGGCGTTGGTGTGGAAGCGCTTGGCGATGCTCGCCACCGTGTCGGAGCGGGCCACCGAGTAGTGTTCGATGCTGAGCTTCTGTTCGGGCGTGAGCTGCACCAGCGCCGTGCGCACGGCGTCAGCGGAGTCCACCGGCACCAGCAGCGAGTATGGGCCGGTGGGATCGGTGATGGGACGGTGGAACGCGGGATTCAGTTCGTACAGGTCCTCGGTGGTGATGCCGGCCAGTTCGGCGACCACTTGCAGGTTCACCTGGCCGCCGGTGTCGATGGCGGTGAAGTACGCCTCGTTGGGGATGGAGCTGAACTCCAGGCCGTAACTGGACGGATCGGCCACCAGGCGGCGCATCGCCAGCAGCTTGGGCACGTAGGCGCGCGTTTCGGTGGGGAGCTTCAGGTGCCAGAAATCGATCGGCAACCCGAGGCGCCGGTTGCGTGCCACCGCACGCACCACGTTCAGCTCGCCGCAGTTGTAAGCGGCCACGGCCAGCAGCCAGTCGCCGTCGAACATGTCGTGCAGGTACTGCAGGTAGTCGAGGGCGGCGCGCGTGGATTCGACCACGTCGCGGCGGCCGTCGTACCACCAGGTGATCTTCAGGCCGTAGTTGTGGCCGGTGCCCTCGATGAACTGCCACAGGCCGGAAGCCCGGGCGCGCGAGTACGCATACGGCTCGAAGGCGCTCTCGATCACCGGCAGCATGGCCAGTTCGCGCGGCATGCCGCGGGCGTCGAGCTGCTGCACGATGTAGTAGAGGTACAGCTCGGCGCGGCCCCAGACACGCTCCAGGTAGTCGGGATGGTTGGCGAACCAGTTCAGCTCGCGATCGATGGCGGGCTGGTCTTCGTCCATGAGCTGGAAACCGCTGCGGATGTGCTGCAGCAGGTCGGGCGTGACAGCGGCGGTGGACTGTGGTGCCGGGCCGGGGACGGTGACCGCCGAGGCGGCTTCGGCCTCCGGATCAGGAGCAGGAGCAGGGTCCGGAGCTGTCTCGGCGGGGGTCACGGGCGCTTCGGCCACGGGTGCGACCGGGACGGCAGCAGGGGGGTCGGGCGGGCGCTGCGCCTGGTGGGCGCAGCCGGCAACCAGTAGCAGGGCCAGGACGGAAGTGGGCAGCAATGCGGCCGGAAGCGGCTTCCTCAACTTGAATACCCCCCGGCAAAGGCCGGCTGCGTGGTACGGTATGGTGCCCCAAGCCGGCGGCCCGGGCGGCGGTATTTAACCCGCATGTTCACAAAAATGCCACCTTTTCAGAGTATTGCGACACGGTACGCTTCATGACCGAGTTTCCCGCGCCGCTGGCCGAATGGTTATGCAGTCCCATGGGAGAGGCCCTGCTCGGGGCGGAATCGACCCTGCTCGAGGAGCAGCTCGAGGACGTGTTCGGCATGGAGTTGTTGCAGCTGGGCTACTGGGGCCCCGCGCGGCAGTTGTTGTCGGGAGCGCGCACCCGTGCGCAGCGCCTGGTCGGACCGGCGGCAGACATCCCGGGGGCCGACCTCCTGGGACGGCTGACCGAGCTGCCCGTGGCCAGCGGCTCGGTGGACGCGATCCTGCTGCCGCACACGCTGGAGATCACCGCCGATCCGCAGGCGGCGCTGCGTGAAGCCGACCGGGTGCTGGGCGCCGAGGGCAAGCTGCTGGTGCTGGGCTTCAGGCCCTGGAGTCCCTGGGGCCTGCGATCGGCGCTGACCCACGGTGGTTTTCCGCCCGGCCTGCGGCGTCTGCTCGGCGCCAACCGGCTGCGCGACTGGTTGCTGCTGCTGGGCTACGAAATCCTGGAGGTGCGCCCTTACCTGTACCGCTGGCCGCGGGCCCGGCGCGGACGGACCGAGACGCTGCTGCCCGGACTGCTGCGCCGTGGACTCGCCAACCCCTGGCCAGCCGGGGCCTACCTGCTCAAGGCGCGCAAGCGCGTGTACACGCTGACGCCGATCCGGCCGCGGCGCGCAGAACGCAGCCGGCGCCTGATGGGCCAGCTGGTGGAGCCCACGACGTGAGCCCGCTCGACATCTATACCGACGGCGCCTGCCGCGGCAATCCGGGTCCGGGCGGCTGGGGCGCGGTGCTGCTGAGCCCGCCGCATCGCAAGGAGCTGTCGGGCTTCGAAGCGGGCACCACCAACAACCGCATGGAGCTCATGGCCGTGATCGGCGCGCTCGAAGCGCTGAAGCGGCCGGTGCAGGCCAACATCTACACCGATTCGCAGTACGTGCGCCGTGGCATCACCGAGTGGCTGGCGCAGTGGAAGGCGCGCCAGTGGCGCACCGCGGATCGCAAGCCGGTGAAGAACCAGGACCTGTGGCAGCAGCTCGAAGCCGCCGCGGCCCCGCACCGGTTGCAGTGGCACTGGGTTCCCGGGCACGCTGGCGTGCCCGAAAACGAGCGCTGCGACGCGCTGGCCAACGCGGCCATCGATCGCATGCTGGCACGACAGCTGGAGCGTTGATGCGACAGGTCATCCTCGATACCGAAACGACGGGTCTCGAAGCCCTGCAGGGCCACCGCATCATCGAAGTGGGCTGCGTGGAGCTCATCAACCGGCGCGCCTCCGGGCGCACCTTCCACCGCTACCTCAATCCCGAGCGCGACATCGATCCGGGCGCACAGAAGGTGCACGGCCTGTCGCGCGAGCGGCTGGCCGGCGAGCCGCGCTTCGCCGAGATCGCCAGGGATCTGCTCGAGTTCATCACGGGCGCGGAACTGGTCATGCACAACGCGCAGTTCGACGTCGGCTTCCTGGACGCGGAGCTGGCGCGGTTGCCCGGCGACACGCCGGTGCGAATCGCCACGGTCTGCACGGTGCTCGACACCTACGCACTGGCGCGCGAATTGCATCCGGGACAACGCAACAACCTGGATGCGCTCTGCAAGCGTTACAAAGTGGACAACTCGAAGCGTGATCTGCACGGCGCGCTGCTCGACGCGCGTATCCTTGCCGACGTTTACCTGGCGATGACCGGCGGGCAGAGCACGCTGGAGCTGGGCGAGACGCCGCGCGCCCGGCGCGCCGGGGCTGCCGGCGCCGACCCGCTGCCGGCGGTGGCGCGGCCCGAGCAGGCACTGGTGGTGCGCGAAGCGAGCGCGGAGGAACTGGCCGCGCATGAAGTGTTGCTGGCGCTGCTCGATCGGAGCAGCCGCGGCCAGTGCGTCTGGAGAAAGGGATGAGCCTGATATCGGGAACGGACACGCAAGCCTGGGGCGAGCTGCAGCGCGCGGCGGAAGCGCTGCGGGCGGTGAGCACCGGCGAGTTGTTCGCGCGCGATCCGCGGCGTTTCGCGCAGCACAGCCTCGAGGCGGGCCTGCTGTTCTACGACTACTCGCGGCAGCGCGTGGACGCGCGCGCCCTGCAGGCGCTGTTCGCCATGGCCGACGAGTTGGGCCTGCGGGCGCGCATCGCCGCCATGTTCGCGGGCGGGATCATCAACGTCACCGAACAGCGGGCCGTGCTGCACACGGCGCTGCGGCGCCGCTCCCGGACGCCGCTGCTGGTCGAAGGCAAGGATGTCATGCCCCAGGTGCTCGCCGAGCGCGAGCACATGCTGGCGTTCGCCGAAGCGGTGCGCAGCGGCAAGCTCCGCTCCAGCACGGGCGAAGCGTTCAATCTCGTCATCAACATCGGCATCGGCGGTTCGGACCTGGGGCCGGCGATGGCCGTCGAGGCCTTGCGCGCCCACAGTCACGGCGGCCCGCGCGTCGGCTTCGCCTCCAACGTGGACGGTTGCCAGCTGGCCGATCTGCTGGCGGGCGCGGATCCGCGGCGCACGCTGTTCATCATCTGTTCCAAGACGTTCTCCACCCTGGAGACGCTCAGCAATGCGCGCGCGGCGCGATCGTGGCTGGTGGCGGCGCTGGGCGAGGCGGCGGTGCCGGCGCATTTCGCGGCGGTCTCGGTCAATGCCGGGGCCATGGACGCGTTCGGGGTGCACCCTGACTACCGCTTCGCGATGTGGGACTGGGTGGGCGGACGCTACTCCATCTGGTCCTCGATCGGCGTGTCGCTGGCGGTGGCGCTCGGCCGCGCGGGCTTCCTGGAGTTCCTGGAGGGTGCGGCCGACATCGACGAGCATTTCCAGCGTGCGCCGTGGGCGGCCAACCTGCCGGTGATCATGGGCCTGCTGGGCGCCTGGAACATCAACTTCCAGCACCTGCCGACGCTCGCGGTCCTGCCCTATGACCAGCGCCTGTCGCGCTTCCCGGCGTACCTGCAGCAGCTCGAAATGGAGAGCAACGGCAAGTCGGTGCGGCTCGACGGCAGCCCGGTCACGACCGAGACCTGTGCCGTGGTGTGGGGCGAGCCCGGCAACAATGCCCAGCATTCGTTCTTCCAGCTGCTGCACCAGGGCACGCTGCGCGCCGCGCTCGATCTGCTGGTGAGCATCAACTCCTCCTGCGGCCAGCAGGCGCACCAGAACCTCGCCATCGCCAACTGCCTGGCGCAGGCCGAGGCGTTCGCGTTTGGACAGAGTCCCGCGCCAACGCCACACCGCGCCTACCCGGGTGGCCGCGCGGTGAGCGTGCTGATGTTCGCGCATCTCGATCCGCGCACGCTCGGCCAGCTGATCGCCACCTACGAGCACAGCGTATTCGTGCAGAGCGTGGTATGGGGCAACAACGCCTTCGACCAGTGGGGCGTGGAGCTCGGCAAGAAGCTGTGCGAGGGCATCGTGCCGCTGGTGGAGTCACCGCTCGCCGCCAGGACCGACTCGGCCTCGCTGGCCGGCGGACTCGCCGTGGTGCATCGCTGGCGGGTCGCGGCCGAATGAAGGGTGTCGCGCGCGTCCTCGCGCTGTCGATGGTCCTGTTCGGTGGCAGCAAGGCCTGGGCGCTGGGCGGCTTCTACCTGCCGGTCGGCGACGGCGCGCTGCGCGCCGACCTGCAGCTGCTGGTCGATGCGGGCGTCATCAACCTGCCGCTCATGGCCTGGCCGCTGCCGCGCGCCGACGTGGCAGCCGCACTCGACGCCGGCGATGAACCGGATTTCGACGACGCCCACCTGCGACTCGCTTTCGAGCGGGTGCGCGCGAAGATCGCGCTGCCCGACGCCGATGCGCACGGCTTCGTGCAGGTGGACACGCGCGCCGGCGAGCCGGCACTGCTGCGCGATTTCGATACCGTGGCACGCGAGGAAGGTGAACTGAGCCTGGCGGCCGGCGCCTCCAACGATACCGTGGCGCTGGTGGCGCGGCTCACGGCCGCCACTTCGCCTGCGGACAACCAGGTGCTGCGCGGCGATGGCTCGGAACTCACTTTCCACCTGGGCAACTGGCTGGTAGGCGCCAACACGCTGGATCGCTGGTGGGGGCCGGGCCAGGAAAGCAGCCTGATCCTGTCCAACAACGCGCGGCCGATGCCCTTGCTGGCCATCGATCGCGCTACTTCGAAAGCCTTCGACAACGTGCTGCTGCACTGGATCGGGCCGTGGCGTTTGAACATCCTGTTCGGCCAGATGGACAACCACCGGCGGGACATTCCGCGGCCGCTGTTCCTCGGGCTGCGCGTCGAGTTCCAGCCGCTGCCATGGCTCGACCTCGCGATGTCGCGCACCAACCAGTTCTGCGGCAAGGGCCGCATCTGCGACCTGCAGACGGTGAAGAACCTGCTGCTCGGCAACGACAACGTCGGCACCGACGTCGACGCGGCGCAGCAGCCTGGCAATGGCCTGGCCGGGTTCGACCTGCGAATCCGCTCGCCCTGGTCGCGCCTGCCGCTGGCGATCTACGCGCAGGCCATCGGCGAGGACGAGTCGCACTACCATCCCGACAAGTACCTCGGCCTGTTCGGCGCGCAATGGTGGGTCGCGGATGACGACGGCGGCAGCTGGCGCGGCGCGCTGGAGTATTCGGACACCACCTGTTCCTTCCAGCGCGGCACTGATGGTCCGCTCAAGCCGCACTTCAATTGCGCCTACAACAACAATCTCTACGACGTCGAAGGCTATCGCTACCTCGGCCGCACGCTGGGTTACACCACCGACAACGATTCACGGCTGCTGGACGCGAGCGTTCGCTACGCGCGTCCGCAGGGCGACGAATGGCGCGTGAAGCTGCTGGCCGGCAACCTCAACCGCGACCAAAGCACCTACGACCCTTACAACACGGTGGCGCACTACGCGACGCTGTATCGCGCCGTGGAAGGCGGCTGGCGCGGCACGTTCGGCGAGCGCACGGTGCAGCTCGCGCTGGGCGCGGAGCGGTTGGTGCCGCGCACGGGCGAGATCAGCACCTCGCTGTACGGCGTTCTGTCCTGGCAACAAAATTTCTAGACCCGCATCGCTATAATCGAGCACGACATGAGTCCGACACGATGAATCCGACGCGCAAAGGCATCATTCTCGCCGGCGGTTCCGGCACCCGGCTGCATCCGGTGACGCTGGGCGTGAGCAAGCAGCTGCTGCCGGTCTATGACAAGCCGATGGTGTACTACCCGCTGGCCACCCTGATGCTCGCCGGCATCCGCGACATCCTGGTGATTTCCACGCCCGAGGACTTGCCGGCGTTCCGGCGGCTGCTCGGCGACGGCGGCAAGTGGGGCCTTGCGATTTCCTACGCCGAGCAGCCGCGGCCCGAGGGCCTGGCGCAGGCGTTCATCATCGGGCGCGGTTTCGTGGGGCAGGGCACCGCGGCGCTGGTGCTGGGCGACAACCTCTACTACGGCCACGGCCTGCCGGAGCAACTGCTCGCCGCCAATGCGCGCCAGCAGGGTGCGACGGTGTTCGCCTACCACGTCAGCGATCCAGAGCGGTATGGCGTCGTGCACTTCGACGCCGCCGGCCGGGCGCTTGGCATCGAGGAGAAGCCGCAGGCGCCCAAGTCGAACTACGCCGTCACCGGGCTGTACTTCTACGACAACGCGGTGCTGGACATCGCGCGGGAGCTCAAGCCCTCGCCGCGCGGCGAGCTGGAGATCACCGACGTCAACCGCGTCTACTTGGAGCGCGGCACGCTGCAGGTGGAGAAGATGGGCCGCGGCATCGCGTGGCTCGACACCGGCACGCACGAATCGCTGCTGCAGGCGGCGATGTTCATCGAGGCCATCGAGAACCGGCAGGGACTCAAGGTGAGCTGTCCGGAGGAGATCGCCTATCGCGCGGGCTACATCGACGCCGCGCAGCTCGAAGCGCTGGCGCGACCGTTGGCCAGGACCGGTTACGGCAGCTACCTGCTGCGCCTGCTGAAGGAAGGCTGAGATGGAATTCGTCGCGACGGATCTGCCGGGGGTCGTGCTCATCAAGCCGCAGCGCTTCGGTGACGACCGCGGGTATTTCATGGAAACCTGGCAGCAGCAGAAATTCGCGGCCGCGGGCATCGATGCGGTGTTCGTGCAGGACAACCACAGCCACTCGGTGCGGCACACGCTGCGCGGGCTGCACTACCAGATCAGGCAGCCGCAGGGAAAACTGGTGCGCGTGACCCAGGGCGCGGCGTTCGACGTCGCGGTCGACATCCGCAGGAGCTCGCCGCACTTCGGCAGGTGGGTGGGATTCGAACTCAGCGCCACCAACCATCACATGCTGTGGGTGCCGCCGGGATTCGCGCACGGCTACCTCACGCTCAGCGAGCGCGTGGACTTCCTCTACAAGTGCACCGACTACTACGCCCCGCAGCATGATCGCGGCATCCGCTGGAACGATCCGGGCATCGGCGTGCGCTGGCCGCTGCCCGCGGGCACCGAGCCCATCCTGTCCGCCAAGGACGCCGTGGCGCCGCTGATCGGCGCGGCCGAGCACTTCGCTTGAAGGTGCTGGTGACGGGCGCGGGCGGGCAGGTGGGCCGCGAGCTGCTGCGCCAGCCGCCGCCGGGCGTCACGGTGCGGGGCGTCGAGCGCAGCGACCTGGACATCACCGACGCGGCCGCGCTGCGCGAGGTGTTCGCCGAGTTCGAACCCGAGGTGCTCGTCAATGCGGCGGCCTACACGGCGGTCGACAAGGCCGAACAGGAGGCCAGCGAAGCGTGGCGCGTCAATGTCGAGGGCACGCGCGCGCTGGCCGAGGCCGTGCGGGCACGCGCCGGCTGCCGGATGGTGCACATCTCCACCGACTACGTCTTCGATGGCGAGAGCGCGCGCCCGTACGCGCCGGACGCACCGACCGCGCCGCTGGGCGAGTACGGCCGCACCAAGCTCGAGGGCGAGCGCGCGGCGCGCCAGCTGCTGGGCGCGCGCGCGCTGGTGCTGCGCACGGCCTGGGTGTACGGCGCGCACGGCAGGAATTTCCTGCACACCATGCTGCGGCTGATGCGCGAACGCGGCGCGGTGAGCGTGGTGGCGGACCAGATCGGCACGCCCAGCTCGACGCCCGCGCTCGCCGAAGCGCTGTGGGTCGCGGCGCTGCGGCCGGGCCTGTCGGGCACGTTCCACTGGAGCGATGCCGGCGTCGCGAGCTGGTACGATTTCGCGGTGGCGATCGCCGAGGAGGCGCACGCGCTCGGCCTGCTGCCGGGTGCGGCGCAGGTGCGGCCCATCGCCACCGTCGATTATCCGACGCCGGCGCGGCGCCCGGCCTGCAGCCTGCTCGACAAGCGCAGCACCATCGCGGCGTTCCACCTCACCCCCGCGCACTGGCGCCAGCGCCTGCGCGAAGTCCTTGGAGAAATGGCCCGTGGCTAGAATGCTCATCACCGGCGGCGCGGGCTTCATCGGCGCCAATTTCGTGCACCACATGCTCGCGCAGCAACCGGGCGTGCGGCTGGTGGTGCTCGATGCGCTGACCTACGCGGGCAGCCGCTCCAACCTCGAGCCGGTCGCGGCTCGCGAGGAACTGCGCTTCGTCGAGGGGGACATCCGCGACACCGCGGCGGTGACCCGGCTCATGCGGGAGGAGGACATCGACACGGTGGTGCATTTCGCCGCCGAATCGCACGTCGACCGCTCCATCAGCGGCCCGGACGCGTTCATCGAAACCAACGTGATCGGCACCCATTCGCTGCTCAAGGCGGCGCGCCAGCTGTGGCTGGAGGAGAAAACGGTGCCGCATCACCGCTTCCACCACGTGTCGACCGACGAAGTGTACGGTTCGCTCGGGCCGGACGATCCGGCGTTCGCCGAGACCACGCCGTACGCGCCCAACTCGCCTTACTCGGCCAGCAAGGCCGGATCCGATTTCCTGGTGCGCGCCTACCATCACACCTACGGCCTGGGCACCACGCTCAGCAACTGCTCCAACAACTACGGCCCGTACCAGTTTCCCGAGAAGCTGATTCCGCTCATGATCATCCACGCCATCTCCGGCAAGCCGCTGCCCGTTTATGGCGACGGACTGAACATCCGCGACTGGCTGCACGTCGAGGACCACTGCCGCGCGATCGCGCTCATCCTGGCGCGCGGTCGGGCCGGCGAGACCTACAACGTGGGCGGCAACAGCGAGCGCAACAACCGCCAGGTGCTGGCGCGGCTGTGCGCCCGCATCGACGCGCGGTTCGCCGCCGATGCGACGCTGGCGGCCCGTCACGGCGCCGCGCCCGCCGCGGCCGGCCGTCCCACCGAATCGGCCATCCAGTACGTCACCGACCGCGCCGGCCACGACCGGCGCTACGCCATCGACGCCACCCGGATCCGCGCCGAGCTGGACTTCGAACCGGCCTGGAACTTCGAGCAGGGCATCGATGCCACGGTGGACTGGTACCTGGATCACGAAGCCTGGTGGTCTCCGATACTGCGCCGTCTATAATGCGGCGCTGCTCCAACGGCGGCGGTTGTTCCAGGGGATGTGCGTGGAATTGAAGCGATGGGGACGGGTGTGCGCGCTGGCAGGCAGCTTCGCGCTGTGTACGCTGGGCGCCTTGGCCCAGCAGCCGACCGCCCAGCAGATCCAGGCGTTCCAGAACCTCTCGCCCGAACAGCAGCAGGCCATCCTGCAGAAATTCGGCATCAGCACCGGCGGCGGTGGCAGCGCGGGCAACAGCGCGGCGGGCAGCCTGCGCAACCAGCAGGGAACGGCCGTGAGCGGCGCCCCGGCGCCCGACGCGAGTGGCGGCAACGGTACCGGACTCGGCGGCCTCGACTCGCTCGCGCTGCAGGAACCCCGCTTCCTGCCCGGCGATTCCCTGATCCTCGAACCCACCGCGAAGGCGCCCGGCGCGCCGGCCAGCCCAGGTGTGGGTTCGGGTGGCAGTGGCGGATCGGGAACTGCAGCCGGTGCGGGTAGCGGCGCCGCCGCTGGCACGTCCGCAGCTTCCGCCCCGGCCGCTGCCGGCAGCAACGCCAGCAGCGCCGCCTCGGCCGCCGCCCTCTCAGGCAGCGCCATGGAGCGGACCATCGCCGCGCAACGCAAACTCGACGAATACCTGCTGCAGCTGCAGCGGGGCAATCCGCAGCGCCTGGACGCCACCGGGGTGCTGAACCTGCCGCAGGGCATCTCGATTCCCCTCGGCGGACTGACCGAAAAGGAAGCCACGCTGCGCCTCAACACCGAGCCCAGGCTGTCCGATTTCAGTTTCGTGGTGACGCGCCTGCCGGTGAACCAGCCGCTGCTGCCGTTCGGCTACGATCTGTTCCGCTCCGGCGCCAACGCGCTCGCGGCGCCGCAGGACGGCCCGGTGCCCGCCAACTACGTGCTGGGCACGGGCGACGTGCTGAACCTGCAGCTCATCGGCGAGAACGGCGGCCAGTACGCGCTGGAAGTCGGCCGTGACGGCACCATCAGCTTCCCGGACTCGGGTCCGCTCACGGTGGCTGGCCTGCGGTTCCCTGAAGCGCAGGCGCTGATCGAGAAACGCGTGCGCGAACAGCGCATCGGGCTGACGGCGAGCGTGCAGATGGGGCCGCTGCGCACCATCTCGGTGTTCGTACTCGGCGAAGCGGAGCATCCGGGGTCGTACACGGTGAGCGGGCTGGGCACCATCACCACGGCCCTGTACGCCGCGGGCGGCATCAAGGACACGGGCTCGCTGCGCCGCGTGGAACTGCGTCGCAACGGTACGCTGGTGCGGCGCCTCGATCTGTACGAGCTGCTGCTGGATGGCGACAATTCAGGCGACGTGCGCCTGCTGCCCGGCGATGTGGTGTTCATTCCGACGCTGGGCCCCACGGCCAGCGTGAGCGGCGAGGTGCGGCGGCCAGCGATCTACGAAGTCACCGAGCAGACGGTGGCGAGCGAACTGCTGTTCCTCGCGGGTGGCCTGATGCCCGATGGCGATCCACGCACGGCGTGGCTGGAGCGCATCGACGACCGGCGCGAACGCACCGTGGTCAACCTCGACCTGTCGCAACCCGCCGGCCGCGGGCTGCTGCTGCACGATGGCGACGCGCTGCACCTGACGACGATCCGCGACGCCGAAGAGAACAGCGTGCGCCTGCTGGGCCACGTCTATCGGCCACGGGCGCTGCAGTGGCATGCGAACCTGAGGCTCACGGAGCTGGTCGGTAGCCTGGGCGAGCTGCAGCCGCTGTCGGACACGCATTACCTGCTGATCCGGCGCGAGAGCGGCGCCGACCGGCACATCGAGATGATCTCGGCCGATCTGGCCGCGGCGTTCGCGGCGCCAGGTACGGCCGCCGATCCGCTGCTGCAGGCGCGCGATGCAGTGACGGTGTTCGACATCGCCGGCTCGCGCGAGTGGTACATGCAGCCGCTGTTCGAACAGCTGCAGAAGCAGAGCACGGCCGACAACCCGCTGCCGGTGGTGACCATCGACGGTTCGGTGAAGGTGAGCGGCCGCTATCCGCTGGAGCCGGGCATGAAGCTCAGCGACCTGCTGCGCGCCGGCGGCGGCTACGGCGATTCCGCGTATCGCGAACAGGGCGAACTCACGCGCTACACCGTGGTCAACGGCGAGCGCCGCCAGACCGAAGTGCTCAGCGTCGATCTGCGCCAGCTGGCCCCTGGCAGCGCCAATGACGTGCCGCTCAAGGCGTTCGACCGGCTGCTGATCAAGCGCGTGCCGGATTGGCTCGACCAGGAGACGGTCACGCTGTCCGGCGAAGTGCGCTTCCCCGGCATCTATCCGATCCGCAAGGGCGAAACGCTGCGCAGCGTGATCGAGCGCGCGGGCGGGCTCACGCCGCAGGCGTTCGCGGAAGGCAGCGTGTTCACGCGCAAGGACCTGCAGCAGCGCGAGCAGCAGCAGCTGCAGAACCTGGCGGATCGCCTGCAGAGCGAGCTGGCGTCGCTCAGCCTGCAGCAGGCGCAGACCACGCAGGGCGCGGTGGGCGGGCCCGAAGCGGTGTCGGCCGGCCAGTCGCTGCTGACCGAACTCAAGGGCACCAAGGCCGTGGGTCGGCTGGTGATCGATCTGCCGGCGGTCATGAAGAATCCCAAGGGCGGTGCGCAGGACATCGTGCTGCGCGATGGCGACCTGCTGCAGATCCCGAGCCAGACCCAGGAAGTCACCGTGATCGGCGAAGTGCAGAATGCCACCTCGCACCTCTACAGCGCCGGCAACTCGCGCGACGACTACCTGCAGCTCAGCGGCGGGCTCACGCAGCGCGCCGACCGCAAGCGCATTTACGTGGTGCGCGCCAACGGCAGCGTCGGCGTGGCGCGCCACGGTTGGCTGGGCTTCGGCAGCACCACCACCATCGCGCCCGGCGACACCATCGTGGTGCCGCTGGATGCCGAGCGCATGCGTCCGTTGCCCATGTGGCAGGCGGTGACGCAGATCGTCTACAACATCGCCATCGCGGCGGCGGCGTTGCATTCATTCTGATCTGGACTCCGGGGGGAACATGAGCAAGCAGAGACACGCCGGTCGCACGATGGTGATCACCGGCGGCAGTTCGGGCATCGGCCAGGCCATGACGCTCAGGCTCGTGAGCGAAGGCGCCAGGGTGGCCGTCATCGACCTGGCCGACGCGGGCGAAACCATCCAGCTTGCGGCCGCGGCCGGCGGCATGGTCAAGGGCTACCAGTGCGACATCAGCGACTGGGCGCAGATGGAGCAGCTCGGGGCGCGCATCCGCGCCGATTTCGGCGATCCGCAGCTGCTGGTGCATTGCGCGGCCATGCAGTTCATGAAGCCGTTCGACGAGATCACCGCCCAGCAGTGGCGCGCCACGCAGCAGGTGAATCTCGACGGCGGTTTCCACCTCGTGAAGATGTTCCTGCCCGCCATGAAGCAGGCGAAATGGGGCCGCATCGTGATGGTGGCCTCCTCGAGCTATTTCGCGCCGCCGGGCGGCATGAGCCACTACATCGCCAGCAAAGGCGCGTTGATCGGCTTCGTGCGCGGCCTCGCGACCGAGCTCGGCGGCCATGGCATCACGGTCAATGCGCTGGCGCCCGGCCTGACGCGCACCAGGAACGCCGTGGCCTCCGTGCCGCAGGCGCACTTCGATTATGTCGTGAGCCACCAGGCCGTGAAGCGCAGCGGCGAGCCGGAAGACCAGGCGGGTGCGGTATCATTCCTCTTGTCCGACGACGCTGGATTCATGAGCGGCCAGACGCTGCTGGTGGACGGCGGCGAAGGTCACGTCTGAGCGCGGCCCGGGCCCAAACCACAAGGAAAACAACCCATGTTCGAACCCTTCCCGGGCAACTACGTCTGGAATCTTGGCGTGAACCTGGCGCTCATGGGCGCCGGCAACATCGGCGAGATCGACCGGGCCTGCCGGCCCATCAAGGAAGCCGCCTCGCGCGGTGACGACGCCGGCACGGCGGAGTTCTTCGACAGCTGGCTGGCGGTGGCCACGCAGCTGGTGAAGAACGGGCAGGCGGATGAAGCGGCGCGGCGCCCGTTGTCGGCCTCGGCCAAGTACGGGCGCGCGGCCGGTTACTTCTTCAACGCCGAGCGCCTGCAGTCGCGTGACTACGCGCCGCGCTGGGAGGCGTATGCGAACGGCCTGAAGTACTTCAAGCGCTACGTGGAGCTCAGCGGCGCGAATTGCGAGTTCGTCGAGATCCCCTACCAGGGAGTGAGCTATCCCGGGTTGTTCGTGAAGGCGGCCGGGAAGGGCGGCAAGCCCGCGCCGGCGGTGGTGAGCTGCAACGGCCTCGACAGCATGAAGGAGCAGATCTTCTGTTCCGGCAACGCGCAGGCGATGGTCAACCGCGGCGTCTCGGTGCTGCTGGTGGACCAGCCCGGCACCGGCCAGGCGCTGCGCCAGCGCAACCTGGTCGGCGTGTACGACTCCGAGCGCTGGGCATCTGAGGCGATCAACTACCTGCTGACCCGCGCCGACGTCGACCACGACCGCATCGGCATGTTCGGCCTCTCGCTGGGCGGCTATTACGCGCCGCGCGCCACCGCCATGGATCCGCGCTTCAAGCTGTGTGCGCTGCTCGGCGCCAACCACGACTGGGGCGAGCTGCAGAAGCGGCGCCAGGCGCGCGAGGGCAAGAATCCCGTGCCGCATTACTGGGATCACGTGTGCTGGGTGTTCGGCAAGTCGAGCGTCGAGGAGTTCATGGCCTTTGCGCCGAAGATGTGCCTGGACGGCGTGATCGAGAAGATCAAGGTGCCGTTCCTGATCACGCACGGCGAGGGCGACCGGCAGATTCCGCTCGAGTACGCGCACAAGAGCTACGACCAGGCGGTCAACAGTCCCAAGCGCGAGCTGAAAATTTTCACTGCGAATGATTTCGAAGTTGAACATTGCGGCGCCGACAACGGCACGGTGGCGCGCGACTACATCGCCGACTGGATCGCGGAAACCTTTGGCACCGTTTGACCTGCACGGCAAGGTCGCGCTGGTCACGGGCGCGCACCGCGGCATCGGCTACGCCGTCGCCGCCGCGCTGGGAGCCGCGGGCGCGCAGGTCGCGATCTGCAGCGAGGACGCCGCCGGCGTCCAGGATGCGGCGCAGCGCCTGGTGGCGCAGGGCGTGCAGGCGCTGGGCCTGCATTGCGACGTCACCGACGATGCGCAGCTCGCGCAACTGGTGCGGGCCACGCGGGAACAGTGGGGACGCATCGACGTCCTGGTCTGCAATGCGGGCATCGCCGGCCGCCCGGGCCCCATGGCGCAGGTGGAGGATGCCGAATACGAGCGGGTGATGGCCGTGAACCTGCGCAGCAACGTGAAACTCACCTCGCTGGTGCTACCGGGCATGGCCGCGGGCGGGGGCGGCAGCGTGATCCTCATGGCCAGCCTGTCGGCCCTGCGCGGCAACAAGTCGATCAACGTCTATGCGCTGTCGAAGGCGGCGCTGACCCAGCTCGCGCGCAACCTCGCCGTCGAGTGGGGACCGTCCAACATCCGTGTCAACGCCATCGCGCCGGGCTTCATCCGCACCGAACTGTCGCGCGGCATCCTCGAGGATGCGGCGCATCTGGCGCGCCGGCTGCAGCACACGCCGCTGCGGCGGGTCGGCGAACCGGAGGAGATTGCCGGTGCGGCGGTGTTCCTGGCCGCGCCCGCCGGCGCCTTCGTGACCGGGCACACGCTGGTCGTGGATGGTGGCACGCTGATCAGCGACGGCAACTGAAGCCGAATTCATGCGCGAAAAATCGACCCTGAACTCCTATAATCGGCGTCACACATGGATACACCGTTCAAGCTTGCCACCGCTTCCATAGCGGGCTGCGCGCCTTTCGGCGTGGTGATGATCGAGGAGCATGCCTATTCGCTGGGCGCGCTGGCCCGGCTGCGCAGCGATG
This sequence comes from Steroidobacteraceae bacterium, assembly GCA_035499515.1. GTDB lineage: Bacteria > Pseudomonadota > Gammaproteobacteria > Steroidobacterales > Steroidobacteraceae > FEN-1191. Next base: position 2,369 of record DATJYR010000057.1, on the reverse strand, counting down.
GCAGCGTGCTGTCGGTGCTCGACGAATGGGAGCACAACGAACCCGCCCTGCAGCAGATCGCCAATGCGCTCGCCGCCGGCGGCGAGCCGGCGCTGCGATGCATCGGCGTGCCGGCGTCCGCGCTGCGGCTGCATGCGCCCGTGCGCTCGCGCAACGTGTTCTGCGCCGGCGCCAACTACTTCAAGCACGTGGTCGACATCATCGTCGCGCAGGGCGATGGCGAGGAAACGCGCGGCATGAACGAAGCGGAGCGCCGCAAGTTCGGCGAGGCGAAGATGACGTTCCGGCGCGAACACGGCACACCGTTCTTTTTCGTGAAGGCCAACTCGACCATGATCGGTCCGTACGACGACGTCTCGCTGCCGCCCGACGTCAAGACCATGGACTGGGAACTCGAGCTCGGCGTGGTGATCGGCAAACGGGCGCGGTTCGTCACGCAGGAGCGGGCGCTCGAGTACGTCGGCGGCTACATGGTGGTGAACGATCTGACCATCCGCGAGCGCGTCAACCGCAAGGACGCGAAGGAGATGGGCATGGACTGGGTGGGTTCCAAGTGCGCGCCCACCGCGCTGCCCACCGGCCCGTGGCTGGTGCCGGCCCGCTTCGTCGGCGATCCACAGCAGCTGCGCGTCACGTTGCGCCACAACTCGCACGTGATGCAGGACGAAGACACCAGCGACATGATTTTCCCGGTGCGGCGCCTGATCGCCGAGCTGTCGCGCTTGCTGGTGCTGCAGCCGGGGGACCTGATCTGCACCGGCTCGCCCGCGGGCAACGGCATCCACCACGGCATCCTGCTGAAGCGCGGTGACGTCATGGAAGGCACCGTGACCGGGCCGCTGCAGAGCCTCGGGCTGCAGCGCAACGCCTGCGTCGACGAACAGGTGGCTTGAGAATGGCAAAGGCGCCCAATCCGCTGCAAGGCTGGCAGATCGACCGCAGCCAGATCCGCTACGCCGGCCGGGACCTGCAGCGGCCGGAATGCGTGCTGGCCGAAAAGGATGGCACGCTGTGGAGCGCGGATGCGCGCGGCGGCATGATGCGCATCAATCCCGACGGCACGCAGCAGTTCATCGGCCAGCAGGCCGACGCGCGCTTCACCGAGGCGGGTGCTGGCGCCGAGCGCTACATCCTGCAGGGCACGCTGCCCAACGGCGTGTGCATCGCCACCAATGGCGATTTCATCATCGCGAATTTCGGCACCAACGCGGTGGAGCGCATGAAGCGCAGCGGCGAGAGCCGCACGCTGTACACCGAGATCGACGGCCAACCGCTGGGCAAGACCAACTTCGTGCTGCGCGATTCGAAAGGCCGCATCTGGCTCACGGTGACCACGCGCGCCGAGCCCTGGACGCGGTCGATCAACGAGAAGCTGGCCGATGGCTACATCGCGCTGATCGACGAGCGGGGCATCCGCATCGTGGCCGACGGCCTGGTGGGCACCAACGAAGTGCGCATGGATGCCAACGAGGAGTGGCTGTACGTGGTGGAGACCAACGCGCGCCGCATCTCGCGCTTCCGCGTGCAACCGGATGGCTCGCTGAAGCAACGCGAGGTGTTCGGTCCGTCGAAGCTCAAGGGGTGGCCGGACGGGTTCACCTTCGATGCCTACGGGAACTTGTGGATGACCTACGTGCTCTACGATCTGATCGCGGCGCTGACGCCGGAGGGCGAGGAGCTGATCCTGCTGGACGACAGCAACCCCGCCGCGATCGCGGAGTACGAGCGGCACGCGGAGGCTGGCACCGTGAATCCCGAGGTCATGATGAAAATGGGCGGCACGCTCGCGCCCTGGATGGCGAGCCTGACCTTCGGCGGCCCCGACCTGCGCACCTGCTACATCGGCAGCCTGCGTGGCACCACCTTGCCGTATTTCACCGCGCCGGTCGCGGGGCTGCCGCTGGCCCACTGGAACGAGACCTACCGATGATCCTCGAAATCGCCACCCTGACCACTGCGCCGGCGCGCCGCGCCGAATTCGAAGCCGCGTTCGCCGAGGCGCGCAAGGTGATCACGCAGGCCGAAGGCTGCGGCAGCGTGCAGCTGCAGCGCTCGATCGAGAATCCGGGGCGCTACATCCTGACGGTGCAGTGGCCCAGCGTCGCGCACCACATGGAAGGTTTCCGCGGCTCACCGCTGTTCGTGGAATGGCGGCGCATCCTCGGACCTTTTTTCACCGCACCGCCGTCGGTCGAACACGGCGAGCTCGTCAACTGAGGGGGTAATGCCATGATCCGCTATCTGAAGACCGGGCAGTTGCCCGAAGAGAAGGCCGAGAAGCAGCTCGAGGTTCGCAACACGGTGGAGAAGATCCTGGCCGACATCGCCGCGCGGGGCGAGGCGGCGGTGAAGGAGTACTCGGCGAAGTT
>DATJYR010000056.1:0-27760 GCA_035499515.1 Steroidobacteraceae bacterium | reverse complement strand
CGCCGTTGGTGAAGATCTCCTGGGTGGCCCCGGCAATGCGCAGCCGATGCTTCACATAGGCCATCGATTCGTCGCGCGACAGCGGATCCAGGTGGTAGCGGCCGGTGATGCGCTGCGCGAGCTGCCGCAGATCGTTGCGCGCCAGCAGGTCGCGCAGCTCCGGCTGGCCGATCAGGATGATCTGCAGCAGCTTCTGCGTTTCGGTCTCGAGGTTGGTGAGCAGCCGCACCTGCTCCAGCACTTCCGGCTGCAGGTTCTGCGCCTCATCGACGATCAGCACCACGCGCTGGCCTTCGGCGTGCTTCCTGAGCAGGAAGCGGTTCAGCTGATCGACCAGTTCCTTGTTGCTCTCGAGCGCGCTGTCGGGCACGCCGAGCCCGAGTTCCTCGCAGATGGTCTGCAGGAATTCCAGCGGCGACATCTTCGGATTGAGGATCAGCGCGATCTCCGCATTGCGCGGTGCCTGCGCCAGCAGCGAGCGGATGGTGGTGGTCTTGCCGGTGCCGACTTCGCCCGTGAGCTGGATGAAGCCGCCGGCATCATTGATGCCGTACACCAGATGCGCCAGCGCATCGGCGTGGCGCGCGCCCAGGTACAGATAGCGCGGATCGGGGGTGATGGCGAAGGGCTTCTCCGCCAGGCCAAAGAAGGTCAGGTACATGCGATCTTCAGGCCTGTGCCAGGTCCTCGCTCGCGAAGTCATCGACATTGACAATGTTCATCACCCGCGCGTCGTAGTCGGTCAGCAGCGCCGCCTCCTCCGCCGTGAGGATGCCCAGTGCCTGGGCCTGGCTGATCTGGCCAGGCAGATCCAGGGCGGTGACGCGTCCGGTCTTCTGACCTTCGACCCGGAGTTTCCGTTCCAGCGGTTCGGCGCGATCGGCCAGCTCCAGCGCCTGCTGCAGCTCGGCCAGCGGATTGTGGCCGTCCGCGCCGCGGTACACGCCCTCGGTCAGGCGATCGCGCGCGGGCGTGGCGCTCTGGACCACTTCGGCCACGGCACGGCCCAGCCGGTCGCCGGGCGCGAAGTACGTCAGGCCGCGCGGGAAAATGCACAGCCGCATGAGCGCCGCCAGCCAGCGCACGGGGAAATTGCGCAGCACGCCGTGCAGTTGCTCCTGCGCCTGGTACAGCAGCTCGCGGCATGCCCATTCCACCACCGGCAGATCCGCCTCGGGACGCCCCAGGTCTTCGTGGTGCTTGAGCACCATCGAGGCCAGGTACAGGCTCGACAGCACGTCGCCGAGCCGCGCCGAGATGCTCTCCTTCTTTTTCAGGTAGCCGCCGAGCGAGAGCATGGCGACGTCGGTGGCGAACGCGAACGACGCGCTGAAGCGCTCGATGTGCTGGAAGTAACGGCGCGTCGCGCCCACGTCGGGCACGCCGCGGAAACGCGCCAGGGTGAGCGCCATGATGAACGAGCGCGCCGCGTTCGAAATCGTGAAGCCGATGTGACCGAACAGCGCGCGATCGAACTCGCGCACGCCCTTGGCGCGATCCGGATTGCGCGCCGCTTCCATTTCCTTCAACACGAACGGATGGCAGCGGATCGCGCCCTGGCCGAAGATGATGAGGCTGCGCGTGAGGATGTTGGCGCCTTCCACCGTGATGCCGATCGGGATCGACTGGTAGCAGCGGCCGAGGTAGTTGCGCGGGCCGAGCAGGATGCCTTTGCCGCCCTGCACGTCCATCGCGTCGTTCGAGACTTTGCGACTGAGTTCGGTGACGTGGTATTTGAGGATCGCGGCGGGCACCGCCGGGCGTTCGCCATTGTCGATCGCGGCGATGGTCACGCTGCGCGCCGCGTTCATGATGTAGCTGTGGCCCACCATGCGCGCGATCACCTGTTCCACGCCCTCGAACTTGCCGATCGGCGTGTTGAACTGTCGGCGGATGCGCGCGTACGCGCCGGTGGCAAACAGCGCAGCGAGCGCGCCGCCCGTGGTGTTGGAAGGCAGCGAGATGCAGCGGCCCACCGACAGCTGCTCCACCAGCATGCGCCAACCCTGGCCCGCCATCTTCACGCCGCCGATGATGCAGTCCAGCGGCACGAACACGTCGTGGCCCTGGATGGGTCCGTTCATGAACGGCGTGTTCAACGGGAAGTGGCGGCGGCCGATGGTGACCCCGGCGGTGTCGCGCGGGATCAACGCGCAGGTGATGCCGAGGTCCGCCTCACCACCCAGCAGCTTGTCCGGATCGAACATGCGGAACGCGAGACCGACCACGGTCGCGATGGGCGCCAGCGTGATGTAGCGTTTGGAGAAATTGAGCCGCAGGCCGAGCACTTCCTGTCCCTGCCACTGGCCTTTGCAGACGATGCCGGTGTCGGGAATGGCGGCGGCGTCAGAGCCGGCGCGCGGTCCGGTGAGCGCGAAGCAGGGCACTTCCTCGCCGCTCGCGAGCCGCGGCAGGTAGTGGTCCTTCTGTTCCTCGGTGCCGTAGTGGTTGAGCAGCTCCGCCGGCCCAAGTGAATTCGGCACCGCCACCGTCGAAGCGCAGGTGACGCTGCGCCCGGCCAGTTTCACCAGCACGCAGGAATGCGCGTAGGCGGAAAACTCCAGTCCGCCATAGCGCTTCGGGATGATCATCGCGAAGAAGCCGTGCGACTTCAGGAACGCCCACACCTCGGGCGGCAGGTCGGCGCGACGGTGCGTGATGTCCCAGTCGTCCAGCATCGCGCACAGCTGTTCGCAGGGCCCTGACAGGAACGCCTGCTCTTCGGCGCTGAGCTTCGGCGGCGCCGACTTCAGCAACTTCGACCAGTTCGGACGTCCTGTGAACAGCTCGCCGTCCCACCACACCGTGCCGGCCTCGAGCGCCTCGCGCTCGGTGGCCGACATCGAGGGCAGCATGCGCAGGTACGTCTTCATGAACGGCCGGCTCACCATCGCGCGGCGCAGCGGCTTGATGTTGAGCAGCCAGAACAGCGCGAGCAGCAGCCACAGCAGTCCCGCCCAGATGCCGGCCGGCGCGCTGAGCAGCGTGTACGCGACCAGCAGCACGGTGAACGTGAGGGTGAAGGCCAGCAGCGGCATGCGCCGGTAGGTGAGGTACAGCACCGCACCGACGAACAGCAGTGTGATGATCGCGCCGGACATGGCTCATCCCCCCAACAGGTCTTTCACGCCCTCGCGTTCCTCGCGCAGCTCGTTTTCCGTCAGGGTCATGCGCTGCCGGCTGAAATCGTCGATCGACAGGCCCTGCACGATCTCATAGCTGCCGTTGCGGGTCGTGACGGGATAGGAATAGATGATGCCTTCCTTGATGCCATAGCTGCCGTCGGCGGGAATGCCCATGCTGACCCAGTCGCCTGCCGCGGTGCCCACGAACCAGGTGCGCATATGGTCCAGCGCCGCGGAGGCGGCCGAGGCCGCCGATGAGGAGCCGCGCTGCTTGATCACCGCCGCGCCGCGCTGCTGCACGGTCGGGATGAAATACTCCTCGAGCCACTTCTGGTCCACCAGCGACTTCGCGGGCTTGCCCTGCACGGTGCAGTGGCTGATGTCGGGATACTGCGTGGCGGAGTGGTTGCCCCACACCGTCATGCGCTTCACGTCGGTGACGTGCGTGCCGGTCTTCGCGGCGATCTGCGAGACGGCGCGGTTGTGATCGAGCCGCATCATGGCGGTGAAGTTGCCGGCCTTGAGCGAGGGCGCATTGCTGCGCGCGATCAGCGCGTTGGTGTTGGCGGGATTGCCCACCACCAGCACGCGCACGTCGCGGTTCGCGACTTCATCGAGCGCCTTGCCCTGCGCGGAAAAAATCTGCGCGTTGGCGAGCAGCAGGTCCTTGCGCTCCATGCCGGGGCCACGCGGGCGCGCACCCACCAGCAGCGCCGCGTGGCAATCCTTGAACGCGACCCTGGCGTCGTCGGTCGCGACGATCCTGTTCAGCGTGGGGAACGCGCAATCGTTGAGTTCCATCACCACGCCCGCGAGCTGCGCTTGCGTCGCCGGGATCTCCAGCAGGTGCAGGTTCACGGGCTGGTCCGCGCCCAGCATCTGGCCGGACGCCACACGGAAGGCCAGGGCATAGCCGATCTGGCCGGCAGCACCCGTAATCGCGACATTCATAGGCTGTTTCATCAGAACTCCAGGGACCGGGGGAATTTAAAAGAGCGCTGATTCTAGTGACATTTTCGGCTACGGCAAAAAAAGCGCGAAAATCTGTTGACACGGTTTTAGTGTTGTAGTTATATACAACACCACAGGGATACAGCAGTGCCGCATCGGGCGGCAAGGCGAAACACCCATCCAAGGAGACCGCATCATGAGCCTCATTGCAAAAACCACCGCCAAGCTTGCCATTTCCGCCGTGCTGGCCGTCCTCGTCACGGGCATGTTCGGCAGCGCGATCGGCGCTTCGTCCACTGCCAGCCCCGCGCATGCGGGTTCCGGCAGCGCGTTGCACCTGGCCCGAGCCGCCGGCGCTGTCGATGGGACGGTCCATCACTGCGGCTAATCCGCGCCGGATGCTCTGCTAGAGTGCCGGACCGCAATGGATACCCAGTGGGACAACAGCGCACCCATCTACCGGCAACTTCGCGACCGGGTGGTGGCCATGATCCTCGAGGGCACGCTCAAGGAAGGCGATCCGTTGCCCTCGGTGCGCAACGTCGCGGCCGACTTTCGCATCAACCCGCTGACGGTGCTCAAGGGCTACCAGCAGCTGGTGGATGAACGGCTGGTCGAGAAGCGCCGCGGCCTCGGCATGTTCGTGAGCCAGGGCGCCGGCAGCGCGCTGCTGGAAGAAGAGCGGCGCCGGTTCCTGGAAGTCGAGTGGCCCAGGGTCCGGGCAACCATCCAGCGGCTGGGCCTCGATGCCCGGGAACTGCTGGGCCCCGATGGGAATTGAAGGACGCAGAGCATGCTGCCCATCATCGAAGCAAGAAACCTTTCCAAGACCTACGGCAAGCTCAGGGCGCTGGACGACATCAGTTTCAGCGTGCAGCCCGGCCGCATCCTCGGGCTGATTGGCCGCAACGGCGCCGGCAAGACCACCGCGCTCAAGGCCATCCTCGGCCTCACCAGCTGCAGCGGCGAGCTGCGCGTCATGGGACTCGATCCCAGGGCCAGCCGCAATGCGCTCATGAACGAAGTCTGCTTCATCGCCGACACCGCCGTGCTGCCGCGCTGGCTGCGCGTCGACCAGATCATCGACTACGTGGCCGGGGTGCACCCGCGCTTCGATCGCGCGCGGGCCGACCATTTCCTCACCGGCACCACCATTCGCCGCGGCAGCCGCATCGGCCAGCTCTCCAAGGGCATGATCACGCAGCTGCACCTGGCGCTGATCCTCGCCATCGATGCGCGCCTGCTGGTGCTCGATGAACCCACGCTCGGCCTCGACCTGCTGTATCGCCGCCAGTTCTACGACACGCTGCTCAACGACTACTTCGACAAGCAGCGCACCATCATCGTCACCACGCACCAGGTGGAGGAAGTCGAGAATCTGCTCACGGACGTGATCTTCATCGACCGCGGCCACATCCTGCTCGACTCCAGCACCGAAGCGCTGGCCGAGCGCTTCCACCTGCTGCTGGCGCGGCCCGATCAGCTCGCGGCCGCGCGCGCCCTCAAACCCCGCAGCGAACGTGAAGTGTTCGGCCGCCATGCGCTGCTGTATGACAGCGTCGATCCCGCGCAGCTTGCGGCCCTGGGCGAAGTCTCGACGCCCACGGTGGCCGACCTGTTCGTGGCCATGATGCAGGGAGAAGCGGCATGAAGGTGTTCCGCATGCTGGCGCGCCGTGAATTCTGGGAGCACCGGGGCCTGTGGATCACGCCGCTGGTGATCGCCGCGGTGCTGGTGCTGGTGCCGCTGGCGGTCGGCCACACGCATCTGCAGGTCGACGTGCAGCGCGACGTGGGCGCGGGCGCCCGTCCGGGCAATCCCGGTGCGGGTCCTGGGGGGCCGGGTGGTCCCGGGCCGGCGACGCCAGGCGATGCGCCACGCATGGGAAGTCCTGGCGACCCGAACGGGCTCGACGGCCGGGGTGGCGGCATGGGTGGCATGGGCGGGCCCGGCGTTCTCGACGGCGCCGGCAATCCGCCGGAGGCGGCCACCGCGCCGGCTCGGGCGGCTCCCGTCGCGGAGAGCGCGGGCGACGTGCGCACGCGATTGTTCACCAGCGCCATCATCGGCATCGCGGTGCCGTTCTACATCGCGGCCGGCATCCTGCTGGTGATCTACCTGCTGGACTGCCTGTACAGCGAGCGGCGCGATCGCAGCATCCTGTTCTGGAAATCCATGCCGGTGTCGGATACCGAGACCGTGCTGAGCAAGTTCGTGGTGGCGATGGTGCTGGTGCCGCTCGGCACCTTCGTCATCGCGGCCCTGACCAGCCTGCTGGTCTGCGGCGTGGTGGCGTTGCGTTACCGGACCGGCATGTTCGACGGCTATCTGCCGCTGTGGGACACCCTCGGCTGGTGGCGCGCGCAAGGCTACATGCTGTACGGCATGCTGGTGGTGGTGCTGTGGTACGCGCCTTACGCGGCGTACCTGATGCTCGCCTCGGCGTGGGCGCGGCGCGCGGTGTACGCCTGGGCGCTGGTGCCGCCGATCCTGATCGCGCTGCTGGAGCGCATGATCTTCAACACCAACTATTTCGGCGCCATCGTCGCGCGGCGTTTCGGCGACCTGCTCAATCTCGCATTCGGCGCCAATCGCCAGATCAACCTCAACATCACCGACTCGTCGGCCTGGTTCCGCAACGGCGGCGGCGGCATGCGGCCGCTGGCGCCGGGCATGGACGCGCGCACGCTGATCGAAAGTCCGCAGATCTGGTTCGGTCTGCTGGTGGCGGCACTGTTCCTGTGGGCGGCCATCGCCATACGCCGGCACCGCGACGAAGCGTAACGCCCGCGCGCAGGACCGAGCCTCGGGACTGGGGCAGGGCGTTCGGCTAGAATCGCGCGATGCCTCCCCCGCGCTCCGCCGCGTATTTCACCGCACAGCGTGATGGCGAAACACTGCGGCTCACGCTGCAGGGACGCTGGCGCGCCCTGGAATTCAGCGCGATCGAGCAGCCGCTGCAGGGCGTGGCGCTCGATGGCGTGCGCCGGGTGGAAGTGACCTGCGGCGATTCCTGGCTGGACCTGTCCGGCGCCTGGCTGCTGGAGGATTTCATGCGCCGCGCGAAATCCGCCGGCGCCGCAGTCACGTTCAGGGACCGCGCGCCCGCCACCCTGGATCTGGTGCAAAAGGAGCGCGTGGCGGAGAATCCCGAGACGGACCGGTCGCCCGGGCCCACGCCTGGCGCCACCGCGGCGCCCGCCGGGGAACACTCGCTGGTGACGGCGCTGGCCAAGATCGGCCGGCGCACCCTGCGCAACCAGGCGCGCATGGTGCGCGGGCTGGCCTTCGTCGGGCAGGCGTTCGTGGTGCTGGTGAAATGTTTCCGCCATCCGCGGCTGTTCAAGCCCACCTCGATCGCGCGTCACGTCTACGACACCGGCATCACCGCGGTGCCCATCGTGGCGCTGATCGCGTTCCTGATCAGCGTGATCATCGCCTACATGGGCGCGGACCAGCTGCGCAAGTTCGGTGCCGACATCTACGTGGTCGACCTCGTGACCATCGGCGTGCTGCGCGAACTCGGCGTGCTGCTGACGTCGATCATCGTCGCCGGCCGATCGGGCAGCGCGTTCGCCGCGGAGATCGGCGCCATGCAGCTCAACGAGGAGGTGGATGCGCTGGAAGCCACCGGCGTCGATCCGGTGGCGGCGCTGGTGCTGCCGCGCATGCTCGGCCTGATCATCGCGCTGCCGCTGCTCACGGTGCTGGCCGACTTCGTCGGGCTCGCGGGCGGCGGCCTGCTGTGCCACGAGCTGCTGCAGATGCCGCTGGCGCAATACCTCAACCGCGTCAATGAATCGATCGCCGACACCACCTTCTGGGTGGGCCTGATCAAGGCGCCGGTGTTCGCGGTGCTGATTTCATTTGCCGGCACCTGGTATGGCATGCAGGTGCGCAATTCATCGCGCGAGCTGGGCCGTCTCACCACCACGGCGGTGGTGGCCTCCATCTTCCTGGTGATCCTGGCGGACGCGCTGTTCGCCGTGCTGTTCACCAAGCTGGACATCTGATGGCCGAGCCGCTGGTCAAAGTCACGGGTCTGGTCACGCGCTTCGGCAACAACGTGGTGCACGACGGCCTCGACATGCAAGTGGTGCCCGGCGAAGTGTTCGGCGTGGTGGGCGGATCGGGCTCGGGCAAGTCGGTCCTGCTGCGCGTCATCCTCGGCCTGAAACGGCCGGCGGCCGGCACCATCGAGCTGTACGGCGAGGACATCACGCAGCTGGACGTGCGCCAGCTGCGGGCCATCAAGGCGCGCTATGGCGTGACGTTCCAGGCCGGCGCCCTCTACAGCTCGCTGAACGTGTTGCAGAATGTGCAATTGCCGCTGATCGAGCACCAGCTCGTGGAGCCGCGCGCGCTCGACGAACTGGCGCTGCTCAAGCTCAAGCTGGTGGGCCTGCCGGAATCGGCGGCACGGAAGTATCCGGCGCAGCTTTCCGGTGGCATGATCAAGCGGGTCGCGCTGGCGCGCGCCCTGGCGCTGGACCCGGAGCTGCTGTTCCTGGACGAACCCACCGCGGGCCTGGACCCGATCAGCGCCGAGGGCTTCGATGAGCTGCTGGTGTTCCTGCAGAGGGAACTGCACCTGACGGTGGTGATGATCACGCATGACCTCGACACCATATTCCGCACCTGCAACCGCATCGGCGTCATCGTCGACAAGCGCATGATCAGCGGCACGGTGCAGGAAATCAGCCGCCACCCGCATCCCTGGATCAAGCAGTATTTCCAGGGCGAGCGGGGTCGCGAGCGCGGCCAGCAGCGCGGAGCCCAGCATGGAACGTGAAGCGAACTACGCCGCGGTCGGTGCCTTCGTGGTGCTCATGATCACCATGGCCGGCCTGTTCTTCTACTGGTACTCCGACGGCCGCGACCATCGCGACTACCGGCGCTACGAGATCTACTTCCGCGGCAGCGTCAGCGGCCTCACCGAGGGCAGCTCGGTTCGCTACCTGGGCGTCGAGGTGGGCCGCGTCAAGCGCATCCGGCTGGATTCACGCGCCGCGGATCGCGTGCAGGTGATCGTCGACATCGACTCCACCACGCCGGTGTCCGATCGCACCGAAGCCGAGCTCACGCTGCAGGGACTGGCCACGGGCCTGCTGTTCATCGATCTCCAGCAGCGGGCGCTCAACGCCAGCAAGGAAGTGGCCGACAGCGCTCCCAGCGAGAACTACCCGGTGATCGTCTCGCAGCGTTCGGACTTCGACCTGTTGCTGAGCAGCCTGCCCGTGGTGGTCAATCGCGTCGCCGAACTCGTGACGCGCATTTCGAACGTGCTGTCGCAGGACAACCTCGACAAGGTGAACCGCCTGGTCGCGAATCTCGACCAGACCGGCGCGAAGCTGCCGGGCATCGCCGACAACCTCACGCAGCTGCTGGGGCAGATGCGCTCCGCGGTGGAGGAGGCGCACCAGGTGGTGGCCGATGCGCACGCCGCCTCGTCCACCGCCGGACCGGATCTTGCCGCGGCGGTGCAGAAGCTGCGCACCGCCGCCGACAGCGTGGCCAGCGCCGCCGCCGGACTCGACCAGTTCGTGACCAACAATCGCGCCGGCGTGCAGTCGTTCGTGCAGGGCGGCCTGCCGGATTTCGAAAACCTGGTGCGCGACGCGCGCGACACCGTGACCGAACTGCGCCAGCTCGCCCGCAGCCTGCGCGACAATCCCTCGCAGTTGCTGTACGAGCCCGCGAACAAGGGCGTGGAGATCGCACCATGACGATGACCAGGCTGTGGAGGTGGCGGCTGGTCGCGGCAGGCGGCGGTGTGCTGCTGCTGGCCGGTTGCGGCAACCTGTTCACGACCAGGCAGATGGCGGCCAGCGACTACGTGCTGTCCGCCGCCGAAACGCTGCCGGAGCACGCAGCGCAGGGTGCTGCCGGCGCCACGCCCTCGCTGGTGCTGCTGCGTCCCGTGCCGGCCGCCGGCCTCGACAGCCAGCGCATCGCGGTGGTGTTCGCGGACGGGCGCATGGATGCCTACCAGGGCGCGGACTGGGCGTCGGAACTGCCGCAACTGGTGCAGGACCAGGTGCTGACGGCGCTGCGCCGTTCGGGCACGGTGGGCAACGCGTTGCCGGACACGGCGCCGTTCGCCAGCGACTGGCAGCTGCGTATCGATATCACGCACTTCGAGGCCGTGTACAAGTCGGCGGGCGCTGCGCCGCTGGTGCGCGTGGCCTGGGTGGCGACGCTGGGCAGGCGCTCGGATCGCGCCGTGACCGCGACCCTCGCGATCGATCAGCAGCAGCAGGCGGATGCCAACCAACTCGCTGCGGTGCTCCGGGCTTTCAACGCGGCGACCGCCGCCGCGCTCGCGCAGCTCGATGACTGGACCGGCCGGCAGCTCGCCGCCGGCGCGGGTCGCTGAACCGCGCCGCGGCGCGGCGACCTGCAATATTTCTCGATTATCCGGCCTTGCCCTCGGCCGCCTCGAATTCCTCGCGGCAGCGATGGATCACGTCGAGGTGGCTGCGGATCCAGTCCAGCAACTGGTCGACCTGACCGAGCAGGCTGCGGCCGAGCTCTGTCATGCCGTATTCGACGCCGGCCGGCTGCGTGGCCACCGGGTGGCGGAAGATGAAGCCATCGCGCTCCAGCGCGCGCAACCGCAGCGTGAGCATGCGCTGCGAGATGTTGCCCTCGGCGCTCATGATCGCGATCATTTTCTGCAGCTCGGAATGCCGGAACGTGCCACCCCGCAGCAGCAGCAGGATCAGCATGCTCCATTTGTCACCCAGCCGCGCCGGGATCTCGCGCAGCGGACCGTCGCGCCGTGTGCCGTCGCGCGCCATGGCGTCGATGAGTTCGTGTACGTTGCCCAGCGCGGTCGCGCGGGGGCTGCCCGCGACGGCCGCGCCCAGCACCTGCGCCACGGCCGCCTTGACTTTTTCAGCGTCCAATTTGGCGTCCGGGGCGGCCGTTCAAGTACATGATTGTTCCCTCTTTACACTGCCACGACCAATGCATAAGGTGCGCAGCTCACAGCGGGGAATTATAGCAATGAGCCAATACGATATCGTCGCCATGGGCGCGGGCCACAATGGCCTCGTGGCCGCCGCCTACCTTGCCAAGGCCGGAAAGAAGGTGCTGCTGCTGGAAAGCAAGCCCTGGCCGGGCGGCGGCGTGGTGACGCGCGAAATCAACACCCCGGGCTACTGGCATGACGAGCACTCCAGCGTGCACATCATGATCCAGGGCAATCCCATGATCCAGAACGACGAGCTGGGCCTGCTGAGTCGTTTCGGGCTGAAATACAACTACGGCATTCCGTACGCGATGATCTTCGAGGACCAGACCACCCTGGTGGCCTACAAGGACCTCGACAAGACCTGCGCGCAGATCGCCCGCTTGTCGCAGAAGGATGCCGAGACCTATCGCGCGTTCGCCAAGCGCAGCATGGAATTCATCCCGCTCATGTTCGCCGGCATGTACAGTCCGCCGCCGCCGCTGGGCGCGTTCTTCGCCATGCTCGACTCCAACGAAGAGGGTCGCGACATCCTCGACTCGATGCAGCGCAGTTCGCTCGAGATGGCGAACCAGCTGTTCGAGAACGACAAGGTGAAGATCTGGCTGCTGCGCCTGATCTCGGAGAACCTGCAGACGCCGGAGGAGCTCGGCACCGGCTTCGGCATGTTCCTGATGCCCGGCCTGATGCACGGCTACGGCGTCTCGCAGCCGGAAGGCGGCAGCGGCAAGCTGGCCGAGGCGCTGGTGAACTGCATCCGGCACTACGGCGGCGAAGTGCGCTGCAATTCCGAAGTGGTGAAGGTGCTGCAGTCCGGTGGCCGGGCCACGGGCCTCGAGCTCAAGAGCGGCGAGAAGATCATGGCGAAGGATGGCGTGATCGGCGCCATCCATCCGCACCGCCTGCGCGCCTACATCGATGGCGTGCCGGAGCGCGTCCTGCAGCGCGCCGAACGCGCCACGCTGGCCGCGTTCAGCATCATGGTCAGCCACTACGATCTCAAGGAGAAGGCGGTCTTCAACGCCGGCGATGAAGTCAGCCGCGCCATCATGCTCGAGTTCATGGCCAGCGATAACCTGGTGGACATGCTCGACGATTTCGACGCGCTCAAGCGCGGCCGCATTTCGCCGCGCGTGCTGGGCGCGGGCGGCGACGAGAGCATCAACGACCCGAGCCGCGCACCGCCGGGCAAGGGTCTGTTCCACGGCATCACCTTCGCGCCATACAACCTCGAGCAGGGCGGCCCGTCGCGTTGGGACGAGATCAAGGAAGAGATGGGCGATCGCAGCCTGCGCCACTACCAGAAGTTCGTGAAGAACCTGACCAGCGACAACATCGTGGCCCGCACCATCGTCACGCCGCTGGATCATTCGCGCAACATGCCGAACAGCATGCCCGGTGGCGACGTGCACGGCGTGGCCCCGTACTTCTACCAGATCGGCGGCCATCGCCCGACGCCGGACCTCGCCAACTACACGGTGCCGGGACTGGAACGCTTCTACCTGGTGGGCCCGTTCCTGCATCCCGGTGGCGGCGTGTACGGCGCCGGCCGCGCCACCGCGATGAAGATGTTCGAAGACCTCAAGCTGGACTTCGACAAGGTCGCGAACGCCAAGATCAAGTGAACCGCGCCGGCCGTCCTGGCCGTCGCGGCGCAGGTTGACATGACTTGACACGCAGCGGCTCGACTAACCTCGGGCCGCTGCGGCATGCTCCCGGTCCGATTCCAACAAAGGGGGCATTCCATGACTCGTTCCGTGGCCACGCTGGTGGCATTCCTGATCGCGTCCGCGGCCGCGCAGGCCGCCGACATGACACCTATCCTCGACAACGGCCCGGATCGCAGCGCGCGTGAAGAGCACGCCAACAAGGCCATGGGCCTGATGCTGCACCGGACGCTGTTCGCGGAGGGCGATCCGCAGCTCGCCGCCGACATCGTGATGGATCCGAACTTCATCAACCACGATATCGAAGAGGCGTCCGGCGCCGATGGCTTCGCGAACTTCTTCCTCAAGCCCGCCGAATACAGGAATCCGAATGCGCGGCCGGCCGGCGCGCCGCACGCGGCGGGGCCCGCGGCGTTGATGCGCCTGTTCATCGTCACCGACAACGACATCACGATGATGGCCTATCCGACGCAGGGCGAAAACCTGGATCCGGGCTCGCGCTTCGCCTCCAACATGATGGAGGTGAAGCACAACCGCGTGACGCAGTGGTGGTTCTCGGGTCCCACCAACTCCGACATGTCGGTGCCCGCTGGTCCGCCGCCGGGCGGTGCTCCGGGGGCTGGCGCACCTGGCGCTGCGGGCGCAGGCGCTCCTCCGGCTGGCGCTCCTCCGGCTGGCGCGCCCCCCGCGGGTGCGCCCCCCGCTGGCGCGGCGCCGGCTGCGCGTCGCGCGGATCCCGACTATTCGAAGTGGTATCCGGAGATGGGCCCCATCACCGTCAGCATGCAGTCGATCATCCCGCTGGGCGCGACGACCACGCGCGCCGAACGCGATGCCAACAAGAAGCTCGTCGCGGATTTCTTCGATGCGTTCTTCAATCGCAAGGACGCCAGTGCGGCGTCGAAGTACCTGTCGGCCGACCTCAAGAACCACATCGCCGGCCAGCCATCCGGCAAGGACTTCGTCGCCTTCGCGCAGAACAACCAGGCCAAGGTCACCGCCGACCGGACCGATGCGGTGCTGTTCAACCTGGCCGAAGGCGAGCTGGTGGACATCGGCTGGCCTGCGCCGCAGAACGGCGATCCCGGCGCCTGGTATGCGCAGAACCTGCTGCGCGTGAAGGGCGGCAAGATCGTCGAATGGTGGTACTCGGGCTTTCCGTACGGCTCACCCCGCGCCGGCCTGAATCCCTACAACAGGCTTGGGTATTCGGCGCGTGGTCAGGCGGCGGTGGATCGCAACGCCAAGCCCTGACCGGTCGGGCGGTGAGTGCGCCAGGCCGGAGTTGCGCCACGCTCCGGCACTGGCGCGGTTCGCGAGCCCCGCTCAGGCGCTGCGCACGGGGCGCCGCGTCACCGCGCGCGCCGCGCCGCGCGGGCGGGCGCGGGGCTTGGCGGCGCGGGTGCCCGGCGTCCGCGTCCCGGCGGCATCCGCGGTTTTCTCCGCTGTGGCCAGCACCAGCAGGCGGCCCTTGATGGCGCCCAGCGTCTGCACGGTCACGTCCAGTGCCGTGTCGGAAATGTCCTGCATGAGTTCGCCCCTCAGCTGCTGGGCCACCGTTTCGATCTGTTCTATCTTGCGATGCGCCTTGGCCGTGAGATGGATGGTCTTGATGCGCCGGTCGGCGGTCGAGCCACGCCGTGACACGAAGCCATCGCGCACCAGGCCATCGATGATGCCCACCAGCGTCGGCGCTTCAACCCCCACCAGCGCCGCCAGCTCGCTCTGCGGCAGCGCCGCCCCGTGCCGGTGCAGCCGGCGCAGCGTGAGCCAGCGCGCCTGCGACAGGCCGAGCGGCCGCAGCCGCTCGTTCATGCGGGCGCGCCACAGCCGCTGCGTCTCGCCGATCAGCCGGCCCACGGCGTCGCGTTGCTCTGGCGGGTTCATGGCTGTTAATAATAGTTCATAGGCTAATGATTAGGGGACAAAGTATATTAAGATCGGGTCACGACGCAGGGCGGAGCAGTGGATGGAAACGCAGAGCTGGCTGAGGCGGAACAGGGTGCTGGTGGTGGTGCTGGCCGTGGTCGTCATCGCCGCGGTCGGCTGGGTGCGCGTCAGCGCCAGCCGTCGGGCGCAGGCCAATGCCTCCCGCACGCCAGCCGCCACTGCCGTGATCACTGCGCGTGTCGTGCAGGAGGACGTCGCCAGCTACCTCACGGGCATCGGCACGGTGCAGCCCATGCAATCAGTGACGGTGCGGGCCCGGGTTGACGGCCAGCTCGACAAGATCGCGTTCCGCGAAGGCCAGGAGGTCCACCGCGGCGACCTGCTGGCGCAGATCGATCCGCGCTCCTACCAGGCACTGGCGGAACAGGCCGTGGCGCAGAAGGCGCACGACACCGCGAGCCTCACTTCGGCGAACAAGGATCTGGCGCGCTACGCCAGCCTGCTCAAGGACAACTCCATCGCCCGCCAGGCGTACGACGCGCAGACCGCCACGGTGGAGCAGCTCAAGGCGAGCCTGCAGTCCGACCAGGCCGCGATCGACAACGCCAACGTGCAGCTCGGCTATACCACGATCCGCTCGCCGATCGACGGCCGTACCGGCCTCAGGCTGGTGGACGTCGGCAACCTGGTGCACGCCACCGACACCAACGGCATCGTCGTGATCAACCAGATCGACCCGATCGCGGTGCTGTTCACGTTGCCGGAAGACAATTTCCAGCAGGTCAACCAGGCGCTGCAGGCGAACCGGAGTGGCCTGCAGGTGGTGGCGCTGGGCCGCGACGACGGTGCACAACTGGGCACCGGCACGCTGCTGCTGGTCAACAACCAGATCGACACCGGCACCGGCACGTTCCAGCTGAAGGCCTCGTTCACGAATCCCGCGCACACGCTGTGGCCGGGCCAGTACGTGAATGCGCGCCTCGTGCTGGGAACGAAAAAGGGCGCGCTGACGTTGCCCGAGACCGCCGTGCAGCGCGGCGCCAATGGTTTGTACGTCTACGTGGTCGGTGACGATGGGGTGGCCAAGGCGCGGCCGGTGCGCGTGGCGCAGACCCAGGATGGCAAAGTGGTGATCGACAGCGGCGTCGCGGCAGGTGAGCGCGTGGTGATCGATGGCCAGTTCAAGATCCGGCAGGGCAGCAAGATCACCGAAGCAGATCCGAACGGCGGGGCGTCGAAGCCGGCGGCGCAGGCCGGCAAATCCCCATGAATTTTTCCGAAATCTTCATTCGCCGCCCGATCGGCACCTCGCTGCTGGCGGCTTCGATCCTGCTGACGGGCATCGTCGCCTGGCCGTTGCTGCCCGTGGCGCCGCTGCCGCAGGTGGATTTCCCCACCATCCAGGTGTCCGCCACCCTGCCGGGCGCGAGCCCCGACACCATGGCGGCGACGGTGGCAACGCCGCTGGAGCGGCAGTTCTCGCTGATCTCAAGCCTCACCGAAATGACATCCTCGAGCAGCCTCGGTTCCACCACCGTCACCCTGCAGTTCGACCTCAACCGCAACATCGACGCCGCCGCCACCGACGTGCTCGCCGCGATCAACGCGGCGGCCGGGCAACTGCCGGGCAACCTGCCGAGCCCGCCCACCTACCGCAAGCAGAATCCCGCCGACCGTCCGATCATGATCATGGCGGCGACCTCCGACACGCTGCCGCTCACCACGATTTCCGACTACGCCGACAGCATCCTCGCGCAGCAGATCTCGCAGATCACGGGCGTCGGTCAGGTCGACATCAACGGCGCGCAGAAACCCGCGGTGCGCATCCAGATCGATCCGCAGAAGATCTCGGCGCTCGGGCTGGGCCTCGAGGATGTGCGCAGCGCGATCGTGGCTTCGACCGCGAACGCGCCGAAGGGCAATTTCGACGGCGCGCAACAGAGCGTGACGGTCTACGACAACGACCAGGTGACCTCGGCGAAGGACTGGAACAAGGTCATCGTCGCCTACAAGAACGGCGCCGCGGTCCGCATCAGCGACATCGGCACCGCCGTCGACGCGGCCGAGAACACCAAGCTGGCCGCCTGGGCTTACGCCGGTGCGGGCGCGGCGCCCGACGTGGGCGTGTACCGCGACCGCGCCATCCTGCTCGCCGTGCGCAAGCAGCCGGGCGCCAACGTCATAGAGACGGTGGACGCGATCCGCGCGGCGCTCCCCAGGCTGCAGGCGGCGCTGCCGCAGGCGATGAAGATCAGCATCCTCTCGGACCGCACCCAGACCATCCGCACATCGGTTAAGGACGTGGAATTCACGCTGGTGCTCACCGCGCTGCTGGTGGTCGCGGTGATCTTCGTGTTCCTGCGCGAAGTGCCCGCCACCGTGATCCCCGGCGTCACCGTGCCGCTGGCCATCATGGGCACGGCCGGCGTCATGTACCTGATGAATTACAGCCTCGACAACCTCTCGCTGATGGCGCTGACCATCGCCACCGGCTTCGTGGTCGACGACGCCATCGTGGTGCTGGAGAACATCTACCGCCACATCGAGGAGGGCATGAAGCCGTTCGACGCCGCGCTGCAGGGCGCCAGCGAAATCGGCTTCACCATCATCTCCATTTCGGTGTCGCTGGTCGCCGTGTTCATCCCGCTGCTGCTGATGGGCGGCATCATCGGCCGCATCTTCCGCGAATTCGCCGTCACGGTGACCATCGCCATCGGACTGTCGGTGGTGATTTCGCTGTCGCTGACGCCGATGCTGTGCTCGCGCTGGCTCAAGCCGCACGACGGGGGTCGCAGGCATGGCCGGGTGTTCCTGTTCTTCGAGCGCGGCTTCCAGCGGCTGCACGACGGCTACGAGCGCATGCTGCACGTGGTGCTCGACCATCGCCGCACCACGCTGCTGGTCTTCATCGCCACCGCGGCCGCCACGGTGGTGCTGTACATCGTCATTCCGAAGGGTTTCTTCCCGCAGCAGGACACCGGCTTCGTGATCGGGACGGCGGAAAGCTCGCAGGACATCTCGTTCGCGGCCATGAGCCGGCGCACCGTCCGGATGGGCGAGCTCATCGCGGCCGATCCTGCCGTGGCGGGCTTCGGTTTCAACACCAACGGCAGCAATACCGGCAACTACTTCATCACGCTCAAGCCGCGCGAGGACGGCCGCAAGGACAGCGCCGATGAAGTCATCGCGCGCCTGCGCCGCAAGGCGGCGGCCGTCGAAGGCGTGAACCTGTACCTGCAATCGGGCCAGGACATCAACGTCGGTGGCCGCTTCGGACGCACGCAGTACCAGTACACGCTGATCGACTCGGACATCGCCGAACTCGGCGCCTGGGCGCCGCGCGTGGTCGATCGCCTCAAGCAGCTGCCGCAGCTCGCGGACGTGGTATCCGACCAGCAGACCGACGCGGCTGCACTGAACCTCACCATCGATCGCGACCGTGCCTCCAGCTACGGCATCACGCCCGCCACCATCGACGCGACGATCTACGATGCCATCGGCCAGCGCCAGGTGACGCAGTTCTTCACGCAGCTCAACACCTACCACATCATTCTCGAAGTCACGCCCGCGCTGCAGGGCGATCCCGACCTGCTGAACCACCTGTACGTGAATTCACCGACGCTGGGCAAGCCCGTGCCGGTGGCGAGCTTCGTCACCATCGACAACACGCGCACCAACTACCTGTCGGTCAGCCACCAGGGCCAGTTCCCCGCCATCACCATCTCGTTCAATCTCGCCAGCGGTACGGCGCTGGGCGATGCGGTGACCGCCATCCAGGGCGCCATGAAGACCATGGGCGTGCCGGGCACCATCAGCGGCAGCTTCCAGGGCACCGCGCAGGCGTTCCAGTCGACCCTCGCCTCGCAGCCCTACCTGATCGCCGCGGCGCTGGTCGCGGTGTACATCGTGCTGGGCCTGCTGTATGAGAGCTACATCCATCCACTCACGATCCTCTCGACACTGCCCTCGGCCGGCGCCGGCGCGCTGCTGATCCTGCTGGTGTCGGGTTTCGACCTGAGCGTGATCGCGCTGATCGGCATCATCCTGCTGATCGGCATCGTGAAGAAGAACGGCATCATGATGGTCGACTTCGCGCTCACCGCCGAGCGGGAGCGCGGCTTGAGCTCGGAAGAATCGATCTTCCAGGCCTGCATGCTGCGCTTCCGCCCCATCATGATGACCACCATGTGCGCCATATTCGCGGGCCTGCCGCTGATGCTGGGCACCGGCACGGGTTCGGAGCTGCGCCGGCCGCTGGGCTTCGCCATGGTGGGCGGCCTGGTGTTGTCGCAATTGCTGACGCTGTTCACGACGCCGGTGGTGTACCTGTACCTCGACGGCGCCAGCCACTGGTATGCGGAGCGCAGGCGGAAACGCAAAGGTGCCGGCGCCGGATCCGGGTCGGAACCCACAGCACCCACTGCCGCCCACTGAAAAGTCGCTCCGGCCATCGCGCCACGGCCTGGTTTTTCGCCGGATCGTGCTGCCGTGCACACTTGCCATGCGCTATCTTATGTAAGCTTGGCAGGTACGCTCGAGCATGAGGCGCAGCGATGTTTGACGGCAAGACCGTGTTGATTACGGGTGGGTCGGGGTCCTTCGGTAAGCATTTCGTCCAGACGGTGCTCGGCAGGTACCAGCCGGCGCGGCTCATCGTGTATTCGCGCGACGAGCTGAAGCAGTCCGAGATGCAGCAGACCTTCGACGCGCCCTGCATGCGGTATTTCATCGGCGACGTGCGCGACCCGGCGCGGCTCAAGCTCGCGATGCGCGACGTCGATTTCGTGGTGCACGCCGCCGCCCTCAAGCAGGTGCCGGCCGCCGAATACAACCCGCTGGAGTGCATCAAGACCAACATCCACGGCGCCGAGAACGTCATCACCGCCGCGATCGAGCTCGGCGTGGAGAAAATCGTGGCGCTGTCGACGGACAAGGCCGCCAACCCCATCAACCTGTACGGCGCCACCAAGCTCGCCTCCGACAAGATCTTCGTGGCCGCGAACAACATGGCCGGCCGCGGCGGCCCGAAATTCTCCGTGGTGCGCTATGGCAACGTGGTGGGTTCGCGCGGCTCGGTGGTGCCGCTGTTCCGGTCGCTGCTGGCCCAGGGCGCGCAGCGGCTGCCGATCACGCATGAGGAGATGACGCGCTTCTGGATCAAGCTGAGTGAAGGCGTCGATTTCACGCTCAAGGCATTCGCGCGCATGCAGGGCGGCGAGATCTTCGTGCCGAAGATTCCCTCGGTGCGCATGGTCGACCTGGTGGAAAGCATGGCGGGCAAGGGCCGGTTCGACCTGATCGGCATCCGGCCGGGCGAGAAGCTGCACGAGGTCATGTGCCCGGCGGACGATTCACGGCTGGTGCTGGAATTCCACGACCATTTCGTCATCCAGCCCGCGATCCGTTTCCACAACACCAACTACGACTACACCGTGAACATGCTCGGCGAGCGCGGCGTCGGCGTCGCCCCGGGGTTCGAATACCGCTCGGACACCAATACCGACTTTCTCAGTGTCGATGCGCTGCGGGTCGACTGAGGCCGCGTTCCGCATCGCTGCATCATGAACACGGCGCTGCTCCTCGGAGCCTATGGCCTGCTCGGCCGCTACGTGGATGCCGAGCTCGGGGCGGCCGGATTCCGCGTGGCACGGCAGAGCCGCGCGTCACATGAGGGCGCCGTCACGTTCGATCCCGGGGAACCCGCGGCGCTCGCCGCGCAACTGGCGGCGATCCGGCCCGACGTGATCGTCAACACCATCGCCCTCACCAACGTCGATTACTGCGAAACGCATGTGAACGAGGCGTACCGGATCAACACCCGCGTGGCCGAGACCCTTGCCGACTGGGTGCGCGAGCACCGCGCGGGTTGCCACGTGATCCAGATTTCCACCGACCAGCTCTATGCGCAGCCGGGCCCGCAGGCCGAAGCCGCCGTGGACCTGCTGAACGTCTATTCGCTCACCAAGTACGCGGCCGAGATCGCGTTGCGCAGCGTCCCGAGCCACACGGTGTTGCGCACCAACTTCTACGGCCGCTCGCGAACGCCGGGTCGCGCGAGCTTTTCCGACTGGATCCACCGCGCGCTGCTGGAGGAGACCCCGATCCGGCTCGCCGTCGACATCCAGTTCAATCCGCTGTCGCTGCCCACGCTGGCGCGCTACATTGCCGCCGTGGCGACGCGGCGGACGCCGGGAGTTTTCAACGTCGGCGCGCGCGGGTCGCTGAGCAAGCACGGCTTCGGCCTGCTGCTGGCGCGCGAACTGTCCCTGGCGACGCGGTGCGTGGGCGCCTGCAGCGCTGCCGAACTGGCGTTTCGCGTGCCGCGGCCGCTCGACATGCGCATGGACGTGAGCCGGTTCGAGGCGGAGTACGGGCCGATGCCGGAACTCGAGGCGGACCTGGCCCGGACGGCGCTCGCGTACACTGGAGCCACATGAAAACGATCCGGCATTTTTCCATCGGCGCGCGGCGGATCGGCCCGGGGGAGCCGTGCTACTTCATCGCCGACATCGCGGCCAATCATGACGGGAGCCTGGCGCGGGCCGTGGAGCTCATCCACCTCGCCGCCAGGGCCGGGGCCGACGCGGCGAAATTCCAGCACTTCAAGGCCAGGACCATCGTCTCGGACGCGGGGTTCAGGGCGCTCAAACCGCAGTCGCACCAGGCGACGTGGAAAAAAAGCGTGTTCGAGGTCTACCAGGATGCCTCGGTGAGCCTCGACTGGACCGCGACGCTGGTCGCGGCCTGCGCGGAGGCGGGCATCAGCTTCTTCACCAGTCCATATGATTTTGCGCTGGTCGACGCCATCGACCCGTACGTGCCGGCGTTCAAGATCGGTTCCGGCGACATCACCTGGCTGGAGATGATCGGGCACATCGCACGCAAGGGGAAGCCCTACATCATCGCCTGCGGCGCCTCGACCATGGACGAGGTGGAACAGGCGCTGGCGGTGGGCCTCGAGCACAACGAGCAGGTGGCGCTGCTCCAGTGCAACACCAATTACACGGCCTCGCTCGAGAACTTCCACTACGTCAACCTGCGGGTTCTGGAGAAGTTCCGCGAGCGCTTCCCCGGTCTGATCCTCGGCCTGAGTGACCACACCCCGGGGCACGCCACGGTGCTGGGTGCGGTCACCCTGGGTGCCTGCATCGTGGAGAAGCATTTCACCGACGACACCTCGCGCGAGGGACCGGACCACAGGTTCTCGATGGATCCCGCGACGTGGCGTGACATGGTCGATCGCACGCGTGAACTGGAGGCGGCGCTCGGCGACGGTGTCAAGCGCGTCGAGGCGAACGAGCTGGAGACCGTGGTGCTGCAACGGCGCGCCCTGCGCGCTGCGCGCGCGCTGCCGGCCGGCACGCGGCTGACGGCAACCGACGTGGTCGCGCTGCGGCCGTGTCCGGATGGCGCGCTCCCTCCCTATCGCATCGCGTCGGTGCTCGGCAGGCTCACGCGTCGTGCGCTGGCCGATGGCGACCTGCTGGTGCCTGCCGATCTCGATGACTGAAGCAACGAGCCGGGGCGGCATCGTCTTCGTGATGCCGGCGCTGAATGAAGCGGCCACCATCGCCGCCGTCGTGAACAGCGTGCTGCCTTTCGGGCAGGCGATCGTGGTCGACGATGGATCCACCGACCGGACCGGCGCGATCGCGCGCGCTGCGGGCGCCACGGTGCTGCGTCACGGGCATCGCATGGGATACGACGCCGGCATCTCGGACGGACTCCGGCACGCGGCGGACGCGGGTTTCGACTGGGCCGTCACCCTCGACGCGGATGGCCAGCACGCCCAGGACAATCTGCCGCGGGTGGTGCAATCCCTGGCAGCGGACGTCGACCTGGTCGTGGGGATCCGTCCGTCCCGCGCGCGCTGGTCAGAGCGGGTGATGGCATGGTTCTTCGAACGCCGCTGGGGGATACGCGACCCGCTGTGCGGCCTCAAGGCCTATCGCCTCGGGCGCTACCGGGACCGGCACATGCAAGGTGGCACCTATGATTCGATCGGCACGGAGATCATGCTGCAATACCTGCGCAGCGGCGCGCGTGTCACCCAGATTCCCATCGCAGTGCTGCCGCGGGCGGATGCACCGCGATTCGGCAATCGCCTGAGCGCCAACGCCCGCATTTTCGCCGCCCTCGTCCTGTCGTTCCTCAAGAGCCGGAGCCCCGTCCCGTGACCACGAAATCCGATCGCCTGTTTGCGTTGCTGGCCGCGGGCGGCGTGGACTACTGCGCCTGCGTGTCCGGCGGCGGCATCATGTTCCTGGTCGACGCCGCGACGCGCACGCCCGGCATCAGGACGAGGTTCTTCCACCACGAGCAGTCCGCTGCCTTCGCCGCAGAAGCCTACGCGCGCGCGCGCAGCGCGCCGGCGGTCTGCCTGGTCACCATCGGTCCCGGCGTCGCCAACGCGATCGCGGGCGCGTTCAGCTGTTACATCAATTCGGTGCCGTGCGTCTTCATCTCCGGCGCCAAGCGCTCGAACGTGAAGACCCACTACCGGACCCAGCGCTTCACGTTTCCCCAGGACGCGGATACCCAGGCGCTGGTGCGCGGCACTGTCAAGGCGTTCTTCGAACTCTCCCCGAGCGATGATCTCGCGCTGCTGGCGGCCCGCGCCCTGAAGGTGGCCGCCTCGGGCCGACCGGGACCGGTGTGGATCAGCGTGCCGCTCGATGTGCAGGGCAGCGAGGACGCCGCGGAGTCGGCCGCCGCGCCGGCTCCGGTCAGGCCGCGCCGCCGCCGGCGCGACATTTCCGGAACCCTTGGCGCGTTCCTGACCCGGGTCCGCAAACCCCTGTTCCTGGTGGGACGCGGCGCGGAACCCGTGATGCGCGATCCCGCATACCAGGGCTGTCTGGCCGGATGCGCACTGCCGTTCGTCACGTCCATCGGTTCCAACCACACCATTGCCGCGGCGGGCCCCAACAACCTCGGATTCTTCGGTCCCACCGGTCGACGCGCCGCCAACCAGGTGCTGCACGCTGCCGATGGACTGATCGCCATCGGCTCGGGGCTCGACATCGACAACACCGGCTTCGATCGCGCCCGCTTCTTCGCCGGCAAGGCGGTGCTCGCGATCAACAGCGATCCGCATCTGGATGTCAGTGGCGATTGCCCGGATTTCACGCGCCTGGAGCTCGACACGCGGCAGATCGACTTTGCCCGGCTCCGCAAATCGCTGCTCATCTCGGCGCCGCGATTCGCCCCCTGGCAGGCGTTCGTCGCCAAAGTGGCTGCGTTGATGCCGGTGGAGTGGGAAGTGCGGAACAACCTGGGTGCGAAGGCCGTCGACCCTTATCTGTTCTCGCTGGAGCTCGCGCGGCGACTGCCTGCCCGGGTGGGCATCGCGGGCGGCATTTCACTGGACGTGCACGCGTTCTCGCACGTCGCGCAGCTCGCCGTGGGTCAGGATTTCTACCTGTCATCCCACTGCGGCCAGCTTGGCT
Organism: Steroidobacteraceae bacterium; assembly: GCA_035499515.1. GTDB lineage: Bacteria > Pseudomonadota > Gammaproteobacteria > Steroidobacterales > Steroidobacteraceae > FEN-1191. The sequence goes on along the minus strand of DATJYR010000056.1, from coordinate 3,705 downwards.
GGGACATCCCCGCGGCGGTCGGCCTGTGCGATTCCGGACTGTACCAGCACGTGGTCGGCATCACCGGCGACGGCTCGGCCATGTTCAATCTGCAGGAATTCGCGACGCTGTCTTCCTGCCCGCAGGATGTCACCGTGTTCATCCTGGACAATGCCGGGTACAACTCGATCCGCACCACCCAGGACATCCACCTCGGCGGCCGTCGCGTGGGATCCGGCCTCGATGACCTCGATTTTCCGCAATGGTCGGCGTTGGCCGCCGCATTCGGCTTCGAGTTCGAGGAGATCCGCGACAACGACGGCATTGCGGGTACGCTCGAGTCGGTACTGCGGCCCGGCAAGCGCATCGTTCGCGTGTGCGTCGATCCCGAGCGCAGCCGGACCCCGCGCCTGGTGTCGAGAATCTCGGGCGGCCGGTTCCAGAGCCCGGGCCTCGACGATCAGTTCCCGTTCCTCTCCGAGCCACTCGCCGCGGAACTGGCTCGTTGCCGCGAAGAACTCGCGCGCGAGCTCGCTGTCGAGCATGCTGACCGATCCCGCTGACAGATGCCTGTTGTTCGGCGCCTCGGGGCGCCTGGGGCGGCTGTGCGCCGCGCTGCTGCGCGAACGCGGCGTGGCGTTCGGCACGCTGGCGCGCAACGGCGATCTGCAGTACGGCGGGTCACGCGTCGGCAACCTCCACCAGGCTGACATCCCGTCCGGACGCCATCTGGTCATCGACGCATCGATCGATCACGGCTCCCTGGAAGCCATGCTGGCGCTCGAAACAGCCAAGCACGCCTTCCTCGAAAGGCTGCACGCGCGCGCGGGGCTCGCCGGGCTGGTGGCGTTCTCATCGGGCGTCGCCGAATTCGACGAGTCGCTCATCAGGACCGAGTGGCACCGCCGCTACCGGCAGGCCAAACTGCACCTCGAGCGATGGGCCGGCGGCCTGTCGGTTCCCGCGTACTGTCCGCGACTGTTCGTGGTCATCGGAGCGCAGTCGTTCACGGCCCCCACCACCGGTTGGGTGGATGTGGTCAGGCAGGCCTGCGGAAGCTCGAGCGTCGGGATGGGCGCGCCGGATGAGCCGCGTTCCTGGGTTGCCGAGGCATACCTCGGCGCACTCCTGCATGCGTTCCTGGACGCACCCGAACGGGTCCTGCCAGCCACGCCGCTCAACGGCACCTTCAGCCTGGCGCAGGTCGCGCGCCTCACGGCGCAGTGGCAGGGCAAGGTGGTGGAGTTCGAACACCGCCCCACGACCAGCTGGCTGTCGGTTCCCTACGTGTCGCGCGTGGCGCCCTGGATGGCAGCGGAGTATTCGCTCGAGGCGGTGTTGTCCCCACTGGTTCGCGAGTACGCGGCCAGCCTGCGGTCCGGCCGATCGGGCTAGCTTCTGAACGAAAAGCGCCGGTGCAGCGCGTAGCTCGTGGCCACGGTCAGCACCGTGACGAGCGCCGCGCCCAGCAGGGGACTGATCGCCAGGCCCCGCACCAGCAGCGGCAGCGTGACCAGCCCCAGCGCGAGCGTGCCGAGGTAGCTGGCATTGAAGCGCGCAAATTCCAGCGGCCACGTCGCCCGCGACCGGAACGTGACGTGGCGATGCCAGATGAAGGCGTTCGTCACGCTCAGGAAGTGCGCGATGACCTGCAGCACCATGTAGTGCACGTGGCGCCCGAACAGCAGGTACAGCAGCGCGAAGCAGCCATAGCCGAACAGCGTATTCCACGCGCCCACCACGAGGAAACGCAGGCGCTGGCTGCCCTGCCACCACAACCGGGCGCGCGCGAGCGGTGCGGGCGCCGGGCCCTCGGCGTTCATGGAGCGGGGCTCCGGCTCACACCCGCGAAGGGCAACAGACATTGCAGCATCGCAGCGACGCTCGTGACTTCGTGGCTGTTGCCCTGCGGGCGTGCTTCGCGCCCGTAACCCCAGCGCACCCACACGAAGGGCAGGCCGTTGTCGAGTGCCGCAGCCGCGTCCTCTTCGGTATCACCGATCATCGTGGCCGTGGCAGGTCCACCGATGCCAGAGAGCAGGCGGGCCACCACCTCGGACTTGCGCTGCAGCCCCGGGGAGCTGTCGAGCGTGTTGACCGTGTCGAACAGCGCATCCCATTGCAGCTGCGCGAGGATGAGCTGCGTGGGCGCCAGGCGTTTGTTGGTGACGATGTGCAGGCGATGACCCGCGGCGCGCAGCGCATCCAGCGCGGCAGGGATGCCCGGATAGGGGCGGGTGCCACGATGGCCCACGCCGTCGTAGTGTTCGCGAAACGCCGCCTCGAGCCTCGCGATCCGCGGCAGGTCGTCCGCCCCCAGTGCCCTCACCAGCGCGGCGCGCAGCGGCAGCCCGTTGATGAGCTCGGTCATCGGAATGCGTGCGGTGAGGCCCGTGGCCGTGAAGGCCGCGCGCATCGATTCCAGGATGCCCGGGGCCGAGTCGACCAGGGTGCCGTCGAAGTCGAACAGCAGCTGCGCCATGGGAGTTCAGTCGGCGGAGCGCTGGAACCTGGCGGCGGAGCCGGTCGCGATGGGCGGCCCGTCGAAGTTCACGCGCTCGCGCTCCACCACCAACGGACGGCGCATCACCTGGGTGTGGATCGACGCCACGTACTCGCCGATCAGGCCGATGAAGAAGATCTGCACCGAAGAGAAGAAGAAGATGCCGATGAGCAACGGGGCCGTACCGAGCTGGAACCGGTCCCAGAACAGCAGCTTGAGCACCAGGTAGGTCAGCGACACGAGGAAACTGATCAGCGACAGCGCGAAGCCCGCCATGGTCGCGAGCCGGATCGGCAGCTTCGAGTGGCTGGTGATGCCCAACATGCCCAGGTCGTACAGCGTGTAGAAGTTGTTCTTGGTAAGGCCCCGCACGCGCGCCGACTGGTCATACGGGATGCGCGCCACCTCGAAGCCGATTTCGGAGATCAGGCCGCGGAAATAGGGATAGGGATCGTCCAGCGAGCGCAGCACGTCGATCACCTGCCGGTCGTACAACCCGTAACCCGTGAAGTGCTCGAGCAGCTGGATGTCGGCGAGCTTGCGCGCAATGCGATAGTAGAGGCTGCGCACCAGCCACATGGCGCGCGATTCGCGGCTGGTGCGCTTGACGCCGGCCACCACGCGATAGCCCTGTTCCCAGCGCTGCACCATCTCCGGGATCAGTTCCGGCGGATCCTGCAGGTCCGAGGCCAGCACCACCACCGCATCCCCCGCCGCCTGCAGCAGGGCATAGTAGGGGGAGCGCACCTGGCCGAAATTGCGCGCGTTCACGATCAGGCGCACGTCCGGGTCGTCGGCGATGAGGGCCTTGATGCGGGCCACCGTGTCGTCGGTGGAGGCATTGTCGATGAAGATGTGCTCGAAGCGGTATCCGGGCAGCTGTTCCCGGACGCGGCGCAGGCGCGCGTGCAGCTCCGCCACATTCTCGGCCTCGTTGTAGCAGGGGGTGATGATGGAGATCAGTTTCATGAGACGAATTCGATCAGCTTGTCCGCCGTGAAATCCAGCATGTCAGTGCTGAGCCCCGGGTAGAGTCCGACCCAGAAGGTCCGGTTCATGACCACATCGGTATTGGCGAGCGTGCCGCTGACGCGATGCACGCGATCCTTGAAGTAGGGCTGCCGGATCAGGTTGCCTGCGAACAGCAGCCGCGTGCCGATGCGGTGCTTCGACAGGAAATCAGTGAGTTGTTCGCGGCTGCGCGTCTCGCCCGGCTGCAGCGT
>DATJYR010000055.1:0-4563 GCA_035499515.1 Steroidobacteraceae bacterium | reverse complement strand
CGCTTCCTCCTGCTGACCAGCACCACCGCCCTGGCGCTGCTGACCCTGAGTGCCACCGGTTCGAGCAGCGCCCCGGCGGCCACCACGCTGCTGCCCGCGGGCGCCGTGGCGCCCACCGTGCGCCAGCGCCAGCTCGCGCCGCGCATCGCCGCCACGCTCGAGGAGATGCACTACCGCCAGCTGCCCATCGACGACAAGTTCTCCTCGCAGGTGCTGGATCGTTACCTCGACGAGCTCGACGGCCAGCACAGCTACTTCACCGCCGCCGACGTGCAGTCCTTCGAACGCTGGCGCACGAAATTCGACGACATGATCCACACCGGACAGGTCGACCCGGCGTTCCTGATCTACTCGCGCCTGCAGCAGAGCAACCGCGACCGCATCCACTACGCGCTGCAGCTGCTCGCCACCGAGCCAGACTGGAAGCGCGAGGAAAGCTTCGACTACGACCGCACCAAGGCCGCCTGGCCGCGCGACGTGAAGGAGCTCAACGAGATCTGGCGCCAGCGCGTCAAGAACGACGCCCTGTCGCTGATGCTGACCGGCAAGTCCTGGGCCGAGGCGTCCGCGCTGCTGCAGAAGCGCTACCAGCGCGTGCTGGCGCGCATCGAACAGGTGTCCAGCGATGATGTGTTCGAGACGCTCATGAATGCCTACGCGGCCGTGTACGACCCGCATTCGAGCTTCTTTTCCCCGCGCAATTCCGAGGAATACAAGATCAACATGAGCCTGAGCTACGAGGGCATCGGCGCCTCGCTGCGGCTCGACGACGACTACGTGACCATCACCGACCTGCTGGCCGGCGGCGCCGCGGCCGCGGCCGGTACGCTCAAGATCAACGACCGCGTCACGGCCGTGGGCCAGGGCACGGACGGCGAGATGGTGGACGTCATCGGCTGGCGGCTCGACGACGTGGTGGAGAAGATCCGCGGCAAGGGCGGCACCACGGTGCGCCTGCAGTTGCTGCCCGCCGGTGCGGCGCCCGGCACGCCGGAGAAGATCATTTCGCTGGTGCGCGGCAAGATCAAGCTCGAGAACCGCGCCGCCAAGAAGGAAGTGCGCACCATCGAGCGCGACGGCCGGATGCTCAAGGTGGGCATCATCACCGTGCCCGGCTTCTACCAGGACATCGACGCCAACCGCAGTGGCGATCGGGATTACAGGAGCACCACCCGCGACGTGCTGCGGCTGCTCAAGGAAATGCGGGACGCCGGCGGCATCGATGCGCTGCTGCTCGACCTGCGCGGCGATGGCGGCGGCTACCTGCCGGAGGCCACCGCCCTCACCGGCCTGTTCATCGACCAGGGACCGGTGGTGCAGCTCAAGTACAGCAACGGGCGCATCGAAGTGCTGGACGATCCGGCCAGCGGCACCGCCTACGACGGCCCGCTCACGGTGCTGGTCGACCGCACCAGCGCGTCGGCCTCGGAGATCTTCGCCGGCGCCATCCAGGACTACCGGCGCGGCCTGATCCTCGGCCAGACCACGTTCGGCAAAGGCTCGGTGCAGAACCTCATTCCGCTGGACCGCTTCGCGGACCAGCCGGTGGATGGCCAGATCACCGTGACCATCGGCAAGTTCTACCGTGTCACGGGCGCCAGCACCCAGCTGCGCGGCGTGCAGCCGGACATCCCGCTGCCCTCGGCGATCAGCACCAAGGACGTGGGCGAAAGCTCGCTCGACTTCGCCATGCCGTGGGATACGGTGCCGGCGGCGTCATTCAAGCCGCTCGACTTCGACAGCAGCATCATCAAGAGCCTGGCCGAGCGCGAAGCCGCGCGCGACGCCAGGAACCCCGACGCGCTGTGGTACCAGCAGGCGCTGTCGGAGCTGGAGGCGGCGCGCGACAAGACCTCGGTGTCGCTGAACCTGGAGCAGCGCAAGCGCGAGCGCACCGAGCAGGACGCGCAGCGCCTCAGGGAGGAAAACGCGCGGCTGGTGGCCGATGGCAAACCCGCCATCAAGTCACTGGAAGACGAGGTGCCCGCGGATCAGCCCGATGTGGTGCTCGCGGAAGCGGCGGATATCACCGCCGACAGCGTGGTGATCGCGCCGACGCAGAACCTCGCGACTCAGGCCAGCAGCGCGCGGTAGACGTCCCAGCAGTCCTCTTCCAGCAGCGAGGCGCCCTCGCCGCTCGGTCGGGTGGCTTCGGCATCGCGATAGCGCGCGGTGGCGCGCAGCTGCTCGCAGCGTTTGCTGATCTCGGCCGGCAACCCGCTGCGCTGCTGCAGGATTTCGCGCGCCTTGCAGATCTGTTCGATGAGCCGCTCGCAGGCCTGGCGGTCGCCGTACGCGTCTTCCACGGGGGCACGGCGGCTGTTGGCGTCGCGCGCCAGGGTCAGCAGCTGGCCACCCGCCAGGCGCTCGGCCAGGATCTGGCTGTACACCAGCACGTTGAGGTTGATGAGGCGCCGCGCGTCGATGGACAGCCCCGGGAATTCCGGTGGCGCCTCGGCGCGCAGGGCCTCGGCTTCCTTGCGGATGCCTTCCAGGTCCTGGACGCGCATGAGTTGTTCGAGGTTCGCCACCTGGATGCGGCGCTTGAGCTCGCGGCGGCGGAAGTAGTGCCAGAAGCGCTGCAGGCGGGCGAGCTGCTGCTCGAGATTCGCCAGCGCTTCGCGCCCGCTCACATGGCCCCGCTCGGCCTGCTGCACGCGCGCCTCGGACTGTTGCCTGAGGCCGAACTGCCTGCGGTTGAATTCGGCCAGCAGCTGCCGGCGCTCGCGTTCCTCCTGCTGGGCCGCGAGCTCGGCGGAGAACTGCACCAGCAGTCCGCGACCCACGCTCCACATCTCGCGCAGGTGGTAGTACACCACGGCGGTGTACGCCGAGGCCGGATGGCTCAGCCGCTCCTCCAGGTCCTGCAGCATCTCCTGCACGCGCAGCGTCGCGCCTTCCTGCTGCTTGACGCGATCGCGCAGGCGCTGCACTTCTTCCTGGGTGGCGCCGAACGCCTTCTTGAGTTCGACGCGGCTCCTGAACAGGTGCAGCACGCGCGTGTCTTCGCCAGGATCGATGCGCGGCTGTCCGATGCGCATGAAACCCAGCTGACTGATCCATTTCATGAGTGGGGCCATCAATTTCAGGGCCACTCCTTGCTGCGCGGTCTCAACCCGTGACGGGGAGCGCCGGCGTGAATCGATGGCCGCGGTCTGAACAGTATTCCAGCCACTTATTTAGCATGAGGTTGCGGCGCCAGCGGTGATGCAGTTCACGCTCACTCCCCTCGGCCTCGAGCAACCGCGCGTCGTGGTACAGCCGCAGGCGCAGCTGGGGATAGCGCTCCAGCAGCGGCAACGTCGCGGCGGCTTTGCCGGACGCCCCGCGCGACCCCGCCGCGCGTTGCGGCGCCTCCGCCGGCGGCAGCAGGTAACTCAGTTCCAGCACCGAGGTGTAGGGTGTGCGCTCCTTCACGGCCAGTACCAGTTCACAGTCACCGCCCACCAGCGAGTGACGCGCGCCCGCCAGCGCCATCAGGTCGCCGGCCAGCGCGCGCAGCCGCAGGTAGTTGCTCTCATACAGGCCCATCAGGGCAATGAAGCCCCGTGGCCTGGCGCGCCATGAAGTCGGCAGATTTGCTTCGCAGAGCATGGCAACGAATATAGCACGCGTTCACGGCGCGTCTGTGAAGCCGGTCCGGCGCCGCGGCTAGCGCGGCTTGACGAAAAAGTGCTCGCGGTAGTGACGCAGTTCGTCGATGGATTCGTGGATGTCGGCCAGCGCGAGGTGCCGCGCCTCCTTGCCGAGACCCGCGAGCACGTCGGGCGCCCAGCGTTTGGCCAGTTCCTTGACCGTGCTCACGTCGAGATTGCGGTAATGGAAAAACTTCTCGAGTTCCGGCATGCGATGTGCAAGGAACCGGCGATCCTGGCAGATGCTGTTGCCGCACATGGGCGAACTGCCGGCCGGGACCAGCGCGCGCAGGAAATCCAGCGTCTGCACTTCGGCGGCGCGCGTGTCCACCTGGCTCTCGCGTACGCGCTGGATCAGGCCCGAGCCGCCATGCTGCCGCTGGTTCCAGTCGTCCATGAGCGCGAGCGCGGCCTCCTCCTGGTGGATGGCGAGCACCGGCCCTTCGGCCAGCACGTTCAGGTCCTTGTCGGTCACGACGGTCGCGATCTCGATGATGAAATCGGTGTCGGGCCGCAGCCCCGTCATTTCCAGGTCGATCCAGATCAGGTGTTCGCTGGCCATACGCATCCCCGCCGCCCGCCAATTGCGGCATGATAGCAGTCCACGCATGTCCGCCACCGTCTTCAAAGCCCGCGTCGTCGCTGCGCACGGCCGCAGTTGTCGCGTGATGGACGAACGCGGCACGGTGTCACCGGCCCGACCGGCGCGGCGCGAACTGCAGGCGGTGTGCGGCGATGAAGTGCGCTGTGAACACGACCGGCAGCACGATGAACTGCGCATCATCGAGCGGCTGCCGCGCCGTTCGCTGCTCGAGCGCACCAACAACCGCGGCCAGCGCGAAGCACTGGCCGCCAACCTCACGCTGCTGGCCGTGGTGGTCGCGCCCGCCCCCGCGCCGGATTTCTTCATGGTCGATCGCTATCTGGC
>DATJYR010000054.1:0-6152 GCA_035499515.1 Steroidobacteraceae bacterium | reverse complement strand
CGCGCACGCGATCCGATTGCTGGGCGCCGAGCTTGACCCAGTGGTCGATGCGGTCGAGTTCCAGCTTGAGGCGGGTTTCCTTGCCGCGAGCGGCCGGGTTGAAGAAGCCGACCAGCTCGAGGCTGGCCCCGCCCTGCCGCTTGCGGCTGTCCGTCACCACCACGTGGTAGAAGGGCTGGTTCTTGGCTCCGCGCCGGGTCAAACGAATGGTCACCATAGGGGAATCACTGCAGGCTCGAAAAAAGAGCGCGGATTCTACGCAAATCAATCGCTTCCGGAAAGTCCCGCGAGGTGAATTCGCAGCAGGATGCCGGGCGCGGGACGCCAGGCCCCGCCTAGCCCGGGAAACCGGGCGGCAGCTTGCCTTTCATGGCCGCCAGCATCCGGCCCATCTTGCCCCCTTTCAGGGATTTCATGGCCCGCTGCATCTCCTGGAACTGCTTCAGGAGGCGATTGACATCCTGGACCTGCACCCCGGCCCCCGCCGCGATGCGCCGCCTGCGTGAGCCGTCGATGAGCCCTGGATTGCGTCTTTCGCGGTGCGTCATGGAATCGATGATGGCCACCTGCCCCTTGAGCTGTTTTTCGGCCAGGGCCATGGGGGGCGCCTTGCCGGTCAGCTGCTGGGGCAGCTTGTCGAGGATGGCGCCGAGGCCGCCCATGCGGCGCACCTGCTCGAGCTGGGAGCGCAGGTCGGTGAAGTCGAAACCCTTGCCGCTGGCGAACTTCTTCGCCATGCGCTCGGCTTCGGCGGTGTCGACGTTGCGCTGCGCGTTCTCCACCAGCGCCACCACATCGCCCATGCCGAGGATGCGCGTCGCCATGCGCTCGGGATCGAAGCCCTCGAGCGCTGCGGTTTTCTCGCCCACGCCGAGGAAGACGATCGGCTTGCCGGTCACGTGCCGCACCGAGAGCGCCGCGCCGCCGCGGGCGTCGCCGTCCGCCTTGGTGAGGATGATGCCGGTCAGGTCCAGCGCGTCGCTGAAGGCGCGCGCGGCCTGCAGCGCGTCCTGGCCCGACATCGCGTCGACCACGAACAGGCGCTGGTGCGCACCGATGGCAGCGTCGATGGCCTGCGCCTCCTGCATGAGTTCGGCGTCGACGTGCAGCCGCCCGGCGGTGTCGACGATCAGCGCGTCGTACAGGCCCTGGCGCGCCTGGGTCAGTGCGGCGCCGGCGATGGCCGCCGGATCCCTGCCTGCCGGCACCGGAAAGAACTCCGCACCCACCTGCTGCGCGAGTTTCTCGAGCTGCAGCACGGCGGCGGGCCGGCGGATGTCGGTGCTCACCAGCAGCACGCGTTTCTTCTGCGTTTCGATGAGCCAGCGCGCGAGTTTTCCGGCGGTGGTGGTCTTGCCCGCCCCCTGCAGGCCGGCCAGCATCAGCACCAGCGGCGGGCGTTCGTTGAGCGCCAGTCCCTGGCGGTCGCCGCCCAGCAGCGCCACCAGTTCGCGATGCAGGATACCGACCAGCACCTGGCCCGGCGAGAGGCTCTGCAGCACTTCGGCGCCGAGCGCGCGCGCCTTGACGCCGTCGATGAACGCGCGCACCACGGGCAGCGCCACATCGGCTTCGAGCAGCGCCATGCGCACCTCGCGCAGCGTGTCGGCGATGTTGTCTTCGGTGAGGCGGCCGCGTCCCCTGAGGGCCTGGACCGCCGCACCCAGCCGCTCAGTCAGACGATCGAACATGGGGGAATTCGCCACCGGCTTCGGGAACGGCGATTATAGGGCAGAGTTTCCCCCAGGAGTCGGCTTGGACAAGGCGCCCGTCATCGTGCTGGTCATTTCGCTGCTCAGCCTGCTGGTCGTGATCGCATTCTCCTCGGGCACCGAGGTGGCGATGCTCTCGGTCAACCGCTACCGCATCCGCTCGCGCGTCGCGGCCGGCGAGCGCGGCGCGCGCCTGCTCGAGCAGCTGCTGTCGCGGCCCGACCAGTGGCTGGGCGCGAACCTGGTGATCCTCGCGCTGGCCAGCGTGGCCGCCTCCACCATCGCAACGCTGCTGGCGCTGCGCGTCGGCCACCGGCTGGCGCTGCCGTTCATGATGGGCGCGCTCACGGTGGTGATCATCGTGTTCTGCGAGCTCGCGCCCAAGATCTACGCCGCGCTGCACGCCGAGCGGGTGGCGCTGGGCTCGACCTACATCTACCGCGCGCTGCTGTGGGTCACCTATCCCGTGCTGTGGGTCACCAACTACGTCGCCAACGGCTTCCTGCGGCTGCTCGGGGTCACGGGCCAGGCCCACGGCGCGCACGCGCTCACCGCCGAGGAACTGCGCTCGGTGGTCACCGAGGCGAGTCCGCTGCTGCCGCCGCGCCACCGGCAGATGCTGCTGTCCATCCTCGACCTCGAGCGCATCACGGTGAACGACATCATGATCCCGCGGCACGAGATCGCCGCCATCGACGTCAGCGTGCCGTTCGACGAGATCATGGACCGGCTGCGCCAGTCGCCGCACACGCGCCTGCCCGTCTACGACGGCGAACTCGACCACCTGATCGGCATCCTGCACATGAAGCGCGTGGCGCAGGAGCTGGCGCGCGGCGAACTCACGCGCGAGCGGCTCATCGAAGTGGCGCGCGCGCGCGAGCCCTACTTCGTGCCCGAGGGCACCAGCCTCACCACCCAGCTCGGCGCGTTCCAGCGCGACCGTCGCCGCCAGGCCTTCGTCGTCAACGAGTACGGCGACATCGAGGGGCTGGTGACGCTCGAGGACCTGCTGGAGGAGATCGTGGGCGAATTCACCACCGACCCGGCGACCGTGGCGCATCGCGACGCCCACCGCGACGCGGCGGGCAACTGGCTGGTGAACGCCAGCGCCACCATCCGGGCGCTGAACCGTTCGCTGGGCTGGCAGCTCCCGATCGAAGGTCCACGCACGCTCAACGGCCTGCTGCTCGAAAAGCTCGAGACCATTCCCGAGCCCGGCACGGCGCTGCGCATCGGTCGCTACGAGATGGAGATCCTGCAGATCGCCGACAACAGCGTGCGCACGGTGCGCGTGCACGTGCTGCCCGAGCGACCGGCCGAAGATGCCTAGCGCAGCGGTGCGTGCGGCCTCGCCCGGCCCGCGAGCCAGCCCGCCGCGTGGCGCGGCTCAGGTGAAGGCCGCCGCCAGCGCTTCCGCCACGCTCGCCACCGGATGCAGCCGCAATCCTTCCGCGCCGCCGCGCGGTGCGTTGTCGCGCGGCAGGATCACCTGCTGGTAGCCCTGCTTCGCGAGTTCGCGCAGGCGCTCGTCGCCGAACGCCACGGGCCGCACTTCGCCGGTCAGTCCCACCTCGCCGAACGCCACCAGCGCCGCGGGCAACGGCTGGTCGCGCAGGCTGGACGCCAGTGCCAGCACCAGCGGCAGATCGGTGGCAGTCTCCGCGATGTCGAGGCCGCCCACGAGGTTCACGAACACGTCGTACTCCGCCAGCGCCAGTTGCGCGTGGCGGTGCAGGATGGCCAGCAGCATCGAGAGCCGTCCGGCGTCCACGCCCTGCGCGACACGCCGCGGAGTGCCGAAGCGCGCCGGGTCCACCAGCGCCTGCACTTCGATCAGCAGCGGCCGGCCGCCATCGCGCGCCACCATCACCACGCTGCCGGGTACGGGATCGCCCTTGCGCGTGAGCAGGATGGCGGTGGGATTCCTGACCTCGCGCAATCCCGTGCCGGTCATGGCGAAGAACCCCAGCTCGTTCACCGGGCCAAAACGGTTCTTGGTGGCGCGCAGCAGCCGGTAGCGGCTGCCGGTATCGCTCTCGAAATACAGCACGGTGTCGACCAGGTGTTCGAGCAGCTTGGGGCCCGCGATGCCACCGTCCTTGGTGACGTGACCGACGATCATCACCGCCGGACCGCCGCCCTTGGCGAAACGCACCAGCGCCGCGGTGCACTCGCGCAACTGCGGCACGCTGCCCGCGGTGTTCTCGACGCTCGCGAGCTGCATGGTCTGGATGGAATCGATGACCAGCAACGCGGCGTGCTGTTCGCCCGCCAGGCTCAGGATGGAGTCGAGTTCATTGGCGTGCACCAGCCGCAGCTGGCCGGGATCGAGGCCCAGCCGCCGGGCACGCGCCGCGGTCTGCTGCGTCGATTCCTCGCCACTGGCATAGACCACCACCCGGCCCTGCGCCAGCGCGGCCGCGACCTGCAGCAGCAGCGTGGATTTGCCGATGCCGGGTTCGCCTCCCAGCAGCGTCACGGAACCCGGCACCAGGCCGCCGCCGAACACGCGATCCAGCTCGGCAAGCCCCAATGTGAAGCGCGGCACGTCGCCGTTCGCAGCGTCGACCGCGACCGGGCGCACCGGCGCCAGTGCGAGCTCCGGCACGGCGCGCACGCCACGCAGCTGGCTCAATGTGTTCCACTCCGCACAATGCGGGCACTGGCCCTGCCACTTGGGGCACTCGCCGCCGCAGGCGCTGCAAACAAACACGGTCTGGGCACGGGCCATGCGCGCAATGCTAGCATGCGCTAGGATGCCCGCAGATAAGTGTGACCTGCGGCGTGCGGGGTCCTGGACGCAGTGATAATTTAGGCGGGATTGGACTGGACGAGCCCGAAGAAGCCGACACTGATGCTTGTGACGCACATCACGATTCGTTTTTGCAGAACCCGGGCTCGGGAATGAGCGTCAAGGGAAAACTGCGCTTTGTCGGCCTGACGGACACGGGCCGGGTGCGGGAGCACAACGAAGATACCATCGCCTCCGACGCCGACGTCGGCCTGCTGGTGCTGGCCGATGGCATGGGTGGCTACAACGCCGGCGAAGTGGCCAGCGGCATCGCGGTCAAGACCATCACCCAGCTGGTGCGTGAAGCCGTGGAGCACCAGGACCTCGGGTTGGTCGATGCGGCCTCGAGCCTGTCACGCCCCGCCATCATCCTGCGCGACGCCATCCAGCGCGCCAACAAGATCATCTACCAGACCGCGCGCACCCAGCCACAGTGCGAGGGCATGGGCACCACGGTGGTCGGCGCCTTGCTGCACGACAACCGCATAGCGATCGCACATGTCGGCGACTCGCGCCTGTATCGCCTGCGCGGCCAGAATTTCGAACAGGTGACGCTGGATCACTCGCTGCTGCAGGAACTGGTGGATCGCGGTTTCTACACGCCCGAGGAAGCGCAGCGCGCCGCAAACAAGAACTACGTCACACGGGCGCTGGGCGTCGAGCCGACGGTCGAAGTCGAGATCCAGGAGCATCCGGTACAGAAAGGCGACATCTACCTTTTGTGTTCCGACGGCCTGACGGATATGGTGGAAGATGACGACGTTCACTTAACGATCAGCACCTTTGGTGCTAATCTGGAAACCGTCGCCAAGCAGTTGATTCAACTGAGCAACGACAATGGAGGCAAGGACAATGTCTCCGTCGTGATCGCTCAGGTGCTGGAGTCCTTTCCGGCGCGCCGGGGTTTCGTCGACAAGATGCTGGGCTGGTTTAGCTGACATCGAGGCACGCACATGGCAAGGCTTATCCTGAGTCTGGACGGCCAGATTCTTGCGGAATACAACATGAGCAAGGAGCGCTACACCGTCGGGCGCCTCCCTGACAATGACATCCGCATCGACAACCCTGCGGTGAGCGGCCATCACTCGCTGGTCATCAACATCCTCAACGATTCGTTCCTGGAAGACCTCAACAGCACCAACGGCACCTACGCCAACGGCAAACTGATCAAGAAACACGCCCTGCAGCACGGCGACGTGATCACCGTCGGACACCACCAGCTGCGCTTCGTCGAGGATGACGACGCCCAGCAGGACGAATTCGAAAAGACCATGGTCATCCAGCCCTCGGCCCGCCCGGTCGAGCGCGTGCGCGCGGCTGTCAATGACGGCTCGGGCACGGCGGCCAACCGCGCCATTCCCGAGGGTGCGGCGCAGCTCAAGAAAGCCCGGCTGCAGGTGCTGTCCGGCGCCTTCGCGGGCCGCGAACTCGAGCTCACCAAGGCGCTCACCACGCTCGGTCGTCCCGGCGTGCAGGTGGCCGCCATCACGCGTCGCGCCGGCGGCTACTTCATCGTGCACGTCGACAGCGAAGGCGCCGAGAACTTCCCGCTGGTCAACGGCCAACCCATTGGTGCGCAGGCGCGTCGCCTGGCCGACAACGATGTGATCCAGCTGGCCGGCGTGAAGATGGGGTTCTTCGAGGGCTGA
>DATJYR010000053.1:0-5781 GCA_035499515.1 Steroidobacteraceae bacterium | reverse complement strand
GCGCGTCGTCCGGGCTGCCGGCTGCAAGCTGCGCCTGTCCCAGTGTGGCGTAGAGCAGCGCCAGTTCCGGGTGCGCCTCGACCAGCGGCTGCAGCAGCCCCACGGCAACCTTCGGATCGCCGGATTTCAGCTCCGCCAGGGCGGCGCCATAGCGCAGCGCGTCGTTCTGTGGATCCATCTCGCGGGCGTGCTGGTAGTAGCGCCGCTGGTCGTCGTTCTGGGGCGCAGTGATCACGCGTATGCGTTCGCGGATGTAGGCGTAGGTGGCCGATTCGGGCCGGCGCGGATAACCGCTCAGCGCGGCCACGCGCTCGCGCGCATGCGCGATGCGGTCGGCGTCCAGCGGGTGGTCCAGCAGCAGCGGGGGAATGTCGGTACCTCCCACGCCGCGTTCGCGGCTCATCGCCGAGAAGAAACCGGCCATCGCGTTCGGGTCGTACCCGGCGGCAGCCAGGAAGCCGATGCCGACGCTGTCGGCCTCGGTTTCCTCCGTGCGCGTGAAATTGATCTGCTGCTGCATGGCCGTGCCTTCGCCCAGCGCGATGATGCCCGGCAGCACGTTGGCGTTGCCGGTGACCGCGCCGATCAGCACCGCCCCCAGCATGCCGGCGATGCTTGCGAGGCTGCTGCGCGACTGCGCCTGCAGCGCGCGTGCGATATGCCGTTGCACGACGTGCCCGGTCTCGTGCGCCAGCACGCTGGCGAGTTCCGATTCGCTGCTGGTCAGCAGGATCAGCCCGGTGTTCACGCCAATGAAACCGCCGGGCAGCGCGAAGGCGTTGATGGCGGAATCGCGCACCGCGAAGTACTGGAACTGTTGCGGGGCATTCTGCGCTTCCACGGCGATGCGCGAGCCCACCGCCTGGATGTAGTCGGCGGTCTCCGGGTCGTCCAGCACCGCGTTCTGGCTGCGCAGGTCGTGCATGATCATCCGCCCGAGCTGGTACTCGTCGGCGCGGCTCAGTCCGGCGTTGGCGCTGCTGCCGAGGTCGGGCAGCGAGTTGATGATGGGCGTCGGCGCCAAGCCGCCATTGACGCCGGTCCCCTGCGCGCAGGCGGCACCGGCCGTGGTGGCGACCGACAGGACAACCAGCAGCTGGCGCAAGGCGGAAGTGCGGCGCATGGCTCCCATCAGACCACAGCCCGAGTACCCGGTTCTATGAAGATTTCTGAACGGTGAGCGGTCCACGCCGGTTCGCTACAGGACCTCCGAGGCCTCGTCTGCCAGCCGCGAGCGTTCCCCGCGCCGCAACGTGATGTGCCCGGCGTGCGGCCAGCCGCGGAAGCGGTTCACCACATAGGTCAGGCCCGAGGTCGTCTCGGTGAGATAAGGCGTGTCGATCTGCGCGATGTTGCCGAGGCAGACCATCTTGGTGCCCGGTCCGGCGCGCGTCAGCAGCGCCTTCATCTGCTTGGGGGTGAGGTTCTGCGCTTCGTCGATGATCACGTAGCGGTTCATGAAGGTGCGGCCGCGCATGAAGTTCAGCGAGCGGATCTTGATGCGGTTGCGCAGCAGGTCGTTGGTGGCGGCGCGGCCCCAGTTGCCGCCCTCGGCGCTCTGCGTGAGCACCTCGAGATTGTCCATCAGCGCGCCCATCCACGGCTCCATTTTTTCCTCCTCGGTGCCGGGCAGGAAACCGATGTCTTCGCCAAGCGGAATGGTCACGCGCGTCATGATGATCTCGGCGAACTGGCTGGAATCCAGGGTCTGGGTGAGGCCGGCTGCGAGCGTCAGCAGCGTCTTGCCGGTACCGGCCGGGCCGAGAATGGTGACCAGGTCGATGGCCGGGTCCAGCAGCAGGTTCAGCGCGAAATTCTGTTCGCGATTGCGCGCGCTGATACCCCAGACGCCGTGCCGGGCGCTGCGGTGGTCCTGTACCAGCTCCAGCCGCGCCGTATCCGCCTCGATGCTGCGCACGATGGCCTCGATGCCGGATTCCCCCTGCTCGCAGACGAACTGGTTGACGTGCCATTCCGTCACGTCCGGGCCGGAGAGCTCGTACAGCGTGCGGCCGCCTTCCTTCCAGGAACGCATGTCCTGCCCGTGGCGCTGCCAGAAATCCCCGGCAAGTGCCTTGACTCCGGAGTCCAGCAGGTCGGCGTCGTCGATGGTGCGGTCGCTGTAGTAGTCCTCGGCGCGGATGCCGACGATGGCGGCCTTGATGCGCAGGTTGATGTCCTTGGATACCAGCGTCACGCGCGCGCGCGGCAACTCCGCCTGCAGCGCCAGCGTCTGCGCGAGGATGTCGTTGTCGGCAGCGGTGCCCGGCAGGCCGGCGGGCAGGTCGCCCTTCAGTTTGCGCGTCTGGAAGAAGATCTTGCCGGAAGGCGCGCGCCGGGCATCGCCGTTGCCGGTCAGTGCCGAAGGGATGGGCAGGCCCTTGTCGATCCCGGCCTTGTCCGCATCCTGCATGATCTCGTCGAGGAAGCGCGACACCTGGCGCACGTTGCGCGCCGGCTCGGACAGGCCTTTCTTGTGGTGGTCGAGTTCCTCCAGCACCACCATCGGCAGGTAGATGTCGTGCTCGTCGAAACGGAAGATCGCCGCCGGATCGTGCATCAGCACATTGGTGTCGAGCACGTAGATGCGGCGCGGCTCAGCCGCTTCAATCGAGGGCACGGACTGCGTCGAGGACTTCCTGGGCATGACCTGCTACCTTCACCTTGCGCCATGCGCGGCGCAGTATTCCATTGCCATCGATCAGAAAAGTGCTGCGTTCGATGCCCAGGTACTTGCGGCCATAGAGGCTCTTCTCGCGGATCACATCGAACAGCCGGCAGAGCTTTTCGTCCGGATCGCTGAGCAGGTGGAAGGGCAGGTGTTCCTTGTCGCGGAACCTCTCGTGGGATCTGAGCGGATCGCGCGACACGCCGTATACCACGGCGCCGGCGCGGCGGAACCGGTCGGCCAGATCGCGGAAGTCGCGTGCCTCGACGCTGCAGCCCGATGTCATGTCCTTCGGGTAGAAGTACAGCACCAGCGCCTTGCCGCGGGCATCGGCGAGAGCGAATTCGCCGGCGGTGGAGGCGGCCTTGAAATCCTTGACCTTTGTGTCGGGACGAATTCCGGACAATTGCGCGTTCCTTCAGTTCTTCACCGGTTCGAGGATGGCATCCAGGTTCTGCGAGTCGCAGTACTCCATGAAGTCCTCGCGCAGGCCGGCGATGGGCTGGCGGGCCGGCACGTTGATCATCATCTGCACTGCGAACATCGCCGCGCCCGTCTGGGCCGCCGCATAGCCGCGCGAGGCGACCTCCGCGATCTCGATGTGGCGCGCCGTCAGGAAGCCGGCCAGCCCGGCCACGATGCCCCCCTGGTCCGGGCCGATCACGTCGATGGAGTAGGGGATATGGTCCGCGCGCAGGTTGCGCGGCTCGGTGCGCCGCAGGTTCAGCGCCAGGCCCGCGCTTTCCGCGAGGCGCGCCAGCTCGGATTCCACGCGCGCGACCGCATGCCAGTTGCCGGCCACCAGCATCTGCATCGCGAATTCCCCGCCCAGCGGCAGCATGCGGCTTTCGCTGATGCCGGCGCCGCAGTCGGAGATGGTACGGACCACGTCGTAGGCAAGTCCGGGACGGTCCTTGCCGATGGCCGAAATGGCCAGGAACTGCTTCATGAGCCTTGGGTCTGGGTAAGACCGCCCGATCTTACCCGCGCTTGCCTCGGAGATCACGCGGCCCGTAACATCGCGCGCCGGCTTCCCCACATTCCACGCAACATCGCATGTCCCAGCAAGCCTTCGCCGGAGCGCACGTCGCCATCGTCACCCCGTTCCGGGATGACGGGGAAATCGACTGGCCGGCCTGGTCGCGGCTGGTCGACTGGCACGCCGCCAGCGGCACCACCGGCATCGTGGTCGGCGGCACTACCGGCGAATCCCCCACGCTGGCCGAGGGCGAGCTGCTGGAACTGACGCGGCGCGCGCGCGCGCTGGCGGGGCGCCGCATGCAGGTCATCGTCGGCTGCGGCACCAACAGCACCGCCGCCACGGTGGAGCGCGTGCGCCTGTATTCGGGCGAGGGCGTCGACGGGCTGCTGCTAGTCACGCCGGCGTACAACAAGCCCACGCAGGAAGGCCTGTTCCGGCACTTCGAGGCCGCCGCCCAGGCCGCGGCGGTGCCGGTGATCCTCTACAACGTGCCCGTGCGCACGGCGGTGGACCTGCTGCCGGATACCGTCGCGCGGCTCGCGCGTCTGCCGCGCGTCGTGGCAATCAAGGAAGCGGTGCCGCAGATGACCCGCATCCATGAGCTGCGCGCGCACTGCCCACCCACTTTCGGCATCCTCTCGGGCGACGACGCCACTGCGCGCGAAGCCATCGCCAACGGCGCCGGCGGCGTAATCTCGGTGACGGGCAACGTGGCGCCCGCGGCAATGAGCCAGATGGTCGCGGCGGCGCTGGCCGATGATGCCGTGCGTGCCGCCGAAATCGACGCGCGCCTGGCGGGCTTGCACCAGCACCTGTTCCTCGAGGCCAATCCGATCCCGGTCAAGTGGGCGCTGGAACGCATGGGCATGATCCGCGGCCGCCTGCGGCTGCCGCTGACGCCGTTGTCGGCGCGGCACCATGCGGCGGTGGAAGCCGCGCTGGCCACGGCCGGCATCTCATTGGCGGTGGCGGCGTGATGGCCCCTCGGGCGATCCTGCTCGCGCTGGCAGGCGGTGCGCTGCTGCTGGCGGCCGGTTGCGATACACTGGGCACCTGCAAATACCCGTTGACCGACGCTGCAGCACCGGAGATTGCGCCACTGAAGATGCCAGTCGGGCTTGACGGACCCGGTACCGACCAGGCGCTCAAGATTCCCCCACTCAAGCAGCCGGAGGCAGCGCGTGCGCCAGGTGCCCGCTGTCTGGAGGAGCCGCCGGTCTGGAACGCCCCCGGGGCTCCGCCTCTGTCGGACGTCACGGCGGTCGGCGAGCCGACCAAGCCGCATCCGGCCGGCCGGCCTCATTAGAGCTGCGGTAGAATTTCGCCACTCCCGAGCGCGCGGCCGTGCTGTGGACGTGTCGAGATAGGTAATGTAAGCAATTGATTGGAGAGGTGGCCGAGTGGTCGAAGGCGCTGGACTGGAATTCCAGTAATACCTCAACGGGTATTCGTGGGTTCGAATCCCACCCTCTCCGCCAGATAATTGATGCGGAGCGCGTGGGGGAGGCCGCCGCGAAGCGGCGGCCCATCCCACCCTCTCCGCCATATTTCAATGGTGGCCCGCATTGGCTCCTTCGCGACGACCTGCCGTGAACCCCGCCAGGCCCGGAAGGGAGCAACGGTAACGGACGGGCCGGGTGCCGGAGTTCTTCGCTGATGCGGGCCGCCTCCAGGTCCTGTAAGAAGTTGCCATGAGCTATACCGCACTGGCCCGCAAGTGGCGGCCGAAGAGCTTCGATGAAATGTCGGGCCAGGAGCACGTGCTGCGCGCGCTGGCCAATGCGCTCGACGCCGGCCGCGTGCACCATGCCTTCCTGTTCACCGGCACGCGCGGGGTGGGCAAGACCACGGTGGCGCGCATTTTCGCCAAGTGCCTGAACTGCGAGCGCGGCGTGTCGGCGAAGCCCTGCGGGGTGTGCGCCGCCTGCACCGACATCGACGCCGGGCGTTTCCCGGACCTGATCGAGGTCGATGCCGCCTCGCGCACCAGGGTCGACGACACGCGCGACCTGCTGGACAACGTGCAATACCTGCCAAGCCGTGGTCGCTACAAGATCTACCTCATCGACGAAGTGCACATGCTGTCGGCGCATTCCTTCAACGCGCTGCTGAAGACGCTGGAAGAGCCGCC
>DATJYR010000052.1:0-23945 GCA_035499515.1 Steroidobacteraceae bacterium | reverse complement strand
CGATCGCTATCTGGCCGCCGCCGCGTGCCTGGGCGTGCACGGCGCGGTGCTCGCCAACAAACAGGACCTGGGATACGAGGCTGGAATCACCGCCGAACTCGACGCGCTCGCGCGCATCGGTTATCCCGTGCTGCCGTGCTGCACGCGTGCCGGCAGCGGCCTGGACGCGCTGCGCGAACACCTGCGCGGCGAGACGGCCGTCCTGGTCGGTCAATCCGGTGCCGGCAAATCCTCGCTGCTGCGCGCCCTGGTGCCGGACAGCGACGCGTCGGTGGGCGAACTGGATCGCAGCGACGCGGGCCGTCACACCACCACCACCGCACGGCTCTGCCAGCTCCAGGGTGGCGGCGCGCTGATCGACTCACCGGGCGTGCGCGATTTCGCGCCGGCGCTGCAGGAACTCGAACCCGCGACGCTGGGCTTCATCGACGTGGCGCGGCTCGCGCCGCGGTGCCGGTTCCAGGATTGCCGGCATCTGGCGGAACCGGGCTGCGCGGTGCGCGCCGCAGTGGACAGTGGCGGATTGAGTGCGCGCCGCTACGAGAGTTATCGCCGCCTGCGCCGGCTGTACCAGCGCCTGCACGACCCGCACCAGGGCTGAACCGCTCAGCCCGACAGTGGCTGGCGGCCCGCCAGCGCGTGCGCCAGCGTGCCGCTGTCCACGTATTCGAGCTCGCCGCCCATCGGCACGCCATGCGCGATGCGGCTGGCAGGAATGCCGCGCTGGCGCACCAGCTCCGACAGCAGATGCGCGGTGGCTTCGCCTTCCACGGTCGGGTTGGTGGCGAGGATGACTTCGCGCACGCCCCCCGCGGCCAGCAGCGCCTCGAATTCGCCGATGCCGATCTGCTCGGGACCGATGCCATCCAGCGGCGAGAGGTGCCCCATGAGCACGAAGTACCGGCCGCGATAGCCGCCCGACTGCTCGATGGCCACCACGTCGGCCGGCGATTCCACCACGCACAGCAGCCCTGCATCGCGCCCCGGTGCGGAACACACGCTGCACAGCTCGCCTTCGGTCAGCATGCGGCAGCGCCGGCAATGCACCACGCGTTCCAGCGCGCGCGTGAGCGAACCCGCGAGCTGCGCCGCCGCGGGCCGTTCCGTCTGCAGCAGCTGGAACGCCAGGCGCTGCGCCGTCTTGGGTCCGACGCCCGGCAAGCCGCGCAGTGCGTCGATCAACCCCGCGAGTGCCGGCGCGTGCTTCATCAGAACGGCATTTTCATGCCGGGCGGGAGCGACAGGCCACTCATGAGGCCCGCCATCTTGGCCTGCGACACCGCTTCGGCCTTGTGGATGGCGTCGTTCACCGCGGCGGCGATCAGGTCCTCGAGCATCTCGCGGTCCTCGCCGATCGCCACCGGCTCGATCTGCACGCGCCGCACCTCGTGCTTGCCGTTCACGGTGACCTTCACCATGCCGCCGCCCGCTTCGCCCGTCACTTCGATGGTGGCCAGCTCGGCCTGCGCCTTCTGCATGTTGGCCTGCAGGGCCTGCGCCTGCTTCATCATGTCGCCGATATTGCCACGCATGGAACTGTGCTCCTGGATTGCCGTGAAGGGACCGGCGCGCTCAGTCGCGCGCCCGGATCGAGTCGGGGTGCGGCGTCGCGCCGAACTGCTCGTGCAGCAGCTGCACCGTGGGATCGGTCGCGAGCGAGGCGCGCGCCTGCTCGGCGCGTTGCGCCAGCCGCTGCTCTTCGAGCTGCGCCGGGGTCTGGAGTTCGGGCGTCTGCACCGTGAATTCAAGGCGCACTGCGGCGCCGAAGTGACGCGACAGCGCCTGGGTGAGCTTGTCTTCCTGCGCGCGCGTGCGCACCACACTGCCGCGCGGATCGAGCACCAGCCGCAGCAGCGTGCCGCGCTTCTCGAGCAGCTGGCAATGCGCGGCCAGCACCTTGGCGGGGCCCGTGAGATCGAGCGCCGCCACGACGGCATTCCAGTCGGGCGTGCCATCCCCTTGACTCGCGGTCGGGACCGCCACCGGCGCGGAGGCCGTCGTGGAGGATGCGCCGGGGGTCGGGGCGGGCGCCGGATCCGGTCGCACGCCGGCGCGCGCCATCCCGCCTGCGCCAGGCGGCCCAGCCGCAACCCCTGCCCCCTGGGGACGGAAGGCGATCATGCGCAACAGCGTCATGCGGAACCCGCTGCGCGGATCCGGCGCCAGTGGCAGGTCGCGGCGGCCCAGGATGGCCGTCTGGTAGTAGAGCTGGACATCCTCGGCCGGCAGGCTGGCCGCCAGCTCGGCCAGCAAGCCGGGGGCGAACAGCTCGTCCCCTTCGAATCCGGGCACCACCTGGCGCAGCGCCACGCGTTCCAGCAGGGCGGCCAGCTGGGCCAGCAGCTGCGCGTAGTCGGGCGACCATTGCTCCAGGCTCTCGGCGTAGGCCATGAGCGCCGCGGGGTCACCGCCCGCCAGCAGCTTCGCCAACCGTTCCGGCTGGTCGCGCTCCACCGTGCCCAGCATGGCCCGCGCCTCGGCCTCGGCCGCCCGGCCATCGCCGAACGCCAGCAGCTGGTCCAGCAGCGAGAGCGCGTCGCGCAGGCTGCCGTCACCGGCCTGGGCGAGAAGCTGCAACGCCGCCGGCTCGTAGGCGATCTGCTCGGCGTCGAGGATGAATTTCAGCCGGCTCGCGATGAGGTTCACCGACAGGCGCTTGAGGTTGAACTGCAGGCAGCGCGACAGCACGGTCACAGGCAGCTTCTGCGGATCCGTGGTCGCGAGCAGGAACTTCACATGTGGAGGAGGCTCCTCAAGAGTCTTCAGTAAGGCATTGAAAGAATGGGTGGAAAGCATATGCACTTCGTCGATCAGGTAGATCTTGAAGCGGCTGCGGGTGGGCGCATACGGCACGTTGTCGAGCAGCTCCCGGGTGTCATCCACCTTGGTGCGGGAGGCCGCATCCACCTCCAGCACGTCGACGCTGCGACCCTCGTCAATCTCACGGCAGCTGGCGCACTCGCCGCAAGGCGTGGCGGTAATTCCGACCTCACAATTCAGGCACTTGGCAAGGATTCTTGCGACAGTGGTTTTACCCACGCCACGGGTACCCGTGAAGAGGTAGGCATGGTGCACGCGGCCGGACGTCAGGGCATTCTGCAGGGCCTGCAGCACGTGCTCCTGGCCCGTCATCTGTGCGAAGCTGCGTGGCCGCCAGCGGCGGGCCAGGGCCGTGTAGGCCATCAGCCTGGCGCCCGCGGCACGTTCATGGAGGCGGCCCGCGCCAGCCGATCTCCGGCGCACGACTCGACCGTTACCGTTGCTCCCTTCCGGGCCTGGCGGGGTTGGCGGCTCGTCGTCGCGAAGGAACCGGCGCGGACCACCATTGAACCGTGGCGGAGAGGGTGGGATTCGAACCCACGAACACCCGTGAAGATGTTACTGGAATTCCAGTCCAGCGCCTTCGACCACTCGGCCACCTCTCCTGGCATCGACTTGGACATGTATCCGCGGAATTGTAGCCTCAACGCTTCCCGCTGTCCGGGGTTCCGTAGTCGGGCGGCGAGGTCAGGCACGGGTCGGTGTCGGCGCGCGGGATCTCCGGCTCGTTGAGCGTCGGAATCTGCACCGCTCCCGCGGTATTGGGCGGCGTCATGCCGGCCGGGACCTTGAGCGGCGGACGGTTCACCACGTCGCTGGCGACGGCCGGCTCGGCGCATTTCACCTTCTTGTTGGGGTCGTCCTTGGAATGGAACATCGAGCAGCCGTTGAGCAGCAGCGCCATCGCTGTCGCCGTCCCCATGACTCCTGCCGCCGCCTGGAAATTCTTCATGCTGTCCTGGCCCTGCCTGCGTGACCGTGCAGTCCGGCAGCTTCCATGGCTGCGCGCACCGCGCTGTGATGATTCGCCGACAGTTCCGTCAGCGGCAACCGGATTCCGCGCCCGATGAGGCCGAGCTGTGCCAGCGCCCACTTGACCGGGATGGGATTGGCTTCCACGAACAGCGACTGGTGCAGCGGCAGCAGTGCGGCGTCCAGTTCCGCCGCCCGCGCCTGCTCGCCCGCCAGCGCCGCCGCGATCATGCGCGCCATGAGGTCGGGCGCCACATTGGCCGTGACCGAGACCACGCCGCGCGCACCCGCCAGTACCGACTCGCGCGCCGTCGCGTCGTCGCCGGAGAGGACGTCAAGCTGGGCGCCCACCCGCGAGACCACCTCGCGCACGCGGCTCACCTGCCCCGTCGCCTCTTTGACCGCCCTGACCGTCCGCAGTTTCGCCAGCCGTTCAATCGTGCCGGGGAGCAGGTCCACCGCCGTGCGCGAAGGCACGTTGTAGAGCATCACCGGAAGCTCCGAGGCGCCCGCGACGGCCTCGAAATGGCGGAACAGGCCTTCCTGCGTGGGCTTGTTGTACGCCGGCGTCACCACCAGCAGTCCATCCAGGCCGGTCCCGGCCAGCCGCTGCACACGCTCCACCACGGCGGCGGTATGGCTGCCGCCCACGCCCGCCAGCAGCTGCATGCGACCCTCGATCCGGGCCCGGGCGCGCTCCAGCAGCTCCCGCAGCTCGGCCTCGCTCAGCGTGGGCGATTCGCCCGTGGTGCCGCCCACGACGACACCGGCGGTGCCGGCAGCGGCGTGCAGATCCAGCAGCCGCTCCCAGGCGGCGAAGTCCAGCGAACCATCGCCGTGCATGGGGGTGACGATCGCGACCAATGAACCCGAAAACATCTGGACCTGCTGTACGGCGTGGCGAGGCGCGCGATGTTACGGGTCCGGCCGCAGCCTTCGCAAGCGCGCGCTGATGCCGGTACACTGCCGGGCATGAAACAGCACCTGGCGGTCTCGGTCATCGGCAGCGACCGCACCGGAATGGTCCACGACTTCTCGCGCGTCATCACCGATTGTGGCGGCAACATCGCCGAAAGCCGCATGGCGGCGCTGGGGGCGGAATTCGCCATGCTGCTGCTGGTGAACGGCAACTGGCACACGCTGGCGCGCATCGAATCCGAGCTGCGGCGACTGGCGGATGCCTCGGGGCTCGCGCTGCAGATCAAGCGCACCGAAACCCGTGCGCCGCGCACCGATCTGCTGCCCTACTCGGTCGACGTGGCCAGTCTCGACCAGAGCGGCATCGTGGCCGGCCTGTCGGGCTTCTTCGCGAGCCGCGGCATCGACCTGAGCGAGGTGTCGACCCGCAGCTATGCTGCCGCGCACACCGGCGCACCGATGTTCGCCGTGCAGATGATCATCCAGGTGCCGGCGCGGCTGCAGGTGGCGCAGCTGCGGGAGGAGTTCATGGACTTCTGCGATTCGCTGAACCTGGACGCCATCCTCGAGCCGGTGAAATCTTGAGCGCGGTGGCCGTGGGCAGAAAGCTGCCCGACTTCAGGCTGCCCGCCACCGGCGGCGGCGAGTTCCACCTCAAGGCGGCGTTGGGCGAAACGCTGGTGCTGTACTTCTACCCGCGCGATGACACGCCCGGCTGCACGATCGAGGGCCAGGAATTCCAGGCGCTGCTGCCGAAATTCCGGCGCGCCGGCGTGCGCGTGCTGGGCATCTCGCGCGACACGCTCGCGGCGCACGAGAAGTTCTGCCGCAAGTTCGGCTTCGGATTCGAACTGCTGTCGGACGTCGACGAGAAAGTGTGCCTGCTGTTCGGGGTCATGAAGGACAAGAACATGTACGGCAAGAAGGTGCGCGGCATCGAGCGCAGCACCTTCCTGGTGGACACCCGGGGCGTGCTGCGCCGGGAATGGCGCAAGGTGAAGGCCGAAGGCCACGCCGCCGAAGTGCTGGAGGCTGCAAAATCGCTGTGAAGACCCCGACCCGCCGGCTGTTCGTCCTCGACACCAACGTCCTGCTGCACGACCCCACCGCGATCTTCCGCTTCGAGGAGCACGATGTGTTCCTGCCCATGGTGGTGCTGGAGGAACTCGACGCCAACAAGAAGGGCCTGTCCGAAGCGGCGCGCAACGCCCGCCAGGTGAGCCGCTTCCTGGACGAGCTCATGCGCGGCGTGGACCAGAGCCAGATCGACCAGGGCCTGCCCATTCCGGGCACGGCCAACGGCGGCGGCGGCAAGCAGCCGAGCACCGGCCGGCTGTTCTTCCAGATGAAGGAACTGGCGGGCAAGCTGCCCGAGGGCCTGCCCGGCCAGGGCGCCGACAACCTGATCCTGGGCCAGACGCTGGCGTTGCAGGCCGAGCGGCGCGGCACGCGCGTGGTACTGGTGTCCAAGGACATCAATCTGCGCATCAAGGCCGCCATCATCGGCGCCCACGCCGAGGACTACTACAGCGACAAGACCATCGAAGACGCCGACGTGCTGTACACCGGCGTGGCCGAGTTGCCCACCGATTTCTGGGAGCAGCACAGCAAGGACATGCGCTCGTGGAAAGAAGGCGATCGCACGCGCTACGAGCTGCAGGGTCCCGCGGTGGCCGGCTGGCAGGTGAACGAATTCGTGTACGAGTCCAGCCCGCAGGGCATCGAAGCCATCGTGCGCAAGGTCGAGGGCGAACGCGCCACGCTCGAACTGGCCCAGGACTACCGCAGCGAGCGCCACGGTGTGTGGGGCATCACCGCGCGCAACCGCGAGCAGAATTTCGCGCTCAACCTGCTGATGGACCCGGAGATCGACTTCGTGTCCATCCTCGGGCCGGCCGGCACGGGCAAGACGCTGCTGGCGCTGGCCGCGGGGCTGACGCAGACGCTGGAGCGCAACCGCTTCGCGGAGATCATCATGACGCGCGTGACCATTCCGCTCGGCGAGGACATCGGCTTCCTGCCCGGCACCGAAGAGGAAAAAATGGAGCCGTGGATGGGCGCGCTCATGGACAACCTCGAGGTGCTCACCCACAGCGAGGAAGGCGGCAACTGGGGCCGGGCCGCCACCAATGACCTGCTGCGCAACCGCATCAAGATCCGCTCGCTGAACTACATGCGCGGCCGCACCTTCCTCAACCGCTACATCATCCTCGACGAGGCGCAGAACCTCACGCCCAAGCAGATGCGCGCACTGGTGACGCGCGCCGGCCCGGGCAGCAAGCTGGTCTGCCTCGGCAACATCGCGCAGATCGATACGCCCTATCTCACCGAGACCACCTCGGGCCTCACCTATACCGTGAACCGCCTGCGCGGCTGGGCTTATTCCGGCCACATCACACTCCGGCGCGGCGAGCGCTCGCGGCTGGCGGATTTCGCCGCCGAACGCCTGTAGCCTGCTGGAACCCCGTGCCGCGCGGCAGGTCGAAAGCCAGATGAACCCGAGGACCTTCAAGCGTCGCGCCCGGCATGCCGTCTACGGCCTGCTGGCCTGCGGCTTTGCGCTGGGCGCCTGGGCGGCCGCGGCCCCCGGGCCGCCGACCGCCGAGGGTGTGAGCGCCTCCACCGCCGCTTCCGACCTGCCCGACATGGGCACGCCGGCCGACTCCACCCTCACCAAGGCCGATGAACTGCAGCTGGGCCGCATGATCTTCCGCGGCCTGCGCGACCAGGGCCAGCTGCTGGAAGACCCCGAGGTCAGCGAATACCTGCAGGCGCTGGGTACGCGGCTCGCTTCCCAGACCGGCGAAGAGCGGGATTACACCTATTTCATGGTCAAGGATCGCGCCGTCAACGCGTTCGCGCTGTACGGCGGATTCATCGGCGTGAATGCCGGCCTGATGCTGCTGACCGAGAACGAGTCGCAGCTGGCGAGCGTGCTGGGCCACGAAACCGCGCACGTCAAGCAGCGCCACCTGGCGCGCGCCATCCAGGCGCAGAGCAAGAACGCCATGACCTCCACCGCCGCGCTGCTGGCCGCGCTGCTGATCGGCGCCGCCACGGGCGCCGACAGCCAGGCCATGATCGGCGCGTTCGCGGTCACGCAGGGCATCGCCATGCAGCAGAGCATCAACTTCACGCGCAGCGAGGAAGCCGAGGCCGATCGCGTCGGCATCACGCTGCTGGCGGGCGCCGGTTTCGACACCTACGCCATGGCGGACTTCTTCGAAGGTCTGGCGCGCACCGAAGGCGTCTCGGAAGCGGGACCGCTGGACCTGCTGCGCGATCACCCCGTGACGCGCGAGCGCATCGCCGAAGCGCGCGTGCGCGCCGCGGAGTATCCGCGGGTGCAGCCGGCGAGTTCGTTCAGCTACCTGCTGATGCGCGAACGCGTGCGCGTGCTCACGGCGCCCCCGCAGGCCGGCGCGCTGGCGTACTATCGCGGCATCGCGGCCACGCGTCCGCTGACGATGGCCGAGCAGTACGGCCAGGCGCTGGCCCAGATGCGCAACAACCAGGCACCCGCCGCCGTGACCACGCTCAGCCGCCTGCTCGATGCGCGGCCCGATTCGACGCCGCTGTACGCCGCGCTCGGCCAGGCGCTGCTCGCCGCCGGCGAAAACGACGCGGCGCTGGAACGCTTCGCGCGCGCGGCGAAACTGTTCCCGCGCAATGTGCCGATCATCGTGCGTTACAGTGAAGCACTGATGCAGTGTGGCCAACCCGGCAAGGCGCACGAGCTGCTGCTCGATCTGTTCAACAACGTCGAGCCGACTCCGGACCAGATCCGTCTCACCGCGCTGGCCGCGAGCTCAGCCGGCGATGCGGCCGATGCCTACTACTACATGGGCGAATACCACCTGTCGGGCGGCGATCTGGCGCTGGCCATGCAGCAGCTCGAGCTGGCACTATCCACACCGGGCCTGAGCTCGGTCCAGCAGCAGCGTTTCCGTGCGCGGCTGGACGAGGAACGCGGCTGGGCCCGCGAGCAGGCCGCCGCGCGCAGGAAGAGCGGCAGCGGTGGTGAAGGTGGTCCCGGCGGCTGAGGTGGTGAGGTTTGGGCAGACAAGCTCTGTGGTTGGTGGGCGCGGGCTTGTTGCTGCTGCAGGGCTGCGCGTCGCTGCCGTCCGGCAAGCCTGATCCGCGCGATCGCTTCGAGCGTTTCAACCGCGGCGTCTACGCCTTCAACGATGCCATCGATCGCGCGGCGCTCAAGCCGGTCGCGAAAGGCTACAAGAAAGCCGTGCCAGGGCCCGTGCGCAACGGCGTCAGCAATTTCTTCAGCAACCTCAGCCTGCCCCGCACCATCCTCAACGATCTGCTGCAAGGCAAGTTCACCGAGGGCACGCGCGCCACGCTGCGCCTGACGGTCAATACCGTGCTCGGCCTGGGCTTCTTCGATCCCGCCGGGCGGGCGGGCCTTGCGAACCAGAACGAGGATTTCGGCCAGACGCTCGGCAAATGGGGCGTTCCGTCGGGTCCGTACCTGGTGCTGCCGCTGCTCGGGCCTTCGACCGTGCGCGATGGCCTGGGGCGCATTCCCGACATCTACGACAACCCGGAACAGCTCGTCAGCGACGATTACGCGTACTGGGGGACGCTGGCGCTGGACGCGGTCGACACGCGTTCGCAGCTACTCGCCCAGGATCCGATCCTGCAGCGCAGCTTCGATCCGTACGGTTTCGTCCGCAACGCCTGGCTGCAGCACCGCGAATTCCTGGTGCGCGACGGCGACGTGCCGGCCGACAATGCCGGGGATGCCGATGCGCCGCCGGACGATCCGGACGCATTGGACCCGGAAAAGACGCCGCAGTAGCGGGCTGGCCGGCGGCAGCGCCTTCAGGAATAGATCAGCGTCTCCACGTCGCTGAGTCTGGCCAGCGCGTGCAGCGCCTGTGGGCCGCCGACGAAATGCAGCTTGTGGCCCGCCTGCTGGAACGCGGCCTGCCAGTCGATCAGCAACGCCAGGCCCGCACTGTCCACCGTCGTGACCCGGGCGAGGTCGACGCGACTTTCCGTGGCGCCCTGGGCGAGGGCGGCCAGGCCCGCCGCGCGCAAGCGCGTCACGTGCGGCGCGGTGAGCGGACCTTCGAGCTGGAACTGCCCGGGCCGCAACGCGTGCAGCGCCGGGATCGCATCAGCCTTTGGCACTGCCACCGACCTTCGCGCCGCCCTGCTTCTCGAGCCGCTCAAGCAGCGCATCGAGGCCTTTCTGCTCGATCTCCGCGCCGAAGTCGTCGCGGAAGCTCTTGACGTAGCTGATGCCTTCGATGGTCACGTCCCACGCCATCCAGCCCTTGTCGGTCTGGTGCAGGCTGTAGTTCACCGCCACGGTGCTGCCGTCGTTCTTGCGGATCTGCGTGCGCACCGTGGCGAGCTTCGCATTCGGATCGCCCGTGTACGGCAACACCTTCATGCGATCGGCGGTGAAATCGAGCAACGCATCGCCGTAGTTGGAGAGCAGCGAGAGGTAGAAGCCGTTGACGAAGCGCTTGCGTTGCTCCTCGCTCGCGTCCTTCCAGTGCGTGCCAAGCACCAGGCGCGCCGCATAGGCGGTGTCGAAATGCGGCAGCAGCACGCGGTCCACCAGTTGCCGCACCTTCTGCGGATCCTTGCGGTATTCGGCGCGGTGCGCGTCGAGGTCCTTGAGCATTTCCTGGGCGGCGCTGTCGATCAGCTGGCTCGGCCCGCTGGCATCCACGGCCGCCGCCGGCGTGGCGCCGCTGGCAGGCGCAGCCGCGGGTGCCGCGGCGGGTGCATCGGCCGCCAGCGCCGGGCTGCCAGCCAAAGCCGCGAGCGTTACGGCCACGGCCAGCGCCGAGGATTTCAACCATGCAGGGGTCGGTACCAGGGGTTTCATTGCTTCTGCTCCTTGGCAGGTTCGGCCGGTTTTCCGCCAGCGCCCGGACTGCTCTGCGCGGGGGTCGTATCGCTGTCGTCCTTCTTGCCGGCGATGCTGGCGAACAGCTTGTTCACCAGGTTCTCCAGCACGATCGCGGACTGCGTGAACGTGATCTCGCTGCCTTCCATCAGGTAGGTGCTGGAACCGCCGGCGCCGATGCCGACATACTTCGCGCCCAGCAGGCCCGCGGTCTGGACCGAGGCATCGCTGTCGTCGGGTATTTGCGCATAGGCCTTGTCGATGCGAAGCTTCACCACTGCCTTGAAATCGCGTGAGTCGAATCCTACCGACGAGACGCGCCCGATGCGCACGCCGGCCATGGTCACCGGCGCCCCGACCTTCAGATCGCCGATGTTGTCGAACCTTGCGGTGACGGTGTAACCCGCGCTGGCGCCCTGCAGTTTCAGCCCGCTGCCAGGCAGCTGCGTGGTCAGGAACGCCAGCGCGGCGAAGCCCAGCAGCACGAACAGTCCGGTTCCCAACTCGAGTGTGCGATTGGCGCGGGGCATGGAGGATTCTCCCAACTCAGGTCCTGAGGAAAGCGGCGGTGAGCATGTAATCCAGCAGCAGCGTGAGCACGGCCGAGCTCACCACCGTGCGCGTCGTGGCCAGGCCCACGCCTTCGGCCGTGGGCTCGGCATTGAAACCCTCGTAGACGGCGATCAGGCTGCAGGCCGTGCCGAACACCAGGCTCTTGAGCAGGCCTTCGTTCACGTCGCTCATCTCCACTGCGCTCTGCATCTGCGACCAGAACGAGCCGGATTCGACGCCCATCACGCCGACGCCGATGAGCTGGGCGCCGAAAATGCCGACGCAGTTGAAGATCGCGGCCAGCAGCGGCAGCGCGATGAAGCCGCCGATGAAACGCGGCGCCACCACGCGGCGCACCGGATCGACGGCCATCATCTCCATCGCGGTGAGCTGGTCGGTGGCGCGCATCAGGCCGATTTCGCTGGTCAGAGCGGTGCCCGCCCGGCCCGCGAACAGCAGCGCCGTCACCACCGGGCCGAGTTCCTTGATGAGTCCGAGCGCCGCCGCCACGCCGAGCGCGGATTCGGACCCGAAGCGCGACAGCAGGTCATAGCCCTGCAGGCCCAGCACCATGCCGACGAACAGGCCGCACATCATGATGATGATCAGCGAGCGGGCGCCGGCGTTGTAGATCTGCTCCACGATCAGGCCGGGACGGCGCAGCGCCGGCAGGCACTGCGCCAGCACGCGGAACAGGAACAGCGTGACGCGGCCGATCCGCAGCAGTGCGCCGCTCATGCGCCTTCCCCCAGCAGCTGCTGGTGGTAGTCCGGCGCCGGAAAGTGGAACGGCACCGGACCATCGGCCAGGCCATTCATGAACTGGTGGACCACGGGCTGGTCCTGTTGCGCAAGCTCCGCCGGACTGCCGCCGGCCACCACCTTGCCGCCCGACATCAGGAAGCTCTGGTCGGCGATCGAGTTGATTTCCTGCACGTCGTGCGAGACCACGATGCTGGTGATGCCGAGCGTCCTGTTGAGCGCCTGGATCAGGCGCACGATCACGCCCATGGAGATCGGGTCGAGACCCACGAAGGGTTCGTCGTAGATCAGCATCTCGGGGTCCATGACGATGGCGCGCGCCAGCGCCACCCGCCGCGCCATGCCGCCCGAGAGTTCCCCGGTCATGAGCTCCGCGGCGCCGCGCAGACCCACCGCTTCGAGCTTCATGAGCACCAGGCGGCGCAGCACGGATTCGGGCAGATCGGTGTGTTCGCGCAACGGGAACGCCACGTTCTCGAACACCGTCAGGTCGGTGAGCAGCGCGCCGTTCTGGAACAGCATGCCGACGCGCTGGCGCAGGTTGAACAGCGCATCGCGGCCCAGCTCGCTCGGCTGCTGGCCGAACAGCGTGATCTTGCCGCTGTCTGGGCGGATGGCGCCCATCAGCAGGCGCAGCAAGGTGGTCTTGCCGGTGCCGCTGGGACCCATGATGGCGGTGATCCGGCCCTGCAGGGCCTTGAGCGACAACCCCGAGAAGATTTGGCGGCCGCCGATGCTGTAGTGCACATCCTCGACGCAGACCACCGGCGCGGGCGGCTCCATCAGGACGTCCGGGTCGCCACGCCGTGGTGCGCCGCGGCAAATGGGGCCCGGGCAGCGTTTTCCGGCTCGGTGCGGCTCATCGGCAAGACCTCCTGAAGGGGGCGCAAGCATAGCAAAATCATCCCACTATCCGATCCCTGGAGCGGTTCGCGGGCTTCATTTCCCCGTTAAATAGCACTAAAATGGTCCGACTTCCGGAAATGGCACATGCTCCGCATCAGCAAACTCACCGACTACGCCACTGTCCTGCTGGCAAGGTTAGCAGCCGAACCTGAACGCCGACTGACGGCCAGCCAGCTCGCGACGCTTACCCACCTGGCGATCCCGACCGTGAGCAAGCTGCTCAAACTGCTGCATCGCGCTGGCCTGGTGGCCTCGACCCGGGGCCTGCACGGCGGTTACTGCCTGGCGCGCCCCGCGGCGTCGATCAGCGCAGCGGACATCCTCGAGGCACTGGAAGGACCGCTGGCGCTCACCGAATGCGCCCAGCATCCGAATCGCTGCGGCATCGAAAGCACCTGCGCCGTCGGCCACGCGTGGCAGCGGGTGCACGTCGCCATCCGCCGCTCGCTGCAGGAAATCACCCTGTTGGAGCTGGCGGGGCTGTCCGCAGTTCCCGTCCGGTTCGCGGCGCTCGAGCGCCAGACCGCCGGCGGACCTGTTCAGCGGAGTGCCGGATGAGCGCCAACACCCAGATCGAGGCACTGGTGGATCGCAGCTACCAGCACGGTTTCGTCACCGACATCGAGTCGGACACCCTGCCGCCCGGCCTCGACGAGGACGTGGTACGCGCCATCTCCGCGCGCAAGCGCGAACCGCAGTTCCTGCTCGATTTCCGGTTGCGCGCGCTTGCCCACTGGCGCAAGCAGAAGGAACCGCACTGGGCGCAGCTCCACTATCCTCCCATCGACTACAACGCCATCTCCTATTACTCGGCGCCGGTGGTCAGGAACGATGCGCCCAAGAGCCTCGATGAGGTCGACCCGAAGCTGCTCGCCACCTACGCCAAGCTCGGCGTACCGCTGCACGAGCGCGCGCGGCTCGCGGGCGTGGCGGTGGATGCGGTGTTCGACAGCGTGTCGGTGGCCACCACGTTCAAGGAAAGGCTCGCGAAAGCCGGCGTGATCTTCTGCCCGTTCTCCGAAGCCGTGCAGAACCATCCGGCGCTGGTGGAACGCTACCTGGGCTCGGTCGTGCCCTACACCGACAACTTCTATGCCACGCTCAACTCGGCCGTGTTCACCGACGGATCGTTCGTCTACATCCCGCCCGGCGTGCGCTGCCCGATGGAGCTGTCCACCTATTTCCGCATCAACGCCGCCAAGACCGGGCAGTTCGAGCGCACGCTGATCGTGGCCGATGCCGGCAGCCACGTCAGTTATCTCGAGGGCTGCACCGCACCCATGCGCGACGAGAACCAGCTGCACGCCGCGGTGGTGGAACTCGTGGCGCTGGACGACGCCGAGATCAAGTACTCGACGGTGCAGAACTGGTACCCGGGCGACGCCGAAGGCCGCGGCGGCATCTACAACTTCGTCACCAAACGCGGCGAGTGCCGCGGCCGCAACTCGCGCATTTCCTGGACGCAGGTGGAAACCGGCTCGGCCATCACCTGGAAGTATCCGAGCTGCGTGCTGCGCGGCGAGAACTCGGTGGGGAAATTCTACTCGGTGGCGCTCGCCAACAACCACCAGCAGGCCGACACCGGCACCAAGATGATCCACATCGGCGCCAATTCGCGCAGCACCATCGTCTCCAAGGGCATTTCCGCCGGCCACGGCCAGAACGCCTATCGCGGCCTGGTGAAGATCCTGCCCTCGGCCACGGGCGCGCGCAATTTCACGCAGTGCGATTCGCTGCTGATGGGCTCCGAGTGCGGCGCCCACACCTTCCCCTACATCGAGACGCGCAATCCTTCCGCCACGGTGGAACATGAGGCCAGCACCTCGCGCATCAGCGAGGAACAGCTGTTCTACTGCCTGCAGCGCGGGCTGGACGCCGAGGACGCCGTCAACATGATCGTCAGCGGCTTCTGCCGCGAAGTGTTCAAGGAATTGCCGATGGAGTTCGCCGTGGAAGCGCAGAACCTGCTGGCGGTGAGCCTGGAAGGAGCCGTGGGATGAGCCTGCTCGAGATCAGCGACCTGCATGCGAGCGTCGCGGGACAACCGGTCCTGCGCGGCATCACGCTCGCGGTCGAGGCCGGCGAAGTGCACGCCATCATGGGACCGAACGGTTCCGGCAAGAGCACGCTCGCGCACGTGCTGGCGGGCCGGCCCGGCTATGAGGTGACGGCGGGCCAGGTGCGCTTCGATGGCCAGCCTCTGCTGTCGCTGGCGCCCGAGGAGCGCGCCCGCGCCGGGCTGTTCCTGGGGTTCCAGTATCCGGTCGAAATCCCCGGCGTGAACAACGCGTACCTGCTGCGCGCGGCGCTCAACGCGCAGCGCAGGCAGCGTGGCCTGCCCGAGATCGACGCCTTCGATTTCCTCAAGCTGGTCAAGCAGCGCATGCAGACCATGCAGATCGACGAGAGCTTCCTGTCGCGCGGTGTGAACGAAGGTTTCTCCGGCGGCGAAAAGAAGCGCAACGAAATCCTGCAGATGCTGGTGCTGGAGCCGAAGCTCGCGCTGCTCGACGAAACCGATTCGGGCCTCGACATCGACGCGCTCAAGGTGGTGGCGCGCGGCGTGAACACGCTGCGCTCGCCGGAGCGCGCCATCGTGCTGGTGACGCACTACCAGCGGCTGCTGGACCACATCGTGCCCGATCGCGTGCACGTGCTGGCGCGTGGCCGCATCCTCAGGAGCGGCGATCGCGAACTCGCGCTGGAACTGGAGCGCCGCGGCTACGACTGGATCCTGGAGCAGGCTGCGGCCTGATGCGCATGAACGCCGCCGCCCGCATCCTCGAGCAATATGCCGCGCTGCAGCCGCACGCTCCGGCGGCCGACGCGGCTGCGCAGCAGCTGGCGGCGCTGGGCCTGCCCGACAGCCGCGACGAACAGTGGCGCTACGCGAACCTGCGCGCGCTCGATGGCATCGCCGACTTCAGGCCCGGCCGGGGCGGACAGCCGAATGCCGCTCCGGCAGCCCGCGCGCTGCCCGAGCCGCTGCCGGATCATCTGCGCCTGGTGCTGGTGGACGGGCGATTCGACGCGGCGCTGTCCTGTCCGCCCGCGGCGCTGTCGGCAGCGGGCGTCGGGTTGGCGCGCAGCACGAATCCGGGGCCCGCCGGCGCCACCAGCGGTCCGCTGCAGCTGCTGACGCGGATGTTCGCGGCCGAGACGCTGACCCTGGTTTGCAGCGCCGACGCCCGGCTCGAATTGTGTTGCATCGCCACTGCGGGCAACGCGGCTGGTTATCCGACCCTCGACGTGCAGCTCGCCCCCGATGCCACCCTGCAACTCGTCGAACGTCACCTGGGCGGCGCGCAGCAGGCGTCCCTGCCGGGCCAGCTGGTCTGCGCCAGCACGCGGCTCACGCTCGCCGCCAACGCCACGCTGCGGCATTACCGACTGCAGGAATACGGCGCGGGCGTGCTGTGGCTGGACAACCAGGACGCCCGGCTGGCGCGCGATGCGCGGCTCATCCTCTGCCAGATCGGCGTGGGCGCCGCCACTGCGCGTCACACCGCGCACATCGCGCTGGCGGGCGAGCGCGCCGAACTGCACTGGCAGGCCATGGCGGTGGCGAACGGCAGGCAGGTCAACGACACCTGGGTGCGCGTGGATCCGCTCGCGCGCGGCACGGTGACGCAGCAGCGCTTCCGCGGCATTGCCGCCGACCAGGCGCGGGTCGCGTGCAGCGCGGAGCTCAAGGTGGGGGGCGCGGGCGCCGGCGCGCGCGTGCAGCAGAACCTGCGCGGATTGATCGATGGCCGCGGTGCCGAGGTGGACCTGCGGCCGCGCCTGGAAATCCGCACCGATGACATCCAGGCCTCGCATGGCGCCACCACCGGCCAGCTCGACGAAACCCTGCTGTTCTACCTGCTGTCGCGCGGACTGGATCCCGCGACCGCGCGCACCCTGCTCAAGTGGGCGTTCCTGGGCGATGTGCTCGGCGAGATCACCGTGCCGGCCCTGCGGCGCGTCGCCGAACAGGCCGCGGCGGGCCAGCTGGCGGACGTGCTGGCCTCGGGAGCCATGTCTTGAACAGCGTCACCCTCGAGCCCCTGCCCTACGACGCGCAGGCGGTGCGCGCCGATTTTCCCATCCTCGCGCAGCGCGTCCACGGCAAGCCGCTGGCCTACCTCGACAGCGCGGCCTCGGCCCAGCAGCCACGCGCGGTGCTCGACGCGGTGGCGGATTACGGCGCGCGCGTGCATTCCAACGTGCACCGCGGCGTGCACACGCTGAGCCAGCGCGCCACGGCGGCGTTCGAGCAAGCGCGCGAGACGGTGCGCGGCTTCCTCAACGCCCATTCGACGCGCGAAATCGTCTTCACCCGCGGCACCACCGAGGCCATCAACCTCGTGGCGCAAAGCTGGGGCCGCTCGCAGCTGCGCTCGGGCGATGAAATCCTCATCACGCAGCTCGAACACCACGCCAACATCGTGCCCTGGCAGCTCGCGGCGCAGGCCACGGGCGCGCGGCTGGTGGCGGCGCCGCTCAACGAGCGCGGCGAGGTGACGCTGGAAGCCTTCGCGGCCGGCCTCAACGAACGCACGCGGCTGGTGGCCTGCGCGCACGTCTCCAATGCGCTCGGCACCATCCTGCCGGTGCGGGAGATCGTGCAGCGCGCGCACGCGCGCGGCATCCCGGTGCTGCTCGATGGCGCCCAGGCCATCGCGCATGGCCCGGTCGACGTCCAGGCGCTGGATTGCGACTTCTACGCCTTCTCCGGCCACAAGGTCTACGGCCCCACCGGCATCGGCGTGCTGTACGGCCGCGAGCGGCTGCTGGAGGCCATGCCGCCGTGGCAGGGCGGCGGCGACATGATCCGCACCGTGAGCATCGCGCACAGCACCTGGAACGAGCTGCCCTGGAAGTTCGAGGCGGGCACGCCGAACATCTCCGGCGCGGTGGGGCTCGCCGCCGCACTCGACTACCTGCGCGGCCTCGGGGTCGCGGCCATCGCGCGGCACGAGGACCGCCTGGCGCGCCTCACCGAAGCGGCGCTGCTGAACCTGCCGGGCGTTCGCCTGGTCGGCACCGCGGCGCGCAAGGCCGCGGTGGTCTCGTTCGTGATGGACACCGTGCACCCGCACGACATCGGCACCATCCTCGACAGCGAGGGCGTGGCGATCCGCACCGGCCACCACTGCGCCATGCCGGTGATGGAATGCTTTGGACTGGCGGCCACCGCACGCGCTTCGTTCGGCTGCTACAGCACCGAGGCCGAAGTGGCGCAGTTCATCGGCGCGCTGCGCAAGGTGCGCGAGGTGTTCGGCTGATGGATCTCACCGAGCTCTATCGTGACGTGATCCTGGACCACAACCGCAGTCCCAGGAATTTCGGCCGCCTCGACCCCGCGGACTTCGCCGCCGACGGCCACAACGCGCTGTGCGGCGATCGGCTGCACGTGAGCTTGCGCACCGACGGCTCGCGGCTCAACGCCGTGCGCTTCGATGGCCAGGGCTGCGCGATCTCCGTGGCTTCGGCCTCGCTGATGACGGAGGCCACGCAGGGCCTGAAGCTCGCCGATGTCGACGCGCTGTACCACGAGATCCACTGCCTGCTCACGCAGCCGGGCTACCAGCCCGGCCAGGACCTCGGCAAACTCATGGCGCTGGCCGGCGTGCGCGAGTTCCCGGCGCGCGTGAAGTGCGCGAGCCTGTGCTGGCACACGCTGCACGCCGCCCTGCACGGCAGCGGACGCAGCGCCGCCCCCGTGTCCACGGAATAGGCACCCCGCATGCGCGCCCACGAAAACGAACCCTTCGTGATCAACCGCGACGTCGAGGCGGTGATGGTGCCTTCCGGTCAGGCGATCACGCTCAAGAGCGGCCTGGCGGGCTACATCACGCAGGCGCTGGGCGGCAGCTTCACGCTGTACATCGAAGGCAACCTGTACCGCCTCGCGGGCGAACAGGCCGACGCCATCGGCCAGGAAGTCGAGCTGCCTCCCGAACTGCCGCCGAACGCCACCGAGGACGACGTGCGCGAGTTGGCCTGGAAGCAGATGCAAGCGTGCTTCGATCCGGAGATCCCCATCAACATCGTCGACCTGGGACTGGTGTACGACTGCCAGGTGGCCGCCAATGACGACGGCACGCGCAACGTCAGCGTGCGCATGACGCTCACCGCGCCCGGCTGCGGGATGGGCGAAGTGCTGGTGCAGGACGTGCGGGAGAAGGTCGAGGCCATTCCCACGGTGCGGCGCGTGGACGTGGACCTGGTGTTCGATCCGCCCTGGGATCGCTCCATGATGTCGGAGGCGGCGCGCCTGCAGACCGGCATGATGTGGTAATTTCACCCGCGCCATCATGCGACGCCTGATCCTGCTCCGACACGCTGCCGCACTGCCGACGCTGGTCCGCGGCGGCGACATGGAGCGTCCACTGGGCGAACACGGCCGCATCGAGGCCAGCGCGGCAGCCGCCTACCTGCAGCACCAGGGTATCAGGCCGCAGCTCATCCTGTGCTCTCCGGCGGTGCGTACCCGCGAGACCGCGCGCATCCTGCAGAACACCTTCGGCGATGACGGCCCGGAGATCCGCTTCGATCCCACGCTGTACCAGGGGACGCCCGAACGGCTGCGCATCGCGATCGCCGCCTGTCCCGAGTCCGCGCACTGCCTGCTGGTGGTGGCACACAACCCGGGCCTGAGCGAGCTGGCCGCCGAACTCAATCCCGAGCGCCAGGGCACCATGCTGACCACCGCGGAATTCTGCGTGTTGGACCTGCCCGTGGCCGGCGGATGGGCGCAGCTCGGGCCGAGGGGAAGTTGAACGCGCCGCGCATGCCGGCGCTGTTCGTGGGCCACGGTTCTCCCATGCAGGCCATCGAGCCGAATGCCTACACGGCGCAGTGGCTCGAGCTGGTGGCGCAGCTCCCCCGGCCGCGCGCCATCCTGAGCATTTCGGCGCACTGGTACACCCGCGGCACGGGGGTGACAATGGCCGATCCGCCACCCACCATCCACGATTTCTACGGCTTTCCGGCGGCGCTCTATGCCTGCCAATACCCCGCTCCGGGTTCCAGGACGCTCGCCGCCCGCGTGCGCGAGCTGATGGGCCCGGATCGCGTGCGTGAAGACACCGGGTGGGGACTGGACCACGGCACCTGGTCGGTGCTGCGATACCTGTATCCGGCGGCCGATATTCCGGTGGTGCAGCTTTCGATCGACGGCACGCTCGGCGGCGCGGAGCTGTACCAGCAGGCCCGTGCGCTCGCGCCACTGCGCGAGGCAGGCGTGCTGGTGCTGGGCAGCGGCAATGTGGTGCACAACCTGCGCGCGCTGCAGCGCCAGCCGGGTGCTGCGCCGCCCGCACCCGCGCTGGCGTTCAACGCCGCGGTGCGCAAGGCGGTGCTGTCGGGCGACCACGCGACGTTGATGGATTACGCCGCGCTGCCCGGCGCCGAGTTCTCGGTCCCGACTCCGGAGCACTACCTGCCGTTGCTGTTCGTGCTGGCGATCCAGGACGCCGCCGACGAGTGCAGCATCCCCGTCGATGGCATGGAAATGGGATCGCTCAGCATGATGTGCGTGCTGCTGCGCGCGGCGGCGAACTGACGCCGCTTATTCCGGACTGCAGAAGCAGTAGGCGTAGAGGTGGCTCGGCGTCGCCATGCGCTGCCAGCGCGCCAGTTCGCGCACCACGGGGTCGAACGCCTGCGGCGCGACGCCCAGGCCCGCGGCGACGGGCTCGAGGCCGGCACGCACCGCCAATGCGTGGTATCCGGAACGCATGCTCAGCGCGAGCTGCTGGCCCCAGGTGAGTTCGGGTTCGATGCGCCGGGCGTGATAGTCGCTGCCCAGGTGCGCGCGGCGCGCCGCCGCCTGCAGCGCGGCGTCATAGCCGCCGAGCGTGTCCACCAGTCCCAACCCCTGCGCATCCCTGCCCGCCCAGACGCGGCCCTGCGCGATGCCATCGATCTGTTGCACCGTCTTGTTGCGGCCCTTGGCGACGCGCGCCAGGAATTCGGCGTAAGTGTGATCGACCGACGACTGCAGGATCTGCGAGGCGTCCGCCGACAGCGGACGGTCGAGCTCCATGGCGCCGGACAGCGCGGTGGTACCCACCCCGTCCACGTTGACGCCCAGCTTGGCGAGGCTGCGGTTGAACGTGGGCACGCCGGCGAACACGCCGATGGAACCCGTGATGGTGTTGGCGCTGGCGAAGATCTCGTCCGCCGGGGCCGAGATGTAGTAGCCGCCTGACGCCGCGACGTCGCTCATCGACACCACCACCGGTTTGCCCGCCGCCTTGAGCGCCAGCACCTCCCGGTAGATCTGCTCCGAGGCGAACACGCTGCCCCCCGGGCTGTCGACGCGCAGCACCACGGCCTTGATGTCCTTGTCCAGCCG
Source organism: Steroidobacteraceae bacterium (assembly GCA_035499515.1). Taxonomy (GTDB): domain Bacteria; phylum Pseudomonadota; class Gammaproteobacteria; order Steroidobacterales; family Steroidobacteraceae; genus FEN-1191. The sequence continues at coordinate 2,794 of DATJYR010000052.1, read as the reverse complement.
CGCCTCGCGCAGCAGTTCGGACGTCGATTCGCCGCCGACGGTGCCGGGCGACTGCCGCCCGTCGAGAATCTCGCCGCTGGCGATCACCACGCCGATGTTGGCGGCGGCGGACGTGTGCAGCTTCTGCTCGGCGCGCAGCACGCGCAGGTATTCGGCCATGGGCGCGCCGCGGAAGCCGCGGCCATCACTGTCGGCGCCCACCAGTTCGACCATGCGCTGCTCGACCTGCTGCGAGCTCTTGAGGTCGGTGACCAGGCCGCGGCTCTTGGCCACCGCCGCGGTGTCCCCGCCCGCCGCCTTGACCGCGGCCGCGTAGTCGTCGGCGTAGCGCAGCACTTCGTCCACCGTGCGGCCACGCGCGGCGGCGATGGCCCGCTGGTAACCGCTCCACAGGGCCTGCAGGTAGCCCAGGCTCTCGATGCGGTCTTCCTCGGACATGTCGCGCCGGATGTACGGCTCCATCGCGCTCTTGTACTTGCCGGCGCGGAACAGATGCATGTCGACGCCGAGCTTGTCGATGGCGTCCTTGTAGTACATCCGGTAGCGGTCATAACCCGCGATGAACAGGTAGCCCAGCGGATCCAGGTAGATCTCGTCGGCCTGCGCGGCGAGGTAGTACTGCTGCTGGTTGAAGGACGAGCCGGCCGCGATGACCTTCTTGCCGCTCTTCTTGAATTCCGCGATCGCGGCGGCGATCTCCTCCAGCTTGGCCTGTCCGGCGCTGCCGAGGTCGTCGGTTTCGATCAGCAGCGCCGTGATGCGCCGGTCGCTGGCCGCGGCGCGGATCGCCTCGGTGACGTCCCACAGCAGCGTCTGCGGATCGTTATCGCCCTGGTACTGGCTCAGGGCGCGTTGCAGCGGCTCACCTGAGAGCTGTTCCACCAGCGCGCCGGAGGGATGGATGACGAGCGCACCGTGGTCGGGAATGTGCGGCAGCGAACCGCGCAGCGCGCCGGCCAGCAGCGCAACCAGCAGCAACAGCAGGCACAGGTGCAGCACCCGGCGCAGCAGGTCGAGGCCATGCCAGACGGCGCGGAAGAAACGACCCAGGAATCTCATGCTGCGGCGGCTGCGGCGTCGCGCACCGGATGGCGCGGCGCCTCGCGGTTCAGACCTTCTCTTCGATACGCGCCGACTTGCCGGCGCGATCGCGCAGGTAGTACAGCTTGGCGCGCCGCACGTTGCCGCGGCGCTTGACCGCGATCTCGCTGATGGTCGGGCTGTGCAGCTGGAACGTGCGCTCCACGCCTTCGCCGTGCGACACCTTGCGCACCGTGAACGAAGAATTGAAGCCGCGGTTGCTGCGCGCGATCACCACGCCTTCGAAGGCCTGCTGGCGCTCGCGGTCGCCTTCCACCACCTTGACCTGCACGGTCACGGTGTCGCCCGGCTTGAAGTCCGGGGCCGCGCGGCTCATCTGCTCGGCTTCCAGCGTCTGAATGATATTGCTCATGATCCTCTTCCTCTCGTACTCAGCTCTCTTCCACGAGCAGCCTGTCGGCCAGGAACTCGTTCAACAACTGCGCCTGCTCGCCATCCAGTGCATGGCGCGCCAGCAGGTCCGGGCGCCGCACCCAGGTGCGCCCCAGTGACTGCTTCAGGCGCCAGCGGCGGATGGCCGCGTGATCGCCCGACTGCAACACTTCCGGCACACGCCGGCCTTCCCATTCCACCGGCCGCGTGTAGTGCGGCCAGTCCAGCAATCCTGCGCTGAAGGAGTCTTCAGCGCTTGAGCGTTCATCGCCCAGCACCCCCGGCAGCAACCGCGCCAGGCCCTCGATCAGCACCAGCGCCGGCAGTTCGCCGCCGCTGAGCACGTAATCGCCGATCGACACTTCGAGGTCGATGGCGCTGTCGATCACGCGCTCGTCGATCCCTTCGTAGCGCCCCGCCACCAGCAGCAGGCCCGGCCGCAGCGCCAGCTCGCCCAGCAGCTGCTGGCTCAACGGCTGCCCCTGCGCCGACAGCGCCAATTTCAGGCTGCCGGCGGGCAAGCGCCCCGCCGCCGCGCGGATCGCGGCCGCCAGCGGCTCCGGCTTCATCACCATGCCCGGGCCACCGCCATACGGCCGGTCATCCACCGTGCGATGCACGTCGCTGGTGTGCGCGCGCGGATCTTCGGTCCCCACGGCCAGCACCCCGCGCTCCAGCGCGCGGCCCAGCACGCCGAGCTGCACCGCGGCGCGCAGCCACTCGGGAAACAACGTGACGACTTCGATCTGCATCGCGCTCACAGATCTTCCGGCCAATCCACTTCGATCCAGCGCTCGTCGAGCCGCACCCGGCACAGGTGCTGGGGCGTGACGGGCACCCAGTGTTCACGTTCGCCGCGGATCACCATCACCGCCTGCGCGGGGGCGTCCACGAAATGATCCAGCACTCCGAGCTCGATGCCTTGCAGGTTCCGCACCCGCAAGCCCAGCAGGTCGTCGCGGTAGTACTGCCCTGCCGGCAGCGCGGGCAGCGCCGTGCGCTCCACCTGCAGCTCGAGGCCGTTCAGCGTCTCGGCCGTGGTCCGATCCGCGATGCCGCGGAACCTGACTCGCAATTGTTTCCCATCCCAGCTCTGTTCTTCGATCCTCAGACTGCGTCCGCCGGACGCCCGCCAGGCGTCGTACTCCAGCAGCGCCTCCGGCGGATCGGTGAAGGACTGGACTCTCACCCAGCCGCGCACACCGTGCGCCGCGCCTATTCGGCCCAGCACCACCCAGCCCGGCGTCGCGGGCTTCGGCGCCTCGCTCAGGCGGCCGCGGCCGTCGCCGGCTGCTTGCGGTAGTCGCCCACCAGCGCGCGC
>DATJYR010000051.1:0-78345 GCA_035499515.1 Steroidobacteraceae bacterium | reverse complement strand
TGTCTTCGGTGGTGCGCACCATCACCGGCAGCGCGATCACCGCCAGCGCCACGGCGCCGGCGATCGCGGAGAAATGGCCCATGCGGATCACCAGCAGCATGTACACGAACAGGCCGACGATGATCGACGGCGCGCTGAGCTGCACGTCGTTGATGAAGCGCACCACGGTGCTGAGCCGCGTGCCGCGGCCGTATTCGGCGAGGTACGTGCCGGCCAGCAGCCCGATCGGCGCGCCGATCAGGATGCCGATCAGCGTCATGAGCACGCTGCCGAAAATCGCGTTCAGCAGGCCGCCGGCGCTGCCCGGCGCGGGCGTCATCTGCGTGAACACCGACCAGGACAGGGCGCCGATGCCCTTGGACAGCAGCGTCCAGAGGATGGCGGCCAGCACCGCCAGGCCGATGGCCGTGGCGAGGCCCGAGAACGCGAAGGCGATCGCGTTGGAAATGCGGCGCTTGCGAAGATTGCTCATGCGCGTTTCACCGCGCCGCGATCCAGGTGCAACAGCATGAGCCGCGCGCTGGCGATGACCACGAAGGTCAGGACGAACAGCAGCAGGCCCAGCGCGAACAGCGACGAGGTATAGAGATCGCCCACCGCTTCGGCGAACTCGTTGGCGATGGCGGCGGAGATGGTGGTCGACGGCGCCAGCAGCGAGGCGCTGATGCGATGCACGTTGCCGATCACGAAGGTCACCGCCATGGTCTCGCCCATGGCGCGGCCGAGCCCGAGCATGATGCCGCCCACCACGCCGGTCTTGGACCACGGCAGCACCACGTCCCACACCACGTTCCAGCGCGTGGCGCCCAGCCCGTACGCCGCTTCTTTCAACGAGTGCGGTGCGACGCGGAACACTTCGCGCATCACCGATGAAATGAACGGCAGGATCATGATGGCCAGCACCACGCCCGCCGTGAACAGGCCGATGCCGAACGGCGGCCCCTGGAACAGCTTGCCCACCAGCGGCAGGCTCCCGAGATGGGCGATCAGCCAGGGCTGGATGTCATGCTGCAGGATGGGTGCCAGCACGAACAGGCCCCAGATGCCGTACACGATGCTGGGAATGGACGCCAGCAGCTCGATGCCGGTGCTGATCGGACCCCGCAGCCAGCGCGGGCACACCTCGGTGAGGAACACCGCGATGCCGAAACTGATGGGCACCGCGATCACCAGCGCGATGATCGAGCTGATCACCGTGCCATAGAGCGGTCCCGCGGCGCCGTAGATGTCGGTGACGGGATTCCATTTCTCCTGCGTCACGAACGACCAGCGGAAGGCCTTCAGCGCCGGCCAGGCACCGTCCACCAGCGCAATGATCACGCCGGCCAGCAGGGCCAGCACCAGGATGGCCGACAGGAAGGTGGCGGTGCGGAATGCCCGCTCCGCGCGCGCTTCCCGCCGCAGGTGCCGGCGCAGCGAATGGTCGCTCATGCGATCCTTGAATGGCTGCGGCCGGAACCCCTCGGGTTCCGGCCGCACCACCGATGCCGTTGCCGAATTCAAGCTGGCCTACTTGCCGGTCCACACCGGCTTGCCGCCGGAGGTGATGGACGTGGACCAGGTCTTGTTGACCAGCTTGACCACGTTGTCCGGCAGCGGGACGTAGTCCAGCTGCGCAGCCATGTCGCCGCCATTCTTGTAAGCCCAGGAGAAGAACTTCAACGCTTCGAGCACGGCCGCCGGATCGCTCGGCTGCTGGTGCACGATGATGAAGCTCGCGCCCGTGATGGGCCAGCTCTGCGCACCGGGCTGGTCCGTCAGGATCAGGTAGTAGCCCTCGGCCTTGGCCCAGTCGGCGTTGCCCGCCGCGGCCTGGAACGCCTTGGCTTCGGGCGCCACGGTCTTGCCGTCGTGGTTCTTCATCAGCACCGAGGTCATGGCATTCTGCTTGGCGTACGCGTATTCGACGTAGCCGATCGCGCCCGAGGTCTGCGTCGCCATGTTGGCCACGCCTTCATTGCCCTTGGCGCCGATGCCGGTCGGCCATTCCACCGAGGTGTTGGCGCCGATCTTGGTCTTGAAAGTCGGGCTCACCTGCGACAGATAGTTGGTGAACAGGAAGTTGGTGCCCGACCCATCCGAGCGGTACACCGGCGCGATCGCGAGGTTGGGCAGCGTCAGCTTGGGGTTCAGCGCCTTGATCTTCGCATCGTTCCAGTTGCTGATCTCGCCCAGGTAGATGCTGGCCAGCGTCGGGCCGTCGAGCACCAGCTGGCCGGCCTTGAGGCCGGGCACGTTCACCACCGGCACCACGCCGCCGATGATCATCGGCCACTGCACCAGGCCCGCTTCCTTCAGTTCAGCGGGCTCGAGCGGCTTGTCCGAGGCGCCGAAGGTGACGGTATTGGCCTTGATCTGCTTGATACCGCCGCCGGAGCCGATCGACTGGTAGTTCAGGCCCACGCCGGTCTGCGCCTTGTAGGCCTCGGCCCATTTGGCGTAGATCGGGTACGGAAACGTCGCACCGGCGCCCGACACGTCCGCGAACGCGGCGCCGGCCGCCATGACACCCAGCCCCAGCACGGCTGCAGCGGCTTTCCACCTGTTTGTCGATTTGGTCACTTTGGCAATCCTCTTGGGAATGGAGCCCGGTCGAGCCCGGGCGGCTGCCAGCTTTATAGAGTACGCGTGTGACAGTTGTGTTGCAGTCCCGATGCAGTCCCGGGACTGCGACCCCGGGGGGCGCACTTGCCCCCGGCGGGCGCGCACCGTATAAGGCGCAAACCTCAATCCAACCGCGGACTTGTACCTGCCCATGTCGGCCACGCTCGAACTGACCCAGAACCTCATCGCCCGTGCTTCCGTCACCCCCGCCGACCTCGGCTGCCAGACCCTGATGGCCGATCGGCTGGCGGCCGCCGGCTTCCGGATCGAACACCTGCGGTACGGCAATGTCGACAATCTCTGGGCCACCCGCGGCAGCGAAGGCCCGGTCCTCTGTTTCGCCGGACATACCGACGTGGTGCCCACCGGTCCGCTGGAGGAATGGACCAGCGACCCGTTCAAGCCCACCCTGCGCGACGGCATGCTGTACGGCCGGGGGGCGGCCGACATGAAGAGCGGGCTGGCCGCCATGGTCACCGCCACGGAGACCTTCGTCGCCACGACGCCGGCGCACCGCGGCACCATCGCCTTCCTCATCACCAGTGACGAGGAAGGTCCCTCGGTGGACGGCACCAGGAAGGTGGTGGAAACCCTGCAGGCCCGGCAACAGCGCATCGACTGGTGCATCGTGGGCGAACCCTCGAGCGAACATCGCGTCGGTGACACCATCAAGATCGGCCGGCGCGGATCGTTTTCGGGCCGGCTCACCGTGCACGGCGTGCAGGGCCACATCGCCTACCCGCAGCTCGCCGAGAACCCGGTGCACAGCTTCGCGCCGGCGCTGGCCGAACTCGCGACGCGCGTCTGGGACCAGGGCAATGAACACTTCCAGCCCACCTCGTTCCAGATCTCCAATCTGAACGCCGGCACCGGCGCGCCCAACGTGATTCCCGGCGAACTCAAGGCGCGCTTCAACCTGCGCTACTCGCCGGTGCAGACGCTCGCCGGCCTGAAGAAAGCCGTCGAGGACATCCTGGATCGGCACAAGGTGCGCTACACCATCGAGTGGTACGTCTCGGGCGAGCCGTTCTACACGCCGCCCGGCGAGCTGTCGGATGCCGTCTGCAAGGCCGTGCGGGCGGAGATCGGCGCGGACCCGGTGTTCTCCACGGGCGGTGGCACCTCGGATGGTCGCTTCATCGCGCCGATGGGCGCGCAGGTGGTCGAGCTGGGTGTGCGCAACGCCAGCATCCACAAGATCAACGAGTGCGTGGCCGTGGCCGACATCGACGCCCTGCATCGCATCTACGTGGGCGTGCTGGGCAACCTGCTGGCCTGAGAGCTGCTGGTGACGCAAGAAAGGCAGCACGAATGAAAAGGGCCAGGTGTCGCCACCTGGCCCCGGCAGAAACTGCCTGGATCGTCTGGATTACATCTTCAGCGACAGCACCACACCGAAGGTGCGCGGTGCGGCGACCTGCGTGTAATTGCCGTCGGTGCCGTCCTTCACAGCCTTGTTGCCGACGTTCTTCACGTAGCCGTTGAGGTTCCACTTGTCGTCACTGCTGTTGAAGCCCAGCGACAGGTCGTACTGCGTGTGCGCCTCGACGACGTACACCAGGCCGGCAGCGCCCGGCTGCAGGTAGTCGAACGCGCCGAGGTACTGCTTCGACGTATAGCGCACGTCGACCCGCGGCGTCAGCCTGCCACCGGCCAGGCCGAAGGCGTGCTGGTAGTTGCCGTTGATTTGCAGCTTCGGCGAGTTCGGCATGGTGTCGCCATTGATGTCGACCGTAGTGCCGTTCGCCAGGATCGTGTCCTGCGGCGCATCCGCCTTGGCATCCAGGTAGGCACCGGTCAGGCCGACGGTATCCGCCGACGTGAACAGCCACTGCGTTTCGAACTCGGCGCCGATCATGCGCACTTTGGCCGCGTTGAGCTCGGTCAAGCAGACCGAGTCCGGTCCGAACTGCAGCGGCAGCTGACCGTTCGGGCAGGGCACCCCGGCCGGCGCGTTGGTGTTGAAGTTCGTGTACTGACGATTCTTGTAATCGTAGTAGTACACGTCGCCGTTCACGCGCACCCGGTTGTCGAGGAACTGGTTCTTGCTGCCGACTTCGAGCGAGGTCAGCTCTTCCGGCTTGGTGAACAATGCGGTGTTGGCCACCGGTCCGGTCGGACCGGCCACGGTCGCCGACGACCCGGCGTTGATCGCGCCTGGACGATAGCCAGTGGCCAGCGTCGCATACAGCAGCGAATTGGCGCTCAGGTCCGACTCGATGCCGGCCTTCCAGTCGATGCGTGACCAGCTCGCGTCACCCGAGGCAGGACCCGACAGTCCGGACAGTGGCGACGCCGTGGCCGTGAAGCCCTTGCTGTCCCACGTATCACGGACGCCGGCGATCAGACGGAACGTATCGGTGAACGAGTACGTCGCCTGGCCGAACACCGCCTTCGACTTCTGGTCCACCGTGGTGGTGTTCAGACCGAAGGTGGATGAGGTCGCGCTGCTGTCAGCCTTGGAATAGAACGCGCCGACCACGTACTTCAGCGTCGCGGTGCTCGGAGCCACCAGTCGCGCTTCGACGCTGGTCTGGTTGGCGAAACCATCCGCCGGCGACGGCGCATACGTGCCTGCCGTGCCACCCATCGGCACCGCGTAGCTGATGCTCGAGTTGTAGGCGTGGGTCTGGGCCGGCAGCACGGTGAACGTGCCGATTCCCGTCTCCCAGTCCAGCTGCGACCACAGTTTCAGCGAATAGTTGTCCTGGCTGGAGCCCGGAACGTCGCCCGTCAGGCCGCCGTCCTTGGTCACGTCGTCCCAGGGATCGCCGGCATAGTTGCCGAGGCCCCAGGCCGGAACGCCGCCCCCCATGCCGCCGACGCCGATCGTGCCGCCCTGCTTCACGTACTCGGCACCGACCAGGAAGGTCACCGGCTGGCCATTGTCGTAGCGCAGTTTCACGCGGCCGGCCGAAGCCACCGCATCATCGCCACCGCTGGTGTAGTAACCGCGACGGTTGATGTTGGTGAACGCGCCACGCAGCGCCCAGGCATCGCCCAGCGGGATGTTGACGAAGCCGCTGCCGCGCACCAGCGCGTAGTTGCCGAACTCGAGCGAGCCGCCGGCGTCGTACTGGTGGGTGGGATTGTTGGTGAGGATGTTGACCGCACCGGCTTCGGCATTGCGGCCGTACAGCGTGCCCTGCGGACCACGCAGCACTTCGACGCGCGAGACGTCGAAGAACGAGATCGCGCTGGCACCGCCGGTCAGCGACGAGGCGTACGAGCCGTCGACGTTGAGCGAGGCCGCCGGATCGGCGTCGGTATTTGGCAGCGCGCCGCTGGAGATGCCACGGATGTTGATGTTGGCCTGGCCACCGGCCGCATTGGTCAGCGTGACACCCGGGACGTCCTTCAGTACGTCGTTGATGTCGTTGCGACCCTGCTTGTCGATGTCTTCGCCGCTGATCGCGGTGATCGAAATGGCGGTTTTCTGGGCCGTGTTCTCGACCTTTTCGGCCGTGACCACGATCTCTTCGAGCTGCGGGCCGGCGGAATCTTCCGCTGCTGCCCAGGCAGAGCAGACGCTCAGCGCGCTGCCAATGATGGCCGCGAGGCCAAAACGGTATGGTCGTAGCATTGAACCCCCCTGAATGTTGCTGGCTGGTTGCGACCGCCCGTCCCGGACGGCGTTGCTTTCTCGCACATCACGGCGCCACTGGCAACAGAAGGCACATTAATGTGCCTTCTAATTCATTGATTTGTAAGTCAGTAATGTTCGGGCGAGGGGGAATTTCAGGTTGTGTATCAAAAGCTACAACCGACCACTTCAGCTCACTCCTTCAAGACGAACGTGACCTTCAGGGCCACGCGGTACTCCGCCACCTTGCCCTTCTCGATCACCGCGCTCTGGTCCTTGATCCAGACGCCCGTGACGTTCTTGAGGGTCTTGCTGGCGCGTGCCAGCCCCTGCTTGAACGCGTCGTCAAAGCTCTTCTTCGATCCGGCGATGATTTCGGTGATGCGTGCGACGGCCATGGCTCCGCTCCCTGGATAGTGGTGGATGAATCGCTGACGCGCCGATTCTAGGGCGGCGGCGCGTGCACTGAAAGCGGGCGCCTCAGGTCCCCGGTTCGGTCACGGGCGCCTGCGCCCCGGAGGTCAGGCTCGACCCGGCAGAGGCGACGATCACCAGCCCCACGGCCGCCACCTGCAGCGCGGCCAGCCGCTCACCCAGGAACACGAACCCCGCGATCGCGGCCACCGCGGGCTCCAGGCTCATCATGAGACTGAAGGTCCGCCGCGGCAGCCGCGTCAACGCGATCATCTCGAGGCTGAAGGGCACAGCACTGGACAGGATGGCGACGCCGAGCGCCAGCGGGATCACGGCGGCGGACAGCAGGTTTGCGCCGGCATGCGCGATACCCACCGGCACCGTCAGCAGGCTGGCCACGGCCATGCCGAGCGCCACGGCGGTGCCGCCATGCATGGCGGCTCCCGCTTTCTGTCCGATGATGATGTACAGGCCCCAGAACGCCCCTGCGACCAGTGCCAGCGCGACGCCGATGGGATCGAGACGCGCTGCGTCCGTGGTCAGCGGCAGCAGCCAGTACAGGCCCAGCGCCACGCACGCGATCCAGAGGAAATCCACCAGCCGGCGCGAACTGAAGATCGCCACCGCGAGGGGTCCCAGGAATTCCAACGCCACGGCGATGCCGAGCGGGATGCGCGCGATGGCCTGGTAGAACGCGAGGTTCATGCAGCCCAGCGCGACGCCGAACAGCAGCAGGACGCGCCAGTTCAGGCGTGCGAAGTCACTGCGCCAGACGCGGAAGAACAGCAACAGCAGGAGCGCCGCCAGGCCCTGTCGCAGCGCCGTGGCTCCGGCGGCTCCCACCAGCGGGAACAGCCGCCTGGCCAGCGTGGCGCCGAACTGCACCGAACCGATGGCGAGCAGCAGCGCGGGCACGGCCACCCAACGCGAACCCTGGGCACGCCCAGCGCTGGCTACTTCCACCTCAGTCCAGCCGGCGGCCGCGAACCGAAGTTCGCCCACAGGCCCAGACCCCCGAGCCCCGCCGCCGCGATCAGTACCCAGGTGGGCATGGACAGCGTCAGGAAGGTCCACGTCACCTGGGCGCATTCACCCGAGCCGGTGAGCACCTTGCGGATCACGGTGGTGAGCGGAAAGAGTTCGCGCAGGTATTCGAGCGTGGCGCCACACGCCGGCACCGATCCTTCCGGCAGGTGCTGGATCCAGACGTGGCGTCCCGCGACGCCGATGGTGGCCAGCGCGGCCAGCAGCACCAGCACGCCGTACACGCGCGCGCCGAAGCCTTTCGGATCCTGCAGCGCCGCCAGCAGGAACACCACGCCGATGGCCGCGACACCCACGCGCTGGAAGATGCACAGCGGGCAGGGCTCGAGGTTCAGCTGGTACTGGGCGTAGTACGCGTAGCCGAGCAAGGCGGCGCAGGCGAGAAAACCCGCCAGGTTGAGCCGTCGTCGCTGTGTCATCCGTCCCCGCCCCGTGCCGCGATCAGCTGCGCGTGGTGGCCGCGCGATCGCGCAGCTCGCGCTCGACGCTGTCGAGCGAGGTGTGGCGCACGTCCTTGCCGTGCACCATGTAGATCACGTATTCGCACAGGTTCTTGGCATGATCGCCGATGCGCTCCAGCGAGCGCACGATCCACATCACTTCCAGCGCGCGGCGGATGCTGCGCGGGTCTTCCATCATGAACGTGATGCACTGGCGCTGGATGGCCTCGTATTCGTCGTCGACCGCGCGATCATCGCGCGCGGTCTTGAGCGCAGCGTCGGCGTCCATGCGCGCCAGCGCGTCCAGCGTGTCGTGCAGCATGCGCTGCACGGCGCGGCCGAGGTGCTTGACCTCGCGGTAGCGGTCCGAGGGCCGCTCCACGGTGGCGAGCCGCGCCGCGATCATGCCGATCTTCTCGCACTCGTCGCCGATGCGCTCCAGGTCGGTGATGGTCTTGATGGTGGCGACGATCATGCGCAGATCGCCGGCAGCGGGCGCGCGCGTGGCGAGGATGCGGCTGCACTCCTCGTCGATCGAGACTTCCATGCTGTTCACTTTGTAGTCGTCGAGCGCCACGGCCTGGCCGAGCGCGCTGTCGCCATCGACCAGCGCCGTCAGGCAGCGGTTGAGCTGCTGTTCGACGAAACCGCCCATGCCGAGCACCTTGGTGCGCACGCGCTCCAGGTCTTCGTTGAAGCGGCGGGAAGTGTGGTGCGAGAAATCTGTTGCTTCCATGGTACCCAACTATAACTCAGTTGCTCACGCGCGATCCGACGCGGCCGAAAGTTCCGGCGGCCGTTCGACCAGCCGCTCGGAGGGAAAGTTGCAGATGAAGGTGCTGCCCTGGCCTTCGATGCTGGCGATGGTAAGCGTCGCACCGTGGCGTTGCAGGACGTGCTTCACGATCGCAAGGCCCAGCCCGGAACCGCCGGTGGCGCGGCTCCGGCCGCTGTCGACGCGGTAGAAGCGTTCGGTGAGCCGCGGCAGGTGCTCGGCGGCGATGCCGGCGCCGGTGTCGGCCACCGAAAAATGGCCGCCCTGCCCGTCGACCCACCAGCGCAGGGACACCGCACCGGTGGCGGGCGTGTACTTGACGGCGTTGTCCACCAGGTTGGAGAACGCCGACTGGATCTCGGCCTCCGAGCCTTCCAGCCAGTTGTCGGATTCGACGCTGAGCTCCACGCGCGCCGGATGCCTGGGACGCGCCAGCACGTCCTTGCGCAGCTGCGTCAGCAGGCCACCCACGTCCACCAGGGCGCGCTCGGCGCCGGCGTCGGACGCCTCGAGCCGCGACAGCTCCAGCAGATCCTCGACGATGGTGGTCATGCGGGTGGCCTGGCGGCGCATTTCCGCCAGCGGCTGCGCGAGTTCCGGATCCAGCGCCGCGTCCTGCGCCAGCGTCTCGAGGTAGCCTGCGATCACCGTCAGCGGCGAGCGCAATTCGTGCGAGGCGTTGGCCACGAAATCCTTGCGCATGGCTTCCAGCCGCACCTGGCGCGTCACATCGCGCACCAGCAGCAGCAGCTGGCCGGCGCCGTACGGCACGATCTGCATCGACAGGAACTGGTCCATCGCCCCCGTGAGGCGCACTTCCACCGGCTGGGCGAAATCCCCGCTGCGCAGGTAGCGCACGAAATCCGGCTGGCGCACCAGGTTGTCGATCCTCAGGCCCGTGTCGCCCTTGCCGCGGAAGCCCAGCAGCTGGCCGGCGGTGCGGTTGTACCAGGTGATCTCGGCCTGCGGGGTCAGGACCACGACGCCGTCGGGCATGGCGGAGGTGGAGTCGTTGAGTTCGCGCAGCAGGCGCAGCAGCCGCAGCTTGTGCTTCTGCTTGCGCCGGAACAGCTTGACGACCAGGGCCACCACTTCGCTCCACCAGCCGCCCAGATCGGGCGCCGCGTCGACGTCATCGGAGCGCAGCCAGCGCAGCACGCGATAGAGGCTCCAGGATTGCAGCACCAGCGCGACGCCCAGGGCCACCGCCAGACCCAGCCACGGAGCCCCCAGGGCCAGCCCCGCCGCCAGTCCCACCAGCAGCAGCAGGATCAGCCGCATGGGCTAGATCTCCGGCTGTGCGGAGAAACGGTACCCCGCTCCACGCACGGTCTGCACCAGACCGTCGCAGCGATGCCCTTCCAGCGCCTTGCGCAGGCGCCGGATGTGCACGTCGATGGTCCGCTCTTCCACATAGACGTTGCCACCCCACACCCGGTCGAGCAATTGCTCGCGGCTGTATACCCGCTCCGGATGCGTCATGAAAAATTCCAGCAGGCGGTATTCGGTCGGTCCCAGTGTGACATGGGCCTCCCCCGCAAGCACGCGATGGCCCGCCCGGTCGAGCACCAGCTCACCAAAGCGCAGCGTTTCGCCGGCTTCGGCGCCGGCGGCACGGCGCAGCACGGCATTCACCCGGGCCACCAGCTCGCGCGGCGAAAACGGCTTGGTCACATAGTCGTCGGCGCCGCCTTCCAGGCCTGCCACCTTGTCGGATTCGTCGGAGCGCGCGGTGAGCAGGATGATGGGCAGGTCGCGCGTTTCACGCTCGCGCTTCAGTGCGCGCGTGAGTTCCAGCCCGCTGGTGTCCGGCAGCATCCAGTCCACCAGCAGCAGGTCGGGGCGGCGGTCGGCCACCTGCGCGCGGGCACTGCGGCTGTCCCCCGCCTCGGCGATGTCGAAACCGGCCCGCCGCAGGCTGAAGGCGATCATTTCGCGAATCGGCTGCTCGTCTTCGACGATGAGGATCTGCTTGGCTGTCATAAGGGCGCGGTTTCGGCGCAGCGGCACGTTAGTTCACGATCATTGCATTTGCGTGACAGGTCCGGCGCAGCGTTTCAGTTTTTTGACGACCGCTGGGCGACCTCATCCCGCAGGTAGACGGGCTGCAGCAGCGCGGGGTCGAGACCCGCAGCCGGACCGGCAGCGGCGGCCAGCCGCGCCACCTGCGCCGCCCGGGGCCACAGGCCAGGCAGCCAGCGCAGCGGCACGACCCCTCCGGCACGCAGGGCCGGATAGGCGTCGAACCCCGATCCTGCGCCGCACCAATCCCAGCCCGGGGTCATGTCCAGCCGACCCACGTCCCCTGGCTTGCACAGCCGCTCGGCGCCCAGCGCCACCGGCACGCCCTCCGCCGCCGGGTCGCGGACAAAGCTTGCGGCATACAGCTCACCCATGCGCGCATCCTGGCAGACCAGCACCGCCTGGCAGCCCGGGTCGGCCTGCAGCGCCGCCGCGGCAACCGCCTGCAGCGTGGAGCATCCAAACACCGGCAGTCCGACCGAGAACGCGAGGCCCTGCGCCACGCTGATGCCCAAGCGCACGCCCGTGAACGCGCCCGGACCCCGGCTCACGGCGATGCCGTCGAGCTGCGCCAGATCCAGCCCGGCTTCCTGCAACAGCCCCTGCACCATCGGCAGCAGCGCTTCACCGTGGCCGGCGCCCTGCGCGTCGGCACTGCGTTCACGCAGCTCGCCGTCGAGCCACAGCGCCACGCTGCAGTGTTCGGTGGCGCATTCCAGCGCGAGCAGCTTCACAGCCGGTCCAGGAATTCGACCGCCGCGCCGCGCTCGCGGGTGGCGGGCATGGGCGGCAGGCTCTGCAGGAACACCGAACCGTAGCCGCGGCTGCTCAGCCGTGGATCGCACAGCATGACCACGCCACGGTCCTCCTCGCTGCGGATCAGCCGTCCGACGCCCTGCTTGAGCGCGAGCACGGCGGTCGGCAGCTGGTAGTCGCGAAACGGATTGCCGCCGCTGGCTTGCAGGTGCTCGATGCGCGCGCGCACCACGGGATCGTCCGGCGCCACGAACGGCAGCTTGTCGATCACCACCAGGCGCAGCGCCAGGCCCGGCACGTCCACGCCTTCCCAGAAACTCGCTGCGCCCAGCAGCACGGCGCTGCCGTGTTCGCGAAAGCGCCGCAACAGCTGTTCGCGTGGCGCGTCGCCCTGCACCAACAGCGGCCAGGGCATGCCCTGCTGCGCGCGCAGCCACTGTGCCGCCGCCTGCAGCGCGCGATGACTGGTGAACAGCAGGAACGCGCCGCCGTCCGCCGCCTGCAGCAGCGGCCACACCGCCTGCATCACCGCCTCGATGTAGCCCGCGCTGGCCGGATCCGGCAGCGCAGGCGGCAGGTACAGCAGCGCCTGCCGCTCGAAATCGAACGGACTCTCGAGCTGCAGCGTCGAGGCCGCTTCGAGGCCAAGACGCGCTGCGAAATGCCTGAAATCCCTGCCAACCGCGAGTGTGGCTGAGGTGAAGATCCAGCCCGCGCGGTGCTGTTCGAGCAGCGCGCGAAAGCGCGCCGAGACATCGTACGGCAGCAGGCTGAGCGCGAAGCCGCGCGCCGACGTGGCCAGCGCGCGGGCGCCTTCGACGCCGCCGGGATCCACCAGCTGCGCCACCACTTCGGCCAGCTGTGTCGCGCGGGCCGCCAGCCCGCTGCCGCCGGGAGTTTCCAGCGACGCCAGCGCCGCGGCGGCAGCGCGCAGCGCCGGCTGCAGCGCCTCGATGGCCTGCCGCAGCGGCCAGTCGAGTTCGCGCCAGTCGATGCGGCGTTCGGTGCGGGCCAGGTGCCGGGTCACTTCCTGCAGCGCCGCTTCGACCGGCAGGCCAGGCGCGGCATCCGTGTGTTCACGCCGCAGATCCTGCAGCCACGACTCGAGCTGGCGGCTGCCGAGACGCACACCGAAGCTCTCCGCCACCAGGTCCGGCAACAGGTGGGCTTCATCCAGCACCAGCGCGTCCACGCTGGGCAGCAGCTCGCCGAACCCCTCCTCCTTGAGCAGCATGTCCGCCATCAGCAGATGGTGGTTCACCACAACCACCTCGGCTTCCAGCGCGCGGCGCCGCGCCTCGAACACGTGGCAGCCGCCAAAACGCGGGCAGCGCGCGCCCTGGCACTGCTCGCGCGTGGCCGTGATTTCGTGGCGCAGCGGATGCGACTCGCCGAGTTCGGCGACCTCGGCGAGATCACCGCTGCTCGTGACCGCCGCCCACGCGCGCAGCCGGCCCATGAGACCGCGACTCTCGCGCGGGAACAGTTCCGGCTGCTGCTGCGATTGGTCGAGGCGCAGATTGCACAGGTAGTTGCTGCGGCCCTTGAGCAGCGCGATCCTCACCGGTCGGCCGAGCGCGCCCGCGAGCAGCGGCAGGTCGCGGCCATGGAGCTGATCCTGCAGGGTCCGGGTGCCAGTGGAGATGAGCACCTTCAGGCCCGACAGCAGGGCCGGCACCAGATAGGCGAAGGTCTTGCCGGTACCGGTACCAGCCTCCACCAGCAACCAGTCCCGGTTGCGCAGCGCGAGCTCGATCCGGACCGCCATGCGCTGCTGGCCGGCGCGCGGCACGTAGCCCGCCAGGTGGCGGGCCAGCAGGCCGTCGGGGCCGAAAACTTCGGCAATGGGCGTCATCGCAGCGGACATATTAGGTAACAACAAGTGCAAAGTGTGGCGCTACACGCCACACAGCGCGCATGCGCCGTTATAATTGGACCCGCAAACCATTTGCACGTGGTTCCACTGGTTAAACTTGCAAGGATACGACATGGCGACTGCTCCCCACACCCTGGTTCCTCTGCCCGATGTTTCGAAAAATGTCGCAGAGTGGGTGGCGAGCGTCGCGGCACTGACCCAGCCCGAGCGCATCTACTGGTGCGATGGGTCGCCGGCTGAATTCAAGCGCCTGCGCGATGAACTGGTCGCGAAAGGCGAGCTGCGCGAACTGAACCAGAAGACCTTCCCGGGTTGCTACCTGTACCGCTCCGATCCCACCGACGTGGCGCGCGTCGAGCACCTGACCTTCATCTGCACGCAGCGCAAGGAAGACGCCGGCCCGAACAACAACTGGATGGATCCGGTGGAAGCCAAGGCCAAGATGCGCGCGCTGTACGCGGGCTGCATGAAGGGCCGCACCCTCTACGTCATCCCGTACTGCATGGGCCCACTCGACTCGCCGTACGCGCGCTGCGGCGTCGAGATCACCGACAGCGCCTATGTCACGCTGAACATGGCCATCATGACCCGCATCGGCGTCGGCGCCCTGCAGCGCATCGCGCAGGAAGGCGGCGACTTCGTGCGCGGCCTGCACTCCACCGGCGACCTGAATCCGGCGCGCCGCTTCATCATGCACTTCCCGGAAGAGCTCAGCATCCAGAGCGTGGGCTCGGGGTACGGCGGCAACGCGCTGCTCGGCAAGAAGTGTCACGCGCTGCGCATCGCCAGCTACCAGGCGCGCAGCGAAGGCTGGCTGGCCGAGCACATGCTGATCGTCGGCCTGCAGAATCCGCGGGGCGAGCGCCGCTACGTGGCGGCTGCGTTCCCTTCGGCCTGCGGCAAGACCAACCTCGCGATGCTGATCCCTCCCGACACCATGCCGGGGTGGAAGGTGTTCACGGTGGGCGATGACATCTGCTGGATGCAGCCAGGCGCCGACGGCCAGCTGTGGGCGATCAACCCCGAGTCGGGCTATTTCGGCGTGGTTCCGGGCACCAACCCCAAGACCAACAAGAACGCCTACGACATGATCCGCCGCGACACGCTGTTCACCAATGTCGCGCTGACGGCCGACAACGAACCGTGGTGGGAAGGCCGCAAGGATGCCGAGCCCGCCATCGACTGGATCGGCCGTCCGTACGATCCGAAGAACGGTCCGGCCGCGCACCCGAATTCGCGCTTCACCGTCGCCGCCACGCAGAACCCCTGCTACGACCAGGCCGCCGAGGATCCGCGCGGCGTGCCGATCGCGGCCCTCATTTTCGGCGGTCGCCGCCGCGAGCTCGCGCCGCTGGTCTACGAAGCGCGCGACTGGGCGCACGGCGTGCTGGTCGGCGCCTCGGTCGCTTCCGAGACCACCGCCGCCGCCACCGGCGAAGTGGGCATCGTGCGTCGCGACCCGATGGCGATGAAGCCGTTCGCCGGCTACAACTACGGCGATTATTTCGCGCACTGGCTCAACGTGGGCGCGAAGCTCAAGCACCCGCCGAAGATCTTCCACGTCAACTGGTTCCGCCAGGATGCCAAGGGCGGGTTCCTCTGGCCCGGCTTCGGCGACAACCTGCGCGTGCTGGAATGGATCCTCGATCGCTGCGCCGGCCGCGCCCAGGCGCAGGAAACGGCCATCGGCTGGCTGCCGCGGCCGCAGGACCTCGACCTCAAGGGCCTCGACATCAGCCCGGAGGCGATCGGCGAGCTGACCACGGTGCATTCCGAGGCCTGGTCGCGCGAAGTCGCGGATTTCCGCAAGTACCTGCAGGAGTTCGGCGCGCGCACGCCCGCGGCGCTCATGGCCGAGCTCGACGGCGTCGCGCAGCGGCTGAAATAGGCGACCGCCGAGCCGCGCGGCCCGGCGGCACCTGCGGGCTAGACCGCCTCGCAGACGAAATAGATCGTCTGCGGCGATTCGGCCTCGGGCACCTTGCCGAGGCCGATCTGGCCCTCCCCCTTGATCGGCATGCTGTCGCGGCGCAGGAAGGCGTCTTCCTGCCCGACGATCTGCACGAAGGTGCCGTTGGTGCTCTGGTCGGTGAGCGTGAAGCGGCTGCGGTTCCACTCGATGCGCGCGTGCAGGCGCGAGATGAGGTTGCCACGGATGATCACATCGCAGTCGTTGGCGCGGCCGATCACGAGCTGCGGCCGGCGCTCGTCGACGACGTATTCGGTGCCCTGCACGGTCACGCGCAGCCGCACGCTGCGGCGGGTCTCGCGGCCGTTGAGGGCGATGGCGGGCAACATGCTGGTGACGTCTTCGGTCTGCCACAGCACTTCGTACAGCACCACTTCGCCCCCCTGCCCGCGGATGGTGGCGACGTCGATCTGGCGCACCGAGGCGCGCCATTCGGGCGAAAGCCGCTCCACGGTCGCCGCGGTGGTGATGATCTGGCCCGCCTTGGCCTGGCTGGTCATGCGGTTGGCGGTATGGACGCTGGCACCGAACACGTCGCGGTTCTCGAGCACCACCGGGCCGAAGTGGCAGCCGATGCGGATCGCGATCGGCTGGCCCTCGAGCTTGAGCTCGATGTGCGCGTTGATCTGCTTCTGCATCTGCCCGGCGGCGTTCAGCGCATCGTCGGGCGTCGGGAAGGTGGCCATGACCTCGTCGCCGATGGTCTTGATAACAGTCCCGTTGTGGTGCTCCGTGGCGCTCCGCATGACCTCGATGCAGATGGCGATCATGTCCCGGGCGCGCAGGTCGCCCAGCTGCTCGAACAGACGAGTCGAACCCACCACGTCGGCGAACAGGATCGCGAGCTCGAGATCTTTAGCCATGGACTCCCGGCAACCGCCACGGTTTCACATAATTTCGAATAATGGATGATTATACGCAAGTGGAGCGTCCCGACCATGGCGGATAAGGAACTGCAGGCGCACGTGCCCCTGATCGTGGCGGGCGCGTTCTTCATGCAGAACCTGGACAGCGCGATCCTCAACACCTCGCTGCCGCAGATGGCCGCGAGTTTCGGCGTGCCGGCGCTGCACCTGTCCGCGGGCATCACCTCCTATGTGCTCGCCACGGCCGCGTGCCTGCCGGCCAGCGGCTGGATCGCCGATCGCTACGGCGCACGCCGGGTGTTCGTGCTTTCGATCGTGCTGTTCACGCTGGCGTCGATCGCCTGCGGCGCGGCGCCCGGCTTCGCCTCCTTCATCCTGGCGCGCGTCGCGCAAGGGGCGGCGGCGGCCCTGATGGCGCCGGTGGGCCGCAACGTGGTGCTGCGGAACACCCCGCCCGAGCAGCTCGTGAACGCGGTCGCCACCATCACCTGGCCGGCGTTGCTGGCGCCGGTCATTGCGCCGGTGCTGGGCGGCTATCTCACCACCTATGCCTCCTGGCGCTGGAATTTCCTGCTCAACGCGCCGCTGGGCGTGATCGCCGTGTTCCTCGTCCTGCGCAGCATCCCCGAGCTGCCGCCCGAGCCACGCCGCGCGTTCGACTGGGTCGGCATGCTGCTCTCGGCCGCGGGCCTGAGCGGCATGCTCTACAGCCTCGAAAGCCTGGCCAGTCCGGCCAACTGGCTGCACGGCCTGTGGGTGCTCACGGTGCTGGCCGTGGTGTGCCTCATCGCCTGCGGCAGGCACCTGGCGCGCTCCGCCGCGCCGCTGGTGGATCTGGCGCCGCTGCGTGCCGCGACCTTCTTCTCCTCGACGGCCGGCGCGGGCCTGTGGTTCCGCTGCACCATCGCCGCCACACCGTTCCTGCTGCCGCTGCTGTTCCAGGTGGGATTCGGCGACTCGGCGCTGCACGCCGGCCAGCTCATCATGATCTACTTCCTGGGCAACGTCGGCATGAAGCCGTTCACCACGCGAACCTTGCGCCGCTTCGGGTTCCGCAGCCTGCTGATCGCCAACGGCACGCTGTCGGGCCTGTCCATCCTCGCCATGGGATTCATCACGCCGCGCACGCCATGGCTGCCGCTGTATGGTCTGCTGTTCCTCGCCGGCCTGGCGCGCTCGATGCAGTTCACCTGCCTCAACACGCTGGGTTTCGCGGATGTCCCCAAGGCACAGAGCAGCTCGGCCTCCGCGCTGTTCAGCATGCTGCAGCAGATCGCGCTGGCGCTGGGCGTGGCGCTGGCGGCATCGTTGCTGCGCGTGCAGCCGTTGCTGCGGGGTGCGGGCGGCACTGCGCAGTCCGATTTCCGGCTGGCCTTCGTGGCCATGGGCGTGCTCGGCATCGCCTCGTCGTGGTACTTCGCGCGGCTGCCGCGCGACGCGGGCGCGATCGTCAGCGGCCACACCGCGGGCCCGGCCGCTCCGCGGGGCGGCTGATCCGGCCGGAGCGCGTCAGGCCGTTTCGGCGAACAGCGTGGCGTTGCGCGCGGCTTCGGCCCGCAGCAGTTCCTGGGACTCGGGTTCGGCCGCGGCCACCCGCAGCGCCGAGCGGATCAGCTCCGGACCCGCGCCGGGCTGGCGCGCGCCTTCGGCCAGATGCTGGCGAAAGCGGCGGGCGCCAGGCCGGCCATTTTGCAGGCCCAGCAGGTGCCGCACCACGGCCGACAGCGATTCGCCCCGCAGCAGCTGCGCTGCCGCGTAGTCGGCCATGCGCGCCAGCACCGCTTCGGCCTCCGGCGCCTGCCACCCATCGTCGGGATAGATCGCCTGGTGCAGCTCGGCCAGCGCCCAGGGCCGGTGGTAGGCCTCGCGCCCGAGCATCACGCCATCGCACCAGTCGAGCGATTCGAGCACCTGCGCGGTGGCGCGCAGGCCACCATTGAGGATGATCTCGATGGCGGGGAATTCCTGCTTCAGCCAGCGCACCACGTCGTAATGCAGCGGCGGCACGTTGCGGTTTTCCTTGGGCGAGAGGCCGCCCAGCACCGCCTTGCGCGCGTGCACGATCAGCGTGCCGCAACCCGCGGCGCTCACCGCCGCCACGAATCCGGCCAGCGATTCGTGGTCGTCCGCGTCGAACGCGCCGATCTGCTCGCGCGCGGCGCGGGCGCCGCCCGCGACCACGCCGATGCGCATCTTGACCGTGACCGGCACGTCCACAGCCTCGATCATGGCGGCCACGCATTCCGCCACGCGCGCCGGTTCGCGCATCAGGCAGGCGCCGAACGACCCGGCGTTGACGCGCTCGCTGGGGCAACCGCAATTGAGGTTGATCTCGTCATAGCCAGCCTCGGCGCCGATGCGCGCCGCGCTCGCCAGCCGCACCGGATCGCCGCCGCCGAGCTGCAGCGCCACCGGGTGCTCGGCCGGCGAATGCTGCAGCAGGCGTTCGGCATCGCCGCGCAGGATGGCCTCGGTGGTGATCATCTCGGTGTACAGCAACGCGCGCGGCGAAAAGCCGCGCAGGAAGTAGCGGCAGTGCCGGTCGGTGTAATCGAGCATGGGCGCCACGCACAGGCGGCGATCGGGAAGCAGGCTCATCGCGGGAGCTTAACTCAAGCCGGCGTCACCAGGGTCTGAAGCGGCGCGGGCCGCGCGATATGGTAGCCCTGCGCGTAGTCCACCCCCATCTGGCCCAGCAGCGCGAACACCTCGGCGGATTCCACCTTTTCAGCCACGGTGGCGATGCCCAGCGCGCGGCCCACCTGGCAGATCGCCTCCACCATGCTGCGATCCACGGGATCGTGGGGCGCGTTGGCCACGAACTGGCCGTCGATCTTCAGGAAGTCCACAGGCAGGTGCTTGAGGTAGTGGAACGAGGACAGGCCGCTGCCGAAGTCGTCGAGCGCGAAGCGGCAGCCGCGCATCTTGAGCTCGCGCATGAAGTGCACCGTCTGCGACAGGTTGGTGATCACGGCGGTTTCGGTGATCTCGAAGCACAGGCCGCGCGCCACCAGCGGGTCTTCCACCACCTTGAGCAGGAAATCCAGGAAACTGCGATCGCTGAGCGAGGTGCCCGAGATGTTGACCGAGAACAGGCGCGGCTCGCCGCCCTCGCCCGCCAGCCTGCGCACTTCGGCCGCAGCGCGGCCCACCACCCAGCGATCGATGGCCGAGATCACGTTGTAGCGCTCGGCGGCGGGGATGAACTCTCCCGGCGGCACCAGTTCGCCATCTTCCCCGTACAGACGCACCAGCAGCTCGTGGAACACCGGCGGCGCGCCGCCGCCGCCCACGGGCACGATGGGCTGGTGGTGCAGTTCGAGCCGGTTCTCGTCGACCGCGCGCGTCACGCGGCCCACCCAGTACATTTCCCGGTGGCGGCCGGACGCCTCGCTGGCATCGTAGGCGTGCACGCGGTTGCGTCCGGCCTCCTTGGCTGCATAGCAGGCGATGTCGGCCGCGCTCATGATGCTGGCCACGCTCTCGGTGTCGGCATTGATCTCCACCATGCCGATGCTCGCGCCGATATGCGTCGACACCTCGTTCCACACGAAGCGGAATTCGCGGATCGCGCGCCGGATGTTCTCCGCCACGCGGCTGGCCTGGTCGTTGGTGCAGATCGGCATCAGCACGCCGAACTCGTCACCGCCCAGGCGCGCGATGATGTCGGAGGAGCGCACGTGCTGCTGCAGCACGCCGGTGATGTCGCGCAGCAGCCGATCGCCGGCGCTGTGGCCGCAGGTGTCATTGACCAGCTTGAACTGGTCCAGGTCCACGTACAGCAGCGCGTGCGTGAGGCGGTTCTCGCGCGCCTCGTCCACCGCGCGTTCCAGGCGGTAGTCGAATTCGCGGCGGTTGATGAGGCCGGTCAGCGCGTCGTGCGAGGCCTGGTACGACAGCGCCCGCTTGAGCCGTCGCTCCTTGGTCACGTCGCGGAACACGATCACCGCGCCGATGGTCTTGCCTTCGCTGTCGCGGATCGGCGCGGCGGAATCCTGGATGGCGATCTGCTCGCCGTTGCGGTTGACCAGCACGCTGTGCTCGCCGAAGTTCGCGACCCGACCGTCGCGCAGGCAGCGCAGCAGCGGGTTCTCCAGCTCGCGCTGGCTGTTCTCGTCGTGCAGGCGCAGCACCTCGGTGATGGCGCGGCCCTGGGCCTGCTGCGCGGTCCAGCCCAGCAGCTGCTCGGCGATGGGATTGAGGTAGTCGATGCGCCCGCTGGCGTCGCTGGTGATCACCGCGTCGCCGATCGATTGCAGCGTGACCTGCAGGCGCTCCTTCTCGGCGAAGATGCCTTCCTCGTTGCGCTTGCGCTCGGTGATGTCGGCGAGCGTGCCTTCGTAGGCGGACACGCTCTGGTCGGCGTTGCGCAGCACGCGCGCGCTTTCCAGCACCACCAGCTGCATGCCGTCACGGCGGCGCAGGCGGTGCTCGGCGTTGTGGATGGCGCCATCCTCGCTCAGCCTGGCCTCGAACGCGGCGCGCTCCTTCGGATCCCAGTACAGGACGCCGAGGTTTGGCAGCGCCAGCACCTGTTCGGCGCTGTCGTAGCCCAGCAGGCGCACGAACGCCGGGTTCACCGACTTCACGCGGCCGTCGGGCGCGCACTGGTACACGCCCTCGAGCATGCTCTCGTACAGCCCGCGGTATTTCGATTCGCTGTCGCGCAGCGCGGTCTCGCTGCGGCGCCGCTCGATGGCGATGCCCGCCAGCCGCGCGGCGTGGGTCATGAGTTCCAGGTCGCCGGGCGCGGGCAGGCCGGGCAGCCTGCGGTACAGGCACAGCGCACCGTGCACGCGGCCATTGGCGTTCTTGATCGGCATGGCCCAGGCCGAGCCCAGCTGGTGCTGCGCGGCGAGTTCGCGCCGCCGTTGCCAGATCGCATCCTTGCCGGTGTTGGCCACCAGCACCTGGCGACCCAGGTAGACCGCGGCCGCGCTGGAACCATTCCGGATGTCGACCATGGTGCGGGTCTCGGCCGCGCGCAGCGCTTCCGGCAGGCGCGGGCCGATCACTTCCGCCAGGCACCGGGCGTCGTCGTCCAGCAGGCTGATGGCCGCGATCACATCGGAGTGCGGCGACTCCACCATCGCCACGATGGCCTCCAGCACCTGCGACAGCGCGGCGTTGGCCGCCACCAGTTCGAAGAAATGCCGCTCGCCGCTGGCGATGCGCTCGGCGCGCTTGCGGGCCGAAATGTCGGTGATGCTCACGCGCAGCAGCGGCGTGGTTCCGGGCAGCGTCATGAGCCGCACGTCGGCGGGAGTTTCGCGGCCGTCGCGGTCGTGGAACAGCCACTCGAACGATTGCGCCTCGCCGGCCAGCGCGTCGGCCGCGATGCGCTGCCAGGCCGCGGCCGCGGCGCCCTTGCCGTTCTGCTCGGTCGCGCTCACCTCCAGCATGCCGCACTCGGGCAACTCCGTCCGCGTGCGGCGGAAGAAGCGCAGCGCGTTCTCGTTGAAGTCCACGAACCGTCCGGAGCGCGAGTCGATCAGCAGGATCACTTCCGGCGCGCTCTCCACCAGCGTGCGGTAGCGCGCTTCGCTGTCACGCAGCGCCTGTTCGGCCTGCAGCCGCTCGCTGCTGTCGCGCAGGCAGATCACGTAGGCATCGCGGCCCTGCAGCGCCACGCGGTTGGCCACCAGTTCGGCCGGGAATTCGCGCAGGTCCTTGCGCCGCGCCTGCATGGATTTGGGCCGCGGATCGCCGCGGCTGTTGTGGGCGCTGGCGGTGAGCGCCTGCAGTCCCTGCTGCAGCGAGCCGTGCAGCGGCAGGTCGGGCAGCAGCCGCGAGATCGGCTGGCCGATCAGCTCCGACTCGGCGTAGCCGAACACGCGCTCGCCGGTGGGATTGAACACCTGGATCGAACCGTTGGCCGCCACCGTGATCACCACATCGTTGATGTGGTCGAGGATGGCCTGCAGGTGCGCGGCCTCGGGACTGCCCGACCCCTGGCGCGAGGTTTCCTCGGCGATCATCTGCATGGAGCGCACGATGCCGCGCCGCTCGGCGTCCATGGCCTCGTAGTCCTCGCTCACCCGGCGCAGCAGCTCGCTCCAGTCGAGGTCCGCGCCGGGACGGCGGCGGCTGCGCTCGAGGCAGCTGCGCAGCCGCGGATGCAGCTCGCTCGCCTCGGCGACTGGCTGCAATACCGGCAGGACCCTGGGCAGGGGCGGGTGTGACATAAGCTGGATCGGCACGCCGTGAACTGGTGGCCTTCGATGATACGGGCGCGGGTGCGCACGCCGCGTGAGGGATATCCCGTTTTGCCGTGAAACGCTGGCGCCTGCGGCGCAGCGCGCAGCGCTACACCGCGGCTCAGCCGGCGCCAACCACCAGCGGAATGGTGTAGCTGCGGGACAGCGAACCGTCGTCGTTGTCGATGAGCGCGGTCACGGTGAAATACAGCACACCGGCGCGGCGCGGCACCACGCCGATGTTCTGCGTGATCGCGACCCCCGGCTCCGGCTTGTCGTAGCTCACGGGATCGGGATTGGCGAGATCGAGTCCATCCACCGACTGGAACGACAGCCGGATGTGGTTGATGGCCGTGTTGCCATCCGGCACCAGCGCCAGCTCGACATCGGTGGCGGCGTTGAGCGTGGGGCGTTCCTTGAGTTCGAACCGCAGGTCGATGGGCACCGTCGAATGCGCCGCGCTCACCGCACGCACGGTGTCGCGATCGAGCGCGGCGCCCGTGGGACGGGTTTTCACGTTGCCCGCGGCCGCGCCCTGCGCAGCCGGCTGCGACGACCCGCAGGCCGCCAGCGCCAGCGACGCCACGATCAGCACCCACCCTTCCCGTGCACCCATGGCCTTACCCTAACATAAGTTGCCGCAGCCTCAACTTCCCGACAGCGGCGGTTCGCCAACCGCTTCACATTGCTCGGCCAGGTCGTTGCAGTGCTGCTCCCACCAGCGCGGCTCGGCGATCCAGGGGAAGGCGCGCGGAAAGGCGGGATCCTGCCAGCGTTCGGCCACCCAGGCGGCGTGATTGAGCATGCGGGCCGCGCGCAGTGCTTCGATGAGCCGCAATTCGCCGTAGTCGATGCTGCTGAAGGTTTCGTAGCCGACCATCAGCGCGGCCCACTGCCCCCGCTGCTCGTCGGCGGTGCCGGACAGGAACATCCACAGGTCCTGCATCCGCGGGCCATTCATACAATCGTCCAGATCGACAAACAGCGGTCCCTGGACGGGGCCCGCGGTCCGCCACAGGATATTGCCGCGATGGCAGTCGCCATGCAGGCGCACCCGCGACACCGGCTCCGCCGCGTCCCAGGCTGCCAGCAACGCTGCCAGCAACTGTCCGCTGAGCGCTTCGTAGCGGGCCGACAGCGCCTGGGGCAGCAGGGGCGAAGCCAGCACGACGGCGCGTGCCCTGGCGCCCAGCCGCTCCCCGCCCAGCGTCGGCCGCCGCAGGAACGGGCGCAGTGCGCCCAGCGCGTGCCAGCGGCCCAGGGTCCGTCCCATGAGTTCCAGCACTCCCGGCTGGTCCACGTCCGGCGCGCCGCCCGGACAGAGCGGGAACACCGCCACCCGCAGTTCCTGGTCCTTGAGCAGCGTCTGGCCGCCGATGGCCAGCGGAGCCGCCACGGGCAGCTCCGCAGCCGCCAGTTCCAGCGTGAAAGCATGCTCCTCCAGGATCTGCGCATCACTCCAGCGCTCCGGGCGGTAGAACTTCAGCACCCGCGCCGACCCATCGTCGAGCCCGAGCCGGTAGACCCGGTTTTCGTAGCTGTTCAGGGCGAACAGGTGCCCATCGGGCGCCAACCCCGCCGCTTCGGCCCACCGCAGGATGCGCTCCGGCGACAACCCGGCGAACGGCTGCGCGCTAGCCATGGGTTCCACGGCGGCACTGGATCACAGCCGCGCCACGCCCAACGGTTATCATGTCTGGATTCAATCGTTTTCCCGGAGTCTTGGAAGGATGCAGAAGGATACCGTGCTGGTCACCGGCGGTGCCGGCTATATCGGCAGTCATGTGGTGCTGCAGCTGCGCGAGCGTGGCGAGCGCGTGGTGGTGCTGGACAACCTGAGCACCGGGTTCGCACAGGCGGTGGGCGACACGCCGCTGGTGCGGGGCGACGTGGGTGACCGGGAACTGGTCGGCAGGCTGCTGGCCGAACACGGCATCGGCACCGTGATGCACTTCGCCGCCAACACCATCGTGCCCGAGTCGGTGCGCGACCCGCTCAAGTACTACGGCAACAACACCAGCGCCGCGCGCACCCTGCTCGAATCCTGCATGGCCGGCGGCGTGCGCCAGTTCGTGTTCTCTTCCACCGCCGCGGTGTACGGCATGCCGGAATCGGGCCAGGCCTCCGAAGACACGCCCACGGCGCCCATCAATCCGTACGGCACCTCCAAGCTCATGATGGAATGGATCCTCAGGGACCTGGCCGCGGCCAGCGACTTCCGCTACGTGGCGCTGCGCTACTTCAACGTCGCCGGCAGCGATCCCGAGGCGCGGGTGGGCCAGGCGACCCGGCTCGCGACGCTGCTCATCAAGGTGGCGTGCGAGGCCGTGGTCGGCAAGCGCAGCCACGTCAGCATCTACGGCACCGACTATCCCACGCCGGATGGCACCGGCGTGCGCGACTACATCCACGTCTGGGACCTGGCCGGCGCGCACCTGGACGCGCTCGACTACCTGCGCCGCGGTGGCGGCGCCACGGTCCTCAACTGCGGTTACGGCCATGGCTACAGCGTCCGCGAAGTGCTGGACAGCGTGCAGCGCGTGTCCGGCAAGCGGCTCGAGATCAGGCTCGAGCCGCGGCGCGCGGGCGACCCCCCGAACCTGGTCGCGAACGCAGGACGTATCCGCGCGCAACTGGGTTGGCAGCCCCGGCTCGATGATCTGGACACCATCGTGCGCCACTCCCTGCGCTGGGAAGAACTGCGCGCCAAACAGCCCTGGTGAAGGCGGTGGACGCGCGCGGTGTGTCGGTATCGAACGACAGCACGGGCGTCCACCACGCGGGCCGGCTGGCATAGAATGACGCGATGCGTTGGGCCCTCCCCAAATCACTGAACGGTTTCCTGCTGCTGGGACTGGCCATCATCGCCATCCCGCTGCTGGTGGCGGTGGTGCACGCCACGGTGCAGATGACGCGGCTGACCGGCACCACCCAGAAACTGGTGCTGGAGAGCGTGCAGGCCACCCGGCTGACGCGCGACCTGTTCAGCCAGATCGCCTCGCTGGAGCGCTCGGCGCGTCTCTACCAGGTGCTGGGCACGCCGCAGGTGCTGGCCACGTTCCGCGGCAACGACGAGCAGCTCGACGGCACGGTGCAGAGCCTGCGCGTGCAGCTCGGCAGCGCGGAGGCCAGCGCGGATCTGGCCAGACTGTCGGAATTGCAGGCGCAGGTGCGCAGCGAAGTGCCGGCGCTGGCGAACACCACGACGCAGTCCACTGGCCTCGAAGCCTTCGGCCCGTTGCAGCAGCAGGCGGCGCGCGTGGCCGAACTCGCGAATCACCAGATCGACACCGAGCTGAAGACCTTGCGTACCCAGACCACGCAGGCGCGCGGCAAGCTGCTGCTGGAGGCGGCGCTGATGATTCCGCTGCTGCTGCTGGCGGTGCTGGCGTTCACCATCGGGCTCGGCCGTCCGCTGCGGCAGATCGACCGCGCCATCACCGAGCTCGGCAACGGCAGCTTCACGCATGCCATCGACGTCACCGGCCCGGTGGACCTGCAGCGCCTCGGCCGCCAGCTCGAATGGCTGCGCCTGCGCCTGGTGGAACTGGCGCAGGAGCGCAACCGCTTCCTGCGCCACATGTCGCATGAACTCAAGACCCCGCTGGCCAACATCCGCGAAGGCACCGAGCTGCTGATGGACGGCGCGGTGGGCGAGCTGGGGAGCGGGCAGCGCGAAGTCACGACCATCCTGCAGGACAACAGCATCAAGCTGCAGCGCATGATCGAGAACCTGCTGAGCTTCAGCGCCTGGCAGAGCAACAGCATCGGCCTCGACCCGTCCGAGTTCCGGCTGCGGCCGCTGGTGAAGCAGGTGCTGGAGAACCAGCAGCTCACGCTGGTCTCGCAGCGCCTGCGGCTGGACGTGCACGTGGAAAACCTGCTGCTGTACGCCGATCGCGGCAAGGTGCGGCTGATCCTGGAGAACCTGCTGTCGAATGCCATCAAGTATTCGCCGCGCGGCGGCGCGATCCACCTGCGCGCACGCGCCACCGGCGACGAGCTGACGCTGGAAATCGCGGATTCGGGGGTCGGCATCGCACCCGACGAGCGTGCGCACATCTTCGACGCCTTCTACACCGGCCGCTCGCCGTCCGGCCATGTCAAAGGCACCGGCATCGGCCTGTCGGTGGTGCACGAGTTCGTGCAGGTGCACGGCGGCAGCATCACCTTGCGCGATGGCGAATTCGCGGGCGCGCATTTCTGCATCCGCATGCCGTTGCGGGCCAACCGCAACGCGCCGCTCCCGGGCCTGCCCGAACGCGGCGCCGCGCCCGAACGGAACAAGGCCAATGCCGCCTGACCGCGCCCTGTCCCTGCGCTGCCTCCGCTGGTGGCCCCCGCTCGCCTGCCTCGCGCTGCTCGGCGCCTGCAGCCTGCTGGGCGGCAACAGCACCGCGGACACGAGCCGTGTCGCCGCCCGCGCGCCCGCCAGCAACGGCATCGACCGCGACGCCGCGGCGGCGGTGGTGCTCATGAATTCCATCCAGACCCTGCAGCGCCTGGCGCAGGGCACGCCGGCCGAACAGGCCGAAATCCTCGCGACCGCACGCCAGGGTTATGAGCGCTCCCCCGGCGGCGGCGCCCAGCTGCGTTACGCGCTGGCGCTGGCCACGCCGGGCCACGCCGGCTACGACTCCGAGCAGGCGCGCCGGTTGCTGCGGGACCTGGCCGCCTCGCCCGAAGCGCTGCTGCCCGCCGAACGCGCGCTGATGCTGGTGGAACTGGCGCAGCTGGATCGCGCCGCGAGCCTGCAATCGGAGAACGAGCGCCTGCAGGGCGAGCTGACGCGCGCCGACAGCAACCGGCAGACCGCGCTGGCCAAGCGCCTGCAGGCCGAAATCGACGACAACGCCAGGCTCCGCAAGCAGCTCGAGGACGCGCAGGCCAAGCTGGACGCGGTGGCCAACATCGAGCGCAACCTCAGCGAGCGCAAGAACACCAACCAGGGAAAGAAACCGTGAACACGAGACCCAAGCGCAAGGCCCGCATCCTGGTGGTCGACGACGATCCCGGCCTGCTGCGGCTGCTCACCATCCGGCTGCGCGCCGAGAACTACGAGGTCGAGGCCGTGGAGAATGGCATGCTGGCGCTGGCGGCGGCCGGCCGGTTCCGTCCCGACCTCGTGATCTCCGACCTGCGCATGGACCAGCTCGACGGCATCGGCCTGCTCAAGGAGCTGCAGATCCGCTGGCCTGGCCTGAAGGTGATCCTGCTGACCGCGCACGGGACCATCCCGGACGCCGTGCAGGCCACGCAGATGGGCGCGTTCGGCTTCCTCACCAAGCCGGTCGAGAAGCAGGAGCTGCTGGCGCAAGTGCAAAAGGCGCTCAAGATCTCCGGCTTCATCGACAGCGACGAGGACTGGCGCTCGGCCATCATCACGCGCTCACCCATCATGGAGGAGAAACTCGCGCAGGCGCACATGGTGGCGGGCACCGACGCGCGCGTGCTGATCACGGGCGAGAGCGGCACCGGCAAGGAGCTGCTGGCGCGCGCCATCCACAAGGTCAGCCCCCGCCGCAACAAGCCGTTCGTGAGCATCAATTGCAGCGCGATGGCGGAGAACCTGCTCGAGAGCGAGCTGTTCGGCCATGTTGCCGGCGCGTTCACCGGCGCGAACCAGGACCAGCCCGGCCTGCTGCAGAACGCCGATGGCGGCACGCTGCTGCTGGATGAGATCGGCGACATGCCGATGCGGCTGCAGGTCAAGCTGCTGCGCGTGCTGCAGGAGAATGCCATCCGTCCGGTGGGCAGCACCGAAAGCATTCCGGTGAACGTGCGCGTGCTCTCCTCCACGCACCGCGACCTGCAGCAGCTGCTCGCGGGCGGCCAGTTCCGCGAAGACCTGTACTACCGCCTCAACGTGGTGCACATCGAGATCCCGCCGCTGTCGCGCCGGCGCGAGGACATCCCGGTGCTGGTGGCGCACTTCCTGGCCGAGATCGCCCGCGAGAGCGGCGAGCGCAAGATCTATGCGCCCGAGGCCGTGGAACTGCTCGCCACCAGCGACTGGCCCGGCAACGTGCGCCAGCTCGCCAACGTGGTGCGGCAGAACTGCGCGCTGGCGGCCACGCCCATCATCCCGGTGGAACTGGTGCAGCAGTCGCTCGGCGGCGGCCAGGCGAAACTGCCCTCGTTCGACGAGGCGCGCGACGAATTCACGCGCGCCTACCTGTCGCAGATCCTGCAGATCACGGGCGGCAACGTCAGCCAGGCGGCGCGGCTGGCCAAGCGCAACCGCACCGACTTCTACAAGCTGCTGGCGCGCCACCAGCTCACGCCGGATGATTTCAAGGATCGTTGAGGCCCGCGTCCACCGCGGTGCTGGCGGGCTGGCCGAGCTGCAACCGGCGTGGCTGGCGCTACAGGCCGAGCTGCCGAAGGCGCGTTTCTTCCACACCTGGGCGTGGCACGCGGCGTGGCTGGCTACGCTGGCGGACGCGCCGGAACAGGTGTTGTTCGTGGCATGTTCCGACGGCGGCCGCTGCGTCGCCATCGTGCCGCTGCAGCGGCAGGCCGACGGCCGGTTCGGCGCCCGCCGCTGGGGCCTGCCCGAGCACAACCACTGGCCACTGGCGGATGTCATTGCCGCGCCCGGTGTGGCGGCCGCCGCGCTGCTCGACGCCGTGTGTCGCGCGCTGGCCGAGGCGCGCATTGCCTGGGAAGTGCTGGGTTTCGAACCGGTGATGGCCGAATCGGTGCTGGCGCCGGCCACGCCGGATGCGGCACAGGGCAAAGCCGCGGACCGTGCCGGGCGCGGCGACCCGCGCCTGCTCGCGTCGCAGGTCAAGACCTGCGACCAGATCGACTGCGACATCCCGTGGGAGCCGTTCGCGGCGGCGCTGAGCGGCAATTTCCGCAGCAACCTCAACAAGGCGCGCAAGAAGCTGGCCCAGCAGGAGGAGGTGCGGCTCGAGGTGGCGCGCACCCCGGAGGCATTGCAGCGCGCCTTCGAACCCTTTCTCGCCAGCGAGGCGTCGGGCTGGAAAGGCACCGACGGCACGGCCATCGTGCAATCGCCCGCGTTGCTGGCATTTTATTCGCGCCTGCTGCAGGAGTTTGGATCCGAAGGCCGGCTGCGCATCCATCTGCTGCGGCTGGGTTCGCGCGTGATCGCAGCCCAGTTCTGCTTCATCGACAGCGACACGCTGTACGTCCACAAGCTCGGCTACGACGAATCGCTCGCCAGCCTGTCGCCGGGCAACTCCCTGCTGGAACGCGTGGTGCGGCTCGACGCCGCCGAACGCGGCTTCCGCTACATCAACCTGGAAGGCAGTCCGCCCTGGTTCAGGAACTGGAACCCGGCAGCCACGCCGGTGTACCGGCTGGTCCTGATCCGCCACAGTCTGCGTGGCTGGCTGCTGCGCGCGGAACGGCTGGCGCGTGTCCTGCGCGGCCGTCTGCGCCGGCCCGCCCGCAGCCGCTAGCGGGCCCGCGCGCTCACGAGGCGCTGGCGAGCGGCACGGCCGACGGCGGCGGCGCCGCTTCGATCCGCGCCCATGGCGGGCGGCGGTACAGGAAACGGACCCCGAGACGCATCGCAATCCAGAACATCAGCAACGCGCCGAACACGTCCAGCACCGTCAGCACCAGCGCCGCGGTGCCGATGTCCGGAATCTGGTTGACGCGGAACTTCATGGAGAGGTGTTCGCAGGTGTAGTAGCCGAGATACACCACGATGGAGTTCTCGCCCAGGTAGCGCAGCCAGCGCGTGCCACGCAGCTGGCTCAGCGTCACGCCGAAGAACACCACGGCCAGCGCGCCCACGTATCCCAGCACCAGCCCCACGCCCGGCAGCGTCGACCAGCCTTCGCGCACCAGCGTCTCGTTGGCCAGCGCCCAGCACAGCAGGTAGAGCGCCATGGAGCCGGGCCGCGCGTAGCCCCACTCCGCCAGACGGAACACGTAGCGCGCCGCGACGTAGCCCGAGTAGAAGTAGACGAACCGCCGCGCGAACTCGTCGATCACGGTCCAGCCCGTGTGGATGTTGGCGCATTGCAGGCCGCCCGTGATGGCGAGCATGAGCCACCAGGGCACGGCGCGCGTCAGGCGCACGACGAGGAAGTACAGCGCCAGGCTGTGGATGAACCACAGCGAGCCTTCGGGCTCGATGAACGTGCGCAGGTATTCGAAGGCGATCTGGCCGCCGGACCGGCCCTGGTTCAGGTAGGCGCGCGTGTCGAACAGCGCAAACTGGATCGCGGTCCACAGCAGATAGAAGTACAGGAAGTGGAGCACCTTCTTGTCGAAGTACACGCGCCACGGGCGATCGATGGTGTTGCCGAGGAACAGGCCGGCGATCAGGAAGAAGTCCGGCATGCGGAACGGCCGTGCGAACGCCACCACGTACTCGAGCCAGCCCTCGGCGCCGCGCGTGTCCTGCACCGCCAGGTTCGAATGCAGCATCACCACCAGGAAGATGCAGATGCCCTTGGAATAATCGACCCAGGCGACGCGCTGCGCGCGCGGCGCGCCGGCGGTCGTGGTGCTGGACGGACTGGAGGCCGCGGCGCTCATGTGGTTGCGCTGCGGGCGCGGAACACGCGGCCGTCCACCGCCTCCCAGCCGCCACCGCGGTTGTAGGTGTGCACGCCGAACAGCTTCGAGCCCGGCGGCGTGGCCACCCGGCGGTACAGCCGCTCCGAGTAACGCCGTGTATCCATGACCATGATCTCGTTGAACACCAACGCGCGACCGTAGGCGCCGGCGCAGTCCTGCGCGGGGCGCAGCAGCTTGCCCCCGTACTCGAGCAGTTCGCCAGCGCCGCGCGCCTGGCGCACGTCGGAGCAGATCGGCGCCACCGGGTGCAGGGTCCAGGGACCGGTGAGGCGCGGCGCGTGGTACAGCAGCGTCACCGCGACGTGGTTGCGCGCCACCATCGGCGATGTGAACAGCCACCAGCGCTCGTCGCGATACCACAGCGTGGTGTCCACCGCGCGCATCTCCAGCAGCGTGCATTCCTTGCGCCAGTGGAAGGGGAATTCGCTCGCGCGCCACAGGTCGACGGTGCCGCCCGCGGAAGATTCCGGAATCATGTAGTACTCACCCTCCCACTGCACCACGTGCGGATAGGAGAGGTGATACGGCGGCTGCATGATGGGCACGGGCGTGTCGAGGGGCTGTCCCTGCCGGTCCAGCTCCATCACCGACAGGCCGGCGTAGCCCGTGGCGTACTGGTAGTCCTCCACGAACAACCAGTCCCGGCCAGCCACCTGCTGCGGGAAAGGATCGGCCCAGAAATGCCCGCGCGGCGACTCGAGCCAATTGAAGCCCTCCAGCTCATGGCCGGGCGCCCGATCCAGCAGGCCGGGCTGCGCGCGCCGCAGCGCCACGCGCCAGTGGGGGATTTCGGCACGATGCCTGGAACGGACCTTCAGGCTGCGGCTCGCGCGCGCCACGACCCAGCGCACCACGTCGAGATTGCCGGGCCGCCGCAGCGCGCGCACGGCGTGGGTGGGCTGCGAAACCGCAGGCTGCGCGTTGTCGGCCAGATGCAGCGCGCGCAGCCGCTGCAGGGCCAGGTGCAAGCTGCCCCAAACCGCGGCGCTACGACTGCTGCTGACCGAGGTGCCTGCCACCATCGACAGGGTGACGCGATCCAGCACTTCGGGCGCGGCGCCGGCGGCGCGCAGCCGCTGCAGCTCCACCGTGGTCACGGGCAAGGCGCGCAGCAATTCCCAGGATTGCGGCGGATCGCCGAAACCCTGCGTGCTGTCGCCCGGGTGGTAGGCCCAGGCGCCGGACGCCGGCAGCACGCGCACTGCGTCGGGCGGCAGCGGACCGAAGCACAGCAGCACGTCGAGCTGCAGCGCCTGGATCGCGGCCAGGTCGCCCGCGGGCACGCGTGGGACGTCCGTGAACAGGTCGGAACAGTCGATTTCGGCATCGGGCAGCACGTCCCGCGGCTGCCGCGCGTCGACCAGCCGCAGGTAGCTGTCGTAGAGCAGGCTGCGCGAGTCGCGCCGGATCGGCTGCGCCGGCGGCGCAATGACGGCGAGGATATCGACGTAGGGCGCGCTGCGGATGCATTCCACCAGCCGGCGCACATGATGCGGCAGTTTCGCGACATCGGCCCACAGCGCCACGCGCAGCGCGGGACCCGCGCCCGCGGGCGCGGCCAGCTGCTCCATCAGCGCCGGATCGAAACAGGGATCCGATTCCGAGAATTCGTTCACCGGCGGAATTTTCGCAGAAGCCGGTTGCAGCGGCGAAAAAAGCGCGTCACCAGCAGTGGCAGACGCGGCCGCTGCAGCACCAGCCAGGTGCGTTCGCGCTGCGCGGTGCCCAGTTCCGATTTGTACTGCTGGCGGCCCGCCAGGAATTCGAAGTGGGTGCAGGGTTCCTGCAGCAAACGTTCGATCGCCACCGCAATGGCCACGATGCCGGGCACGTCGTGCCTGTCCACCAGGCCGTAGCGATAGCCGCACTGGTAGAAACTCACTTTGCCCGCGTGGATCAGCACGTACAGCAGGCCGAGCGTCTGCTCGCCGGCGTAGATGCGCAGCAGCCGCACGCCGCCCGCGTCATGCTCGCGCTCCACCAGCCCGCGGTGGAAGCGGCGGAATTCCGGATTGGCGAACGATCCCGGCTGCCCCTTCGAGATCCAGTACTGCTGGTGCAGCTCCTCGAGCAGCGACAAATCCTCGAGCGCCTGGCGCACGCTGCCGGAGAGTTCGCAGCGCAGCTTGCCGTAGCGGCCTTCGTACTCCTTGATGCAGGTCTTGATCTTGCGGCGCGTCTTCGACACCAGCGAATCGAGGTAAGTCGCGTGCTGCGCGCGCAACGCCTGCAGGTCGGTGTAGCGCGAGGGCATGACCACGGCATCGGACAGCAGCCCGGCGGACCGTGCCGCGGCCTGCCACAACGGCGCGTCGTCGAGGCCCGGCAACACCAGCTCATCCCAGCGCGGCAGCTGCGGATGGTGCTTGATCTGGTTGAGCAGGGTGGCGATCGCGAGCCGCTCGGCGCCCGGACGCACCAGCAGACCGTTGCATTCGATGCGCAGCGCATCGAGGGCCGGTACCCCGCATTCATGCAGCAGCAGCTGCCGCACGCGCAGGCCATGGCGGCGCACGATGCGATGACAGAACAGGCCGCTGGCCACCAGCGCCCGATCGCGCAGCACGCTGACCTGGTAGATGGGCGTCCCGGCCGGCAAGGCGCGCAGCCAGGCGCCGATCCAGGCCCAGGACGTGAAGAAACTGGGACTGCATTGCAGCTCCAGGTGGCGCCAGGCCTGTTCCAGCGACTGGCGCGCGCCGAGCGGCGTGACCACCAGTTCGCAGCTTGTGTCGGCGTCCATGCTCTGTCCGGTCATCGCGGCCGTGACCGCGAATGACTCGCCCGCTGCTGCATTCACCAGCCCACTCTCCCTGATACTGCTGGCCTGCAGGCGGCCCGCACTGCAGAAGATTAGGACATGCGCCGCGGATAGTCATGAGAAATGGTCCTCGTTTTGCAAATTGCCGTGTCCCGATGGAGCCGGCGCCACTGCGGAACGTTTATTCTCGAAGCCATGACCAACCCTCCGGGGAGGATCGCGGCCATAAGGGCCGCAGCCTTCGTCACAGCCTCGACCTACCTCTCCTACGGCCTCAGCCTCATCGTCGGCGCGATCGCGGCGCGTTCGCTCGGACCGGACGCGTATGGCCGCTACGCTTATGTCGTATGGATCACGGGGCTGCTGGTGATGATGGCCAACCATGGCCTCACCACCTCGGGCATCCGCTTCGTGGCCGAATGCCTCGGCGCCGGGCAACCCGCGGCCGCCGCCGGCGTGCACCGCTGGCTGCTCACGCGCCAGCTCGCATCGCTGGCGCTGATCCTGCTGCTGTTCGCCGCCTGGATGGGATTGCATCCGCCCCCCGGCTGGCGCACCGAAGTCGTGACGCTGCTGCTGGTCGGCGCCGTGTCCACGGCCAGCAAGACGTTCTACCTGTTCGACGTTTCGATGGGCAAGGGCTACGGACGCTTCGATGTCGAGCCCATGACCACCATCGTGTTCAGCGTGCTGGGCGCCATCGTCACCCTGGTGCTCGCCGCGCGCGGCGCACCCGTCAAGAGCTACCTGGTGCTGTTCGCCTGCAGCAGCGTCGGCATGTACCTGCTGGCCAGTGCACTGCTGCGCCGCGCGGGACTGCGCGCGGCGCGCACCGGACGGCTCGAGCCCACCCTGGAACGTCGCCTGCGGCAGCACCTGCTGTGGACCATCGTGCTGACCGTGGGCTATGCGCTGAGCAACCGCTCGGTGGAAACCTACCTGCTCGCCACCCACTGGGGCGCGGCCAACGTCGGCTTCTTCACGATTGCCGCGGGCCTCACGCGTGGCAGCGTGGAGCTGTTGACGGTGGGTCTTTCGGCCGTGCTCATGCCCGCGATGGCGCGCTCGCAGGGATCCGGCGATCCGCAGCAGAGCCACGCGCTGTTCGGCGATACCTTCCGCTTCCTGACCTTCCTGGGACTGATCCTGGCCGGCAGCGGCTGGTACTGGGCCGAGCCCGCGGTGCGGATCTTCTACGGACCCAGCTTCGAACCGGCCATCTTCACGCTGCGCGTGATGCTGCTGATCGGCGGCGTGTTCCTGTTCGACGCCACCACCGGCGCACTGCTCACCACTTCCGGGCGCCAGCAGCAGCGCGCGGTACTGGTGTGCATCTCCACGGTCATGTCGCTCATCACGGGTTACCTGCTGGTGCCCGCTTTCGGACTCACGGGCGCCGCCCTCTCGGTGGCC
Source organism: Steroidobacteraceae bacterium (assembly GCA_035499515.1). Taxonomy (GTDB): domain Bacteria; phylum Pseudomonadota; class Gammaproteobacteria; order Steroidobacterales; family Steroidobacteraceae; genus FEN-1191. Next base: position 43,063 of record DATJYR010000051.1, on the reverse strand, counting down.
GTGGTACACATCGCCTATTCGCTCACCATGGTGGTGCAATCGGTGCAGGCCATCAGGGCGCCGCTGCCCTGGGCGGGCCTGTTGCGATTGCTGCTGGCCGCTGCGCTGGCCGCGGTCGCAAGTTATGCCTGCTGCCTGCTGCCGCTGGAGCTGGAGCTGGCCGCCAATCTCCTGGCCGGCCTGGTATTCGCGCTGCTGTTCGTCGCGCTCACCGTGCTGCTCAAGGCATGGACGCGCCGCGACGTCGGACTGATGGTGGAGATGTCCGAGCGCTGGACGATGCTGTTGGGGTGGTTGCGGCCACTGCTGCTGCGCTGGCAAAGTCACTACACCCACTGACTGCGACGGACCCATGGATTCCACTGCCAGCCAACTGCGCATTGCCCTCGTCACGCCGATGCTGCCGCTGCCGCACGACCACAGCCGCGGCCGCTACATCTACGAGATCGCGCGTGGGCTGGCGCGGCTGACCCCGACGCGCGTGTACTTCCAGCAGCAGCGCTACCCGCGCCTGCGCCTGCTGCAGCCAAAGAGTTACCTGTACGGACTCGCGGCGGCGGACTACGGCCTGCCCGGCATCGATACCGAAACCTTCAGCTATCCGGCGCTGCCGGTGGTGAGCCGGCCGTTCAACAGCTGGATCAGCCGCGGCACGCTGATTCCGCGGCTGCGCGCCTGGCATCCGGATGTGGTGCTCTCGTACTGGCTGTTCCCCGATGGCCACGCGGCGACGCTGGCGGCGCATGCGCTCAAGCTGCCGTCGGTGGTCGGCGCGCTGGGGTCCGACGTCCACGTGCGCGACCGGCTCAATGCCTGGTTCACGCGCCGGACGCTGCGCGGCGCGGAAGCGGTGCTGTCGGTGGCCGAGCAGATGCGCGGCGTCATCATCGATCGCTATGGGGCTCGGCCCGAGCGCGTGCACACCATCATCAATGGCTACAACACCACCGTGTTCCACCCGCAGTCGCGGGCCGCGGCGCGCCTGAAACTCACTGTGCCCGCGGAGGCCAGGCTCATCGTCTACGTCGGCCGGCTGGTGGAGGCCAAGGGTCTGCGCGAACTGCTGGGCGCGTTCGAGACGCTGGCCAGGGAAAATCCGCACGCGCTGCTGGCGTTCGTCGGCGACGGCACCATGGGCGCCGAGCTCGGCGCGCTGGTCAACCGCGGCGCGTGGGCCGATCGCATCCTGTTGCCCGGCAGCCAGTCGCCGGAGGACGTCGCGGTGTGGCTGGCCGCGTCGGACACGCTGTGCCTGCCGAGCTGGTCCGAGGGCTATCCCAACGTGGTGGTGGAAGCCATCGCCTGCGGCCGGCCGGTGGTGGCCACCGACGTGGGCGGCACCAACGAGATCGTCAACGCCAGCAATGGCCTGCTGGTGCCGCCGCGCGATCCGATCGCGCTGACCGACGCGCTGCGCAAGGTGCTGGCGCGCGACTGGGACTACGACGGCATCGCGCGCGCGATCCGCAGGAGCTGGGACGACGTGGCGGCGGAAACCCTGGCCGTGTGCCGCCAGGTGGTGGGCGACTGGCGCGCGCGGGCGCGCTGAGACCGGGCGCGCGCCGCCTGGCGATCCGTCGCGCGCTCAGCCGCGGGTCACGGGACGCGCGGGGATGCCCACCATGGTGCTGCCAGGCGCGACATCCCTCATCACCACCGCGTTGGCGCCGATGCGCGCGCCATCGCCGACGTGGATGCCACCGATGATGCGCGCACCCGCGCCGACGAAGATGTCATCGCCGAGCGTGGGCGAGCGGCCGCGGTTCTCGCCGATCACCACGCCGCTCTGCAGCCACACGTTGCGGCCGCCGCGCACCGCCGAGTTGATCACCGTGCCCACCGGGTGCACCAGCACGAACCCTGCTCCGAAACGGGCCTTGAGGCCGATCACGCAGCCATTGAGCCATTTGTTGACGAGCTGCACCAGCAGCGCGAGCGGCACCAGCTTCAGGACCATCAGGCCCTGCTGGATGCGGTAGAGGAGCGTGGCGAGCGTGCCATCGGTGAGCAGCGCCCGCGGCAGGCTGCAGTGACCGTACTGGCTGTACAACCGCTGCTTGGCCTTGAGGTCAGCCCACAACAGCTTCATGGCGCTGGAATTCGAGCAGCTGCAGGATGTTGTTGCGCCACTGGCGTTCGGCGGCGACGTAGGCGCGCGCCGCGGCGCCGACCCGCCGCAGGCCGGCGGCGTCGCCGCTGCGATCCAGCACGGCGCGGATGGCGGCGTCGAGATCGCCCGCCGGGAACATCCAGCCGGTCTGCCCTTCGCGCAGCACTTCGCGCACCGGCGCGAAGCCGGGTGCCACCGGCGGAATGCCCGCCGCCATGAATTCGAACAGCTTCACCGGCGAGGTGTAGTCGCCCGCGCTCGGCAGGATGGCCATGTCCATCGCGGCCAGCAAGCCCGGCACTTCCGAGTGCGCCACGCGGCCCGTGAGCACCACCTGCCGCTCCAGGCCCTGCTGCTTCACGAAACCCTGCAGCGCGGGGAATGTCGCGCCATCGCCCACCAGCAGCAGCTTCAGCGACGGCGTGCTGCGCAGGCGGTCGGCGATCTTGTACACGAACTGGTCGATGGCATGCCAGGGCACGAAGGCGCCGAGGTAGCCGCAGACCACGGCATCGCCCAGCCCGTAGCGCTGGCGCGCCGCATGGCGCTGCTCGGCCGTGAAACTGAACTTGTCGATGTTGGCCGCGTTGGGCGTGACGATGGCGGGTGCGATCTGGCCGTGCACTTCGCGCGCGCGGTCGCGGAACACGCCCGACACGAACACCAGGCCCGAGGCCTTGCGCAGCACCCAGCGCTCGATCGCGGTGGCGAGGCGCTGGAAGAACAGCGGACGCACCCGGTACACGAAAGCCGCGTCATTCACTTCGAGGATGATCGGCAGCTTGCGCGCGCGCGCGATGAGCACGGTGGCGAACATGAACATCGAATAGCGTTCGTAGATGAAACCCACATCGCGATGCCGCTTGAGGTAGGCGCGCAGGCGCCACCACACCACCAAGTTGTAGGCCACTTCGGCCAGCTCGAACAGGGGCTCGGGGAATTTCGCCACCATGCGCATGATGGGCGTGGCCTGCCGCGTCGGCGACATGGCGGCCGGCGTGGCGTAGGGATCGGCGCCCGGCAGCGAGATGATGTCCACCGCCACGCCCTCGGCGCGCAGCGCATCGGTCACGCCACGGATGTGCACGCCCTCCACCGCCTTGCCCTGGGTGCGATGGTGATACAGCACGCGTTTGACGTCGCCGGCGTTTGGCATGGATGACAGAATTCAGTTCACGGCGGGCGCAGCCCGGGGTGCGATAGGATGCCAAGAGTTGCCCAGCGGTGCACGAGCAATACCGCACAGATTGACCACCAGAACGGCAAAAAAATTGAGTCCCATCAGCATCCTGCATGTGGTAGACACGCTGGCCTTCGGGGGCCTGGAACGCACCGTCACCGACCTTGCCATCGCGCAGCACCAGGCCGGCGATCGGGTCGCCGTCTTCAGCCTGCTGGAGACCTCGGGCTTCGCCCCGCAGCTTCGCGCCGCGGGCATCGAAGTGCAGAGCGGCGGCAAACGCGGCACCGGCGATCCGCGCGTGGTGCTGGCGCTGCGCCGGCTGATCCGCCGGCGCGGCGTGGTGGCCGTCCATACGCACGGCTATGTCCCCAACGTGTACGCCGCCGCCACCAGGCTGACGCTGCTGCGCCGGCCGACGCTGATCGGCACTTGCCACGACATGGGCGTGCGCCTCGAGAACCCCGTGCTGCGGCGGCGCTACCTGTGGTCGGTGCGGCATTCGTACGCCATCGCCATGGTGGGCCGGCAGGTGCGCGAGCGCTTCATCGAGCGCGGGTACGTCGCACCCGGCCAGGCCGTGCTGGTGCGCAATGGCATTCCATTGCAGAACTTCGCCGGCGATGCGGCCGCGCGCGTGGCGGCGCGCCGCACGCTGGGACTCGCCGACACCGATCTGGTGGTCGGTTGCGTCGGCCGGCAGGTCGCGCTGAAGAACCATGCGCTGCTGCTGGCGCAGGTGCCCGTGCTCGCAGCGAACCACCCGACGCTGCGCGTGGTGCTGATCGGGGATGGCGAACTCGGACCGCAGCTGCGCGCCCAGGCGCGCCAGCTCGGCATCGAAGCTCGCGTGCTGTTCGCCGGCGAGCGCACCGACGTCAGCCGGCTGCTGCCGGCGCTGGACATCTTCGCGCTGCCTTCGCAGACCGAAGGCCTGTCCATCGCGCTGCTGGAAGCCTGCGCCACGGGCTGCGCCGTGCTGGCCAGCCGCGTGGGCGGCAATCCCGAGATCATCCAGGAGGGCGCGACGGGCGTGCTGGTGGCCGTCGACGACGGCGAGGCGCTGCGGGCCGGGCTTGCCGCGCTGCTCGCGGACGCGGATCAGCGCGCGCGGCTCGGAGCCGCGGCCCGCGCCTGGGTGCAGGCCAATGCCTCGATCGACACCATGCGCCTGAGCTACGACCGTCTCTACCGCCGGGTACGCGCCCAGGAACCGCGGTAGTTGCCGGTGACGAAACGGACCGAGGCGACCAGGAACGCCCAGTTCAGCGCGAACAGGAAGGCCACCATGCGCAGCAGCCCCGGCAACCTCACCTGGCGCTCGCTGGCCCACCACAGCGACGCCGCGAGCGCGTAGGCCGCGAGCTGCAGGGCGCCGTAGAGCGCCCAGCCCCGCGAGTGCAGCGCCAGCAGCAGCGAAGCCGCCAGCGCCACCAGCAGCAGGTGCGGCGCGATCCAGCGCAGCACCTTGTGCGAGAGGTAGGCCACCCTGGTGGCGGCGCGCGTGCGCCAGAAATATTCCGGATGGCGCCACAGCGCCTGGAAGTTGCCGATGCCGATGCGCACGCGGCGGCCGTATTCCTCGCCGATGCTGGCCGGCGTGTCCTCTTCGGCCCAGGCGCGCGCCGCATAGATCACGCGGCGGCGCGCCGCCGCCACGTTCATGGCCACGCAGAAATCGTCGCAGATGGTGTCGGGCCGCAGCGGTCGCCACAGTTCGCGCCGGATGGCATAGATGGCGCCGTTGGCGCCCAGCAGCGCGCCGAGCCGCGCCTCGAAGAATTTCAGGAACTGTTCCACGCGCCAGTACAGGCTGTCCTGGTTGGCGCCGTCGGCGGCCTTGAGGCGCAGTTCGCCGGACACGCAGCCCACTTCCGGATCGCCGAAGCCCGCCACCAGTTCCAGCACCGCGTTTTTCTCGAAGTAGGTGTTGGCGTCGGAGAACACCACGATGGGTTCCGTGCCGCGCGCCACCAGGTCGTTGAGCACGCTGGCCTTGCCGCGATTGTGCGCGAAGTCCAGCGCCACCACGCGCGGGTCGGCAAAGGATCCGATGATGGCCCCGGTGTCATCGCTGCTGCCGTCGGAACCGACGTAGATCCTGACCAGGTCCGCCGGGTACTCGAGCTGCAGCAGGTTCTCGATGCGCGCCCGGATGTGGCGCGCCTCGTTGAACGCCGAGATCACCACCGCCACGCCCGGCAGCCCGGCCAGGGCGCTCCGCCGGCGCTCCTGCTTGCCGAACACGAACGCCGCGTCCCGCCAGCCCTGCCGCACCGCCGCCAGCAGGAACAGCAGCAGCGGATAGCCGGCGTAGGAATACACCACCGCCAGCGGGCCGCCGATCGCGAGGCAGGCGAGCAGCGTCACGCCCATGCTCAGCGCTGCTGGTAGCCCGGGCGCGTCAGCACGTGATCGCGATACTGCCCCGGATCGCCCGCGAACCCCTGCTCCGCGGCCTTGATGATGTTGTACAGCTCGCGCGCGCTCACGTAGTGCAGCTTCCAGTCCTTGCCGTCGTTGTAGCGCGACTCGAGGTGGGAGAACAGCTCGTCCATGGGCTGGCCCAGCAGCACTTTGACGTCGCGCTCCGGCGCGCCATGCGTGTGCACTTTCACGAAGATCCACTCCGGCCGACCCTCGACGTGGATGCCGGTGTTGACCCAGGAGTCGGCGCGCGCGCGGGTGGGCGGGCTGCTGGTGCGCAGGTCGGAATTCTCGACGCGCGGGATGATGCCGTAGCGGCGGCTGCGCCAGTTCAGGCCCAGCGGGCCCTGCACGATCATGAGATCGCCGCTGGGCTGGCCGCCGACGCGCACCCGTACGCCCTTGTCGTGCGACTTCGGTTTCGGATCATCGGTGGCGTAATAAATGCTGTTCACGGTGCTGGTCTGGCAGGGGCTGGGCGCGGAAGGCAGCGTGAAATCCGCATAGCAGCCCTCCTCGCGCAGGATCACGAGCTCCTCGTTGATGCCGCAGCCGATGCCGTCGGGATGGGAGTTGTCGAGTGCCCAGTTGCCGTGGATGAAGGCCCAGCGCAGCTCGCCGCTGGCGCGATCGCGCGGCAGCGCATCGTGCCGCTCGCTCAGCACGCCGACGAATTCGCGCAGCTTGGCGCGCAGCCCCGCGTCGGTGTCATCCTCGTGGTGCAGGTGCACCTCCATCTCGCCCATGCCCATCCGGCACAGCTCCACCAGCGGGCTGATGTGCTCGGGGCGGTACTCTTCCTGCGGGTAGAAAAACGTGTGGATCGGCGACCGGCCGTCCGCGTCGCGGTGCCCGGCGCACAGCTTCGGGTAGTCCTCGCGCCAGCGCTGGACGCGCTGGCATTCGATCTCGTAAGGCGGACGCTCGAATTGCGGCTCGTAGTGGTCGACGAAACAGAACATGAGGTGCCGGGTGGTGCCGGCCGGCACCGGCGGCGCGCGCCAGTCGCCGCGCAGGTAGTGGCCGAGCCACAGGCTCACGTTGCGCTGGCGCAGATCGCGCACCAGCACGGCAAGGCCTGCCAGGAACAGCAGCAGCGCCATTGTCGCGATCCAGCTCATCATCGCATCCCCACTCCAGCTACAGAAGCACCTTGACCACCAGCCACATCAGGACCACCACCGCGCACCCGATGCCGATCACGCGCGGCAGTTCCTGGCCGAACCGCAGTTCCGGCAGGTCGGGCATGACCCGCCGCGCCTGCGCGTAGCGCGCCATCACCAGCGCGACCACCAGGAACAGCATGTGCTTGTAGGAGGTCGACAGGAAGAAACACGACACCGCGAACCCCGCGGCCGCCAGCATCAGGCCGTAACCGGCTTCCTGTTCCTGCAGCACTTCGGGACTGGGTGCTGGCAACGCGGCCGCCGGCGCCGCGCCGCTGGCCTTGGTCGCCCTGGCCGTTCCGGCGAACGACAGGGCCGGCCCACGCACGGCAATCATGCCTGGGTCGGGACCGGCCGCGGCGCGCGCGGCGCGCTGCTGCGCGGTGCCCATCAGGTACACCATGCGGCCGGTGAGCAGCACGACGCCGAACCAGGGCAGGAAGCCGAACAGGCCCAACTCGCCGATGGGCAGCACCAGCGAGTTGTGGGCGGTCAGCGAGCTGGAGTTGTAGTCGGTGAAGTTGCCCATGCCGACGCCGAACAGCGGATCGCTGCGGAACATCTGGAAGCCCGCGTACCAGGCATCGACGCGCTGCGAGGCGGATTCCTCGCTGGCGCTGATCTGCCCGAAGCGCGTGTACACCACCAGCAACGGAATCACCAGCGCCGCGATCACGCCCATCACCACCTTGCCGTAGCGACGCAGCGCCAGCAACGCGAACACCGCCAGCACCGCCAGCAGCGTGCCGCGCGAGTTGGTGAGATAGACGCCATAGCAGAGCCAGCCGATCAACAACAGCAGCAGGAACTTCGCACCGGAGCCGGCCGAGCCTCGCAGGTAGAAGCAGAACGCGATGCAGACCACGAACAGCTGGCCGAGATCGTTCGGATCGTCGAAGATGCCGGCATAGGTGATGCGGCCTTCCGCTGGCGCCACACCGGTCCAGCCCACGCCGGTCTGCAGCTGCAGCATGCCGTGCAACACCATCACGCAGGCGCAGAAGACCATCAGCTTCATCAGCCGCCGCAGCATGGCCAGCTCCTGCGCCACGGAGACCAGCACCAGCAGCATCAGCAGGATCGGAATCAGGCGGTTGTACTGCACCAGCAGGCCGCCGAGCCAGCCCGCCACCACGGCACTGGCGAATGTGGCCACCAGGAACCAGGCGAGCAGCGGAAACTGCGGCAACCGCCAGGCCTTGCGGCCGGTGAACAGCCAGGCGGCGAGGCACGCCAGCAGCAGCACCTGCAGGATGGGCACCGCGCGCAGCGACTCGATCCATTCCTGGGGTCGCAGCAGCAACAACAGCAGGTACAGTGAGAACAGCAGGTTCAACATGGCCGATGCACGCTGGCGCGTCCCGCTCCGCAAGTGTCCTGCGGCGCGCGGCTCGCCGGGGCTAGCGTTCCTGCTGCACGCGGCGGCGCGCGGCGGTGTCGAGGCCGGGGCGGCGCGTGCTGTCGAGCTTGTTGCGCGTGAGGCGCACCGTGATGCCGGCGTAGTAGCGGTTCTCGGTGTAGACCGCCTGCGTGGAATCCTGCGTGTAACGCTGCGCGCTCAGGGTCACGTCGACGGCGTTGGTCACCTGCCAGCCCAGCGCCAGCGTTGCGGCCGTGGAATGCGCATCGTCGTTGGTCTCGTCGGTCCAGTTCAGGCGCGCAGCGCTGCCGTCGAGCGACAGGCGCGGCGTGAACGAGAACCCGACGTCGAGTTGCGCCGCCGTGCCCTTGCGATCGACATTGACCGCGGGGTCGGTGGGCACCAGCGCCAGCGCCTGCTGCTGTTCGTAGTGCGACACGGACAAGGTCGCCGAACTGCGGCGCCCGATCCACCCGTAGCCGACGTCCTCGCTGGTCTCCTGGATCGGATTGTTCGTGGCAAGCACGTTGCCCACCACATTGGTGTCCGGCTCCAGGCTCTGCTGGCGTTCGAACACGTCGGCCGAATCGCCATAGCGGCGCACCACGTCCACGCTCAGGGAGGTGTTCGGCGTCAGCGTGCGCTCCAGGCGCACGTCGCCACTGAAGCCATTGGCGCTGTCGGCGGGCGACTGGCTGTAGATGCCCGGATCGCGCGACAGGCGCGAGAAGCCGACCTTGGCGTCCACGGTGCCGCGCGCGCCGGTGTTGGTGTAACCCAGCATCGCGCTGTCGATGGTGTTGATGTCCTTGGTCTGGCGCTCGCGCGTGCGCGAACGCTCGGCGGTCAGGCTGGTCACCGCGCCGCCATCGGTCTGGTGCTCGAAGCCGGCCGCGGCGCTCAGGCGCTCGTTGTCGTAGAACTTGTCGCCGCTGTAGTTCACCGCGCCGTAGCGCGCCTGCACCGTCAGCGCATTGATGCCGTTGCCGAGCCGCAGGTCGGGACCGGTGTTGTAGACGTTCACGCGCCGCTGGTTGGCGTCATCCAGGCCGCCATTCGCGTTGTTGGAAATCGTGCCCAGGTTGTCGCTGAAGTTCCAGGCGAACACCTCGGGGCTGATGGTCCACAGCGCGAATGCATTGACGTTCGGCATGAACCGCTCGCCCGTGGCATCGCTCGGCAGGTCGCGCCAGGTGCCGAGCGCGTCGACGTCCGCGAACAGGCTGCGGGTCTGCTCCAGCACCAGCAGCTTGGCGGTGCCGGTGGCCAGGTTGTCGGATTCCGGATCGGTGGCGGTGCGTTCGAGGTTGTCGGTGTGCGTGACGCCGGCGCCCACGTCGGCTTCCCAGCCGTTGTTGCCGTCCGCCGCGTGCCCCGCGACGCTGGCCAGCAGCGCCGCGACGCCCATCCATGCGCTATTTCTGATCCGCATCACCGGGTTCCCCATAGTACGAATAGCCGTAATAGACCTCTTCGCCGACGCTCACCCGGCCGTTGAAAACGAACGCCACGTTGACGTCGCTGCTGAGACGGCTGATGGCTTCCCTGACCGAGGGCTGCAAGGTCACGCCCGCGCGCACCACGAACAGCACCAGGTCCGCGCCGCGCGCGAGGATGTGGGCTTCGGTGGTGGCCAGCAGCGGCGAGGAATCCACCACGAACAGCCGCGACGGGCCGGCCGCGTGCATCTCGGCCACGGCGCGTTTCCAGCGCGCATCGGAGATCGATTCCAGCACGCGGTTCGAATAGGTGCCAGCCGGCAGGAAACGCAGGTTCGGGATGTCGGTGGCGCACAGCGCCTCGGTCAGCGGCTTGTCGTTGCCCAGGCAGCCGGCGAGGCCCGGGCCGGCCACGGCGCTGAACAGGCGACTGGACTGCTGGCGCACGATGTCGGCATCCACCAGCGAGGGTTCGAGGTCGAGATCGGAGGCGAAGCTCTGCGCCAGGTGCAGCGCGACGAACGATTTGCCATCGCCCGGCGCCGCGCTGGTCACCACCACCACCGGCGCCATGCCGGCGTCGCGGCGCGCCTTCACCGAATCCAGCACCTTGTTGCGCAGGGCGCGCAGCTGCGTGCGCAGCCGACCGTCGCGCAGCACATCGAGGCTGAACCCTCCGCCCTCGGTGCTGCGCCGTGCGAAGCGCAGCAACTCGGCGCCCGGCTGCAGCTCCGCGGGCACGTGGACCGCGGGCGCCTCGGGCAGGAAAGCGCCAGCGGTATCGGCGGCGGCGCTCCAGCCGGCATCGCGCGCCCCCGGATCCGCCGGGCGTTCGGGCGCGCGAGTCTTGAGCCGGTCTATCGCCTTTTCGACAACACTCATGTTGCTTGGACCTTCATGAAAACAGCGAACGACGCGCGACTTCGAGCACCGGGGCCAGCAGGATCATTGCCGCGGCCGCCACCAACAGGCTCGCGGCCAGGAACACCACCTTGGCGACATCGCGCCGGCGCGCCGCGGCGACCTGCACGTCCTCGGCCTCGCCGATGACGCCCAGCACCGGGACGCCCTCGAAGCGCAACTCGCCCGGATGCGTGAAGATCGGACGGATCTGGGCCAGCGCCCAGGCGGCGCCCAGGCCGCCGGCCAGCGCCACACCCAGCACCGCCAGCAGCAGGATGGCGCGCCGCGGCTTGGTGGCGATCAGCGCCTGCACCGGTGCCTCCAGCACGCGGAAGCGGTCCTCGTCGACGCGGCCCGCGGCATCCGAGAGCTGCGCGGATTCGCGCCGTTGCACCAGCTTGTCGTATTCGCCCTTGATGGTGGCGTAGTCGCGGTTGAGCTGCGCCAGCTGCGCTTCGACCTCCGGCACGGTGTTCACCCGCGCGCGCAGCTCGGCCACCTGCCGATTGCGCTCGCGCAGCTGCGATTCCAGCGAGGTCACGTCGGTCTCGGCCTGGTTGAGCGCGATCTGCAGGTTCTGCGCCACCAGGCTGGTGGAGGCGCGTGGCGCGCCGAGCGCGCCGCTGTTGGAGCGGATCGCGGCCAGTTCATCCTTGCGCTGCTGCTCGAGCCGCGCGATGGTCTCCTTGAGCGCGATCACGTCGGGGTGCTGGTCGGTATATTTGAGCAGCATTTCCTCGAGCTTGGCCTGCGCGTCGCGGATCTTGCCGTCGACGCTGGTCTCGACGCTGAGGTTGTTGTCGGCGGCGCTCCCCGTGGTGCCGCCCAGCAGTTTGGCGCGCAGCTCGTCGCGCTTGGCGGTGGCCACCGCGAGGTCCGACTGCAGCTGGTCCTGCGCGCTCATCGCGGCCTGCAGCTTCTCGAAGTAGCCGCCCTTGTCGTCAGGCATCACGCCGATGTTCTTGCGCTTGAAGTCGGCCAGCCTGGCGTCGGCCTCGTTCAGGCGCTGGGTGTAGTCGGCGATCTGGTCGTTGAGGAATTTCTGCGTGGCGCTGGCGCCGCTGCGGGATTCGCCCACCGACTGCGACACGAACGAATGCAGCGTGGCCTGCACCACTTTCAGCGCCAGCGCGGGATCCGAGTCGGAGTACGAAATCTGGAACACGTTGGGCTCGCGCGTCGAGGTGTTCGTGGCGTCGGCCGTGATGGTGATGCTCTTGGTCAGCTCCGCGATCAGCGCTTCGCGCCCGCGATCGTCCTTGACGCGCTTCCTGAGGTCGGTCTCGTTGATGACGCGTTCCAGCTGCGGCCGCGACAGCAGCGCGCGCCGCACCATGTCCACCGGGCTCGGGGCGCTCTCGCCCACCGTCAGGCCATCCAGCACCGGCTTGAGCAGCGAGTCGTTGACGTAGATGCGCGCCGTGGATTCGAACTTGCTCGGCACGAAGAACACGCCGATCCACCCGGCCACCGCCAGCGACCAGCCCACCAGCAGTGCCTGCCAGCGGAAACGCCAGGCCGAGCGGACCTGGCCCACCAGGGTTCCGTACTGCTCCAGCATCACAGGAAACTCTCGGGGATCACCAGCACATCACCGGGCTTGAGTGGCAGGTTCTGCGACAGATCGCCGTCCTCCAGCAGACGCTTGAGCTTCACTTTGATTTCCTGTTTCTTTCCGCCGCCCTCGTCGCGCTCGATCTTGGCGCGATTGCCGGCGGCGAACTGCGTCAGACCGCCGACCGCGAGCACCGCGTCCAGCACCTTGAGGCCGTCGCGATACGGAATGGACTTCGGGTTGGTCGCCGCTCCCACCACCGTCACCTGGCTCATGGCGCTGACCGCGTTCACCACGATCACGTTCACGCTCGGCGAGCGCACGTATTTCTCGAGCGTATCCTCGATGTCGCGCGCCAGTTGCGAGGTGGTCTTGCCAACGGCGACCATGTCTTCGACCAGCGGCGTGGAAATCTTGCCATCGGGCCGCACCGGCACCTGGGCCGACAGATCGGCGTTGCGCCACACGAACACGCTCAGCGTGTCGCCGGGGCCGATGATGTAATCGGGGCTGACGGCGGATTTGGGAAGCGCCGAATCGGCCGCCGCAGCAGGCGCGCTGTCCGCGGCGAGGCTCGCCGGCACATGGCCGGGCAACGCCATCAAAAGCAGCAATCCCAACACGATGCCGTGCCGCCTACTTGACATAACGACCGCTACTCCTCGCCTTTCCAAGGCCGCAACCATAGCTGCGATTCACATTCTCTGCAGCCCAAACCCTCAGTTTTGTGGCACCTGACCGGTTTTGCCGTTGAGTGCCTGGAACCGGGGCCGCCAACGGCTTTTGCACAGTGCAGTATTATGCCGTCCATGAACCGCTTCTGCCTGCCAAAACACCTGCCCGCCGCGTTGCTGATGGCGACGGCCCTGCCGTGCTGCGGGGCCGAGCCGGCCGCGGTCGTGCCCACGCTGGGACTGTTGCCGCAGGCGGGGTGTTCCACCGAACCGCTCAAGGGCAAGCGCGAATTCGCGGTCGGTCCCGGACAGCGCTATGCCGAGCTGGAAAAAGTGCCGTGGCTGAGTCTGCGCGCAGGCGACGTGGTCAACATCTACTATCGCCCCGAACCGTACCGCACCAAGCTCGTGATCAGCGCGCAGGGCACGGCCAGGGCGCCCGTGGTCATCAACGGCGTGACGGACGCCGACTGCCATCGCCCGGAGATCACCGGCGAGAACGCCGTGCCCTCCGACGACGTGGTGCGCAACCGCTATTTCAACCAGTGGACCGAGCCGCTGGCGACAATCCTGATCTGGGGGCCGTGGGGCCAGAAGCCCAGCTTCATCGAGCTCAGGAACCTGCGCATCACGGGCGGCCGCGCCAACGTGACCTACCACACCCAGGATGGCAAGACGGCCCAGTTCGGCAACGGCTCGGCGGGCGTGCACGCCGCCACCGTCGAAGACCTGCTGATCGAGAACTGCGACGTGACCGGCAACGGCAACGGCATTTTCGTCAACACCAAGAACGACAGCGAGCAGGAGGCCAGCCGGCGCGTGACCCTGCGCCGCAACCTCGTGTACCTCAACGGCAACCCCGGCAGCTGGCTGGAGCACAACCTGTACGTGCAGGCCGCGCGCGTGGTCTACGAGGGCAACTACATCGGCCAGCTGGTGCCGGGCGCGGTCGGCTCCTCGCTCAAGGATCGCAGCAGCGGCACCATCGTGCGCTACAACTACATCGTGGCCGCGGCGCGCGCGCTCGACCTGGTGGAATCCGAAGGCGGCTCGACCTCGGTGATGGTGGACCCCGAGTACAACGACGCCTGGGTGTATGGCAACGTCATCGTGAGCGACCACGACAATCCGGGCGTGTCGTCTTCGAAGCTCATCCACTGGGGCGGCGACAATTCACCCAAGCTGTTCCGCACCGGCACGCTGCATTTCTACTACAACACCGTGGTCACGCGCGCCGATCATGCGCAGGTCTGGCGGCTGCACGTGTTCGACCTGCCGAGCGACCAGCAGCAGGTGGAGATGCTGGGCAACGTGTTCTGGCACATCGGCAGCGCCAGCTACGAACTGGGCGAAGACGCGGGCCGGCTGCATTTCATCGGCACCAACTGGATCAGCCGCGGCTGGGCCAAAGGCCATGACGGCGGCAACACGGTCACGGTGACGAACGACGGCAAACTCATCGAGGGCGACAACCCCGGCCTTGGCGCCGGCTTCGTGCCGCTGGCGGGATCGCCGCTCATCGATGCCGGCAGCGGCGCTCCCGCCGAACTGGCGCAGCGCTGGGTCGAGCAACAGCCCGACGGCCGCGGCGGGATGGCCCCGCGCAAAGTGACGGGCGCGGCGCTGGATCTGGGTGCCATGGAGCGTCCCTGAAGAAATCCTGAAGACATAACGCCTGCAAGCTGTCCGCAAACGCCGACAGATGAAAGCCCGTCGCACCGCGTGCTGTACTTGCAACATCATGAAAATCGCCCGCGCGCTGCTCGTTGCCACGCTGACCTGCCTGCTGGCGTCCTGCGGCGGCGCCGGCGCCTCGCTCACTTCCAGCTCCGGTGGCAGCACCGGGACCCTCGGCATCTCCGGCACGCCTGGCACCTCCGCCGTCACCGGCGTCAGCTACAGCTTCGCGCCCACCGTCACCGGCGCGCCCAGCGGCGCGACGCTCACCTTCAGCATCACGGGCCAGCCGTCATGGGCCAGCTTCAGCACCACCACGGGCGCGCTGACCGGCACCCCGGCTTCCAGCGACACGGGCAATTTCGGCAACATCGTCATCTCCGTCAGCGACGGCAGCGGCACGGCCATGCTGCCCGCGTTCACGATCACCGTCGCCGCAGCCACCGACGACAGCTACGTCCCCACCACCACGGTCTGCTCGGGCGCGCTGGTGGGCACGCACAACACCTACAACGTCGGTCCGGGCCAGACCTACACCGACACCACCAACGTGCCCTGGCTCTCGCTGCAGGCCGGTGACGTGGTCAACGTCTACTACCAGAGCACGCCCTACCACACCTACATCGCGCTCATGGCCCAGGGCACGGCCAGCAATCCCGTGATCATCAACGGCGTGACTTCCAACGACGGCAACGGCAATTGCAGCCGTCCGGAGATCAGCGGCACCAATGCGGTGTACAGCGCCGACCGTTCCACGGTGACCTACGACAACGCCTATACCAGGACCGACGACGTGTTCGAGATCTGGTATGGCCAGGGCCACTACGGCCAGAAGCCCTCGCACATCACCATCCAGAACCTCAAGATCACCAACGCCGCGAGCGGCAGCTACGCCGGCGGCACGGGCATCAACGCCATCACCGCCGACGATCTCACGGTGCAGAACTGCGAGATCACCAACAACAATGGCTGGGGCATCTTCACCAACACCAAGAACGATTCGCCGGCGGGCCAGGAAACCAGCTATCGCACCGTGGTGCGCGGCAACCAGATCTACAACAATGGCGTGAACGGCAGCTACCTGTACCACAACCTCTACATCCAGGGTTATCGCCCGGTGATCGAGGGCAACTACATCGGCGCCCTGCAGAGCGGCGCGCAGGGCTCTTCGCTCAAGGATCGCTCCAGCGGCACCATCATCCGCTACAACACCATCGTCGCGGCCGCGCGCGCCATCGACCTGGTGGAGACCGAAGGCGGCCACGGCACGGTCGATGCCGATCCGCTGTACCGCGACGCCTGGGTGTACGGCAACATCATCATCAACGACGACACCACCGGCCAGGGATCGGGCGACCTGATCCACTGGGGCTACGACAACTGCTTCTACTGGCCCTGCAACCCGCCGGGCACGTTCGTCGAGGCGCGCACCGGCACGCTGCATTTCTACGCCAACACCATCGTCGCCAACATGCATGGCGACCGCTGGGCGGTGTTCGACCAGCAGAGCAACGGCAGCTCCATCGATCCGCACAACATCGTCGAGCTGCAGAACAACATCCTGTGGAACATGGGCACGGCCCAGATGAGCATGGCCCGCGACATCGGTGACGTGCGCTTCCTGGCCACCAACTGGATTTCCAGCGGTTGGGTGGCGGGAGACACGGGCAATACCGTGTCGATCTCGGGCACCGCGAACCTCATCGAGGGCACGGATCCCATGCTCGATCCGACCACGTATCGTCCGCTGGCGGGTTCGCCGGTGATCGGCCAGGCTTCGAGCAACACGCCGACCGCGGTGCTGTACGAATACGACAGCACCTCTTCGGTGGTGGCGCGCGCCACGGCGCTGGACCTCGGCGCACGCGAACACTAGAACCCCAACATTAAGAGTTCGTCAGGGTGCGACCCCGCCAACGCGGCCGGCCGGTCGGCTGAGACATCCCTCACGGAGCCGCACCGCGCCGTACGCTTACCATGCCGGTACTCATGCCGGTATGAAATCCCAAGCGCCACAAGTCTCCATCGTCCTGCCGACGTACAACCGCCGGCGCACCCTGCTGCGCGCGGTGCACAGCGTCATCGCGCAGACGTTCCAGGACTGGGAGCTGATCGTCGTCGATGACGGCTCCACCGACGGCAGCGCCGACCTGCTCGACGGCCTCGACCCGCGCGTGCAATGCCTGCGACGCGCCAATGCCGGCGCCGCCGCCGCGCGCAACGCCGGCCTGGCCGTCGCCGCCGGACGCTACCTCAGCTTCCTCGATTCGGACGACGAGTGGCTGCCCCACTTCCTGGCGCTGACCGTGGGCTTTCTGGAGCGGCATCCGGACCAGGGTTACGTGTCCACCGAATCGTTCGACATGAAGCCCGACGGACGTTGCGTGCGGCAGGACGTCGACGCGCTGGACGGCCACTACGTGTGGCTCGCGCGGCGCCTGCAATCGCATGACCTCGATCTGCCGGAAGGCAGCACGGATCCGTACCTGCGCGTCTACCAGCGCTGCCAGCCGCTGGGCGAATGGGCGCACGCGCACGCGCCCGAGCAGCTGCGCGAGGAACCCTGGCTGCGCTGGTACCAGGGCGACATCGCCGAAAAGTATCGTTGGGGCTATTTCCACGCGCTGTGGTGCATCGTGGCACGGCGCGAACTGGTGGCGGCGGCGGGACCGTTCGCGGAGGGCCGCCGCAGCTGCAACGACCTGGAATTCCTGATCGAGCTGGCGCGCCGTGCGCCCTCGAACATGATCGCGGTGCCCTCGGTGCGCAAGAACCTGGTCGCGGCCGACGCCGGCGCGGCGCAACTCTCGCGCGGTCGTTCGTACGCGGACTTCACGCGCAACTTCGCGCAGGTGATCCACCAGTGCTTCCTGAGCCGCGACCCGCACAACGCCGAGCTGCAACGCATCTACGCGTTCCGGCGGCTCGAAGCCGCCAAGGCCGCGCTCAGCAACGGCCTGCGCACCGAAGCGCGCGAACACCTGCGCGTCGCGGGCGCGACGCTCAACTGGCCATCGCTCTGGATCCTGAGGGCCATGGCGTGGTGCGCGCCGACCGACACCCTCGCGCGCGCCGGCTACGCTCTCTACAATCAGCTGGAATCGCGTTTTCCGGCCCTGGTCTGAAGTCCGCATGCCCGACGCCCACGCGCCGCAAATCCTGGCCTGGCCCGCGCCAGGAGCACCCGAGCTTGCGCAATGGCAGGCGCTGTGGAGCGAACTCGCCGCTGCCCCCGACCTCGCGCCGCCGTGGTGTGACGCCCTGATCGCGGGGCACGGCATCGATCCGTCCTCGCTGCAACTGCTCACCCTGGGCTCGGGGCAGCGCCTGGACCTGGTGTTCCCGTTCCAGCGGCACGACGAACGCATCGCGCCCGGGCTCAGGGTGCGCGGACTGCGGCCGGTGCAGAACGTGTTCGCGCTGCACGGCGGGCTGCTCACGCGCGGCACGATGCAGTCCGGCGTCGACGCGCTGCTGGAGGCGCTGCTCGAACGCGTGCCGGGCTGGGATTGCCTGACGCTGGGCGAGCTGGTGATGGATTCGCCGCTGTTGGAGGCGTGGCAGCAGGCGGCAGGGCGACGCGGCTTCGCGACGCAACTCACGGTGGGCGAACGCCCGCCGTTCATCGCTGCGCCGCCCGATTTCGCCGGGTTCCTCAGCGGCCGCTCCGCACGCTTCCGCAAGAAGCAGCGCGCGCATCTGCGCGAGCTGTCGGGCGATCCCTCGTTCACCCTGCAGGTCTACCAGCGGCCCGACGAAGTGGCCGCCTTCATGGCGGCGGTGCTCGAGATCGAACGCCACAGCTGGAAACACGCGGCCGGCATGGCCATCAGCGCCCGGCCATGGGAGCAGGCGTTCTACGATCGCCTGCTGGCGCATTTTGCCGCGCAGGGCATGCTTATGGGCGCGATCCTGAACGTCGACGGGCAGCCGGCGGCCCACAGCATCGACCTGGTGCGCGGCGGCCACGTGTGGGGGCTGAAGACCACCTTCGATGCGCGCCACGCGGCGCGCGGCGTGGGCACCCGCCTGCTGGTGGCCATGGTGCAGCGTTATTTCGATGCCGGCTGCAGCGAATACGATTTCCTCGGCACGGATGAGCCCTACAAACTCGAGTGGACCACCACCGTGCGACAGCACGTGCAACTGCGCCTCTGGCGCCGCACGATCCGCGGCCGGCTCGGCCGACTCAAGCACCACTTGCAAGGAGTGCGCAGATGGATGTCCCGTCCCCGAAGTTGAACGCCCGGCAGCCGGGCGCGAAGCGGCGTCTCAAGCGCGCCTTGCTGCCGGTGCTCAAACCCGCGCTCGACCGGCTGCTGCTGTGGCGCGGCGCGATCATGGCGCGCACCGGCTGGAAGCTGCGTTCCGGCGGCTTCATGGTGGCGCACACCGCCGGTCGCGGCCTGGGACTGTTCGTCACGCGCGCGTACGCGCCGGGAGAGCGTGTGATCGCCATCACCGGCGAACCCGTCGCCGCGCGCGGCGAGTACACCATCCAGACCGGCCCCGACGCGCAGCTCTACCCTTCCGCGCCGCTGCGCTATGCCAATCATTCCTGCGAGCCCAACGTCGGCATCCGCAGCGATGCGCAGGGCCAGCCCGCGTTCCACGCCATGCGCGCGCTGCGCGCAGGCGAAGAAGTCCTGTGGGACTACTGCATGTCCGAACTGGAGCTGGTCATCGACGGCAAGCCGGCGGGTTTCACCTGCCGCTGCGGCGCGCCCGGCTGCCGCGGCGAAGTCGCCGGCTGGCGGCATGCGCCCGCGGAGGTGCAGCAGCGCTATCGCGAGTGGATCATGCCCTACCTGCGGGACCGCGACGGGACCTGAAACGCCCGACACGGCCAGCGGCGCGACGCTGACGCTTCAGCGCGGTTGCTGGCGCAGCCAGGCGAAGGTGCGCTTCATGCCCTCCGCGGTCGCCACCGCCGGCCGCCAGCCGAGTGCCTTCAGCCCCTGGTTGGTGTAGCGCAGCGGCGTGAACATCGAACGCAGCGTGAACGGCGTGAACACGGCGGGCAGCTGGCCTTTCGACCTGCGGTGGTAGCGCAGCATCCATGCCGCAGCGAGGCGGAACGCGAAGCGCGGCAGCGGAATCACGCGCAGCCGCTGCACCGAGCGGCGATACGCCCTGAGGTAGGCCCGGCAGGTCGGCAGATCGTCATCGACCACGCTGAACGAGGCGCCATCCGGCGCCCTGAGCGCCGCGAGCGCGACGGCGTCGGCGCAATTCTCGACGTAGGTGAGCGGCAGCAGCGCGCCGCCACCGAGGCTCACGAACCATCCCATGACCTTCAGGCCCACGCGCGGCGAGAGCGCGCCACCGCCCGGTCCGTAGATGACGCCCGGCCTGAGCACCACCGTCTCGAAACCGAACTGGCGGCGGTATTCCGCGAGCAGATGTTCCTGCCGCGTCTTGGCGTAACCGTACGGACCCTTGTCCGCGCCCACTGGTTCCAGCGCAGTGTCGTCCGCCAGCAGCGCGCCGCGGCGCAGCTCGAAGGTGCGGTACACGGAGAACGAACTGATGAGCACCACGCGGCGCACGCCCGCCGCGCCCGCGGCAGCGAACACGTTGCGGCTGGCCACCACGGTGTTGGCGAACATGTCCGCCGCCGCGCCCTTCATGCCCGCCGCGGCGTGCACCACCGTGTCCACGCCCTGCAGCAGGGCCGGCAGCGAACCCGCGAGCAGCAGATTGGCGGAAACCACTTCAATGCCCGCCGCAGGAAAATCGCGTTGCAGTTCGGCCACGAGTCCGGCCGGCGGCTGGCTGCGCACCAGCAGGCGCAGATCCGTCACGCCCTGCTGCAGCAGCGAGCGCGCGATGCGGCGACCGAGGAATCCGGCGGAGCCTGTCAGGAGGACTTTCATAGCGCCGCCACGATGCGATCGATGATGCGCGTGACGCGCAGGATCTGTTCCGGCGGGATCGGCGCCGGACCCTTGCCCTGCACCGCATCGTAGAAGCGGTTCAGCAGCACCCGCATGCACTGGAAGTAATGGTATTCGTGGCGCCGGAACAGGCGCAGGTTGCGTCGCGCGTTGCGCCGGTACTGACGCGCCTGCACCCAGGCCGGAAACAGCCTTCCCAGCGCACTGGGCTGCGCCCAGCGCGCACTGTGCACCAGGGTGCGCGCGGTGTAATCGAGTTCGACCGAGTCCAGGGTGCCCAACACTTTCAGCTGATGCGGCACCGGCCGCGCGTGCGCCGTCACCGTGCCGCTGACCGTGACCTGGCCGCTTCGGAGCATGAAGCGCAGTTCGTCCGGCATGGCGTCGACGATGTCGCTGCCGATCGGGTCGCGGCGCCGGAACGCCAGCGCCTGCACCTCGAGCTCATCGTCGAGGAACGGCACCACTTTCGCGAGCACGTGGTCGAGCACGTTGTGGAACAGCTTGCCGGGCAGCCGGTGCACCCAGTGGCCGGGATCGCTCATCACCGCGAGGCCGTAGTCGCCGGCCAGGTTGTAGCCGTAACTGGTGTCGAGATGCACGATCTCGCCGAGCGCATGGCTGGCCAGCAGCTGCTCGAGTTCGAGGCCGGGCGGCTCGTAGTTGTAGAGATAGTTGACGCCGAGCTGCAGGTTCAGCCGCGCGGCATGGTCCAGCAGTTCACGCGACTGCGCTTCGGTCAGCGCGAACGGCTTCTCCATGAACACGTGGCAACCGGCGTCCAGGCACAGCCGCCCCAGCACGAGGTGCGAATCCGGCGGCGTGGCGATGTGCACCACGTCGGGCTTGACCTCGGCCAGCATGCGCGCCAGGTCGGTGTACTGGCGGGGAATGCCGAAGCGCACCGCCAGCTGCTCGGCCATGAGCGGCTCGCGATCGCAGACCGCCACCACTTCGCCGCGGCCCGTGGCGCGCAGCTGTTCGACATGGCCGTCGGCGATCTTGCCGCAGCCGACGATCGCGACGCGCACCTTCAGCGTGCTCCCTTGCTCATGAGCACCACTTCCACGGTCTGCAGCAGGATCAGGATGTCGAACACCAGGCCGTGGTTCTTGATGTAGTACAGGTCGTACTGCAGCTTCTCGAGCGAATCCTTTTCCGACGCGCCGTACGGATAGCACAGCTGCGCCCAGCCCGTGATGCCGGGCTTCACGCAGTGCCGCTCGCTGTAATACGGGATGCTCTCGACCAGCTTCTCGACGAACTCCGGCCGCTCGGGCCGCGGGCCGACGAAACTCATGTCGCCCTTGAGCACGTTGAGGATCTGCGGCAGCTCGTCGATGCGCACCTTGCGGATGAACGATCCCACCCGCGTGACGCGCGGATCGGCCTTCACCGCCCACTGCGCGCCGGCCGCCTCGGCGTTGACGCGCATGCTGCGCAGCTTCAGGACGCCGAACGGCTCGCCGTTGAGGCCGACACGGATCTGGCGGTAGAACACCGGCGCGGAGAGGCCCTCCTCGATCTTGATGGCGAGGATGCCGCCGATCAGGAACGGGCTCGCGATCACCAGCAGGCACAGGCTGGCCACCAGGTCGAACGCCCGCTCCCAGAACTGGGTCCAGCGGCCGACGTTGAAGCCTTCGCCGAAGATCATCCAGCTCGGGTTGAGCACATCGAGGTACACCTTGCCAGTCTCGCGCTCGAGGAAGGCCACCAGCTCGGTGACCTTGATCCCCGCCAGGCGGCAGGCCAGCAGCTCGCGCAGCGGAAAGTTGTGGCGGCGATCGTCCATGGCCACCACGATCTCGTCCACGTCCCGTTCTTTTGCGCACCGCAGCAGAGATTCCTGGGACCCGAGGATCTGGGTCGCGGGCACCTGGGCCGGCTCACCCGGGATGCTGACATAACCTGCCACCACGAACCCCCGTCGGTCGGAGCGGCGGCGCAACTGGCTGATGCTCACCGCCCGACGGCCGGCGCCCACCACCAGCACGGAGGGCTTCAGACGGTCGTCATCCAGCAGCCGGCCCGCGCCGAGCCGGACGGCCGAAACCAGCGCCCAGGCCAGCAGCGTGGCTTTGACGCCCACCGACCTCGGCAGCCACAGATCCGGCCACAGCCGCAGCAGCAAGGTGGCCAGCACCCCACCCAGGCAGACGCTGATGGTGATGCGCAGCAAGGCGCCCGCGACGCCGAAGCGCTGGCGCACGCTGAACAGGCCCAGCGCGGTCATCATGACGAGGATGAAACCGCCGAACACCAGCGTGTGCGTCCAGACGCGCCAGTTCTCGACGCGCACATCGGCGCTGACGCTGCACACCAGCCAGCAGGCCAGCAGCGCGGCGAGGGTTTCAGCCAGGCCAAGCAGCAGCAGCCCGACACTCAGGTGTTGGCCGAGAAAACGGATTCGCATAGGTCTCGGCAGTCTAAAGGGTGGGCCGAGGGCCCGACACGACCGGATTCACAACCCGATCCGACTTCCGCCAGCACCAGGATGGTGATGGCGTCCCCAAGGGGATTCGAACCCCTGTTACCGCCGTGAAAGGGCGATGTCCTGGGCCTCTAGACGATGGGGACCCGGATCCCTGGTGAGTGAGCAAGTGGTGGAGCTAGACGGGATCGAACCGTCGACCTCTTGCATGCCATGCAAGCGCTCTCCCAGCTGAGCTATAGCCCCACAGAAGGGCGGCAAAGGTACGCGGCGGGCCCCTGCGCTGTCAAGGAAGGCGCAGGCGCACGCCGCATGCGATGCGCGCCGGACTACTGGACCGTGACCGTGATCGAGCGCGAGGAGCGGCCGAACGCGTTGGTGGCGTACAGCTTGTAGGTCGTGGTCGCGGTGGGATGCACGATCACAGGGCTGGTGCGCACCGGTCCCACCTCCGGACTGATGATCAGCGTGGAGGCATCCGGCGCCGCGAACGACAGGCTCACCGCGCCGCCGGAGGCGACGCTGGTCTTGTCGGCCGCGAACGCGCTGATCACCGGCACCGAACCCTGCGGATCGCTGGTGATCACCGTCCCGAGCTGCACCACTTCGAAATCGCTGGCCTTCACGTTCTTGAGCGCGTTGAGGTCGTTGTCGTCCCAGCCGGGGTCATTGGCCCCGCTCAGGAACAGGTTGCTGCCGTTGTCGGCCAGGATCATGCCGTACTTCTTCAGCGCCTTGAGGATCACCTGGTTGTCGGCCGAATACCCCGAGATGTCGAACGAGGCCTTCAGGCGCAGGCGCATGCCCATGGGCGGGAGCGAGGCGCTGGTGGAGCTGCTGGCCCAGTGCGTGGCCGGCGCGACGTACGCCTTGCGCGTGCTCTGCACGGTGAAGCGCAGCGCATGCTCGATGGCGCCGCGCGCGACTTCATCGTGGCGCGCGAGACCCGGGAAGATCGGCAGCCCCGCCGCGTCGGCCGAAGTCCAGCCGTAGGGACGCGCGGTATTGCCGGTCACGTCCCACAGCGCGGTGGAATCGGCGTTCCAGCTGCCGTTGGCATTGGCGCTGGCGGTGTACAGCTCGTACAGCCAGCACGTGGCGCGATCGAGCACCAGCACATGCGAGTCGCCGTCGTTCTCGATCGGCGCATTGGCGGGAATCGCGAATGGACCCGGATCGCTTTCATCCGCGTACGCGCCGAGCTCCACCGCGACCTTGGCCTGCGTGTTGCTGTCGACCACCACGTAGGGAATGCCGTACTGCGTGCCGAAATCCGGATGCAGGCCGGTGTTCGTGCCGATGTTGGCGAGGTACGTGGCGGAGTTGGCGTCCACCGGCAACGCGGAGACGTCCTCGTTCCACAGGCTGGTGTCGTCGAACAGGCGGTAGCCGCCGAGATCGGCAGCAATGCCGGTGGCGAAACTGCTGGTACAGCTGCCGCTGCTGGCCACGCCGCCCGAGGAAGAGGAACTGGAGGAACTGCTGCTGGAACTAGAGCTGGAGCTGGAACCACCGGAGCTGCTCGAGCTGCTGGAACTGGAGCTGCTGGAACTGGAACTGCTGGAGCTCGAGCTGGAGCCGCTGCCAGCGCCGCCCGAGCTGCTGGTGGAACTGGAGCCCGGGCTCGCGTCCCCGCCGCCACAGGCCGCCAGCGCCGTCAGGCAGCAGGCGGCCAGTCCGAGATCCCTCAGCCTTCGCATGAACATGGTCCAACCTCATTTCACCGTGACGGTCACGGTCTTGGTGGTGCGGCCGTACGCGTTGCTGGCGTACAGCGTGTAGGTCGTGGTCTTGGTCGGGTGCACCGTGATCGGACTGCCGCGCGCCGGACCCTGCTCCGGGCTCACGATCAGCGTCGACGCGTTGCCGGTGGCGAACGACAGTGTCACCGCCGCTCCTGAAGCCACCGCTGTCGGGTTCGCGGTGAAGCTGGTGATGGTCGGCGCGTTGCCGGTCGGATTCGACGTGTACACCGTGCCCAGCGTGACGACTTCGAAGTCGTTCGCCGTGACCTTCTTCAGCGCGCTGAGCTCGCTGTCGTTCCAGTTCGGATCATTGGCGCCGCTCAGGTACAGGTTGCTGCCATTGTCGGCCAGGATCATGCCGTACTTCTTCAGCGCCTTGAGGATCACCTGGTTGTTGGCAGAGAAGCCCGAGATGTCGAACGAGGCCTTCAGGCGCAGGCGCGTGCCCATCGGCATCAGTGAGGCGCTGGTCGAGCTGCTGGCCCAGTGGGTGGCCGGCAGGACGTAGGCCTTGCGCGTGCTCCTGGCGGTGAACCGCAACGCGTGGTCGATCAGGCCGCGAGCCACTTCATCGTGGCGCGCCAGGCCTTCGAACACCGACAGGCCGGCCGCATCCACCGAGGTCCAGCCGTACGGGCGTGCCGTATTGCCTTCCATGTCCCACAGCGCCGTGGAGTCCGCGCTCCAGCTGCCGTCGCTGTTGATTCCGGCGGAATACAGCTCGTACAGCCAGCAGTTGGCCTTGTCGAGCACCAGCACGTGCGAGTCGCCATCGTTCTCGACCGGCGCATTGGCGGGAATCGGGAACGGACCCGGATCGCTCTCGTCGGCGTAGGCGCCGAGATTCACCGCCACCTTCTTCTGCGTGCTGCCATCGACCACCACGTACGGGATGCCGTACTGGGTGCCGAAATCGGCGTGCATGCCGGTGGTGGTGCCGAGGCTCGCGATGTAGGTCGCCGAATTGGGATCGACCGCGGCGGTGGAAATGTCCTTGTTCCACAGGCTCGCCGTGCTGAACAGGCGATAGCCGCCGAGATCGGCCGCGATGCCGGTGCCCATGGCGCTGCAGCTGGTGGTGCTGGCGGTGCCCGAGCTGGTCGAGCTGCTCGAACTGGAGCTGCTGCTCGAAGAACTGCTGGACGAGCTGCTGGAGGAGCTGCTGGAACTGCTGGAACTGCTCGAACTCGAACTGGAGCCGCGCGACGGATGCCAGTGCCAGCGCAGGTCCGTCACCTTGGTGGCGCTCGCCGTGCCCGCGACGTTGGCGGAAGTCGACGCGGAGCTGTCATCACTGTTGCAGGCCGCCAGCGCCATCACCGTGCAGGCGGCGACGATCGCATTGGCAACCGCGGAAGCAATCGGACGCATCGTGTTTCCTCGCGGGAACAGTCAGGAGATGCGTGCATTAGACAGAAGCGACCGGCGTTGCTCCAATGTCGCTGCTACGGGACAGCGATTCTTCCGGGCGTCACAAAATGGCGACAGTCGTCCTACAGGCGATAGTAGTCGCGAAACCAGCTGACGAAACGCCGCACGCCCTCCTCCACCGGCGTATCCGGCTGGTAACCGACGTCGCGCACCAGCTCGGTGACATCGGCGAACGTGTCCGGCACATCGCCAGGCTGCATCGGCAGCAGGATTTTTTCCGCTTTCCTGCCGAGGCACTCCTCGAGCACTTCGATGTACCTGAGCAGCTCCACCGGGTGATGACTGCCGATGTTGTAGATCCTGTAGGGCGCGCGACTGGTGGCGGGATCCGGGTGGTTCGAATCCCAGGCGGGATTCGCCTGCGGCACGCGATCGCTCACGCGCACCACGCCTTCGACGATGTCCTCGACGAACGTGAAGTCGCGCCGGTGGTGGCCGTGGTTGAACACCTCGATCGGCTTGCCCTGGCAGATGTTGCGCGCGAACCGGAACAGCGCCATGTCCGGGCGACCCCACGGACCGTACACGGTGAAGAAGCGCAGTCCGGTGGTGGGCACGCCGAACAGCGCCGAGTAGTTGTGCGCCATGAGTTCGGTGGCGCGCTTGCTGGCCGCATACAGCGACAGCGGGTGCGAAGCGGGTTCGTGCTCGCTGAACGGCATCTGCGTGCTCGCGCCGTACACCGAACTCGTCGACGCATAGACCAGGTGCCCCACGCCGTGATGACGGCAGCCTTCCAGCACGTTGAGCGTGCCGACGACATTCGATGCCAGGTAGCCGTGCGGCGCGTCGAGCGAATGGCGCACGCCCGCCTGCGCGCCGAGGTGGATCACGCGTTCGAATCTTTCCGCCGCGAACAGCGCCGCCATGCCCGCCGCATCGGCCAGGTCGAGCTTCACGAAGCGGAACGCCGCGTGCTGCTGCAACCGCGCAAGGCGCGCCTGCTTGAGCTGGACGTCGTAATAGTCGTTGAGGTTGTCGAGCCCCACCACCGCATCGCCGCGCGCGAGCAGGCGCGCGGCCGTGAAGTAGCCGATGAATCCCGCCGCCCCGGTGACCAGGACCTTCAAGCGGCCGCGCCCACGGCGGCCACCGCGCGCCGGATGCGGGCCAGCGCGCGCTCGCGGCCGATCAGCGCCACGGTCTGGTCGATGGGCGGCGACACCGAGCCCCCCGACAGCGCGACCCGCAGCGGCTGCGCGACCTTGCCCAGGCCCTGCCCGTGCGTGGTGGCGACGAGGTTGATCTGGTCGTGGATCGCGGCCGCACTCCACTCCGGCAGCCCGCCCAGCGCCACCGCGACCGCCTCCAGCAGCGGCTTCGCTTCCGCGGTGAACGCCTTGGCCGCGGCCTTGGCGTCGTAGCTGTCGAACTCGCGGAAGAAATACAGGCTGTTGGCCGCCATCTCCTTCAGCGTCTTCGAGCGCTCGCGCTGCGCGGCGGCGACGCCCTGCAGCAGCTCATCGTCGTCGCACTGCACGCCGAGCTGCGCGAGTTGCCACTTGAGCCCCGCGGCCAGTTCCACCAGCGGTGCGCGCATCATGTGCTGCTGGTTGAGCCACAGCAGCTTGTCCATGTTGAAGGCGGAGGCGGCCTTGCCCAGGTGCGTGATGTCGAAGGCGGCGATCATTTCCTCGCGCGTGAACAGTTCCTGGTCGCCGTGCGACCAGCCGAGGCGCACCAGGTAGTTGAGCAGCGCGTCGGGCAGGAAGCCTTCCTGCTGGTACTGCAGCACGCTCACGGCGCCGTGGCGCTTGGACAGCTTGGCACCGTCGGCACCCAGGATCATGGGCACGTGCGCGTACACCGGCGGCGTCGCTCCCAGCGCGCGCAGCATGTTCATCTGGCGCGGCGTGTTGTTGAGGTGGTCGTCGCCGCGGATCACGTGCGTGACGCCCATGTCCCAGTCATCGACCACCACGCAGAAATTGTAGGTGGGCGTGCCGTCGGAGCGCGCGATGATCAGGTCGTCGAGCTCGGCATTGCGGAACACGACGCGGCCGTGCACCTGGTCGTCCACCACCGTCTCGCCCTGCTCCGGGTTCGCGAAGCGGATCACGGCGGGCACGTCGGGCGGGGGCGCGGGCTTGTGGCGGCAACGCCCGTCGTAGCGCGGCTTCTCCTTGCGCGCCATCTGCTCCGCGCGCATCTGCTCCAGCTCTTCCTTGCTGCAGGTGCATCGATAGGCGTGCCCCGCCGCCAGCATCTGGCCGAGCGCTTCGCGATAGCGGTCCATGCGCCGCGTCTGGTAGTACGGACCCTCGTCGGCATCCAGAGCCAGCCACTGCATGCCTTCGAGGATCACCCGCACCGCCTGGTCGGTGGAGCGCTCGCGGTCGGTATCCTCGACCCGCAGGATGAAGCGACCGGCGTTGTGCCGGGCATAAAGCCAGGAAAACAGGGCGGTACGGACCCCGCCGATGTGCAGCATGCCGGTGGGACTGGGGGCGAAACGGGTGACGACTGTCATGATCCGCCCATGGTAATTGATTCGGCTGGGCCGGGCCCTTACACTTGCCGCCCCTTCGCAAGAATGGGCGGTTAACTCAGCGGTAGAGTGCCACCTTCACACGGTGGAAGCCACTGGTTCGATCCCAGTACCGCCCACCATCACAGCGGTCATGACGCAGTCGGCGCGGAGCTCGAGCAGCGCGCGCAGCTCGAAGCCGGCGTGGAAGCGCGCATCGACGTCGCGGCACAGCCTGAAATCGAGGTGGCGGCGCCCCGCATCCAGCCCCACGCACTCCGCATCGGGGAAATCCAGTTCCACGCCGCTCAGCGGCTGCAGGCATTTGTAGAGGCTTTCCTTGGCGGAGAACACCAGCGTCAGGTACGTCGCGAAATCCGCGCCCGCCGCGCGCGCCGGGAACAGCTCGGCCGGCGCGAGGATCTGCCCGCGCAGCTCGAGCGCCAGGGTGTCGGTCATGATCGATTCGATGTCGATGCCAAGGCCCAGCCCTTCGCGCCGCGCGGCCGCGACCGCCCAGGCGAAGCCTGCGCCATGCGCGATCGATCCGGTGTAGCCGTCGGGCCAGGCCGGCGCGCCGCCGGCCTGCGTTCCGATCGACTCCTCCCCGCGCCAGCCCGCCGCGCGCAATGCCTGGACGGCGCAGGCGCGGCCGCCGAGGTACTCATACTGGCGCTTGCTGACCGCCTTGCGCAGCGCGTCCGGCAACGCGATGCCCAGCGCGCGGCTGGCGTCGGCGGGAGAGCCGTGGCTCGCAACGGAATCGAGGCCCAGCAGGTGCGATTCGACGCCGGCCGGCAGCTGCATGTCAGCCCGCCCGCGGACGCGGGCGGCGCTCAATCGCTGAGCGATCCACCACGCGTCTCGATGATGAACGGCGAAAGCAGCAGCCCCAGCACGGGGATGAAGCCGACGTAGAACAGGGCCTGGGTGGCCACGCCGCGCTGGGCGGCCGCGCCCACCAGGAACGGGCCGACCGCGGCGAAAATGCGGCCCACGTTGTAGCAGAAACCGGCGCCGGTGCCGCGCAGGCGGGTCGGATACAGCTCGGGAAGATAGTAAGTGAAGCTGCCGAACACGCCGAACACCGACAGACCGATCAGGAAGTACATCCACAGGCGCGTTTCGGCCGGCCAATCGAAGCCGAAAGTCGCAAACAGCGCGGCGGCCGAGGCCGCGAAGTAGACGATGAACATGGGCTTGCGGCCGAGGTGCTTGGCAAAGGGGATCGTCAGCAGCGTGCCCAGCAGGCCACCGAAGTTGAACCACAGCGTGGCGCGCAGCTTCCAGGCCTCCACCAGCGCGAGCGTCGCGCTGTTGTCGAGGCCGCGCTGCGTGGCCGCCGTGCGCGCCAGGCCGGTGGCCACCGTGGGAATGAACGCATTGCAGCTCCACCACATGCCGAGCGCGATCACCGCCACGAACGAACCCCACAACGTCACGCGCCGCAGCTGCGGTGCGAAGATGTCGCGCCAGACGGGCGCCACGGCGCCGGCCGCCGCCTTCCAGCGCTCGGGTTCCTTCACGAACAGCCGCACGACAAACGCCACGGTGGCCGGCAGCAATCCGAACAGGAACACATAACGCCAGGACACCGATGGCGCGTCCGCCAGCCACACGCCCGCGACGCGGAAATTCACCAGCGTGGCGAGGAACAGGCCAAACGGTGCCGCCGTGTACAGCAGCGCACCGGCTTCCACGCGGCGTTCTTCCGGCACCACTTCGGCCACGATCGAGGCACCCGCCGCCCACTCGCCGCCGATGCCGAGGCTCGCCACCACGCGGAACGCCATCAGCATCCAGATGTCGGTGGCCGCGGCGCAGGCCGCGGTGCCGAGCGCGTACAGCGTCATGGTGAGCATGAGCGTGCGCAGGCGGCCGATGCGATCGCACACCCAGCCGAACAGGATGCCGCCGGTGGCCCAGCCCAGCAGCAGCAGGGCCGTCAGGACGCCGGTCCACCACAGCGTGGCGTGCTTCGCCTCGGGCGTGCCCAGGCCCAGGTGCAGCAGCGTGGGCACGCAGTTGGGCGCGACGTAGTTGAACAGCAGGCCGTCGAAGACGTCGAAGCCCCAACCCAGCCACGCCGCGAACAGCACGGTCCATTGGTAGCGCGTCATGCCGAGCATCATCGGCGGAGCCTAGCAGAGAGCCGCACGCGAAGCAGCGCGCTCACCACGATCAGCGAGCCGAGGGTCGAGCCCATGCCCGCCACGGCGATGGCGGTGAGCCCGTCGGCCGAGCGCAGGATGTCGCCGCCGTCGGACCACGCCTCGGCCGCCGCGGCCGCGGCCACCAGCGTCGGCGCCACGCAGTACACCGCCAGCCAGCACCAGCGTTCGATGCGGCCCAGCCTGCGCGGCAACGGTTGTGCCGGACGTGGCGTGCGGTACATCCACAGCGCCAGTGCGCCCAGCACCAGCACCAGGCCGATCACGCTGCTGCCATGCTGCAGCAGCCGGTACACATGCCAGTCGTGGCCCGCGAAGTGCACCATCGCATCCTCGAATTCCGGCAGCAGTCTCACCCCGCGCCCGCTCTCGTGCGTGAAACCATCCCACACCAGGTGCGAGAGCGCTCCGAGCAGCAGCGCCACCACCACCGCGAACCACTGCGACAGCGAGTCCGGCAGGCCGCGCGAATGCTCCTGCACCAGGCGCTGGTACCAGCGGTCCGGAAACACTTCGATCACGGCGGGTTTGAGCAACGCCTGCAGCAGCAGCCAGCTGGACAGGCCGACCGGCAGGCAGAAACTGAACAGCGCCGGCAGGCTGTGGGTCTGCCAGCGCATCAGCCGCACGGGAAGGAAATAGGCGAAGTCGGGCACCATGCAGCCGATCACCGCGGCCGACAGCAGCCCCCTGCGCCTCAGCCAGCGCGCGGCGGGAATGACGGCCGCGGCATGTGACACCGTGAAGGGCATGGCGGTGCGCTCAGCCCTGCCATTCGCTGGCGTAGCTGTCGCGATCCGGACGCGCCAGCGGCGCGGGCGCTTCCTGGCTGATGCTGCCCACGTAGAGGATGCCGAGCAGCCGCTCATCCGCCGCCAGACCCAGCTCGCGCGCCACATTCGGGTCGTAGGCGTTGGCGCCCGTGAGCCACACGGCGCCGAAGCCCTGTGCGCTGAAAGCATTGAGCAGGTTCATGCAGCTCGCGCCGGTGGCGAGCAGCTGCTCCACCTCGGGCACTTTGGGACTGGGCCGCAGCAACGCGCTGACGATGATCGCGAGCGGTGCGCGACTGGCGGGCAGCCGGAACTTCTGCAGCTGCTCGGGAGGCGTGGCGGGATCGCGCGCCAGCGCGCAGCGCACCAGCAGCTCCCCCAGTTTCGCCAGTGCCGCACCCTGCACGGTGCGGAAGCGCCACGGCCGCAGTTGACCGTGGTCAGGCGCCCTGCCCGCGGCGTCCAGCGCCGCGGCGAGCTGCGCCGCATCCGGTCCCGGCGCCTGCAGGTATCTTGCCGGCACGGAGCGGCGCGCCAGCAACGCCGCGACGACGCTCATGCGTCGACGAGCTTGAGCACTTCGGCCGTTTTTTCGCGCATCAGGTCGGCGTCGCCGCGCGACTCGACGTTCAGTCGCACCAGCGGTTCGGTGTTCGAACCGCGCAGGTTGAAGCGCCAGTCCCTGAACTCCATCGACAGGCCGTCGGTGAAGTCGATGTCGAGCGCCGCGTCCTGGTAGTGCTGCTGCGCACGCGCCAGCACGCCCTTGGTGTCGTGGATTTCGCGGTTGATCTCGCCGCTGGCCGGGAACAGCCGCTGCCGCTCGCCCACCAGCTCGGACAGCGACTTGCCCGATTCGCTGATCACCGCCAGCACCAGCAGCCACGGGACCATGCCGCTGTCGCAATAGGCGAAGTCGCGGAAATAGTGATGGGCGCTCATTTCGCCGCCGTACGCGCCATCCACTTCGCGCATCTTCTGCTTGATGAAGGCGTGGCCCGACTTGCACAGCACCGGCTCGCCGCCGAGCCGGCGCACGATGTCGATGGTGTTCCAGGTGAGCCGCGGGTCATGCACGATCTTCGCGCCGCGCTGGCGCTTGAGGAACACTTCGGCCAGCAGACCCACCAGGTAGTACCCCTCGATGAAACCGCCCTGCTCGTCGAAGAAGAAGCAGCGGTCGAAGTCCCCGTCCCACGCCAGACCCACGTCCGCCTGGTGCTTGCGCACCGCGTCGCTGGTGGCCTGCTGGTTCTGCACCAGCATCGGATTGGGCACGCCGTTCGGGAAGGTGCCGTCGGGCGCGTGATTGACTTTGATGAACTCGAACGGCAGGTGCGGCTCGAGCTGGTCGACCACCAGGCCGGCGCCGCCGTTGCCGGCGTTGGCCACCACTTTGAGCTTGCGCAGCTTGCTGTGCTGCACGTAGCCCAGCAGGTGCTCGAGGTAACGCGCGCTGATGTCGAGCGGACGCACCACGCCCGCCTGCGGCGCCCTGGCCGGCAGCCGCTGCTGCTCGATCAACAGTCGCATGTCCTTCAGGCCCGTGTCGGCGCTGATCGGCCGGGCCCGGTCGCGCACGAATTTCATGCCGTTGTAGTCGGGCGGATTGTGGCTGGCCGTGACCATGACGCCGCCGTCGAGCTTCTGGTCGAAGGTGGCGAAGTACACGCCCTCGGTGCCGCACAGGCCGATGTCCTCGACCGTGACGCCGCAATCGGTCAGCCCGCGCGACAGCGCCGCGAGCATCTTCTGGCTGGAGAGGCGGATGTCGCGGCCCACCGCGACCCGCTCCGGCTTGACGAAGGCCGCATAGGCCTGCCCGATCTGGTAGGCCAGGTCTTCGTTCAGCTCATCGGGCATCCGGCCACGGACATCGTAGGCCTTGAAACAGCTCAGGTTCATCGGGCGGGCTCCTGCGGAAACGGTTACTTGGAGTCCTTGCGACCGTAACGATCTTCGAAGCGCACGATGTCGTCTTCACCCAGGTAGGAACCGGACTGCACTTCGACGATGTGCAGCGGGATGCGGCCAGGGTTTTCGATGCGGTGCCGGACTCCAACCGGAATATAGGTCGATTGGTTTTCTTCCAGCAAGAAAGTTTCCTCGCCGCGCGTGATCCGGGCGGTGCCCGACACCACCACCCAGTGTTCGGCGCGATGATGGTGCATCTGCAGCGAGAGCACGCCACCCGGCCGCACCATCAGCCGCTTGACCTGGAAGCGATCGCCATTGTCGATGCTGTCGTAGCTGCCCCAGGGCCGGAACACCTCGCGATGCAGCGAGTGCTCGTAGCGGCCTTCGGCCTTGAGCCTTGCCACCAGCGCCTTGACGTCCTGCACCCGCGACCGGGGTGCGACCAGCACGGCGTCCTTGGTTTCAACCACCACGAAATCCTTCAGGCCCACCGCCGTCACCAGCCGGCTCCCGGAATGCAGGTAGCTGCCGGTGGTGTCCATCGCCAGCACATCGCCTTGCACCACGTTGCCATCGGCATCCTGCGCGCTGGCCTCGTGCAGCGCCGAGAACGACCCGACGTCGCTCCAACCCGCATCCAGCGGCACCACCACCGCGGCGTCGGTCTTCTCCATCACCGCGTAGTCGATCGACTCGCTGCGGCAATTGGCGAACGCGTCGGCGGCGATGCGCGTGAAATCCAGGTCGCGCTGCGCGCCGGCGAACGCTTCGCGGCACACCGCGGCGATGTCGGGCGCGAACTTCTCCAGTTCCTCGAGGTAGCGGCGCGCGCGGAACAGGAACATGCCGCTGTTCCAGTAGTACTCGCCGCTGCCGATGAAGCGCGCGGCCCGTTTCGCGTCCGGCTTTTCGACGAATTCGGCGATGCGGAAAGCGGCCGTCTCGGCGGCGCCGCGGCGGATGTAGCCGTAGCCGGTTTCGGGCACGCGCGGCACGATGCCGAACGTCACCAGCTGCCCCGCGCGCGCCGCGGCGAGGCCCACCGTCACCGCCCGCTGGAAAGCTTCCACGTCACGGATCACATGGTCGGCCGGCAGCACCAGCAGCAGCGCATCGCCCTCGTCGGCGGACAGCGCGGCATGCGCGGCCAGCGCGATGGCCGGCGCGGTATTGCGGCCCGCCGGCTCCAGCACGATGGCGCGCGGCGCGCAATCGATGGCGCGCAGCTGTTCGGCCACCAGGAAGCGGTGCGCCTCGTTGCAGACCACGACGGGCGGGCTGGCCTCGAGGCCGGCCAGGCGGCGCACCGTGTCCTGCAGCATGGTCCGCTTGCCGACCAGCGCCAGCAGCTGCTTGGGATAGAGTTCGCGCGACAGCGGCCAGAGCCGCGTTCCCGCGCCGCCGGAGAGGATGACCGGCACCATCATCGCTCAGCTCCCCGCCAGCGTCTTGCCGCGACCCACGCCGAAGTACTCGAATCCGAGGCGCGCCAGCAGCGCGGGGTCGTACAGGTTGCGGCCATCGAAGATCACGGGCTGTTTCAGGCTCGCCTTGAGCCGGTCGAAGTCCGGGCTGCGGAACTCCTGCCACTCGGTGACGATGAGCAGCGCATCGGCGCCGTCCGCCGCGGCGTACGCGTCCCGGCACAGCGCGACGCCCTTGCGGTCCGCGTAGATCCGCTGCGCTTCCGGCATCGCCACCGGATCGTACGCCTTCACGCTGGCGCCTTCGGCCAGCAGCGCATCGATGATCACGCGACTGGGCGCCTCGCGCATGTCGTCGGTATTGGGTTTGAACGCCAGGCCCCACAGCGCCACGCTGCGGCCCTTGAGCGCGCCCTTGAAATGCGCGCGCAGCTTGCGCACCAGGATGCCCTTCTGGTTTTCGTTCACGGCCTCCACCGCCTGCAGGATCTGCGGCTCGTGGCCGACGTCGGTGGCCGAGCGCACCAGCGCCTTGACGTCCTTGGGAAAGCAGGAACCGCCATAGCCGGTGCCCGGATAGATGAAGCTGTAGCCGATGCGCGGGTCCGAGCCGATGCCGACGCGCACGCGCTCGATGTCCGCGCCGACGCGCTCGGCGATGTTGGCCAGCTCGTTCATGAAACTGATCTTGGTGGCCAGCATGGCGTTGGCCGCGTACTTGGTGAGCTCCGAGGAGCGGATGTCCATCACCACCAGGCGGTCGTGGTTGCGCGTGAACGGCTCGTACAGCGCGCGCATGAGCTCGGTGGTGCGGGGATTGTCGGTGCCGATGACCACGCGGTCGGGCTTCATGAAGTCGGCGATGGCCGCGCCTTCCTTGAGGAATTCCGGGTTGGACACGACATCGAAATCGATCTTCGCGCCGCGCCCCGCCAGCGCGCGTTCCACTTCGTCGCGCACCTTGTCCGCGGTGCCCACCGGGACCGTCGACTTGGTGATCACGATGGTGTAGCGGCTCATCTTCTCGCCGATGGTGCGCGCCACCGTCAGCACGTGGCGCAGATCGGCCGAGCCGTCCTCGTCGGGCGGCGTCCCCACCGCGATCAGCTGGAACAGGCCGTGCTCCACGGCGCGCGCGGCGTCGGTGGTGAATTCGATGCGGCCGGCGTCCTTGTTGCGCCGGATCATGGCGTCGAGGCCGGGCTCGTGGATCGGGATTTCGCCCTGGTTGAGGCGCTCCACCTTGTCCGCGTCGACGTCGACGCACATCACGTGATTGCCGGCTTCGGCAAGACACGCGCCCGTCACCAATCCCACATACCCCGAACCGAAGATCGTCACTTTCATAGCCTTGGGAGCGTAGCCGATGGGGCTACCCGTGGCAAAGGACGGAGCTCTCAGATCGCTGTTCCGCCGCGGCGCCGGCGCACGAAAAGTCCTTGCCAAACGCAAGTCCGGCAGCCTAAAGTCGTGACAAGAAAAATCAAGCAAGCCTACGAGCTTGTATCGGCTGTAAGAGACACAGGATCGTGGTCTCCAAAGGTCTAGGGAGGGGTTGTACGCCAGGGACGGCGTTCTTTTTCCTCCCGATTTTTTTTCAGGGGGGATTTCATCGTGATCACATCCGGCTGCCGCACCGCGGCTTTTTCCCTGTGTCTGTCGCTCGGCCTCGCGGCCACGTTCGGCGCGCATGCGGCGGACGTCGACGACAAGTCCCGCAAGCTCGGTCTCAAGAACGCGCCCGAACTGGTGCAGGCCACGAAAATCCAGTGCACGGTCTCCGACGCCCGCAAGATTCCCGCGCGCAGCGGCCCTTCCCAGCGCGCCGGCCTGAGCGGTGGCTTCAGCGGCGTCAACAACGTGCCAAGTCCGACGGGCAACAACGGCGGTGGCGGGGGACCTGGTGGCGGTGGGGGCGGCGGTGGCGGTCCTCCTCCCGGTGGTGGTGGTGGCGGTGACGAGGGCGGTAGCACCCCGTCGGCTGCCGCGTCCATGGGACCCACCGCGCCGGATCAATATGAAGTCGCCTGCAGTGAAGGCCTGGGCTATATCCTCACGGCGGCCCAACGCAACCAGCCCGCAAGCGCCTACCTGTGCATCGAATCCCTGACCGGACCGATGGGCCCGCCGCCGGCCGGCGGACCGGGCGGCCCCGCCGGCCAAGGCCCGGGTGGCCAAGGCCCGGCTGGCCAGGGCCCCGGTGGCCCAGGCGGCCCGGGTGCGCAAGGTCCTGGCGGCCAGGGCCAGGGCCCGGGTCCAGGCGGCCCGCGCCGCGACTCGGCGCCGGGTGTCGGTCCGGGCGGACCTCCCCCTGCGGATGCCACCCAGTGCGTCCTGCCCGCCAACGCCGAGGCCGCGCAGCTCACGGCGCTGGCCCAATATGTCACCAAGTCCGGCGTGCATTGCACCGTCCAGCGCGGCCGCGGCATCGGCCACTCCGCCAGCAACACGCTGCTGGAGGTCGCATGCGGCGAAGGCAACGGCTATGTGCTCGCCGCACCCTACCCGCTGGACAACACTGGAGCGGTGCAGGCCACGCCCTGCCTCGCGATTCCCGACAACGCGCGCGTGAGCTGCCAGCTCAGCGATCGCATGGCGCAGATCAACGCCGTCGATGCGCTGCTGCGCGCCAGCGAGGCGAGCTGCCAGATCCGCGATCGCCGCTTCATGGCACTGGCCAACAATGGCGACGCGTTCTACGAATTCTCCTGCCAGGACGGCAACGGCTACGTGCTGCGCGCGACGCCCGAAGGCAAGGCGGTCGGCGCGCTGAGCTGCAAGGAGCCTGCGGTGGCCTCCGCGCTGGGCGGCTGCAAACTGGTCCAATAGGCGCGCACGGCAGTGGCCGGGACGATGCCGCGCGCCATGGATATTCGTGCCTGCTATGGCTAAGATGCCCCCGCCGGAGCGCGTGGCGGGGGATGAACCGTGCGCTCCCGGTCGAGCACAATCAAAACCAGATTCAGGCGCGCGCCAGCGCGCCCACCGGGGTAAGTAACGTGTCAGCAACGCAAGTTTCCAACCGCACACCGGGCTTCCTGCAGGGCCTGTTCCTGCTGCTGCCCATCACGCTCGCCGTGATCGGCGTCTCCGTGTTCAGCGTCAGCGTGCCGATGATGCAGGCGCATTTCCGGAACGTGACCTGGTTCGGTTCGCCCACCATCGCCGGCTCGCCGGCCGGCGACTACATGGTGAACCTGCTGCAGACCATGCCGGGGTTCTGGATCGTGGCGTTCTCGCCTGTCGCCGGCTGGCTGGCCGACAAATTCGGCCGCCGGACCATCCTGTTGTGGTCGATGGTGATCTACGCCGTCGCGGGCACCGCACCCTACGTGCTCGACGAGATCTACACCATTCTGTTCACGCGCTGCCTGGTCGGCATGTGCGAGTCGGTGATCCTCACCATCACCACCACCATGCTGTGCGACTACTTCAAGGGCGCCGCGCGCGAGCGCTGGCTGGCCAGCCAGACCGGTACGGCCTCACTGTCCGCGCTGGTGATCATTCCGCTGGGTGGCATCCTGGCCGGCGCGCTGGGCTGGCACGGCCCGTTCCTGGTGTACCTCTACAGCCTGCTGCTGTTCTTCTTCGTGCTGATCTTCTGCTGGGAGCCGCCGCATGAAGCGCCGGATGCGGCGGAGATCGCCAAGGTGGATTCCGAAGCGCGTTACCAGACCATGCCATGGGCGCGCATGGTCGGCATCATCCTGATCACGGTGGTGGCGTCGGTGATGTTCTATTCCACCATCACGCAGAATGCCAATGCATTCCTGGCCCTCAAGCTCGACCCATCGCAGCTCAGCTTCTACATGACGGTGGCGAGCCTCGGCGTGCCGATCGGAACCGTGCTGTTCTGGGGGCTGGCGCGCCTGCACATCGGCCTGCTGCTGTTCATCGATTTCATGCTGATCGGCACCGGCTTCACCTGGATGTCGATGGCCACGCCGGACAAGATCTGGGGCTATGTGTTCGCGACCAACCTGCAGCAGATCGGCTGCGGCCTGGTGCTGCCGACGCTGTTGGTGTGGGCCACGCGCGGACTGGCGTACAGGATCCGCGGCCGCGGCAATGGCCTGTGGCAGGGCGCGTTCGGCATCGGGCTGTTCATCAGCGGCGCCACGCTCACCTTCCTCGGCAGTCACCTCGGCGGCCTGATCCCGGCGTTCGGCGTGCTCGGCAAAGTGTGCTTCGTCGCTGCCGCCATCGCCATCGTCTCGAAGCTGATCTGGGGCCGCAACGCCCTGCCCGCTTCGGCGGCGGACAAGCCCGCCCTGCACTAGCCGGGCCCTGCGGCAGAACGCCGCGCGGCTCGGGGCCGCGCGATCAACGCCCTGGACCTCACCGTCCAGGGCGTTTTTCGTTCAGAACATCGTATTGTTGTTGTTCGACTTCTCCGGGACCTCTTCCACGACGTCCCAGTGCTCGACGATGCGACCGTTCTCGACGCGGAAGATATCCATCAGCGCGAGCCCGCGACCGGCGGCCTTCTCTTCCGGCGTGCGCAGCTGCTGGGTGTGGATCGCCACCAGGTCGCCCTCGGCGATGGTGCGCTTCACCTGCTGGATCATCTCCGGATACTTGGTGTGCGTGAGATAGGTCAGGCCCTTGATGCCGCCTTCGATGCCGTCCGGCACCATCGGATTGTGCTGCGTGTAGGTCGGCCCGACGTACTTGTCGAACGCCGCCTTGACGTCGTGCTGGTTGAACACCATGTCGGTGAAGGCCAGCACCACCGCGGTGTTGCGCTTCTCGAGGCTGGCACCCGCCTCCGGCGTCGTCACCGAGGTGGTGGTACAGGCGCCGCAAAGCAATGCCGAACCCAAACCGATTGCGATCAATCTGTTCATCAATCCTTACTCCTCGAGGCTTTGGCACATCTGGTCCACCACCCACAGGATCGCCGCATCCTTGCTCTGCAGCGTGTGCCACTGCACCGACTGGCGGATGGAGGGAATATCGAACGGCACCGGGTACAGCTTCAGCTCCATGGTGCGCGCGAAGTACAGTGCGAGCTGGCGGTGCATGGTGGCGATGCGCTGGGTGCCGATCACGAACTGCGGCGCATCGGTGAACGCCGGCGCCACCACTTCCACGCGGCGCGGTTTGCGCGCGTGCTGCAGGAACCAGTCATCGAACGCGGCCACCCGGCCGCGATCGAAGCTCACCGAGACGTGGCCCAGGCCGAAATACTCCTCGGCGCTGATGCTCTCCCCGAGCAGCTTGTTGCCGCTCCAGGCCACCACCACGTAGTTGTCCTCGAACAGGAAGCGCCGCGGATGCTGGGCCGAGAGGAACTGCTCCGGCAGGATCATGAGATCGGCCTCGGAGCGATCGATGCTGGAGGACGCCTGCACGCCGGGATTGAAGATCTCGAAGGTGATGCCCGGCGCCAGCGAGGACATGCGGCGGATCGCGCCCGCCAGCACCAGCCGCACGGCGTAGTCGGAGGCCACCACGCGGAAGTGGCGATTGGAGTTGGCGGCCACGAATTCGGCCCGATCGATGACGGAATTGCGGATCTGCTGCAGGGCCGTGTGCACCGGCATCGCCAGCTCCCGCGCCAGCGGCGTCAGCAACGGCTGGCGGCCGCCGGCGGTGACCAGCAGTTCATCGTCGAAGTACTTGCGCAGTCGTGCCAGCGCGCCGCTCATGGCCGGCTGGCTCAGCCCCATGCGTTCTGCCGCCAACGACACGTTGCGTTCGTTGAGCAGCGCATCCAGCGCCACCAGCAGGTTGAGATCGAGTCCCTGGAATCTCATGGAGTGGCATTATGCATGAGTTGCTTCGACTGCAGAGTGGTGCAACCATTGCGCCCCGGGGGAGCGCGCTCCGGAACTTACGATAACGGATCCAGGAAAATGAAGCTTTTCGGCTCGGACAACAAAGAACTCATGAGCGTCACGACCATCGAGCGCGACGGCTCCGACCTGCTGATCAAGGGCAAGATCTTCGGTGCCATGCCGCTCAGCGCCAAGCTGCGACCCGAGGAGGCCCGGGCCGCGCTCAAGCTCATGAGCTGGAAGACCCTGTTTTTCCTGGTGACGCTGATCTTCCGCAGCAGCCCGAAGAAGGACTGATCGGTCCACCCCGCACCCCGTGCGTGGGGCGCGGGATCCCGCGGGATGCGATCAGGGAATCAGGATGGTCGATCCCACCGTGCGCCGTGCCTCCAGTTCGGACTGGGCGTGGGCCGCATCGGCCAGGGCGAAACGCTGCCCCACCAGCACCTTGATCTTCTTGCGCTTCAGCAGGCTGAACAGCTCCGCCGTGCCCTTCTTGCGCGCCTTCGGGTCGGCGAGGTAGTCGCCACCGCCGGCCCGCGTGAAATACAGCGAACCGCGCTTGGCA
This sequence comes from Steroidobacteraceae bacterium, assembly GCA_035499515.1. Lineage (GTDB taxonomy): Bacteria > Pseudomonadota > Gammaproteobacteria > Steroidobacterales > Steroidobacteraceae > FEN-1191. The sequence goes on along the minus strand of DATJYR010000051.1, from coordinate 1,965 downwards.
AGCTCCATCGGCGCGAACGGCGCCACGGGGCCCGACGCGTTGCCGAAGCTCACCATCATGCCGCGCGGCCTGAGGCAGTCGAGCGAGGCGAACAGCGCGTCCTTGCCGACGCCGTCGTACACCACGTCCACGCCCTTGCCCTTGTTGAGCTTCTTCACGCGGGCGCCCAGGTCCTCCAGTCCCACCAGCACCTTGTGGCAGCCCGCCTTCCGGGCCAGCGGCACCTTGGATTCGCTGCCCACCACGCCGATCACCGTGGCGCCCAGCGCGCGCAGCCACTGGCACATGATCAGGCCCACGCCGCCCGCGGCGGCCTGCACCAGCACCACATCGCCCTTCTTGACCTTGTAGGTCTCGCGGACCAGGTACCAGGTGGTCAGGCCTTTCACCATCACGGCCGCCGCCTGCTCGTCGGTGATGCCCGCCGGAATCTTCAGCAACGCGTCGGCGGGCACGAGGCGGCGCTCCGAATAGGCGCCGGGCACGGGGAACATGTACGCCACGCGATCCCCCTCGCGCACGTTCTTCACTTTCTTGCCCACCGACTCCACCACGCCGGCCGCTTCCGTGCCCACCCCGGTGGGCAGCGGCCGCGGATACAGGCCGGTGCGCAGGTATACGTCGGAGTAGTTCACCCCGATGGCCGTGTGGCGCACCACCACCTGGCCGGGACCGGGCGCCGGAACGTCTTCGGCCTCCCACACCAGCTTCTCGGGGCCACCATGTTCATGCAGTCGAATCGCGTTGCTCATCGAAGGTTCTCCAGATTCCAGGCCAGCGCCTGCTACCAGGCCGTCGCGCCGCCATCCACGCTGAAATCCGCGCCCGTCACCCAGGTCGCTTCATCCGAGCACAGGTACGTCGCGCAATAGGCGATGTCCTCGGGCTGGCCGAGGCGCTTGATCATCATCTCCGCCAGCACGCCTTCCTTGAACCCGGGCTTCTCCAGCTCGGGCTTGGTGGCGCCGGTCACGACCAGCGCCGGCGAGATGGTGTTGCAGCGGATGTTGAACGGGCCGCCTTCGGACGCAAGCTGCCGCGTCATCGCCAGCACGCCGCCCTTGCCCGCGCAGTGCGCCAGCGCGCCGATCACGGGGTGCGCCGCGTAGCCGTTCACCGAGGCGAAGTTCAGCACCGCCCCGCCGCGCTTTTTCAGGTAGGGCCAGGCGGCCTTGCAGGCCAGGAACACCACATCGAGCTCGCCCGCCAGCGTGCGCTTCCAGTCGCGCTCGTAGTCCATCTGCTCGATGAACTCGAACACGCCGAACGCGCCCGCGTTGACCAGGATGTCGATGCCGCCGAATTTTCCGGCCGTCATCGTCATGAGCTGCGTCACGTCGGCAGGCCTGGTGAGATCGCAGGGATGGAAGCTCTCGAACGCCAGCCCTTCCCGGCGCGCGATGTCCACCGTTTCCTGCGCGGTCTTCGGATTGATGTCGCAGCCCATGACCTGCGCGCCTTCGCGCGCGAACATGAGCGCGACACCCTGTCCGATGCCGCTGCCCGTCCCGGTGACGACCGCCACCTTCCCCTTGAGGCGGCCGGACGCCATCAGGCCACCTTCTTCTTGCCGTAGCGGCGCACGCGCAGGTCGGCCTGCTCCTTGTGGCCGGCAAAGCCCTCCAGCGCGCACAGCCGCGAGCAGTACTCGCCGATCAGCGCAGAAGCCTCATCCGTCGTCACCCGCTGGTACGTGCACGTCTTGATGAACTTGCCCACCCACAGCCCGCCCGTGTAGCGGGCGGCCTTCATCGTCGGCAGCGTGTGGTTCGTGCCAATGACCTTGTCGCCGTAGCTGACATTCGTGCGGGGCCCCAGGAACAACGCCCCGTAGTTGGTCATGTTCTTGAGGAAATAATCCGGGTCCTTCGTGATCACCTGCACGTGCTCGCTGGCGATCTCATCGGCCTTGGCCACCATCTCATCCACCGTGTCGCACAGGATGATCTCCCCGCAGTTCTGCCA
>DATJYR010000050.1:0-40587 GCA_035499515.1 Steroidobacteraceae bacterium | reverse complement strand
AGCCGTGTCAGGCGCATCGGCCGCTTTGGAGGCGGCGATCACGACGAAGCAGAACACGGCGGCGGCATAGAGGATTCGGGTGCACATGTCAGATGGCTCCGGTGAGGGTTTGGGTGTCGGACGGGCGATACCCGTGGCGCGTCGCTTCGGCGAAGCGCACATCGAGCAGGGAACTCATGAGCTGGACGCGATCGCTCCACAGCCGCTGCGCCCGATCCCCGGGTGCGGTTTCACCTGCGGTGGACGCGAGCTGCACGTCGAGCGCCTGGATGCGTGATTGCAACGCGTCGATGGCAGCCGAAGTGGTGGCGCGCTCGACGGCGGGCCGCCTCGGCAGTCCCTTGAGCAGGTCCTCGAGCAGCTGCGAACGGGCCACGAGCGCAGCCACTGATGGGGCGCTGGCTGCGGCTTTAGCGCCGACCGCGTTGTTGACCGCGCCACTCGCGGGCCCGTTGGCCGTTCCAATCGCGGTAGAAGACCGCGGCGCGGTCCAGTACAGCCCCACCGCCAGCGCCGCCACGGCCGCTGCCGCCACCGACCAGCCCATGGGATGCACGCGTGCGGCCGCGGGCCGCGTCAGGCGGGCTTCGATGGCCTGCCAGGCAGCAGGCGGAGGTGCCATTACCGGCAAACGCTGCAAATCCAGACGCCGCGCGCGCAGCCGCGCCAGCGCCAGGCCGCACTGCCTGCATTCCGCCACGTGCAGCACGACGTTCGCGTCGAGCAGCTCGCCGTCGCGCAAAGTGATCAGCTCCTCAGAGGTGGCGTGCATACGAGTCCGTCCGTTGGGAATTCGAGCGCCTGACGCAGCTGTTCATGCGCCCGCGCGAGTTGTGACTTGGAGAAACTGGCGGTGCGGCCGAACAGCCGCGCGATTTCCTGGTGCGTGTAACCCTCGACATCGTGCAGCCACACCACGCTGCGTGCGGTGGCGGACAGCCGGTTCAGTGCCGCCTCGAGTTCACTCCCGCCGCAATCCGCACCCTCTTCCGGCACCTGCGCGAGTTCCGCGAGCGAGCGCACGCCGTCGGCTTCCATCGACAGCAGGCGCCGGTGCCACGGCGAGCGCAGGTGCATCAGCGCCTTGCTGACCGCGATGCTGCGCACCCAGCCGGCGAAGGAACCGCTGCCGTTGTAGGCCGCCAGGTTGCGCAGGATTTCCACGAACACGTCCTGCAGCAGCTCTTCGGCCACCGCCGGCCGCACCACCAGGCGCCGGATCAGCGTGTAGAGCGGACCGGCGAGGTTCGCGTACAGCGTCGCATGGGCCGCGCCGTCACCGGCCCGGGCGCGATCGAGGGTGTCGGCATGGATTTCGGTTTCGAGCAGCAGCGACATGTGCGCTGTTAGATGCACCAGCAGGGAAAAAGGTCGCAGCCAAGTTATGCCTCAGCAACGCGCCGGCGCCACGTCCCGTCAGGTGTAAGTCAGCTGGGAGCCGGCCTGTTGAACCATGCCGAAATGCGACAGCACCACCACGCCGAGCACGAACACGCCCACGGCGATGATGGTCAATCCGATCGCGCCCGCGAAGGTGGTGCCGAGCATGAAGCGGATCGCGATCACGAAGCCGAGGGCGGCCGCCAGTGGAGCGCCGATGGCATTGCCGAACCAGTACGCGGCCAGGTTGCCGACGAACACGCCGACGAACGCCGCCAGCAGGCACCAGAACACGCCGGTGCGCTTCGCAGCGGCGAAATGCGCGCCCACCTTGAGTGGCAGCGCGACCACCAGCACCAGCACCAGGATGGACAGCAGCAGCGACAGGAAACCGCCGATGATCATGATATCGTCTCCCGGTGGAACGCGCCTGCTTCAGAAACAGCTGCGCACCACGCCGCCGTCGACGCGCAGCGCGGCGCCATTGGTGCCCGACGACAGCGGACTGCACACATACGTCACCATGTGCGCGATTTCCTCCGGCGCCTCGAAGCGCCTGAGCAGCGACGACGGTCGCACCTTCCGGAAGAAATCGCGCTCGAAATCCTCGAACGTGGCGCCACCGCTGAGCTGGCGCACGAAATTGTTCACGCCTTCGGAGCGCGTCGGACCCGGCAGCACCGCGTTCACCGTCACGCCCGTGCCGGCGCAGGTCTCGGCCAGCCCGCGCGAGAGCGCGAGCTGCGCCGCCTTGGTCACGCCGTAATGGATCATCTCGGCGGGAATCTGGATGCCGCTCTCGCTGCTGATGAAGACGATGCGTCCCCAGTTGCGCTGCTTCATGCCAGGCAGGTAGGCGCGGCTCAACCGCACCCCGCTCATGACATTCACCTGCAGGTACGTTTCCCATTCGGCATCGTCGCTGGTCTCGAAGGGTTGCGCGCCGTAGCGGCCGAGGTTGTTGACGAGGATGTCGGTGTCGGGATGTTGCGCCACCAGCCCGGCCACGCACTCCGCCTCGCCGAGGTCGCCGGCAAAGCCCACCAGCGTCGCACCGGGCACCGCGGCCCGGATGCCGGCCAGCGCCGCATCCACCGACCCGGCCGTACGGCCGTTGATGACGACCTGCGCCCCTTCGCGTGCCAGCGAGGTGGCGATGGCGAGGCCGATACCCTTGGTCGAGCCCGAGACGATGGCGCGCTTGCCGGTGAGTTGCAGGTCCATGATTCACTACACCATTTCGGGGTCGGAGCCGTCAACAGCGCGCTGCCACCGGTCCGCCAGCGGCGTTTGCGCCCTTGTCGCGCGTGCGGGCGCGTCCTACCATCCATGCGCCTGCGACACCACACCGGAGCTTCTCGCCATGCGCCATGGAATATCGGCCTTCCTGCTGGGTACGGCGCTGGCGGCGCTGACGGCGCAGGCTGCGGCACCCGCCCGTCCCCCCGTCGCGCCGCAGCGGCCCGTCACCGAAGACCACTTCGGCACGAAGATCACGGATCCCTACCGCTACTTCGAAGACCTCAAGGCGCCTGGGGTGATGCAGTGGCTGAACGGCGAGGCGGATTACGCGAGCGCGGTGCTCGGCAGCATCGAAGGCCGCGACGCCCTGGCAAAACGGCTCGCCGCGCTGGCCGACGCCAGCGGCGATGCGCTCGGCGACGTGATCGAACGCCCCGGCGGCGTGCTGTTCTATCTCAAGCGGCCCGCCAGCGCCAACCAGTACCGCCTCTACGTGCGGGGCAGCGATGGCGTCGAGCGCGTGCTCGTCGATCCCGATTCCCTGCGGAAGGCCACCGGCGTGCCGCACGCCATCAACTACTACAGTCCTTCGTGGGATGCGAAGTACGTCGCCTACGGCGTCTCCAAGGGCGGTGACGAGCAGGCCGAGCTGCACATCATCGACGTGGCCAGCGCTCACGAGGTGGGCCGGCCCGTCACGCGCGCCAACGCGGGCGGCCTGACCAGCGTGGTGTGGACCCCCGACAGCCGCGCGGTGCTGTTCAACCGGCTCAAACTCTATCCGGCTGACGCGCCCGCGGAAGACCACTACAAGAATTCCACCGTCTACCGTCTGCCCGTGGGTGGCGGCGAAAAATCGGCGCAGGCGGTATTCGGCGCCGCGACCCTGCCCGCGCTGCACCTGGCGCCGCTCGACTACGCCTCGATGACCACCAGCCCGGACAGCCGCTGGGTGATCGCGACCATCAACGACACGACGGTGGCCGAATACCAGGTCTGGGCGCTGGAGCTGTCGAAGCTCGGCACCCCCGGCGCGCCTTGGCGGCGCATCGCCACCACTGCCGATGGCGTGGCGGAAATCGCGCTGCGCGGCAACGAACTGTTCATGATGACGCATTCGGGCGCGCCCAATTTCCGCATCCTGAAGCTCGATCTCACCCGCGGCGGCGCGTTCGCCGACGCAACCACCGCGATTCCCGAGCAGGCGAACGTCATCAACGATTTCACCGCCGGCGCGGATGCGCTGTACGTGAACATCCGCGACGCGTTCAACTTCACGCTGCGGCGCGCAGCGTATGGCAGCAGCACGCTCGAGCCCGTGGTGCTCCCGGTCACCGGCTCCGTGACGCTGGCGCATGACGATGCCCATCAGCGCAACGGCGTGCTGGCCAGCGCGGAATCCTGGACCCAGGCGCAGCGCACCTTCGCCTGGGCGCCCGGCATGCCGGCGCGCGAAATTGCGCTGCGCGCACGCGGCAGCTTCGACAGCATGGACGATCTGGACATCAGCAACGTCGAAGTGCCCAGTTACGATGGGGTCAAGGTGCCGCTGACGATCATCGCCAGGAAGGGGCTGACGCGCGACGGCAGCCATCCGGCCATCGTGTATGGCTACGGCGCTTACGGCCTCACCGGCTACGATCCGTACTTCTCGGCCACCTTCCGCGCCTGGACCGAGCGCGGCGGCATCGTGGCGATCGCCGCGGTGCGCGGCGGCGGCGAACTGGGCGATGCCTGGCACCGGGCGGGTGAGAAGGCGACCAAGCCCAACACCTGGAAGGACGGCATCGCGTGCGCCGAATATCTCGTGGCGCAGAAATACACCTCCGCCGCGCGGCTGGCCGCCCTGGGCGGCAGCGCGGGCGGCATCTTCGCGGGCCGCATCCTGACCAGCCGTCCCGACCTGTTCCGCGCCATCGTCATCCAGGTGGGCATGACCGACACCCTGCGATCGGAATTTTCAGCCAACGGCGCCACCAACACGGCCGAGTTCGGCAGCGTCAAGGATCCACAGGGCTTCCGCGACCTGCTGGAGATGAGCACTTACGACAAGATCGTGGACGGCACGCCGTATCCGGCGGTGCTGCTCACGCACGGCCTCAACGATCCGCGCGTCGACATCTGGAACAGCATGAAGACCACGGCGCGCCTGCAGCACGCGAGCACCAGTGGCCGGCCCATCCTGCTGCGCGTCGAGCGCGCGGCCGGACATGGCATCGGCTCGACGCGCGCGCAGCGCGAGGGCGAAACCGCGGACACGCTGGCATTCCTGCTGTGGCAGATGGACCAGCCCGGATTCGGACTCAAACCCTGACCCATCCGGCGGCACATGCGTTGCGAGCGCACCCTGCGCTACGATGGGGCATGGACGATTCCAAACCGCTGCTGGTTTTTCCCTGCGACTATCCGATCAAGGTGATGGCGCGCGTGGTGCCCGAGCTGCGCGCGCAGCTCGACGCCATCGTGGCCAGGCATGCCGGACCGCTGGAGGCGCACCGCATCTCCGAGCGCCCGTCGGCCCAACAGAACTTCATCGGCCTCACCTACCTGATCCACGCGCACGGCGAACGGCAGATCGCCGCGCTGTTCGAGGAGCTCAAGCAGTGTCCGGCGGTGATGCTGATTCTCTGAGGCCGAGCCGCGCCAGCAGCAACGGCGCGAAATCGCGCGCCGCCTGGCGCAGGTCGCGTTCGCCGCCAAGTTGCGCGAGCTGGGTCATCTCCAGGCCCGCGTAGCCGCAGGGATTGATGCGCAGGAAGGGGCCGAGATCCATGTCGATGTTCAGCGCCAGGCCGTGGTAGCTGCCACCGCGCCGGATGCGCAGGCCGATGCTCGCGAGCTTGCTGCCCTGCACGTAGACGCCGGGCGCATTGGCGCGGCACTCGGCTTTGATGCCGAAACGCGCGGCGTAATCGATCACCGCGCGTTCCAGGCCCGTCACCAGGTCGCGCACGCCGAGGCCGGCGCGCCGCACGTCGATCAGCGGATACACCACGAGCTGGCCCGGGCCATGGTAGGTCACCTGGCCGCCGCGATCGATCTGCACCACGGGAATGTCGCCCGCGGCCAGCACGTGCGCCGGATCGCCGTTCATGCCCAGCGTGAACACCGGGTCGTGCTCGAGCAGCCAGAGCTCATCGGGCGTGCGCGCATCGCGCTGCCCGGTGAAGGCCTGCATGGCGTGCCAGGTCGGCTCATACGGCACCCGGCCCAGCCATTTCACCCGCACGCCGCCATCGCGCACGCCGCCCTCACGGGCCGCGGCCCCGCGCCCGGTGCCCTCCGGCCCGCCAGCCGCTCGCGCCGGCGCGTCGCGCACCGCGTCGATGCTCACGATCGCGCCGCGCCCGGTGCGGCGGCGAGACCCACGTTGTTGCCGGCCAGCGCCTGTTCGGCCCGGTAGCTGGAGCGCACCAGCGCGCCCGACACGCATTCCCGGAAACCCTTCGCGAGGCCCCAGGAACGGTACTTCTCGAACTGCGCCGGCTCGACGAAACGCTGCACGGCCAGGTGATTCACCGTGGGACGCAGGTACTGGCCCAGCGTGAGGATGTCGACGCCGATGGCGCGCAGATCGTCCATGCACTGGATGATTTCCGCGTCGGTCTCGCCGAGGCCCAGCATCAGGCTGGTCTTGGTGAGCACCGCCGGGCGGTGTTTCTTGGCATGCTCGAGGACTTTGAGCGTCTGTTCGTAGCCCGCGCGCGGATCGCGCACCGGATGCGTCAGCCGCCGCACCGTCTCGACGTTCTGCGCGAACACCTCCAGCCCGGAGTCGACCACCTGCTCCACGTCCGACAGCACGCCCTGGAAATCGGGCGTCAGCGCTTCCACCGCGGTCTGCGGCGTGCGGCGCTTGATGGCGCGCACGCAGGCGGCGTAGTGCGCGGCGCCGCCATCGGGCAGGTCGTCGCGGTTCACCGAGGTGAGCACGATGTACTTGAGCTTCATGAGCGCGACGCTGTCGGCCACCAGCGCCGGCTCTTCCGCGTCCAGCCAGCCGCGCGGATTGCCGGTGTCGACGGCGCAGAAGCGGCAGGCGCGCGTGCACACCGCGCCCATGAGCATGATGGTGGCGGTGCCCGCGTTCCAGCACTCGCCGATGTTCGGGCACTTGGCTTCCTCGCAGACCGTGGCAAGCCGGTGTTCGCGCACCGTGCGGCGCACGAAGTCGTACCCCTCGCCCACCGCGATCGGCGCCTTGAGCCAGCGCGGCTTGCCCATCAGGCCCGCGCGCTGCGCGGCCGCGTCGCCGGCGCCGCTCCTGGGCTTGATGCCATCCTTGATCGCGCTGAAACCCTGCGGCGTCTGGTACTTCTCGCCACTGCGCGGGATGCCGCCGCCCGCGGGCGACACCAGGGGAATGCCTTTGAACTCTGCCATCCCGCTACTGTATCACCCAAAGAAAAAGGGCTGGAATCCAGGGGACTCCAGCCCTGCCAAGACCAGGGAAAATCCTTGTTTTTTGCTCTGTGTCCGCTCGCGCGGACCGGATCTGCCCGCCCCCCGCTATGCTGTCACTTCGGCGGCGCACCCGCGCCCGGAGGCCCACCCGCGCCGGGAGGTCCGCCGGCGCCTGGCGCTCCGCCACCGCCCGTGAAGCCGCCGAGCGTGTCCCAGTGGTCGGTGATCTTGCCGTCGACCACCTTGAAGATGTCCTGGCCGAGCTTGCCCTTGATGGTGACCATCTCGTCGTCCGCGGTGATCTGCTGCACCATCGGATCCTTGCTCTCGCGCGCCATCATTTTCTTGAACAGCGCCAGCGTCTCGGCGTAACCCATCTTCTGGGTCTTGCCCATGTTGCGGGCCATCTCCGAATGGTCGACGAAGCCCTTGCTCACGTACTGCTCGAAGGCCTCGTCGATCTTGCCTTCGTCCAGCAGCTTGCCCCAGCCGCGCAGCGTGGCCTTGCCGGCCGCTTCCAGCGCGTTGTCCTTGACCGCCGCCGACATCATCATCGCGCCGCCCGGAGGACCGCCCGCGCCGGGACCGCCTGCTGGCGGCGCGCCCTGCGCCTGCGCCAGAGCGGCGCCGAGGCACATCGCGCCTGCGCCGATACCCACCGCCACGTTTCTCAATTTCATCGGTCGTGCTCCTCGTTGGATCGGGAAAATGCTCATCACGGGGTGCCCGCGTCGGGCGCTCCCGGCCCCTGCTGGCCGGGCGCCTGCTGGCCGGGCCCCTGCTGGCCGGCCGGCGGCAGCGGCGAGGCCTGGCCCGTCGGGCGCCATTCATGCCCATCGGCCCACTTGATGGCCACCGCGAGCCCCGCATTGCGCCCGTCCTTGATGGGCGCGAGTTCGACGGTGACCTGATCGCCGGGTTTGATGGAATCGTAGTTGAGGCCGGTGCGGCGCAAGGCGCCCGGGGAGGACAGTTCGATCGACCAGTTGACGGGCATGCCATCGGGACCGGTGACGTCGATGAAGAACCAGGAGTGCGGGTTCTGCCACTCGAGCTTGGTGACCGTGCCCGAGACATTGCGTCGCACCTTGTCGCTGAGATCGTAGCGGGCCACGGAATGATGCGCCTGCGCGAGACCCGCGACCGCGCCGCCCACCAGCAGCGCGACGCTGGCCAGAACCGCCCGGCGGCACCGCCGCCCCCGTTGCCGCTGCCCGGTCAAGGTGTTCATGGGGTGATGTCCACGCCTTCGACCGCGTCGCGGTCGGTCCAGCAATACGATTCGTAGTATTCGTCGGTGGTGTTGCGCTTGAAGGTGCGCGTACTGACCCAGGGCCTGGTGAAAACGGCGGGATTTTCCACCGTCTTGGTGAGTTCCAGCGTGTCTTTGTCCAGCAGGCGGAAGCGCTCGATCACATGCGTGGCGTCGTTGCCCACGGGCATGCCCTGCATGATCTGCGCTTCGCTGCGGATCGCGACGGTGTCGATCACCAGCGTCTTGCCGTCCCAGTGACCGATCGAATGGCCGAAGTAGCTGGGCTCGGGATGGCCGTGTTCGCGGCCGTCCATGTAGACGCGACGCCAGACGTTGTACCAGTCGCTCAGGCCACCGATGACGATGACGTCCTTCGAGAAGTAGAACGCGGAGCCGCTGTCGGCGATCACGCCGAGGGGTTCGCAGGTGCCGACGCCCACGGCGAACTTCCTGCGGCGGGCCTGCGCCGCCGCCAGGTATTCCGCGGTGAAAGGGAGATTGCCGAATCGGCCGCCGCCGCCGCCCGGCCCGCCCGCGCCGCCTGGTCCGGCACCAGGCCCCCCACCGGAACCGCCAGAACTGCCGGGACCGCCTCCGGGCGCACCCCCGGGACCGCCCGGCATGCGCGCGTCCACCCAGAAACCTGTCGTGAAATCAGGCCATTGGGCGACTTGCGCCCAGCTGTAACCCTTGGGTGACCCTGCCTGCGCCGGAGCGAGCGCACAGGCGAGCCACGCCAGTGCGCACAGCCCGGAGACTGCGGATTTCATCGATATTCCCCCGACAGATCGCCGTACCCCGTTCTATTCGGGAATCTTATATCACCTGTTTGGAAAAGTTATTTCAAGCGATCAGCGAAATACCACCGTGCGGTGGCCGTTCTGCAGCACCCGGTCCTCGAGGTGGTATCGCAGCCCGCGCGACAACACCTGCCGCTCGATGTCCTTGCCGTAGTGCACGAGATCCGCCACGGCATCGCTGTGGTCGATGCGGATCACGTCCTGTTCGATGATGGGCCCCTGGTCCAGCTGCTCGGTGACGTAGTGGCAGGTGGCGCCGATGAGTTTCACGCCGCGATCGAACGCCTGCTGGTAAGGCGAGGCGCCCGCGAACGACGGCAGGAACGCGTGGTGGATGTTGAGGATGCGGCCCGGGTAGCGGCGGCAGACCTCGGGACTGAGGATCTGCATGTAGCGCGCGAGCACCATGACATCGGCGCCGGCGCGCTCGTGGATCTCGCACAGGGTGTCGAACGCCCAGGCCTTGTTGGTCTGCGTCACCGGCACATGGTGGAACGGCACGCCGTGCCACTCGGTGTACGCCCGCAGGTCTTCGTGGTTCGAGACCACGCCCACCACGGTGCAGGGCAGATCGCCGCTGCGCCAGCGATGCAACAGGTCGACCAGGCAGTGATCGGCCTTCGACACCAGGATCAGCACGCGCTTCGGCACGGCGCTGTCCGAGACATTCCAGTCCATGGCGAATTCTTCGGCGATCTCCGCGAAGCGTTCGCGCAGCGCGTCGCTGCCGAACGGGAGCGACTCCGAGCGGATCACGTTGCGCATGAAGAAGCGCTGCGTGCTGGCGTCGGAATGGTGGTTGGCCTCGGTGATCCAGCCGCGGTGCCCGGCAATGAAACTGGCCACGCGGGCCACGATGCCCACGCGGTCGGGACAGGAAACGGTCAGCGTCAGCGTGGCGTCGGACATCGGATCATGGTATCGCAGCGGCCACGGCCTGGTTGTGACGGGCTTTACGTTTGCGGGCGCGGCGCAGCAGGTACATCATCCAGCCGGTCACGAAGAACACCGGCATGAACAACGACGCGGACATGATGATGATCTGTCCCGGCAGGCCCCAGTAGCGACCGGTGTGCATGGGCGCGCGTCCGCCCGCCACCTGCTTCCAGAACGATGGCAACACCATGCCCGGCGGTGGCGCGCCGGCCGGTCCGTCGGCGCTGGGCGCCTTGAACGCCACGGGAATCGCCTGCGGCGCCGGCGCCGCGAGATCGAATTCCAGCGCACGGTTTTCGGTCTGGATGTTCAGGCGCTGCGCGCCGCTGCTCGGCAACGTCAGCGTCGCGGAGGCGAAAGTCGGCACCGCGGCGCGAAACGCGCTCCACGCGGGCGCGAGGTCGGTGGTGGCCAGCTGCGGATCACGCGCCAGCGCCCCGCCCGAACCGTCAGGTCCACCCGCTCCACCGGGACCCTCAGGCCCACCCGGACCCCCCGGGCCACCCGGGCCACCCGGGCCACCACGGCCGGCGGGTCCGCCGGGCCCGGGCTCGCCCGGAATACGCAGGTTGAAAATCCTGGTGACCGCCGTGGTGTACCACGTGGCCTGGCGCGCGATCATGAGACCGGTGTGCGCCTGGAACAGATAGAACAGCAGCAGGCAGGTGCCGAGCACTGCGTGCAGGTTGAACAGGAACGCGGCGCCCTTGAGTCTGAAGTTGATCTTGAACCACGAGCGCCAGCGCCAGGCGGCCTTGCCGCGCGGCCAGCGCAGGTACAGTCCGGTGAGCACCATCAGCAGCAGCAGGAAGGCGCTGTAACTCATCACGCCGCGCACGAAGAAGCCGGCTGGTCCATTGCCGGCCCACAGGCCGCGGTGGATGCGTTCGGTGCCGTTGAAGAACGCGCGCGCGCCCGCGGCGGGATCGGGCAGCAGCGCACCCGTGTAGGGATCGACCAGCGTGGTGCGATTCTCGCCGCCACCGCCGCCCGGCGGCGTGCCACCCCCCGGCAGCGCACCGGGACCGCCGGGACCGCCGCGCGCGAACTGCACTTCGGCCGGACGCGTGGCATCGCTGAAGACGGTGAGCTTTTCGATGCTGCGCGCAGGATTCGCGCCGCTGATCGCCGCGTAGAGCTGAGCGCCATCCAGCGTGCCGCCGGAGCGTGGGTGGATGTGCACCGTGGGCGTGAACAGCTGCGTCAGTTGCGGTTCGAGGGACATGGTGACGCCGGTCAGCGCCTGCACCGTCATCACGCAGCCCGCGATGATGCCCACGATCCAGTGACCCTGGAAAATGATGTTCTTCAATCGCCCCCCTCCAGCGCCTGCAACCTCGCCACGGTTCCCACGTCCGACCACAGGCCTGCGAACACATGGCCGCGCAACCGGCGGGCGGCGATCGCCCGCTGCAGCAGCGGCAGCAACGGAAACCGGCCCGCGACGCAGCCGGCGAACAACCCGGGACGGAAAATGCCGATGCCCGAGTAGGTGAAGCGCGGCGCGCCGTCCAGTTCCACGTACCCGGCCTGCAGCGCGAAGTCGCCGCGCGGATGCTGGGGTGGATTGGGCACCAGCACCAAGTGTGCGAGGGCGTCCGGCTCGAGCACAAGCGAGGAAAGGTCAAGATTGCTGAAGGTGTCGCCATTGACGAGCAGGAACGGCGCGTCGCCCAGCAACGGCAACGCGTGGAAAATGCCACCGCCGGTCTCGAGCGCGGTGGCGCCCTCGTCGCTGTAACGGATGCTGAGGCCGAAGCGCCCGCCATCGCCGAGTGCGGCGCGGATCTGCCCGCCGAGCCAGGCGAGGTTGATCACCACGTCGCGGATGCCCGCGCGCGCGATGGACAGCAGGTGCCATTCGATCAGCGGCCGGCCGCGCACCACCAGCAACGGCTTGGGCGTATGGTCGGTGAGCGGCCGCATGCGCTCGCCGCGGCCGGCAGCGAGGATCATGGCCTTCATGGCAGCGCCTGGAAGGCCGGTACCACGCGCGCTTCGAGCCAGCGGCGGAAGTCGTGCAGCTCGCCGTAGCGCGCCGCCGTGTCGCGCACGTAGTACAGCGTGAGCGGCAGGTCGTCGAGGTAGCCGTGCTTGCCGTCGCGATACGACAGCCGCGCGAAGATGCCGAGCACCTTGAGGTGGCGTTGCAGGCCGATCCAGTCGAACCAGCGCAGGAACTCGCTGTCGCTGCCGCCCGCGAGCTGCGCCGCGCCGGCCGCGATCAGCCGCGCGCGGTATTCGAACACCCAGTGCACCACGCGCTGGCGCGGCCAGTGGATGTAGCAGTCCTTGAGCAGCGAGACCAGGTCGTAGCCCACCGGGCCGGAGAGGGCGTCCTGGAAATCGATGATGCCGGGACGGTTGGACGGGCTGGTCATGAGATTGCGCGAATGGTAGTCACGGTGCACCAGCACCCTGGGCTGCGCGAGCGCGGCGGCGATGAGCTGCGCGAACGTGTCCGTCAGCAGCCGCTGCTCCCCCGCATCGGGCGTGAGCCCCAGGTGGCGCGCCAGGAACCACTCCGGCATGAGCTGCAGTTCGCGCTCGAGCACCGCGGCGTCGTAAGGCGGCAGGTGCTGGTGCTGGCGCAGGCCGCCCACCTGGATCAGCAGCAGTTCGTCGAGCGCCGAACGATACAGCTGTTCCACATCGCCACCCGAGCGCAGCGCGCCCAGCAGCTGGGTGGAGCCCAGGTCCTCCATCAGCACGAAGCCTTGCGCGCTGTCCACGGCCTCGACGTGGGGCACATGCACGCCGCAGGCCTCCAGCAGGCGCGCCACCGCCAGGTACGGCGCGATGTCCTCCTTGTCCGGCGGCGCGTCCATGACGACGCGGGTCGCGCCCTGCAGGTCGAAGGCCCGGAAATAGCGCCGGAAACTCGCGTCCGCGGAGGCAACCTCGAGGCGCTGCAGGGGCCAGCCCAGCTGGTGCTGCAGCCAGTGTGTCAGGCGCTGCAGACGGACGTCGGCTTCACTCATCGGTCAATTATACTGTTCGCCTCCATGCATCCCACGACTCTCTGGCCTGCCGCGGCGGGACTCGCCGCCCTGCTCGTGCTGCCCGCGGCGGCCTTCGCCGGCGCTCCCGGCTGCCTGCGCGTCGCAAGCGCCGCGCCCCCGGACCAGCCGATCGATTCCTACAGCCAGCATTCCAGCACCGATGCCGATGGCAAGGTCCAGCTCAACGATGCTGTCACCATCACCATGGGCGATCGCACCATCAAGGCGGCGCACGTCACCTACGATCCGGACACCAACGTCCTCAGGCTGGTCGACCAGATCCTCTACACCGACCCGACGCTCACCGCCACCGGCGATGCGGGCACCTACCTGCGCGACGACTCCGCCGCGCAGCTCACCAATGCGCATTTCAAACTGCTGCAGCAGCCCGGGCGCGGCACGGCGAAACTGGTGCGCCTCAATGCGCAGAACGTGGTGCGGCTGGACCAGGCCACGTTCACCACCTGTCCCGAGGGCGAGACCGACTGGGAACTCGAGGCGCGCGAGATCAAGCTCGACACCGACGCGAATCTCGGCACCGCGAAGCACGCCAAGGTGGTGTTCCATCACGTGCCCATCCTGTACCTGCCGTGGATCTCCTTCCCGCTGAGTTCCGAGCGGCAGAGCGGCTTCCTGTTCCCTTCGCTGCGCAGCTCCACGCGCGGCGGCGTGGGCCTGAGCGAACCCTATTACCTGAACCTCGCGCCCAACTACGATCTGACGCTCGAGCCCACCTGGTACGCGCGCCGCGGCGCCAGCCTGTCCACCGAATTCCGCTTTCTCGGCGATCACAACAGCGCCGAGCTCGACACCACGCTGCTGCCACACGATCGCGTCATCGACCGCCGCCGCAGCGACCTCAAGTTCACCGACCGCCTGCAGTTGCCGGCGGGCTGGCGCATCGACGTCAATGCCGAGGATGTCAGCGACCCGACCTACCTCGAGGATTTCGGCGACGGCACGCAGGTCAGCAGCACGCCGTTCCTGCCGCGCCAGGCCAACCTCAGCTATCGCGACGACGTGTGGCAATTCGACGCCGAACTGCTGGATTTCCAGACCCTCGACTCGACCCTTGCAGCCGTGGACCATCCGTACATCGAATCGCCGCGCCTGACCGCCAGCGCGCTGTGGGGACTGGGCGCGGCGCGCATCCTGCAATGGGGATTCGACGCCGAGAGCGTGAATTTCACGCGCGCCACGGGCGTGGCGGCCTGGCGCACCGATCTCAAGCCGCAGCTGGGCGCGGACTTCGAAGGCGCCGGCTACTTCCTGCGCCCCAACGCCGAATGGGAGCTCACGCGCTACGAGCTGCGCGACAACGACGCCGCCACGCCGGAGGACGCCACGCGCAGCCTGCCCATCCTCACCGTCGACAGCGGCCTGCAGTTCGAGCGCCTCGCCGGCGGGCGCGGCCAGCGCAGCGTGACGCTCGAACCGCGGCTCATGTACATCTACATTCCGTATCGCGACCAGTCGCAGCTGCCGGTGTTCGACACCGCCCCGGCGGACGTGAATCCCATCGAGCTGTTCCAGGCCAACCGCTACGTCGGTACCGATCGCATCGGCGACGCGAACGAAATCGTCGCCGGCCTGACCACGCACATGTTTTCCACCGCCAGCGGCACGCGCTACCTCAGCGCGACGTTCGGCGAGAGCTTCCAGCTCGAGGCGCCGCGCGTGAGCCTGCCGGACGAGCAGCTCGAGACGCAGCGGCATTCCAACCTGATCGGCCAGATCGACCTGACCGGTTTCTACCACTGGAACGTGCAGACCAGCCTCGCCTGGAACACCGCCGAGGAGCGCACCGACAAGGCGCAGATTGCGCTGCAGTACCGGCCTGCGGACGACAAGGTGGTGAACCTGGCGTACCGCTTCCAGCGCGACCAGACCGAGCAGGCCGACGCCTCGCTGGCGTGGCCGGTGGCCAAACGCTGGGACCTGTACGGCCGGGCGGTGTATTCCCTGCGCGATCACACCAGCATCGAGGACTTTGCCGGGTTCCAGTACCGCGGCGCCTGCTGGGGCGTCCGACTGCTGGGCCGCCGCTCGGTCAGTACCCGCACCGGCGAGCATGACACGGGCATCTACCTGCAGCTGGAACTCAACGGCCTGTCCAGTGTCGGAACCGGGACGGACTCTTTCCTTGAAAGATCGATTCGGGGATACTCCGCCTCCTCTTCAAGCCATTGAGCGATCTGGGATTTCCTATGCAACGCAAGCTTTTGGGCCTGGTCCTGGTCACGCTGGTCCTCGGCGCGGCACCCGGCCTCGCAGCCTACGCGGAGCAGGTGCCGCTGTCGGCACGCGGCACGCGACTGGACCGGGTCGTGGCCATCGTCAACGACGGAGTCGTGCTGCAGAGCGAGCTCGATACCCAGATGACGGAAACCAAGAACCGCCTCAAGGCGCAGAACATCGCCCTGCCGGACGACAGCGTGCTGCGCAAGCAGCTGCTCGACCGGCTGGTGCTCGAGGAGATCCAGGCGCAGCGCGCGGATAAGACCGGCATCCACGTGTCCGACGAGCAGCTCAACGCCGCGCTCGAGGACATCGCCAAGCGCAACAACATCGGCTTCGCCGACCTGCCCGAGCGGCTGGCCAGCGAAGGCATCGACTACGCCACCTACCGCAGCGACATGAAGCGCGAGATCCAGCGCGAGCTGCTGCGCCAGCGCGACGTGCTGCAGCGGATCAGCATCACGCCGCGCGAGCTGGAACAGTACATGGACCGCCAGAAGCACACGGCCTCGGCCAACAACGAGTACAACGTGTCGCACATCCTGCTGGCCGTGGCGCAGGACGCGCCGCCCGCGAAGGTCGCGGCCGCGCGCCAGAAGGGCGAGGACCTCATCAAGCGCGCGCGCGGCGGCGAGGATTTCGCGCAGCTCGCGATCGCCAATTCCGCCAGCCAGACCGCGCTCAACGGCGGCTCGCTGGGCTGGCGCAAAGGGCCCGAGCTGCCCACCTTCCTCGCCGACACGGTGGGACGCATGCAGCCCGGTGAGGTGAGCGATCTGATCCAGACCGCCAGCGGCTTCAACATCGTCAAGCTCAACGAGATCCGCAGCATCGCGGGCTCGCAGCTGATCCAGCAGGTGCACCTGCGCCACATCCTGATCAAGACCACGGAAGTGCAGGACGACGCCACCGTGAAGGCCAAGCTCACCGACATGCGCAACCGCATCCTGGCCGGCACGGCCGATTTCGCCGTGCTCGCCAAGGCCACTTCGGAGGATCCGGGCTCGGCCGTGAACGGCGGCGACCTGGGCTGGACCAAGCCCGATGTGTTCGTGCCGGAATTCACCGCGGTCGCGATGGCGCTCAAGGACAACGAGATCAGTCAGCCGTTCAAGAGCGAATACGGCTGGCATATCGTGCAGATGCTGGGCCGGCGCCAGTTCGACAACACCGAAACGGCGGCCCGCGATGCAGCGTACCGGGCGCTGCGCGAAAGCCGGCTCGACGAGACCACCGAGATCTGGCTGCAGGAACTCAAGGACGACGCCTACGTGGAGATCCTCGGCTGAGCGCGATCGCGCTGACGTCGGGCGAACCGGCAGGCATCGGTCCGGATCTCTGTCTCGCGATCGCGCGCGAAGCGCGCACCCTGCCCATCGTGTGCCTCGCGGATCGCGGACTGCTGCGCGAGCGCGCGGCCGCGCTGGGCTACCCGATCGTGCTGGACGATTACGTCCGCGACCGACCCGTCGCGACCGCGGCCGGGCGCCTGTCGGTGCTGCACATCCCGCTGGCGACGCCCTGCGCGGCAGGCCGGCTCGATGCGCGCAATGGCCGCTACGTGCTGCAACTCATCGAAACCGCCGCGCGCGGCTGCACGGACGGCGAGTTCGCCGCCATGGTCACGGCGCCGGTGCAGAAGAGCGTGATCAACGACGCGGGCATCCCCTTCAGCGGCCACACCGAATACATCGCGGCGCTCACGCACGCGGCAATGCCCGTGATGATGCTGGTGGCAGGCACGTTGCGGGTCGCGCTCGCGACCACGCACCTGCCGCTGCGCGCCGTGCCGGATGCCATCACGATCCCCGGCCTGCTGGCGGTGCTGCGCATCGTCGACCACGACCTGCGCCGGCACTGGCGCATCGACGCGCCACGCATCGCGGTTTGCGGCCTCAATCCGCATGCGGGCGAAAGCGGGCATCTCGGCGACGAGGAAATCCGCGTCATCCGGCCGGCGCTGGCGCAGGCGCGCGCCGAGGGCCTGCGTGTCGACGGTCCGTTCCCGGCTGACACGCTGTTCGTGCCGCGGCTGCTCGTGCCTTATGACGCCGTGCTCGCCATGTACCATGACCAGGGCCTGCCTGTGCTCAAGTACGCGGGCTTCGGCGATGCCGTGAACGTGACGCTCGGGCTGCCCATCGTCCGCACCTCGGTGGACCATGGCACGGCGCTCGACCTGGCCGGCACCGGCCGCGCCGATCCCGGCAGCCTCAAGGCCGCCCTGCAACTCGCCGCCACGCTGTAGATGCCGATCCGCAAGCGCTTCGGCCAGCACTTCCTGCACGATCCGTCCGTCATCCAGCGCATCGTCGCCGCCATCGCGCCGCGCCGCGGCGAAGCGCTGGTGGAGATCGGGCCCGGGCCGGGCGTGCTCACGCAACCGCTGCTGGCCGCCTGCGGCCGGCTGGACGCCATCGAGATCGACCGCGATCTCGCCGCCACGCTGCGCGAGCGCCACGAATCGCAGGGGCTGGTGCTGCACGTCGGCGACGTGCTGCGTTTCGACTGGGCCCGGCTCGCGGCCGAGCGCGGCCAGCGACTGCGGGTGGTGGGCAACCTGCCCTACAACATTTCCACGCCGCTGCTGTTCGGCCTGCTGGGCCAGAGCGCGCACCTGGCAGACCTGTGCTTCATGATGCAGAAGGAAGTGGTGGCGCGCATCGTGGCGGCGCCGGACACGGAACATTACGGCCGGCTCGGCGTGATGCTGGCGCCACGGGTGCGGTCGGAATGGCTGTTCGATGTCGGGCCGGGCGCGTTCCGGCCGCCGCCCAGGGTCTGGTCGTCGGTGCTGAGCATGAGCGTGCTGCCGGATCCGCCCGCGTGGTCGCTGGGGGAACCCTATGCCGCCGTGGTCAGCGCCGCCTTCGGCCAGCGGCGCAAGACCCTGCGCAACGCGCTGGCCGCCCTGCTCCCGGCGAGCGCCATCGAGGCGGCCGGCGTGGATCCCGGCGCCCGGGCCGAGCAGCTGGCGCCGGCGGACTTCGGACGGCTGGCACAACAGCGGCAGGCTATGGTTCACTTGCAGCCATGAGCGCTTACCGCAGAATCCTGGCCGTGGTCGATCTCAGTGGCGACAGCGCCGCGGTGGCCGGCCGCGCCGCCGCGCTGGCACGCGACTGGGGCAGCGAGCTGCGGCTGCTGCACGTGGTGGAGTTCCTGCCGATCGAGCCGATGGGTGACACGCTGGTGCCCGTGGTGCAGATCGACGAGCAGATGCAGTCGCGCGCGCAGCAGCAACTGGTCGAGCTCGGCGCGACGCTCGGCCTTGCGCCCGCCGCCTGCGTCTGCACCACCGGCGCGGCGAAGAACGAGATCCTGCGTTACGCGCGCAGCTACCAGTGCGACCTGCTCGTGCTGGGCAGCCATGAGCGCCATGGCGTCTCGATCCTGGTGAACCTGACCGAAGACACGCTGCTGCACGCCGCGCCCTGCGACCTGCTGGCCGTGAGGGTGCGGTGAGCATGGGTAACGTGACGGAACTGCCGGTGCGCCACAAGATCCGCGTCGAAGTGGAGACGGCCTACCTCGAGGACCAGTCGGTGCCGATGGAAGCACGCTTCGCGTTCTCCTACACCATCACCATCCACAATGAAGGCCGCGAACCGGCGCGCCTGCTGCGCCGGCACTGGATCATCACCGACGCCAACGGGTACGTGCAGGAGGTACGCGGCGACGGCGTGGTGGGCGAACAACCGTATCTCAAGCCCGGCCAGGGATTCCGCTATTCCAGCGGCGCCGTGATCAAGACGCCCGTGGGCGTGATGCACGGCAGTTACCAGATGGTGGACGACAGCGGCGCGCATTTCGACGCGCCCATTCCCGCCTTCCGGCTCGCCAAGCCGGGCCTGCTGCACTAGCCAGCGAACGCTTGCATGGCGCGCTGGGCGATCGGGGATGTGCAGGGCTGCAATGCCGAGCTCGGCGCGCTGCTGAAAAAGATCGACTTCAATGCCGATCGCGACCGCCTGTGGCTGTGCGGCGATCTGGTGAACCGCGGCCCGGATTCGCTGGGCGTGCTGCGCCGCGTGCGCGCGCTGGGCGACAACGCGCTCACGGTGCTCGGCAACCATGACCTGCACCTGCTGGCGATCGCGTTCGGCGCCGAATCCCATCGCCTGAGGAAGCGCGACACGCTCAGCGACATCCTGGCCGCTCCCGATCGCAATGCGCTCATCGACTGGCTGGTCAGCCGGCCGCTGGCGCACCACGACGTGCTGCACGGCGACCTGCTGGTGCACGCGGGCCTCGTGCCGCAGTGGTCCCCGGCACAGGTGCGTGTGTGTGCGGGCGAAGTGGAACAGACGCTGCGCCACGATCCGCGCAAGCTGTTCGACCACATGTACGGCGATGAACCGTCGCAGTGGCAGGATTCGCTGTCAGGCTGGGATCGCCTGCGTTTCATCATCAACGTGCTGACGCGCATGCGCGCCTGCACGGCGGAGGGACGCATCGACCTGAAGCAGAAGGACGCGCCCACGGAGATCAAGCCACCGTGGATGCCGTGGTTCAAGGCGCCGGATGGCGCGCGGCGCGGCACGCGCGTGATCTTCGGGCACTGGTCGACGCTCGGGTTCCATCGCGGTCACGGCGTGGTCGGAATGGACACGGGCTGCGTGTGGGGCGGAAGGCTCACGGCCCTGAATCTGGACGAGGAGCGCGTCGACCCCGTCAGTGTGGCGTCGCAGAGCGGGGTCGCGCTGGAGAGCGGCGACTGAAGATCATGCGAGCATCGCCTCGCGCCGGGCCAGTGGCGCCCGCGTTCAATTGTCGGGGGGTGGGGCGGGGGGAGCGGTCGCCGGATCGGTGAGCGTGCCGCCCCAGCCGATCTCCATGACACGCGTGGTGGCGGAATACACACCGGCCGGCAGCCTGAGCACCACGGCCTCGGCACCCGCAGGCACGTTCAGGATCACGCGCTGGTCGGCGCGCACCTCGAGCTGCGCGAAGCTGCCCGGGCGCACCAGGAACTCGATGCGCACCGGCCACGCGTGGCCGGCGATGGGCCGGATCTTCATGCTGCCCTCGCCCGCCACGGCCGTGAGATCCACACGCACGGCATTGCGCTGCCAGGTCTGCGGCAACGCGGGTGGATCCCCGCCTGCGGGCGCCTCCGCCACCAGTTCCTGCGCGATCTCGGGCGCCACGGCGGGTTTGCGCCAGAATGCAAGTTTTCCAAGGGTGGAGCAGCCACCCAGCGCCAGGCACGCGACAGCGACCAGCACGGCCAGGACAGGAACGGGACGGGGCGCAAACTTCAATGGAACGCTCCTCGGCGGGGCTCCGGCAGAGTCGCTAATTGCACCCGCAAGTGCGTACCATACGACATTCGAGCCGACCCGGGACACCTGTCGGGATTCTTCGACATGAGCACGCTGCAACCACTGAATTTCAAGCACTGGATCGACGAAAACCGCCACCTGCTCAAGCCGCCGGTGGGCAACAAGCTGGTGTACGCCGACAGCGAGTTCATCATCATGGTGGTGGGCGGCCCGAATGCGCGCAAGGATTTCCACGTCGACCCGGCCGAGGAATTCTTCTACCAGCTCGAAGGCGACATGGTGCTGCAGGTGATGGAGCGCGGCACGCGACGCGATCTCGCGATCCGCGCCGGCGACATCCTGCTGCTGCCCCCCAACACGCCGCACTCGCCGCAACGCCAGGCCAACACCGTGGGCCTGGTGGTCGAACGCCGGCGGCGCCCGGGCGAACTGGACGGACTGCAGTGGTACTGCGAACGCTGCAATCACCTGCTGTACGAGGAATTCTTTCCGCTCACCGACATCGAGACCCAGTTCCCGCCGGTCTTCGCGCGTTTCTTCGGCAGTCTCGCGCTGCGCACCTGCCGCCACTGCCACCAGGTCATGGAGGCGCCGACCAACTCCGCCAGCCAGGCCCATGCCCAGCAGTAAAGCCGGCGCCGGCCGCGCGCGCCTGGCGTTTGGCGCGCGGGAACTGGCCACGGATTTCAGCCGTGGCACCAGCCTTGCGATCGAACAGCGCTTCGGGACCGCGCAGCTGCGGTGCTTCGGCGCGCCGCCCGCGCGCAGTGCGCCGCTGGTGGTGGGCAGCTTCAACGGCAGCGTCGCGCGCGGCGCGAGCTGCAACTGCAGCACGTTCACGCTCACCCCTCATTGCAACGGCACGCACACCGAATGCGTGGGTCATCTGACGCGCCAGGCGCTCGATGTGATCGACGTCATGCCCCGTGCCCCCGTGCTCGCGCTGCTGGTCAGCGTGCAGCCGCAGCCCGATGCCGCCACGGGCGATGCGCTGGTGACCGCGGCGGCGTTGCGGCGCGCGTGGCGCGGAGAGCTGGACCCCGCCGCACTCGTGATCCGCACGCTGCCCAACGATGCGGACAAGCGCACCCGCGATTACGACCACCACCCGGCCCCGTATCTCGCCGCGGACGCCGCGCGCTTCGTGGTCGAACGCGACATCGAGCACCTGGTGCTGGATCTGCCCTCGGCCGATCGCGCCGAAGACAGCGGCCTGCTCACCGCGCACCGCCTGTTCTTCGGTCTGCCGCCAGGCAGCACGGCGCTGGCCGACAGCCGGCGCGCGCACTGCACGCTCACCGAGCTGGCGTTCGTCGACGACCGCCTGGCGGATGGCTGGTACCTGTTGAGCCTGCAGTG
Organism: Steroidobacteraceae bacterium; assembly: GCA_035499515.1. GTDB lineage: Bacteria > Pseudomonadota > Gammaproteobacteria > Steroidobacterales > Steroidobacteraceae > FEN-1191. Next base: position 18,686 of record DATJYR010000050.1, on the reverse strand, counting down.
CCCGGCGCTCGGCGGCGATGCCGTGCCTTCGCGTCCCGTGCTGTACCCGGTGCTGGACGCATGAAACTCGCCACCACGCTCGAAGAGGCGCGCGAGCTGGATGCCACCGATCCGCTGGCAGCGCTGCGCTCGCAGTTCGCCTTGCCGCGCGCGCGCGATGGCAGTGAGCTGCGGTACCTGTGCGGTCATTCGCTGGGCCTGGCGCCGCTGGGCGCGCGGACGCGCGTCAATGAGGAGCTCGACAGCTGGGAGCAGCTCGGCGTCGAAGGCCATCACCTCGGCATGCGGCCCTGGATCGACTACGGCGAACTGCCGCGCGCCACGCTCGCGCAGCTGGCCGGCGCGGAAGTGGGCGAAGTGATCGCCATGAATTCGCTGAGCGTGAACCTGCACCTGCTGCTGGCGAGCTTCTACCGCCCGCAGCACGGCCGGATCCGCATCCTGATCGAGGCCGGCGCCTTTCCTTCCGACCGGCACATCGTCGCCTCGCAGCTCGCCTGGCATGGTTACGATCCGCGCAGCGCGCTCATCGAGCTGGCGCCGCGCAGCGGCGAAGACCTGCTGCGGCAGGAAGACATCGAAGCGGCCATCGAATCCGAAGCGGGCCGTCTGGCGCTGGTGCTGTGGCCAGGCGTGCAGTATCGCACCGGCCAGTGGTTCGACCCGGCGGCGATCACCCGCGCCGCGCATCGCGCGGGGGCCATGGCGGGCTTCGACCTGGCGCACGGCATCGGCAACGTGCCGCTGGCATTGCACGATTCCGGCGCCGACTTCGCCGCCTGGTGCAGCTACAAGTACCTCAATGCGGGGCCAGGCGCCATCGGCGGCGCCTTCGTGCACGCGCGTCACGCGGCGGCCCGCGACCTGCCGCGGCTCGCGGGCTGGTGGGGCCACGACGCGGCGACGCGTTTTCGCATGGGCCCGGAATTCCTGGCGATGAGCGGCGCTGCCGGCTGGCAGGTCAGCAATCCGCCCATTTTCTCCTGCGCGCCGCTGCTGGCATCGCTCGAGCTGTTCGCCACGGCCGGCATGCCCGCGCTGCGCGCGAAGTCGCTGAGCCTCACCGCGTCGTTCGAAACGCTGCTGCTGCGGCATTGCGGCTCGGCCATCGAGATCCTGACGCCGGCCGATGTCGAGCAGCGTGGCTGCCAGCTCTCGGTGCGGCTGCGGTGCGAGCCCGCCCAGGCACGCGAGCGTTTTGCGCAGCTCGCCGCGCAGGGCGTGGTGGCCGACTGGCGCGAACCCGACATCATCCGGCTCTCGCCCGTGCCGCTGTACAACCGCTTCGAGGACATCTACCACGTGGCTGTCCGGCTCGGCGAGCTGCTGCGTTGATCACGATCGTCGGCGCCGGTCCCGTGGGCACGCTGCTGGCGCTGCTGCTGGCCGCGCGTGGCCAGCGCGTGCGGGTGCTGGAGCGCCGTCCCGATCCGCGCCAATCGCCCGATGAACACGGCCGTTCGATCAATCTCGCGCTGGCGGCGCGCGGCATCCGCGCGCTGGAGCGGGCCGGCGTGTTCGCGCGCATCGCGCCACACCTTGTCGGCATGGCCGGCCGCGAACTGCACGAGGAATCCGGCACCCGGCGCTTCATGGCCTACGGCCAGAACGACCGCGAAGTGATCCACGCCATCAGCCGCGCGCAGCTGAATCGTCTCCTGATCGAGTGCGCCGCCGCCCAACCGCTCATCGAGCTGCAGTTCAGCCAGCGTTGCCTGGGCTGCGAGGCCGGCGCGCGGCGGCTGTTGCTGCGCGATGAAGCCAGCGGCACGGTGTACGCGCAGGGGTTCGACTTGCTGATCGGCGCCGATGGCGCGGGCTCGGCCCTGCGCGCGGCGCTGCAGGACCAGGAGCTGCTCCGCTGCGGCGAGGACTGGCTCGAACACGATTACAAGGAGCTGCTGATCCCGCGGCGTCGCAGGCTGGCCGAACGGCTCGAGCCGCACGCCCTGCACATCTGGCCACGCGGCGGCCACATGCTGATCGCGCTGCCCAACAGCGACGGCACCTTCACGGCCACGCTGTTCCTGCCGCGCCTGGGCCCCGTGAGCTTCGACGCGTTGCTGCAGCCCGGCACGGCACGGGCCTTCTTCGCGGCCCAGTTCCCCGATGCGCTGGCCATCATTCCGGATTTCGACCGGCAGTTCGCGGCCCATCCGCAGGGCCGGCTGGCCACGCTCCACTGCTGGCCCTGGCACGCGGGCGAGATGCTGCTGATCGGCGATGCCGCGCACGCCATCGTGCCGTTTCACGGCCAGGGACTGAACTGCGGCTTCGAGGATTGCGTGCTGCTGGATGAGCTGCTGGCGCGCCACGCCAATGGCAGCGCGGCGTTCGCCGACTATGAGCGGCAGCGTCGCCCAAACACCGATGCCATCGCGCAGATGGCGCTCGAGAACTACCAGGAGATGCGCGACACGGTGCGCGCCCCGGATTTCGCGCGGCGCAAGGCGCTGGCCGCGCAGCTGGAACGCGATTTCCCGGGGCGGTTCATCCCGCGCTACTCCATGGTGATGTTCCATCCCGAGATCCCGTACGCCGAGGCGCTGCGACGCGGCGCGGTGCAGGATCGCATCCTCGATGCCTTGCTGCTGCAGCAGACCGGCGCCGGGCCCGTGCCGCTGTCCCTCGCGTCCCGGCTCATGGGCGAGTCGGGGCTGTAGGCGCGGGCAGTTGCTGGCGGACGTCGCGCCGGCCTATCCTTCGCGGCCGGCCCGGCGAGTGCCAGCCGGGCAAGCAACTCAACCAGGGGGGATTTCGCATGAAGTTGTCATTGATGATCGCGGGACTGGGTCTCGCCGCAGTGTGTGCCACGGGTGCGGCCCGTGCCGACATGATCCCGATCGCCCAGGCCAAGGCCATGTGCGCCAGCGGCGATGTCGGGCCGCGCACCGCGTATGGCGAGACCCGGGACGAAGCGGCCGCCAAGAAAATCGCCTTCACCTGGGCCTGCATGGTGCTGGTGGAAGGCAAGGTCAAGGAAGGCTTCGAAAAATACGTGTCGAAAGACTGGTGCGATCACAGCCACATGGCCAACAGCGGCCTGAAGCCCTGCGCCAACTACGATGAGACGCTCAAGCTGTTCAGCGGCATGAGCGGCATGATGGTCAAGGACGGCAAGATCGAATTCCCCGTCATGGCGACGGTGAATGGCGAGCTGGTGACGCAGTGGGGCGCCGGCGCGGACATCTTCCGCGTGCACGATGGCAAGCTCACCGATCACTGGGACGCATCGCCGCCGAGGAATGCCAGCCTGGAAGCGCACGACCAGGCGTTCTCGGACCGCATGCAGAAGCAGATCGACACGGGCGTGAAGCAGCCGGGCTTGGGCCTGGCGGGTGTCGCGGCCGGCGCACCGCCGCCGGGCGCACCCGCCCCGGCGAAGTGACCGCCCTGGCATAGCAACCGCTGCGTTACCGGTAGCGGGAATGGGCGTGCAGCAATGTGCGCCCATTCCCCTGCCGCCTGCAGCGCGGACGGACGCGACGCCCGGCGCGTATCAGGCCAGGATGTTCACCGCACGGGCTGCGACGATGGCAATGGTCATCAGCGATACGCCGGCCTGCAGTCCCATCAGGATCTTGGCCGGCCGGGTGAGCGGCAGCGCGTCGGTGGGCGAGAACGCGGTCGCGTTGGTGAACGCGATGTAGAGATAATCGAGCAATTGCGGCCGCCAGTGCGGCGACACGATGCCGTCGCGCTCTTCCCGGTCCATCGCCATCTGCGGGAACAGGAAATCCGCCAGGCCCGGTTGCGCGGTGCTGCGCTGGAACGGACCGCCGCGATCCAGCTCCCAATACCACAGGCCCGAGATGATGACATTGGTGACGAACAGGTTCAGCGCGTCGCCGAGCAGCACCACGCCCTGGGTCTTGGGCGAATCCAGCAGGCTCAGGATCAGCCGCACCAGCCCGGCCAGGTTGATGACCGAGGCCAGGCCAATGGTGGTCAGCGCCAGCACGCGCACGAACCCGCCCTCGCCTTCGATGAACCGCAGCGTTGCACCCTCGCCCGGCCGCGCCCGTCTCACGCGGCGTTCGGACGTGAATGTCAGGATGACCAGCATCAGCAGCTCCAGCACCGACAGCATCCGGATGCGCAGGCCCGCGAAATGCTGCTGGGACTGCACCAGCCATTGCAGCCCGATGATGAACAGCAGCGCCACGCGCGCCATCCACAGATCCGTGCCGAGCACCTTCTTGTGAATCATGCGCGGAGTGTGCCCGATTCCGCGTCGCCATACCGCTCGAGCCGCAACATGCACATGGCGTAAGCGTGGCGATCGTCGGCGGGGTGGTCGATGCGTTCGGTCTCGCGCCACTGGCGCGGATCCAGCGCGGGAAAATACGTGTCGCCATCCACCATGGCGAACACACGCGTGAGATAAATCGTGTCGGCCTCCGGCAGCGCCAGCCGGTACAACTCCCCGCCACCGATCACGCACAGCTCGGGCGCTTCGCCCGCGCGCGCGATGGCCGCCCGCAGGCTGCCGACGCGTTCCACGCCGGCAGGCAGCGCAAGTTCGCCGCGGCTCAGCACCAGGTTCAGGCGGCCGGGCAAGGCCCGACCGATGGAGTCGAAGGTGCGGCGGCCCATGAGCACGGGCTTGCCGAGCGTGATCTGGCGGAAGTGCTTCAGGTCGTCGGGCAGATGCCACGGCAGTTGCTGGCCGCGCCCGATCACGTTGTTCTCGGACATCGCCACCACCAGCGAAATGCGCATGGGCGGCGGGATCAGAGTTCCACCTGTGTGGCGAGCACGATCACGCGCCGCTCCGGCATGCGGAAGAATTCCGCCGCCTGGGTGCTGCGCCGCTGCATCCACGCGAACATGCGGATGCGCATGCCGAGATAGCCGCTGCGCGGCCGTGGCGCGACCAGATGCCAGCCGAGGAAGAACGAGCAGTCCTGTGCGAACAGCTTCAGGCCGCGCGCGCGACACTGCTTGAGCGCCTCGCTGACATCCGGCGTTTCCATGAAACCGAAACGCGCCGTGACCAGGTAGACCTCCGGCAGCAAGGTCTCGATGCGCACCCGATCGGCCGGGTCCTGGCGCGGCGCGCGCGCGATGTCCATGTTGAGGAAGACCAGCCGCTCGTGCGCCACGTGGTTGTGTTCGAGGTTGCGCATCAGCGCCGTGGGCACGTGGCGCGGGTCGCTGGCCAGGAACACCGCCGTGCCCGGGACGCGCACGGTCTCGGCCAGCAGCTCCGGCAGCCTGGTCAGCGGCACGGCCACCTGCAGCAACGCGGCGCGCATGCGCCGCCGGCCGCTGCGCCAGGTCATGAATACGCCGAACAGCAGCGTCGCCAGCAGCAGCGGCACCCACGCGCCCTGCGCAAATTTGGAAAAGTTGCCGAACAGGAAAATGCTGTCGACGCCGGCCAGCGGCAGGAACACCAGCGCGATGCGCCAGGTGGGCCAGTGCCACAGCGATTTCGCGAGCAGCGAACCCAGCAAGGTGGTGATGAGCATGGTGCCGGCCACGGCGGCGCCGTACGCTGCGCCGAGCGCATCGGAGGAGCGGAAACCCACCACGAACAGGCACACCGCGACCAGCAGCAGCGAATTCACGACAGGCACGAAGATCTGCGCGTGTTCGTGCGCGGAGGTCTGCAGGATGCGCAGGCGCGGCAGCATGTCGAGCTGGATGGCCTGGCGCGTGACGGAGAAGGCGCCGGCGATCGTGGCCTGCGAGGCGATCACGCTGGCCGCGCAGGCCAGCAGCACCATGGCCGGCAGCAACGCCGTCGGCACCAGCAGGAACAGCGGCTTGTGGGCCGCGGCACTGTCGCCCAGGATCAGCGCGCCCTGGCCGAAGTAGCTCAGCACCAGCGACGGCCACACCACCACGAACCAGGCGACACGCACCGGCGTCTTGCCAAAATGGCCCATGTCCGCATACAGCGCTTCGCCGCCGGTGATCGTCAGGAACACGCCGCCGAGTACGGCCAGCGACACGGCGGGATGCTGGATCAGCAGCGCCACGCCAAACCAGGGATTCAGCGCCTGCAGGATCGCGGGTCGCGCGACGATGGCGTTGGCGCCCGTGACCGCCAGCACCACGAACCACAGCAGCATGATCGGGCCGAACAGCTTGCCGATGCGCTCCACCCCGCCCCGCTGCAAGGCGAACAGCGCGACGATGATCACCAGCGACAGCGGCACCACCAGCTTGCTGGCCCCGGGATCCAGCAACGCCAGGCCTTCCACCGCGCCGAGCACCGAGACCGCGGGCGTGATCAGCGCATCGCAGTAGAACAGCGCGGCGCCCAGCGCCGCGAGCGCCGCGATGCGCCGCAGCCAGGCGTAGTCGCTGTGCACGTGCCGCTGCACCAGCGCGAACAGCGAGAGGATGCCGCCCTCGCCGTCATTGTCGGCGCGCATCATGAGCACCACGTACTTGACGGTCACGAGCACCAGCAGGCTCCAGAACATCAGCGACAGGCAGCCCAGCAGGACAGCGGCACCGGCCTGCGGACCGCCCGCGGCATTGATGGTGGACTCCAGCGCGTACAGCGGGCTGGTGCCGATGTCGCCGTACACGACACCCATCGCACCCAGCACCGCCGCACCCGAGAATCCGGAGCGTTTCATCCGCGGACCGCTGCCTTGCGCCGCGCGCCGGACCTGGCGCCACCCCTGGCTGTTGCCTTCGCTTTGGTTTTGGCTTTGGGTTTGGCTTTGGGTTTGGTCTTGGCCTTGGTCCCGGCTTTCACCTTCGCCTGCCTGCCCTTGGCGCGCGGTTCGCGCCGTCTGGCGGGCCACAGCATCGTGCCGCGGCACTGGGGCGAACCGCAGTGGCACGCGAAGATCTGGTCCACATCCGGGGGATCGCTCTTGTCGCGCCCGATCTGGTAGTCGAAGAACAGTTCTTCGCCCTGCTTGATGGGGCGGATCGAATACAGCCACACGCGGCCCTTCTCGATGGTCGACTCGAGGTTGGGATCGCAGCTGTGGTTGATGAACCGCACATCGCTGCCGTTCACGCCGCCATCGATCACGATGTTGCGATCCACGGTGAACAGGAAGGTATGGCTGTCCAGGGCTGACTTGGAATCGTAGCGCCGATTGGCCTCGCGATGCGAGATGCGCTCGCCCGTGTACTCGGCCACCTTGACCCCTTTCCTGATGGCGCGCGTGGCGAAGCCGCCGAGGCCGTGTATTTTCGAACGCCGCACGCGATACGGCTGCTGCTTCGACTGACTCATACTGCGACCGGCGCCTTGATCGCCGGATGGAACTGGTAATCCACGAATTCGATGTCCTCGTACTGGTAGTCAAAAATCGATGCGGGCAGGCGCTTGAGCCGCAACCGCGGCAGCGGCAACGGCGCGCGTGCGAGCTGCAGGTCGGCCTGCTCCAGGTGGTTCAGGTACAGATGGCAGTCGCCGCCGGTCCAGATGAATTCGCCAGGCTCGAGACCGGCCTGCGCGGCCATCAGGTGCGTGAGCAGCGCGTAGCTGGCAATGTTGAATGGCACGCCGAGGAACACATCCGCGCTGCGCTGGTAGAGCTGGCAGGACAGCCTGCCGGCCGCGACGTGGAACTGGAACATCACGTGGCAGGGCGCGAGCGCCATGCGATCGAGCTCGCCCACGTTCCAGGCGTTCACGAGGATGCGGCGCGAATCCGGATTGCTCCTGATCAGCCGCAGCGCCTCGCTGATCTGGTCCACGCTGCGGCCATCGGCCGTGCCCCACGCGCGCCACTGCTTGCCGTACACCGGCCCGAGATCGCCGTGGGCATCGGCCCATTCGTCCCAGATGGTGACGCCGTGTTCTTCGAGGTAACGCGTGTTGGTGTCACCGCGCAGGAACCACAGCAGCTCGTACACCACCGAGCGCACGTGGACCTTCTTGGTGGTGAGCAGCGGGAAACCGTCGGCGAGGTTGCAACGCAGCTGGTGGCCGAACACCGACCGCGTGCCGGTGCCCGTGCGATCGCTCTTGGGCACGCCATGGTCGCGCACCTGGCGCAGCAGGTCGAGATACGACTTCATGCCGCGGTCTTGAAGTTTCCCGACGGCGTGCGATGCGCGTAGGCCTCCCACAACGCCACCAGTCCCAGCAGCAGCATCGGCACCGACAGGATCTGGCCCATGGTGACCCAGTCGAGCGCGAGGTAGCCGAGCTGCGCGTCCGGCTCGCGCACGAACTCGATCGAGATGCGCACCAGCGCGTACAGGCACAGGAACAGGCCGCTGGCGGCATAGCGCGGTCGTGGCTTCGAGGTGAACCACCACAGCACGGTGAACAGCACCAGGCCTTCCAGCGCCGATTCGTACAGCTGCGACGGGAAACGCACCTCGCTGGCGGCGCCGTTCAGGCCGGGCGTGATGCGCATGCCGAACGGGCTGGTGGTCACGCGGCCCCACAGCTCGCTGTTGATGAAGTTGCCAAGCCGGCCGGCGCACAGGCCGATGCCCGGCAGCGGCGCGAGGAAATCGGCGACGTCGCCCGGGTGGCGCCGGCGGCGCCAGGCAAAAACGCACGCCGCCGTGATCACGCCGAGCAGGCCGCCATGGAACGACATGCCGCCTTCCCAGATCTTGAACGGATACAGCCAGTCGGCGCGCCACATCGCCGTGCCGTAGAACAGCACGTAGCCGATGCGGCCGCCGAGGATCACGCCCACCATCGAGAAGAAGATCAGGTCATCGACATCCGCGGGCGTCCAGGTGGAGTTCGCTTTGGCGGCGCGCCGCCGCGCCAGCCACCAGGCCACCGAGAAACCCAGCAGGTACATGATGCCGTACCAGTGAATCGGCAGCCGCCACTTGAACAGCGGGAGGGTGAGGGCGATGGGATCGAAGTGCGGGTAATTGAGCATGCTCACTCGCGCGTGACACGGCAGAAAAAGGCTTTGAGGTAGCGGGTTTCAGGGATGGCGGGATGCACCGGATGGTCGGGCGACTGTCCGCCGCTGGCCAGCACCTGCAGGAAACGCGTCGAATGGCGCGCCGCCGCCTGGATCTGCGCCAGCAGGTCGTCGGGTCCCAGATGCCACGAACAGGAACAACTCACCAGCAGCGCATCGCGCTCCAGCAGGCGGATCGCGAGCTGGTTCAGCTTGCGGTAGGCGGCCAGGCCGCGCGCCACGTCCTTGCGCTTCTTGATGAAGGCGGGCGGGTCGAGGATGATGGCGTCGTAGCGCTCGCCCTTGCGCAGCAGCTCATCGAGCGTATCGAACGCATCCCCTTTCTGCGTCAGCAGCGACACACCGTTGGCCGCGGCATTGCGGGCGGCGACCTCGAGCGCGGCCTGCGAGGAATCGACGCACAGCGCCTCGCGCGCACCTTGCCGCAGCGCGGTCACGGCCCACGCGCCCGCGTAGCTGCAAACGTCCAGCACCCGCGCGCCGGGCGGCAGGAACCGCCGCAGCAGCTCGCGATTGCTGCTCTGGTCATAGAACCATCCGGTCTTCTGCGCGCTGGCCAGGGGCACGCTGAACCTGAGGTTTCCCTCCTGCACCTGCAGCTCGTCCGGCGCCTTGCCGATCGCCGTCAACACCTGGCGCGGCAGGCCCTCCAGGTCGCGCGCGGAGCCGTCGTTCTTCCAGACCAGCGCCGCCGGCGCCAGCACGCGTTTCACGGCCTCCTCGGCCGCGCCGCGCAGCGCTTCCATGCCGGCCGTGGCGATCTGCCCCACCACCACATCGCCATACCGATCCAGCACCAGGCCGGGCAGCCCGTCGGATTCCCCGAACACCAGCCGGTAGTACGGTGCGCAATACAATCGTTCGCGCAGCGCCAGCGCCACTTTGAGCCGATGCGCCAGCAGCGATTCGTCGGGCGGATGCACCGGGCTGCGGCTGACCACGCGGGCGCAGATCAGCGCGTGCGGATTGACGTAGGCGTAGCCCAGGAACTGGTCGCGGTCGGAATGCACCCGCGCCAGGGCGCCCACCGCGAAACCCGTCAGCGGCGTGGCATCGTTGTCGACCTCGTTCGAAAACACCCACAAATGGCCCGCGCGCAGCCGCCGGTCTTCGCCCCGCTTGAGGCGCAGCACGGCAAGGCTGGTGGCGGTCGCGGCTTCGGGGGGAAGCGCATCGGTCGAAGGGATCATCAGCGGCAGGCTATCCAGTATAGTGGCCCGACATTCTACTTTATGGACGACGGCGAGTCCCGATGAGCCTCGCAAACAGCGGCCGCAACCGCCTCGCGGCCGAAAGCAGCCCCTACCTGCGCCAGCACGCCGGCAACCCCGTGGACTGGTATCCCTGGGGCCCGGAGGCGCTGCAGCGTGCCCGCACCGAGGGCAAGCCCATTTTGCTCTCCGTGGGCTACGCGGCCTGCCACTGGTGCCACGTGATGGCGCACGAGTCGTTTGAAGACCCCGCCACCGCGGCCGTCATGAACGAGCTGTTCGTGAACATCAAGGTGGATCGCGAGGAACGTCCCGACCTGGATCGCCTCTACCAGCTCGCGCAGCAGATGCTCACGGGCCGCAGCGGCGGCTGGCCGCTGACGCTGTTCCTCATGCACCAGGACCAGCGGCCGTTCTTCGGCGGCACCTATTTTCCCGTGGCGGCGCGGCATGGCCTGCCGGCCTTTGCCGATGTGCTGCGCCAGGTGTCGGCCTACTATCAGGCCCACGAGGATGAACTGCGCCGCCCCGCGGCGCAGGTGGCCGCGGCGCTGGCCGATCTGAACCCGCCGGCCGCGTCGGACGCAGTGCTGGATGATGGCCCGCTGCGCGCCTGCCGCGCCGCGCTGGAGCGCAGTTTCGATCGCAACTGGGGTGGCTTTGGCGCCGCGCCCAAGTTCCCGCACCCCGCGTCACTCACGCTCCTGATGCGCGCCTGGCACGCCAGCGCCACCAGCGCCGTGCCCGATCTGCAGGCGCTGTACATGGCCACGCTCACGTTGACGCGCATGGCCGATGGCGGCATCCACGACCAACTCGGCGGCGGCTTCTGCCGCTATGCGGTCGACGAGGCGTGGCAGATCCCGCATTTCGAGAAGATGCTGTACGACAACGCGCAGCTGCTGCCGGTGTATGCCGAAGCCCATCTGGCCACCGGCGAACCGCGTTTTGCCGAGGTGGCGCTGGACACCGCCGCCTGGATGCTGTCGGAGATGCGTGCGCCTGAAGGCGGCTTCTACTCCAGCCTGGACGCCGATTCGGAAGGGCACGAAGGCAAGTATTACGTGTGGACGCGCGAGGAGGTGCGTGGCGCGCTCACGCAGCAGGAATATGCGCTCTTCGCGCCGCGCTTCGGCCTGGACCGGGCGCCGAACTTCGAAGGCCAGTGGCATCTGGTGCGACAGGCGGAGGAGCCTGCCGGCGATGACGCGGCCGATGCGGCCGTGCTCGCGAGCGCGCGACAAAAGCTGCTGGCGCTGCGCGCCCGACGCGTGCGGCCGGGTTGCGACGACAAGCGTCTCACGAGCTGGAACGCGCTGGCCATTCGCGGCCTCGCCATCTCCGCGCGTTGCCTGGGCCGCACCGAGCACGCCCAGGCCGCCACCGCGGCGCTGCGCTGGCTGCGCGCGCACCACTGGCGCGACGGGCGGCTGCTGGCCACCAGCAATGGCGGTTCGGCGCGTCTCAACGCCTACCTCGATGACTACGTATTCCTCGTCGACGCGCTGCTCGAGTTGTGCGCGGTGCGCTTCGACGCCGATGAGCTGCACTTCGCCGTGCAGTTGCTCGAGGTCGTGCTGGAGCGGTTCGCCGACGCCGCGCACGGCGGCTTCTTCTTCACTTCGGTCGACCACGAGTCGCTGATCGCGCGCCCCAAATCGCTGGGCGACGACGCCCTGCCCTCCGGCAACGCCGTGGCCGCAGGCGTGCTGCTGCGCATGGGCTACCTGCTGGGTGAGGAGCGCTACCTGCAGGCGGCCGAAAGCACGCTGCGCGCCTGCTGGCTGGCCCTGGAGAAATATCCCGAGGCGCATGCGGCCTCGCTGATCGCGCTGGAGGAATTCCTGCAGCCACCCGAGATCGTGATCCTGCGGGGCGCACTGCCGGACCTCGAAAGCTGGCAGCGCCAGCTGAATGCAGTGTGGACGCCGCGCCGGCTGGTGCTGGCGGTCCCGGCAACGGCGACCGGTCTGCCGCCCGCGCTGGCCGGCAAGCCCGCTGGCGCGACGCCATTGGCCTACCTCTGTCGCGGCAGCGTGTGCCTGCCGCCGATCAGCGATCCGGCCGAGCTGATCCGCGCGCTGGATCCTGATCCGGCGCACTGACCGGGGCACGGCGCTGGACAATCTCGAGGACATCAGGGCATTCGTCGAAGTCGTGAAGACCGGCAGCTTCGTGCGCGCCGGCGAAACGCTGCGGCATTCGAATTCCGCCATCAGCAAGGCGGTGGCGCGGCTCGAGAAGCGGCTGGGCGTGCGCCTGCTCGAACGCTCGACGCGGCGCCTGGCGCTGAGCGCCGAAGGCCGCAGCTATTTCGCTGACTGCCGGCAGCTGCTGGGCGAGCTGGAGAGGGCCAACGAGCGGGTCCGCGCGCGCAGCAGTGCGCCGCAGGGAGCGCTCAAGCTGCATTTTCCGTTGTTGTGGGCGCGTGAGGTGGTCGTGCCCGCGTTGCCCGAGTTCCGCCGCCGCTATCCCGACATCGCGCTGGCCATGGATTTTTCCGAAAGCGCGGTCGATTTCCGCGATGGCTACGATCTGAGCGTGCAGGTCGGCTCACGCCGCGACAAGACCGTGGTGGAGCAGGTGCTGTGCCCGACACGCAGCCTGCTGGTCGCCGCGCCCGACTACCTGCGCGTCGCGGGCACGCCAGCGCATCCGGAGGACCTGGCACGCCACGCCTGCATCCGCTTCATGAGCCCGGACCAGCAGCTGCCGGTGCCATGGTCGTTCTCGCACGCCGGACGCGTGGAACGGCGGGTGGTCGCGGGCAGCCTCGACATCAGCGATCCGGCGGCGCTGGTCGCCGCCGCGCTCGCGGGGCTGGGCATCATCCAGGCGCCCGACATCGCGCTGCGTGAACACCTGTCGGCCAGGCGCCTGCAGCAGGTGCTCAAGCGCTGGGAAACGCACGGGCCTTCCATCACCATGCGCTATCCGCGCAGCCGCTTCATGCCCGCGCGCCTGCAGGTGTTCGTCGACTGGCTGGCGAAACTGGCGCGCGAACACCGGCCATCACCCCACTCGTGAATGGCTGGAAGAGCAGTTCTTCCAGCCACCGGATTTACATTGTGCTCGCGGCCAGCGCACGATACGGCGCAACGCCTGGGGAGGGGTCATGAAGATCAGACGCTGGACGGCCTTGCTGGCCGCCGCCTGCGCGACAGGCGCACAGGCCCATCATTCGTTCGCGATGTTCGACCAGGACAAAGTGGTGACGGTGAGCGGCGAAGTGCGGGAGTTCCAGTGGACCAACCCGCACTGCTGGATCCAGCTCGTCGTTGCCGATCCGGACGGCAAGACCAACGAATGGAGCATCGAGCTGGGCGCTCCGTCCGGCCTGCTCCGCCAGGGCTGGACCAGCAAGTCGCTGCAACCGGGCGATCGCATCTCGGTCCGCGTGCACCCGCTGCGCGATGGCACGCTGGGCGCGTCCTTCATGTCCGCGACGCGCGACGACGGCACGCCGCTGGGACGTCAAGCGGAGGCGCCGCGATGAAAGGCCGGGCGCTGGGCGCACTCCCGCTGCTCGCCACGCTCCTGCTGTGCAGCGCGCCGGCTCTGGCCGCGAAAAACTCCAGCGCGCGCCTGCATGCCTTCGCGGCCATGCAGGACTGGCACGGCATCTGGGAGCTCGATGGTTCCCCGGGCACGCTCGAACCGGCAGCCCCGCCGGCGGGCGGCGCCGGTCGTCCGGTGATGCGCGACAACGCGCCGTACAACGCCGAGTGGGAAGCGAAGTACGAGAAGATCCTCGCGGGCGACTACAGCAAGATCGCCGGCCAGAACACCAACACGCGCTACTGCGCGGCCGGCATGCCGCGCGTACTCGCCTCGCCGTTCATGTTCGAGATCATCGTCACGCCCGAGAAGACCTGGATGATCTACACGCAGCGCGAGATCCGCCACATCTACACCGACGGCCGCCAGCATGTGCCGGAGGACCAGGTGATCCGCACGCTGTGGGGCGATTCCATCGGGCACTGGGAGAACGGCACGCTGGTGGTGGACACCACCAACGTCATTCCCGGCCTGTGGCTGGACCCGAGCGCCGCCACGCTCAGCGACCAGATGCGCATCGGTGAGCGCATCAGCATGCCCGACCAGGACCACCTGCAGGACATCATCACCATCGAGGATCCGGTCGCGCTCACGAAGCCCTGGACCTTCACGCGCAGGTACAAGCGCGTGAAGGACTTCGACCGCATGATCGACGACATCTGCGGCGAGAACGACCGCAACCCGATCATCGACGGCAAGATGACCACCACGCTCGAATAGGAACCGGACCATGCATCCCATCGATCGACGCGGTGTGCTCAAAGGCGCATGCGCCTTCGGCACGGCACTGGCAGCCGCAGCGCTGCATCGTCCGGCCTTCGCGCTGGCCGCCAGCACCCGGGTCGACACCATTCCCGCCAGCGAAGTGCGCATCCTCACCACCGACGTGCATGGGCCGGAAGGCCCGAGCGAACTGCCGGACGGTTCGGTCGCGATGGTGGAGTTCACGGTGGGCGACATCATCCGCGTCTCGCCACAGGGCGTCCGCGACGTGCTGGCGAAGCCCGGCGTCGGCGTCGCGGGCACCGCGCTCGGCCACGACAACGCGCTGTATGTGGCGAAGATGAACCTGAGCAGCTTCATGCGCCGGCCGCCTGGCGGCGCAGCACCTGGCAGCTCGCCGCCGGCGGGCCCTCCGCCGCCTGGTGGCGCCGCGGACGGCGGCCAGGGCGGGTCGATGCCGGCCGCCGACTCGAGCCCCAGCGCCGTGGTGCGCATCGACCTCGCCACGAAGGAATCGAAGCTGCTGTACTCGACTTACGAGGGCAAGGAACTGGGGGGTCCGAACGACTTTGCGGTCGATGCCTGGGGCGATCTGTGGTTTTCCGATGTCCCCGGCGCTGGCGTATTCAATGCGCGCACCGACGGCTCGCATCTGGAACGGATGATCAGCGAAGTGCCCGGCGTGAATGGCCTGGCGCTGTCGCCCGACAAGAAAACGCTGTACCTCTGGACCGCCGGGAAACTCCTGAGTTACCGGATCAAGGGTCGCGGCCAGCTCGAGAGCGGGCACGGCAAGCCGCACGCGCGCAAGTTCGCCGACTGGCCCGCGGGCATCCATGAACCGGACGGCATGAAGATGGAAGCCGGCGGCAACCTGCTGTGCGCGTGCTGGGAAGACGGCCTGCTGGTGTTCTCGCCGCAGGGCGAACTCCTGTCGCAGACCAAGGTGCAGGATCTCAGCGTCATCAATGCCGCGTTCGGCGGCAAGGACCTGAAGACCCTGTACCTCGCAGCGCATCCCGCCAACAACATGGTCGGCGTGCTGGCGGCCATCGCGTGGCCGCGCGCCGGATTGAGGTAGCCACGTGAATCCTCCCATCCGGAGCGGCGCGTCCGCCCGCTGCCTCGCCGGCGCAAGCCGCTTTGGCGCCACCCTCACCCTGCTCGCCATCGGCGCCGCCAGCGTGACCGGCGTCCCGGGCTTCGGCGCCGAATCTGCTCCGGCGCCCACCGCCAATCGCGTGCTCGCCACCGATCTTGCGTTCCCCGAAGGTCCCGTCGTCCTGCCCGGCGGCGATGTCGTCGCAGTCGAGATCATGGGCAACCAGCTCGCGCGCGTGACGCCCGCGGGGAAATCCAGCGTGCTGGCCAAACTGGGTCCGGGCCCCAACGGCGCCGCGCTCGGACCGGACGGCGCGCTGTATGTGCTCACCAACGGCGGCGCGCCGGGCAACACCAACGGCGGCTCGGTGCAGCGCCTGGATCTCGAGAGCGGCGCCATCCGCACGCTCTACACCGAGTGCGACGGCCAGCGGCTGAAAGGACCGAACGACATCGTGTTCGACGCCAACGGCGACTTCTGGTTCACGGACTTCGCGGGCGGTGCGCTCTATTGGGCGCGCACCGACGGCAGCGGGATCCGTCGCATCGCCGACCTGCCCGGCGCGAACGGCATCGCGCTCGCGCCCGACCGTCACACGCTGTATGTGGTGGAAGTACAGGCACATCGCGTCGCAGTGCTCAACATCACCGGACGCGGCACCGTGCAGCAGGCCAACGGGGCGGCACAGGTCACGCTGCTGCCGCCCATCGAGCGGGGATCGCTCGACTCCATGAAGGTGGAAGCCGACGGCAACCTGCTGCTGGCTTCCGGCGAAGTCGGCATCACCACGCTGAGTCCGGACGGCAAGGTGCTGGCGCAGACCGCCGTGAACGGCCTGCGGGTGACGAACCTGGCGTTCGGCGGTCTGGAGCTGCGCACGCTGTACGTCACCGGCAACCAGCCCGGCGGCATGCAGGGCTCCATCGTGCAGCTCCCGTGGCCGCGGCCAGGCCTGAAGCTGCTCTACAACTAGGCATCGACCCGGGGGAACGACATGGACCGCAAACTGCACTGGGCCGCGGCATTGCTCGCCAGCTGCCTCGCGAGCCAGGCTGCGCAGGCCACCTGCGACAGCAAGTGCCTGGAGCGCACGCTGGCGGGCTATCTCGCGCAGCTCGTGAAGCACGATCCGAAGCCGCTCAAGGTGTCACCGCAACTCATCGCGGTGGAAAACGCGGTGGCCACGCCGCTGGGCCAGGGTTCCTGGCAGCAGATCGACGCGCTGCCCGCCGGCCAGCATTTCGTCGATCCCGTGAACGGCGAGGCGGTGTATTTCGGCGCCACGCACAAGGCAGGCGGCACCGGCTCGATCTTCCTGCGGCTCAAAGTGGCAGGCGGCGCGATCACGGAATCCGAACTGCTCACCAAGGGCGGTGAGCCCGGTTTCAACGACGACGTGGGCGGCCTGCTCGAGCCGGACATCCTGTACGACGCCGTCGTGCCGGCTGCGCGGCGTTCGAGCCGCGATGGACTGGTGAAGGTGGTGGGCGCCTACATGGACGGCGTCAGCCAGCACAATGGCGCCATCGTGCCCGTCAGCTATCGCTGCGATCGCTACTCGGCGGGCACCAAGTTCACCAACGATGCGAACCATCCGGTGGAGCGCGGCGGCGGCACCTGCCAGACCAGCATGAACAATCTCAAGGGCCAGGCCGTGGTGAATCGCAGGTTTGCGGTGGTCGATGTGGAACACGGCATCGTGGCCGCGCTGTTCGTGATCCCGCATGGCGAGCGCACTCCGCCCGGGGCCACCAACGTCGGGGAGATCTTCAAGGTCGTCGACGGCAAGATCCGCTCGATCGAGGAATTCAGCTTCGTGGGGGGTTATCCACCCAGCTCGGGGTTCGCCGATCGCCCCTAGTTCGCATCGCCCCCGTACTCCAGGTCGGTGATCTGCGTTTGCCGGTCGTCCCGCACCTTGTGCCCGAAAGTCAGGTGCTGGTCGGTGGGGACGTAGAGCCCCGCGTCGGAGAGGAAGATGAAATCCAGCGCGCCGATGGCGACGTTTTCCTTGCCGGCCGCCAGCTCGCAGTGCACCGGCAGCACCTGGCCCATGACGGCCGCGAAATAGCCAGTTCCCGCGACTGCTTCCGCGGCGAGGCACTGGTAGCTGCGCACGGACTGGACACGATGAGTCGGATACAGGGCTTGCTTGAAGGTCTGCTCCGTGGTCACGCGGATCATGAAGGACGCCCCGCCCCGGGGATGGCAGGGCGAGCCCTCGAACTCCAGGGCGGTGGTCCGGATCAGGTTGTCCGAGGCAAAGTCGAATATGAGCGGCGTCGCGCCCAGCGCCGATTCCGTACGCGTACTGGCGCTGCCCTGCGTGAACAGCGTAACGAGTCCGCACAGGCTCAGGCTCGACGCGCTGCTGTGGCCGCCCCGGTCATCCTGGTGCGCGGATTGCACGAAAAACTGGCCGCGGCTGTAGGGCCGGATCGAAGCCTGCGTGTTGCCTGCGGTCTTGCTGCCCAGCAGCCCTGAACCCTGTTGCAGGACACTGGTCTCGCTGGTGATCACCAGGCGCACGGAATGCGCCGACTCATAATCCTGGAGGATGGCTGCGATCTGCTGGCTGACTCCCGGGTCGAGCAGCGGCGTCGTGTCGTCGGCTGCCTGGGCGAAGCAGGCCCCTCCCAGCAGCATCACAACCGCCATTCCGATGAACTTCATGGCTGGCCACGATAGGGCGGCACCACGCTTCCTGCCAGTGCCACAGGCAATACCAGTGTCGCCCCTGAACCTACACTCCAGCGGATTCCGTGTCGGCCGCCGGGTCGCGCTGCACTTCGTAGCGCCACGTGCCGCTCATCATGCGCACGTCCGCCTCTTCCATGAGTCGCAGCGGCGGCCAGGTCAGCAGCTGCAGGTCCTCGTTCGAGATATCACGGGCATAGCGGCCGTTACCGTCGTGCCACTCCCAGACATTATGTCCACGCTCGTCCGAGACCACGCGGCCTGACTTGTGCTCGGGGCGCAGGGCCACCATGCGGACCGTGTCTTCCAGCAAATCCGTCTTTGTATTCGGCATGTTGCATCAACCTTCTGTCAAAGGACTTTAGTCAAATGCAGCGTGCCGCAGCCGCTCCCCGCAAGTCTGAGGACTGGTTCTCGTTTCCATAATCCGGGATCCGGGACCTGCCTTGGGGGTCCAGATCAGTGCAGACCGGCCTGGCTGGTCAGGTAGACGGCGAAGGTCCCGAGCCAGTGGCC
>DATJYR010000049.1:0-20036 GCA_035499515.1 Steroidobacteraceae bacterium | reverse complement strand
TCGGCGGCGGCGGACGCCGCGTGTTGAAGCCTTCCTTCGCGCTCTGCGTGATGCTCTTGTCGTACGGCGTGTTGAACACCGGATAGTCCTGCATGTGCCAGATCTTCCACTCGCCGTTCACCTTGATGAAATCGACGGCCTTGCGCAGGTACAGCCAGTTGCCCACTTCATCGATGCTGGCCACGTCCGGGCCGAACGAATCCCACACGCCCTTCGCGGTCTTGCCGTCGCCGGCCACTTCGATGATGGCGGTGCTGTTCGGATGCACGTGCAGCTGGCCGACCGGATCCTGTCCGGCCTGGTGCTTCTGCTTGCGCGCCATGAGATTGGCCCGGATGGCGTCCGGGCCGGTCGGTCCCATCGGCGTCTTGTAGCTCACGTCGGGCTGGGTCAACGCGAACAGGTTCAGCGTGTTGTCGAAATCGTCGAGCTGGTAGTAGTCGGAGTACCGGCTCATGACGTTCTGGATTTCGGTGACATCCAGCGCGCGCTGCGCGATGGCCAGCGCAGTGGTGGGTTTGCAGGTGTTGGCGGCGCAGGCGAAGCCGGACAGGACGATGCCTGCCAGCCCCGCCGCCAGCAACGACGCCGGCTTTGGCGAGTGATTCATGGGCCCCCCCGGGCAGTCAGTAAAAGACGATCAGATCCAGTAAACGAAAATGAACAGGCCCAGCCACACCACGTCGACGAAGTGCCAGTACCAGGCGACGGCTTCGAAGCCGAAGTGGCGCTGCGGCGTGAAATGGCCCTTGAGGCAGCGGAACCAGATCACGGTCAGCATGATGGCGCCGAGCGTGACGTGCAGGCCGTGGAAGCCCGTGAGCATGAAGAATGTCGAGCCGTACACGCCCGTGCCGAGCTGCAGGCCTTTCTCGGTGTACGCTTCCATGTACTCGCTCGCCTGGAAGCCCACGAAGCTGAAACCCAGGATGATCGTGAGTCCCAGCCAGACCAGCAGCGGCACGCGCCGGCTCGCTTTCAGCGCGTGGTGCGCCATGGTGATGGTGAAACCGCTGGTGAGCAGGATCGCCGTGTTCAGCGCCGGCTTGCCGAACGCGGGGATGGTCTCGAACGTTCCGTCGGCGCGCGGGCTCAGGTGCAGCGGGCCGTTGCTGGGCCACGCGGACCCGAAGTTCTTCCACAGCAGCAGCTTGTTGAAGATCTTCACGCCTTCGCCGCTGAGCCAGGGCACCGACAGTTCGCGTGCGTAGAACAATGCGCCGAAGAACGAGGCGAAGAACATCACTTCGGAGAAGATGAACCAGATCATGCCCATGCGGAACGAGCGGTCCACGTCCATATTGTAGATGCCGGCCTCGCTCTCGCCGATCACGACGGAGAACCAGCCGAAGAACATGTAGGCGAGGATCAGCGCGCCCGGCAGGAACGACCACGCGCTCGACCAGTCATTGAGCTTGGCCACCGCGCCGAGCATGAACGTGAACAGCGCCACCGAGCCCACGATGGGCCACTTGCTGCCGTGGGGGATGTAGTACTTGCCAGAGGCGGCTGCGGGTTGCATGCGAAAACTTCCCTCGATCCTGATTGACGATTACTTGGCGGCGACCCGGCTGACCGGGTTCTCGAGATTGTAGAACGTATAGCTGAGCGTGACGCGATCCAGATGCTCGGGCAGCTTGCGATCGACGTAGAAGCGCACGGGCATCACGCGCTCTTCGTCCTTCTTGAACGACTGCGGCGTGAAGCAGAAGCACTCGGTCTTGTGGAACCACAGCGAGGCCTGCGCCGGCGCGAGATCCGGCACGGCCTGCGCGGTCACGGCGTGGCCCGTCAGGTTGTGCGCCACGAACCTGGCCTCGTAGAGCTGCCCCGGATGCACCTGCATGGATTTCACCAGCGGCCGGAATTCCCAGTTGCCCACCGTGGGCAGGATGCTCATGAATTCGATGGTCACCAGCCGGTTCGGATCCGCCTGCTCGAGCTGCGTGGTGGCGCGCGTCAGGTTCTCGTTCCTGCTGATGCCGGTGATCGAACACAGCACGCTGTACAACGGCACCAGCGCGAAGCCGAACGCGAAACTGCCGGCCGTGAAGGCCGCCAGCTTCCAGGTGAGCCGCCGGTTGGCGGCTACCTGGCCCTGCTGACCGCCATCCATATGAAGCCCACGTAGAATGCCAGCGCCACCAGCGCCAGCAGCCACGCGCTGCGCCGCACGCGGCGCTTCTGCTCGGGACTCGGGGCGCCCGCCACGGTGCTCAGTGCTCCGCCCCGTGCGCCAGCACGGCCGCGTCCGGCGCTTCCTGCCAGGAGTGGTACGGCGCCGGTGACGGCAGCTCCCATTCCAGTCCATGCGCGCCTTCCCACACCTTCGCCGGCGCGGGCGGGCCGCTCTTCACGCACTTCCAGATGATGTACGGGAACAGCAGCTGCGCCGCGCCGAAGCCGAAGCCGCCCAGCGAGGACACCATGTTCCAGTCGGCGAACTGCGTGCCGTAGTCCGGAATGCGGCGCGGCATGCCGGCCAGGCCCAGGAAGTGCTGCGGGAAGAACAGCACGTTGACGAAGATCGCCGACAGCCAGAAGTGCCATTTGGCGAGCGTCATGTTGTACATGCGGCCGACCCACTTCGGCAGCCAGTAGTACACGCCCGCCATGATGGTGAAGATCGCGCCGGGTACCAGCACGTAGTGGAAGTGCGCCACCACGAAGTACGTGTCCTGGTACTGGAAATCCGCGGGCGCGATCGCGAGCATCAGGCCCGAGAAGCCGCCGATGGTGAACAGGAACAGGAACGCGAGCGCGAACAGCATCGGTGGCTCGAAGCTCAGCGAACCGCGCCACATGGTCGTGCACCAGTTGAACACTTTCACGCCGGTGGGGATCGAGATCAGCATGGTGGAGAGCATGAAGAACAGCTCGCCCGCCAGCGGCATGCCCACCGTGAACATGTGGTGCGCCCACACGATGAACGACAGGAACGCGATCGACGCGGTCGCGTACACCATCGCCTCGTAGCCGAACAGCGGCTTGCGCGAGAAGGTCGGGATGATCTCCGACACGATGCCGAACGCGGGCAGGATCAGGATGTACACCTCGGGATGGCCGAAGAACCAGAAGATGTGCTGGAACATCACCGGGTCGCCGCCGCCCGAGGCGCTGAAGAAGCTGGTGCCGAAGAAGTGGTCGGTGAGCAGCATGGTCACGGCGCCCGCGAGCACCGGCATCACCGCGATCAGCAGGTAGGCCGTGATCAGCCAGGTCCACACGAACAGCGGCATCTTCAGCAGCGTCATGCCGGGGGCGCGCATGTTCATGATGGTCACGATGACGTTGATGGCGCCCATGATCGAGGACGCGCCCATCATGTGGATGGCGAAGATGGCCATCGGGAAGCCATCGCCACTCTGCAGCACCAGCGGCGGATACAGCGTCCAGCCGCCGGCCGGCGCGCCGCCCTTCACGAAGAATGTGCTCAGCAGCAGCGTGAACGCGAAGGGGAGGATCCAGAAGCTGAAGTTGTTCATGCGCGGCAGCGCCATGTCGGGCGCACCCACCTGCAACGGGATCATCCAGTTGGCGAGGCCCACCCAGGCCGGCATCACCGCGCCGAAGATCATGGCCAGCGCGTGCACGGTGGTCAGCGAGTTGAAGAACGCGGGATCGAAGAACTGCAGCCCGGGCTTGTAGAGCTCGGCGCGGATCAGCATGGCCATGCCGCCGCCGACGAAGAACATCACGCCGGAGAAGATCAGGTACAGCGTGCCGATGTCCTTGTGGTTGGTGTTCGCGACCCAGCGGTCCCAGAAGCCGCGCGGCTTGTGGTCATGGTCGTCGTGCGCGGCAGCGTGGCCGTGCGCATCGAGGGTGGCGTCGAAGGTGGCGGCGGTCGGGGTTTGGGCCATGTTTCTGTCTCGTGGGAAATGGGGTTGCGGTGCGGCGGGCGGCGTTTTTCAGCTCGTGGCCACGGCGGCGGACTTGGCGGCCGCGTCGGCGGCATCCTGGTCGGCCTTCTGCTGCTTGAGCCAGGCGGCGAAATCCGCCGGGCTCCGCACGTCGATCACGATCGGCATGAAGCCATGGTCGCGCCCGCACAGCTCGGCGCACTGGCCACGGTACAGCCCGACCTTGTCGGTATCGATCTTGAACCAGGCCTCGTTCACGAAGCCCGGGATGGCGTCCTTCTTGATGGCCAGCGCCGGCACCCACCAGGAATGGATCACATCCTGCGCGGTGATCAGCAGGCGCACCTTGACGCCGGCCGGGACCACCAGCGGGTGGTCGACGTTCAGCAGGTAGTTCGGCACGGTCTTGGGGTCGATGCCGGACTGCAGCTGGCGCGCCGCGTTGCTGTCGCGAGCCAGCGTGGAGAGCACGCTCACGCCGTTGTCGAGGTATTCGTAGCCCCACTTCCACTGGTAGCCCGTGACCCGGATCGAGAGCTGGCTGCCGCTGGCATCGTCGGTTTCGATCAGGGTGCGGGTAGCGGGGACCGCCATGCCGATCAGGATGATCACCGGGATCACGGTCCAGGCGATCTCGGCCTTGGTGTTGTGGACGATGGAGGTGTCCGGCACCGCGCCCTGCGACTTGCGGTACTTCACCAGCGAGAAAATCATGAATCCGAACACGGCCACGGCCAGGCCCACGCACCACCAGAACATCAGCATGTGCAGCCCGTAGACGCTGCGCGAAACCTCGGTGATGCCGGGCGTCATGTTGAGCGTCCAGGCCGCCTGGGCGGCAGGAGGCGTCAGCGTCGCCACACCAGCGCCGAGCGCGGCGGCCATCGATCCGGATTTCAGCATCATGGTTCCCTACAGAAGGCCTAAAGGGCCGAGCAATAGCCGCGCATGATACCTGCCCGGCCTCCGCGCGCTCAACGAGTTATGACTTCAAATTCAGTGCGGGTGTGCGCTCGCCGAACGCGGCAAAGCCCAATTGTGGTGCCGGGATTCGCAGCCTGAGATTGGCGAGATTTTCCGCGAGCGCGGCGTACGCGGGATCGATCTGGTTGCCCACCCAACCCAGCAGCGGCAGACCGCTGGCGCGGATCGCAGCGGCCGTGAGCAGCGCGTGGTTCACGCAGCCGAGCCGCAGTCCCACGACCAGCACCACGGGCAGACCCAGCGCGCGCGCCAGGTCGGCCAGGGTCTCGCGCGGATTGATCGGCACCAGCCAACCGCCAGCGCCCTCGACCACGACGCTGTCGGCCTGTCGGGCGAGCTGGCGGTAAGCCTCGTTAATTGTTCCGATATCGATATTAATACCCGCTCGACTGGCTGCAATATCCGGTGAAATCGGGTCAATCAGGCAGTACGGATTGATGAGCTCATAAGGCACGGGAACGGTGGATGCCGCGGCCAGCGCCAGCGCGTCGGCGTTGCGCGGGCCCTGTGGCGTGGGATCGGCCCCCGCGGCGATGGGCTTCATGCCGATGACCCGCTCGCCGCGCGCGGCCAGCGCGCGCAGCAGCGCGACGCTGATCCAGGTCTTGCCGACTTCGGTGTCGGTGCCCGTGACGAAGCAGTTCACGGCGCGCGCTTCCCGAGCGATGCCAGTGGCACCACCACTTCGCCGGAGTGGCCGCGCAGCGGTCCCGTTTCCGCGCCGAACGCGACACCGAACAGCACTTCGTAGCTGGCCGGCACGCCGCGCGGGGTGCGCAGGGTTTCGTAGGCCGCCACCGCGCGCGCCATGCGTCGCGGGGTCATGAGCCCGCGGCGGCGTCCACGCGCCGCGTTGCTGGCGCCGATGTCGCGCAGCTCGCGCATGAGCTGCCTGGCATCGGCATAGTCGAGACGATACTGCTCCACGTCCATCACGGGTTCGGCGAGACCGGCCTGCATCAGGCCGCTGCTCAGCGCGGGCGCATCGGCGAACAGGCTGACGTGCGGAGCCTCGTCCACCGCCGCCCAGGCCGCGCGCAACTCGTGCAGCGTTTCGGGTCCGAACGTGCTGAACACCACCACTCCGCCCGGCCTGAGCACGCGCTGCCATTCCGCGAACACGGCGTCGGGTTCATCGCACCACTGCAGCATCAGGTTGCTGAACAGCAGGTCCACCGACCGGGCGCGCAACGGCAGGGCGCGCGCATCGGCCTGCACGCGGTGGAAGCGCCTGCGCCAGCGGCTGTGGGCGCGGGCCGCGCGCAGCATGCCGGCCGCCAGGTCGAGCGCCAGCACCTGTGATCTGGGATAGCGGCGCCGCAACGCCGCGCTCGCGAGCCCGGTGCCGCAACCCAGATCGAGCACCAGCCCTGGCTCGAGCCGGAAGAATTCCAGGCGTGCCAGCAGTTCCTCGCGCACCTGCGCCTGCAGGCGCGCGGCGCGATCGTACGCCGCGCCGGCGCGATCGAAGGCGCGCGCCACCGCGGCGCGGTCGAGCTGGAAGGCGGGTCCGTCAGTGGCCACGTCTGACCCCGATCGGCGTGGCCAACGGCGCATCATCCGCGCCGCGCAGTCCGCCAAGGAACGCAACGACCGCCGCCTGCAGTTCCTGCGGGTGCGAGAGAAACGCGGCGTGGCCGGCGCGCCGGATCTCCACCAGCCGCGCCTCGTGCAGCGCCGCCGCGAGCGCCCGTTGCGCCTGCGGCGGCGTGACGCGATCGTACTGGCCCGCCACCACCAGCGCCGGCTGCGGGAGCACGGGACACAGTGCGCGCAGGTCCGCCTGTGCGAGCCACTCGAGACCGAACTTCAAGGCGCGCGGATCCGCGGCGCCATGTTCCAGCAGCGCGAGCCGCAGCGCAGCCAGCGCCTGCTGCGCGTCGGCGCTGCCGCGCACCTGCAGCGACAGGAAGTCCGCGACGGTGCGCTCGTAGTCGAGCGCGAGCTGCCGCGCGAAATTCGCCATGACTTCCGGCGGCATGCCGAACGCCCAGTCGGCGCTGCGCTGGAAGCGGGGCGTGGCATGCAGCAGCACCAGCGCGCGCACCTGCAACGCGGCCTCGGCGGCCAGCTGCAGCGCGAGCTGGCCGCCCAGCGACCACCCGCACAGCACGGCCTGCCGCGGCACGTGTTCGCGCACCGCGTCCGCGAAACCGTCGCGGGTCAGGGCGTCCGGCCACGCGCTGCGACCGTGCCCCGGCAGATCGATGCGGATCACCCGCCAGCGCTGCGCCAGCACCGCGGCCAGGCCGTCGAACACGCGCAGGTTCAGGCCCCAGCCATGCAGCATCACCAGGGGCGCGCCGTCACCGCAGGTTTCAGTGTGCAGCACGAGCCGTCCCGCACAGCCTGCCCAGCGTTTCCAGCAGCGCGTCGATCTGCGACTCGCGGTGCGCGGCCGAGAGCGTGATGCGCAGCCGCGCGCTGCCTTCCGGCACCGTGGGCGGACGGATGGCGGCCACCCAGAACCCCGCGGCCTCGAGCGCGGCACTCAGCGCCAGCGCCGCGGCGCTCCCTCCGACCCGAAGCGGCTGGATCGCGGTGCGCGACGGACCCAGCTGCAGACCCAGTTGCGCGGCGCCCGTCGTGAAGCGCGCGATGTGCGCGTGCAGCCGTGCGCGCAGCTGCGGTTCCTCGCGCAGCACGCGCAGCGCCGCGCGGCTGGCCGCGACCGCGGGCGGCGGCAGCGCCGTGGTGTAGATGAAGGTGCGCGCCGTCTGCAGCAGGTATTCGATCACCTCGTGCTCGCCCGCGACGAACGCGCCGAAACTGCCCAGCGCCTTGCCCAGGGTGCCCATCAGCAGCGGCACTTCGCGCTCGCCGAGGCCGGCCTCCTGCACCGAGCCCGCGCCCTCCGGGCCCAGCACGCCGAGCCCGTGGGCATCGTCGACCAGCAGCCAGCTGTCGTGGGCGGCGGTGGCAGCCGCGAGCGCCGCGAGCGGCGCGACATCCCCGTCCATGCTGAACACGCCGTCGGTGGCGAGCAGCGTGGCCCGGCCCGCGGCCAGAAGCCGCTCGGCCGCCGCGGCATCGAGGTGCGCATAGCGCTCGAGCTCCGCGCCCGACAGGCGCGCGGCATCGATCAGCGAGGCGTGGTTGAGGCGGTCTTCCAGCACCTGCTCATGGCGCGCGCAGAAACTGCCGACCACGCCGAGGTTGGCCATGTAGCCGGTGGAGAACAGTAGCGCGCGCTGGCGGCCGGTGAAGGCGGCCAGTTCTTCTTCGAGTGCCTGGTGTTCGCGCGTGTGGCCGGTGACCAGGTGCGCCGAACCGCTGCCGGCGCCGAAGGTCGCAGCGGCCGCCTGCGCGGCGCGGATCAGCGCGGGATGCCGCGTGAGTCCGAGGTAGTCGTTGGCGCAGAAATCCACCAGCTCGCGGCCCGCCACCACGACCGACGCGCCGACCCGGGCTTCGACGATGCGCGCGCGGCGCCGATTCGCGCTGGCCTCGAGCTGCGCCAGCCGCTGCCTCAGCAGCGTGGCGTCACGCCGCATCCGATGCGCACACGCTGGCCTCGGCGTGCGCGACCGTTTCGGCCTGCATGCCCAGCCGCGCCAGCAGCGCCTGGTCGCGGCTCACGTCCGGGTTGCCGGTGGTCAGCAGCTTCTCGCCGTAGAAAATCGAATTCGCGCCGGCCAGGAACGCCAGCGCCTGCAGCTCGTCGCTCATTTCCGTGCGGCCCGCCGACAGCCGCACGTACGAGTGCGGCATCATGACGCGCGCCACCGCGATGGTGCGCACGAAGTCGAAGGGATCGATGTCCTGGCCCTCGGCCAGCGGCGTGCCGGCCACGCGCACCAGCTGGTTGATGGGCACGCTTTCCGGATGCTGCGGCAGGTTCGCCAGCGTGACCAGCATGCCGGCGCGGTCCGCGCGCGATTCGCCCATGCCGACGATGCCGCCGCAGCAGACCTTCAGCCCCGCATCGCGCACCGCCTGCAGCGTGTCGAGGCGATCCTGGTAGGTGCGCGTGGTGATGATCTGGCTGTAATACGCTTCCGAAGTGTCGACGTTGTGGTTGTAGTAGTCGAGGCCGGCCGCCTTGAGCTCCTCGGCCTGTTCGGGTTTGAGCATGCCGAGCGTGGCGCAGGTCTCGAGGCCCAGCGCGCGCACCTCGCGCACCAGGGTGGCGATCTGCGTCAGCTCGCGCGGCTTGGGCGAGCGGTAGGCCGCGCCCATGCAGAAGCGCGTGGCGCCGGCGGACTTCGCGGCGCGCGCATGCTCGAGCACTTCCTCCAGCGGCAGCAGCGCTTCCCGGCCGACGCCGGTCTCGTAGCGCACGCTTTGCGGGCAGTAGGCGCAATCCTCGGGGCACGCACCGGTCTTGATCGACAGCAGGGTGCTCATCTGCACGCGGTTGGGCTGGTGGCAGGCGCGGTGCACGGTCTGCGCCTGGAACATCAGGTCGGCGAAGGGCAGCGCGAACAGCGCTTCGGCCTCCTCGCGCGTCCAGTCATGGCGGAGGGAGGCGCTGGCGGCGGCCGTGGTGGTGGCCGAGGCGGCGGCTGTGGCAGCGGCAGCAGCGTTGGTGGCGGAGGCGGTGACGGCCTGCAATGGCATAACGTTCTCTTCAGCGCAGATAGGGTGGCTGGTCGCGCCGTGCCGGGCCGGCGTCTGATGCCCGGGCATGTTCCGGGGTGCTCCAGAGACTGTCAACCAGCGCACCCCGCGGCGGTGGACGTTTGCGCGTTTCGTGACCACCTGCTCGTCGCTGCTGATCCCGCCGCAGTGCGTGCTGTGCGGTGCGGCGGGCCAGCGCGGGCCGCTGGACCTGTGCGAGGGCTGCGAGGCCGACCTGCCGTGGCGCACGCCCGCATTCGAGCGCCTGCAGGATCCGCTGGACGGGCTGTTCGCGCCCTTCGCCTATCGCGCGCCGCTGGCCGCGCTCATCCGCCAGTGGAAATTCCACGGCGCAAGGCATCACGCACAGTGGCTCGGCATCCTGCTGGCGCGTGAACGGCAGCGCCTTGCGCCCGCGTTGCCCGATTGCGTGGTGCCCATCCCGCTGCATCCGCATCGCCGGCGCGAGCGCGGATTCAACCAGAGCGGCGAGCTGGCCCGGGTGCTGGCCCGCGAAGTGCGCCGTCCCTGCCGGCCGGAGCTGCTGCGCCGGGTCCGGGACACGCGCACGCAGAGCCTGCAGCCCGAGATCGAGCGCTACTTCAACCTGGTGGGCGCGTTTGCCGGCCTGCCCTGCCGGGGGCTCGCGATCGCGCTGGTGGATGATGTGTTCACCACCGGCAGCACGATGGCGGCCGCGGCGGAAGTGCTCGTGAACGCGGGGGCAAGGAGCGTGGAGGCGTGGGCGGTCGCGCGGGCAGGCAAGACACACCCGTCGGGTCATCAGACCTCATCAGAAACCCTAACTACAACATGAGTTCAACAAACAGTGCCATGATTCATGCATAATCCTCATGAATCAGCCGGCTCTCTGCGGTTCGTACCGGGCATCCTGGCCGCCTTGGCGGGGCCAGCCCGGCTGCCGGAGGCTCTCTTCCTTGGACCGTCTGCTGTGGATGACCTGCTTCGCCCGCGCCGTCGAGACCGGCAGCTTCACCGCCGTGGGCCGTGAACTGGGCATCGGCCAGCCCAACGTGAGCCGCCACGTGGCGGCCCTCGAGGACTATCTCGGTATCCGCCTGCTGCAGCGATCCACCCGCAGGTTGCACCTCACGCCCGAGGGCGAGCGCTACTACGTCGAAGCCCGCCGGGTGCTGGACGCGGTCAGCGAAGCCGAGGCCGGATTGCGCGGCCACGACCAGCCCGTTGGACTGCTGCGGGTCGCCTGCCCCACCTCGCTGGGCCGCGCCCATGTGCTGCCGCTGGTCGGTCCCCTGCTGGCGCGCTTCCCCGCGCTGGAACTCGACCTGCAGATCGGCGACCAGCTCATCGATCTGGCCGCGGCCAATGTCGATCTCGCCCTCTGCATCGGCGAGCCGCGTGATCGCACCCTGCGTTCGCGCCGCATTGGCAGCGCGGAATACGCCTGCGTCGCCACGCCCGCCTGTCTCGCACGCGACGGCACGCCGTCCGCGCCCGACGCGCTCATCCATCACGCCTGCATCCTGGACACCTTGCAGCCGGGTTTCGACCACTGGCTGTTCCGCGAAGGCGAATTCCCGGTGCGCGGCCGCCTGCGCGTGAATGCACCCGACGGCGTGCACAGCGCCGTGCTGGAAGACCTCGGCATCGGCTACGCGCCGCTGTGGGTGTTCGAGGACGACATCCTCGCCGGCCGCGTGCGACTGCTGCTGGTGGACCACAGTCCGCCCGCCGTGCCGATCCACCTGGTGCATCCGCCGCATCCCCTGCTGCCGCGGCGCACGCAGGTGTTCGCGGACTTCGTCGCCGCGCAGTTCAGGCAGATTCCGGCGTTGAACGAAGGAGGCCTGGCGCGATTGGCGAGCGCCGGCTTCGCGCTCTGAACGGACGGCGCGGTGCGCCAGGGATCGTTCCCCTCAGCCCTTGTTCCAGTACTCCCACACCAGCCCGGCGAACACCAGCGCCCCCGCATACTGATTGTTCTTGAACGCGGCGAAGCATCCCTCGCGCCCGCGATCGCGCGCCAGCCATTGCTGCCAGCCGAAGCACAGCGCGCAGCCCAGCAATCCCAGCCGGTAGTGCCAGCCGAACTGGAACGCCTGGCCGACCAGCCACAGCGCCAGCAGCACCATGAACTGCATGGCGCCCACCATGATGAGATCGAGGTCGCCGAACAGGATGGCGCTGGAGCGCAGGCCGATGCGCAGGTCCTCGTCGCGATCCGCCATGGCGTACAGCGTGTCGTACACGCCGGCCCAGACGATGGCGCCCAGGAACATCACCCACGCCGCGCGCGGAATGGTGCCGGTGGTGGCGGCGAAGGCCATCGGCACGCCCCAGCCGAAGGCCATGCCCAGGTACATCTGCGGCATCGGGAAAAACCGCTTCATGAGCGGGTAGCTCACCGTGAGCGCGGCGCCGATGAACGACAGTTCGATCGTGAACCAGTTCAGCTGCAGCACCAGCAGCAGCGCCAGCGCCACCAGCACGCCGAATAGCACCAGCGCCTCGTACGGCGACACGTGGCGCGCGGCCAGCGGCCGCTCGCGCGTGCGGCGCACGGAGCGGTCGAAGTCGCGGTCGGCGAGATCGTTGACCACGCAGCCCGCGGAGCGCATCAGCACCGTGCCGAGCACGAAGATCAGCAGCACGCCGCGCGCCGGATGTCCGCCGGTGGCGCACCACAGGGCCCACAGCGTGGGCCACAGCAGCAGCCAGATGCCCACCGGGCGGTTGAGCCGGATGAGCCGCAGGTATTCGCGCGTGCGGCGCCACCAGCCCGGAGCGGCGGCGCGTGCCCGCGCGCCGAAGCTGTCAGCCGTGGCGGCCATCAGCCGACGCTGCCATAACGCGTGCCCTCGCCGATCCAGCGCTGGATCAGCGGCGCCACGCGTTCGGGATGCCGCGACATCAGCAGCGCCGCGGACTCGCGCACTTCCGGCAGCAGATCCGCATCGCGCAGCAGGTCGGCGACGCGCAGGTCCGCCAGTCCCGTCTGCCGCGTGCCGAGCAGCTCGCCCGGGCCGCGCAACTGCAGGTCGCGGCGCGCGATCTCGAAGCCGTCGTTGGTCTCGCGCAGTGCCGCCAGCCGCGCACGACCCAGCTCCGACAGCGGCGCGCGATACAGCAGCACGCAGCTGCTCTCGGCCGTGCCGCGGCCGACGCGGCCGCGCAGCTGATGCAACTGCGCGAGGCCCATGCGCTCGGCGTTCTCGATCACCATGATGGACGCGTTGGGCACATCGACTCCGACTTCGATCACCGTGGTGGCCACCAGCAGCTGGATCTCACCTTTGGTGAAGGATCGCATGATCGCATCCTTCTGCGCACCCGTGAGCCGGCCGTGCACCAGGCCGACGCGCACCCGGGGCAGCGCTTCGGTGAGCAGCGCGGCGGTCTCCTCCGCCGCCTGCCAGCCGAGTTCCTCGGATTCCTCGATCAGCGCGCACACCCAGTAGGCCTGCTGGCCGGCCTGGCAGCTCGCGGCGATGCGCGCGACGATTTCCGCGCGGCGCTCTTCGGGCAGCACCACCGTGCGCACCGGCTTGCGGCCCGGCGGCAGCTCGTCGATCACCGAGACGTCGAGATCGGCGTACGCGGTCATGGCCAGCGTGCGCGGAATCGGGGTCGCGGTCATGATGAGCTGGTGCGGCGTGAACCCGAGGCCCTTCTGCTGCAGCAACAGGCGCTGCTGCACGCCGAAGCGGTGCTGCTCGTCGATGATCGCGAGCGCGAGCGCCTTGAATGCCACACCCTCCTGGAACAGCGCGTGCGTCCCCACCACCACCTGCGCCTCGCCGCTGGCCAGCTCCTGCAGCGCGGTGCGCCGCTGCTTCGCGGTCTGCGTGCCCGACAGCCGCACCACGCGCACGCCCAGTGGATCGAACCAGTCGAACAGCGAGCGCAGATGCTGCTCGGCGAGCAGTTCGGTCGGCGCCATGAGCGCGACCTGGAAGCCGGCGCCGATCGCGCGCGCCGCAGCGGCCGCCGCGACCACGGTCTTGCCGCACCCCACATCGCCCTGGATCAGGCGCGTCATCGGCACCTGCGCCGCCAGGTCGGCGTGGACTTCGGCGAGCACGCGCTGCTGCGCGCCGGTCAGCCTGAACGGCAGCGAGGCCAGCAGGCGCTGTTCGAAGCCGGCATGGTCATGCAACGCCGTGGCGTTGCGCGCGCGCGTGCGCTGGCGCAGTTCCAGCAGCGAGAGCTGGTGGGCGATGAGTTCTTCGAACGCCAGGCGGCGCTGCGCGGGCGCGCGACCCTGCGCGAGCTCGCCCAGCTGCGCGCCGACGGGCGGGCGGTGCACGAATTCCAGCGCGGCGCGCAGCGGCGGCAGCTCGCGCGCGGCGAGCAGTTCGGCGGGGAGCAGCTCCAGGTCCGATCCCGGCGCCAGGGTATCGAGCGCCGCGTCGACCAGCGCGCGCAGCCGCGGCTGCGTGATGCCCTCGGTGGACGGATACACGGGCGTCAGCGTCTGTTCCAGCCCCGGATCGTCCTCTGCGACGCGCCGGTATTCGGGATGGACCATCTCCAGGCCCAGCGGGCCGCGCCGCGCCTCGCCATAGCAGCGCAGCCGCAGGCCGCGCACGAATCCTTCGCGCTGCGTGCTGGAGAAATGGAAGAACCGCAGCGTGAGCGCGCCGGTGCCGTCCGCGATCCGCACCAGCAGCTGCCGGCGCCGGCGGATCACGATTTCGGCAAGCTGCACCTCGCCCTCGACCACGGCCGACTGGCCATGGCGCAGCGCGCCCAGCGGTTCGACGCGGGTGCGATCCTCGTAGCGCAGCGGCAGCAGGAACAGCAGATCGTCCAGCGTGCGGACACCGAGCTTTTCCAGCCGTGCCACCAGCGCCGGCCCCACGCCGCGCAGGCGCGTCAGCGGCGCTGGCGTCCCGGACGCCGCCGGTGCCGGCGGTTTCACGCGAGGCTGAGGATGCACTCCATCTCGACCCGCACGCCCCGCGGCAGCGCCGCGACGCCGACCGCGGCGCGCGCCGGATACGGTTCCTTGAAATAGGTGGCCATGATCTCGTTCACGCGCGCGAACTGGCTCATGTCGGTGAGGAACACGTTGAGCTTCACCACATCCGCGAGCGAACCGCCGGCGGCCTGCGCCACCGCGCTCAGGTTGTCGAACTCGCGCCGGATCTCGGCGTCGATGTCGCCGCTCACGAGCTGCATGGTGGCCGGGTCGAGCGGGATCTGGCCGGAGAGGTAGACGGTGTTGCCGACGCGCACCGCCTGTGAGTAGGGGCCGATGGCCTTGGGGGCTGCGTCGCTGTGGATGATCTTGCGCTCCATGAAGTCCTCGGAAAAGAAACGGGAGAAGGCTTACAGGTTGCGATGGCCGCGATGGCTGTGCGTGGCGAGGCTGCGCACCACGCGCAGCACGTCGGGCATGCGCCGCACCGTGCGCAGCACCTGCGCCAGGTGCTTGCGGTCGCGCACTTCCAGCACGAACACCATCGAGGAGATTTCCGGGTCGCGCTGCTCGAGCGTGACGTGGTTGATGTTGGTCTGGGTGCGCGAGATGCCGGCGGATACCGCGGCCAGCACGCCCACGCGGTTGGCGGTCTCGATGCGCACTTCGGACTGGAACAGGCGGCCGCCGTGGTCCTGCCAGGAGACCGGGATCCACTTCTCCGGATGATTGCGGCTGTCTTCGACGTTCGAGCAGGCCTCGCGGTGGATCACGATGCCGCGCCCCGTGCTCAGGAACGCGAGGATGGCATCGTTGGGGATCGGATAGCAGCAGTGCGCATAGCTGACCAGCAGGCCCTCGGTGCCGGCCACGGCCAGCGGCGCGTGGTGGTGTTCGCCGCGGGGCTGGCCCTCGGCGCCCGCGGCATCGCCCGCCGCGGCACCCTGCGCCGTCGCGGCACCCGCGAGCTCGGCCGGCAGGAAGCGCCGCGCCACCAGCGGCGCGAGGCGCTCGCCGAGGCCGATGCGTTCATACAGGTCATCCGCATCGCGCAGCGCGAAGTCGCTCACCGCGGCGTCGATCAGCGCCGGTTCCACCTTGGCCAGCGACAGGTTGAATTCGCCCAGTGCCTGGTTCAGCAGCCGCTTGCCGAGTTCCAGCGCTTCGCCGCGCTTGAGGCTCTTGAGATAGTGGCGGATGCCGCTGCGCGCCTTGGCGGTGACCACGAAGTTCACCCACGCCGGATTCGGGTTCGCGCCCTTGGCGGTGATGATCTGCACCGTCTGGCCATTGCGCAGCACGGTGCGCAGCGGCACGAGCCGGCGATCGACTTTCGCCGCCACGCAGCGGTTGCCGATGCCGGTGTGCACCGCGTAGGCGAAATCGACGACGGTGGCGCTGCGCGGCAGGCGCAGGATCTCCCCGCGCGGCGTGAACACGTAGACCTTGTCGGGGAACAGGTCGACCTTCACGCTCTCGATGAATTCCTCGGTATTGCCGCCTTCCTGCATGGCCATGAGCTGCGTGATCCAGGCGCGCGCGTTTTCCTGCTGCGCCGAGCCTTCCTCGGCGCCTTCCTTGTATTTCCAGTGCGCGGCGATGCCCGACTCCGCCACGCGGTCCATGTCGGCGGTGCGGATCTGCACTTCGATGGGCACGCCGTTCGGCCCGAACAGCGTGGTGTGGAGCGACTGGTAGCCGTTGACGCGCGGAATCGCGATGTAGTCCTTGAAGCGGCCCGGCATGGGCTTGTACACGCTGTGCACCACGCCCAGCGCGCGATAGCAGGTGTCGGGCTTGTCGACGATGATGCGCAGTCCGTACACATCGACGATGTCGGACAGCGGCGCGCGCTTGCGCTCCATCTTCTTGTAGATGCTGAACAGGTGCTTCTCGCGCGAATCGACGCGCGTGTGGATGTCGGCCTTGGCCAGCGCGGCGGCGAGCTGGTCGCGGATCTTGTTGAGGAATTCCTTCTGGTTGCCGCGCGCGCGCTTCAGCGCCCGCTCGATGACGCGATAGCGCTGCGGATACAGCGTGCGGAAGCCGAGGTCCTCGAGCTCGAGCTTCATCGCGTACAGGCCGAGCCGCTCGGCGACCGGCGCGTAGATGTCGAGCGTCTCGCGCGCGATCTGGCGGCGGCGCACCGGCGCCATGACGCCGATGGTGCGCAGGTTGTGGGTGCGGTCGGCGAGCTTGACCAGGATCACGCGCAGGTCGCGCACCATGGCCAGCAGCATCTTGCGGAAGTTCTCCGCCTGCGCCTCTTCGCGGCTCTTGAAGCGCACCTGGTCGAGCTTGGTGACGCCATCGACGATTTCCGCGACGTCGTTGCCGAAACGCTCCGCGATTTCCTCCTTCGCGATCGGCGTGTCTTCGATGACGTCGTGCAGGATGGCGCTGACGATGGTGTCGGCGTCGAGCCGCAGCTCGGCGAGGATTTCCGCGGCCGCGACCGGATGCGTGATGTAGGGCTCGCCGGAGAGGCGCTTCTGGCCCTGGTGGGCCTGCGCGCCGAACTCGGCCGCTTCGCGGATGCGATCGACCTGTTCAGGCGGCAGGTAGGCCGCGACGGCGGCCAGCAGTTCCTTCAGTCCCGGCGTGCGCCGGTTGCCGGGCAACAGACCCAGGAGTGATTGCGCGACCTCCATGGCGGCTGTGCCTTGTCGGTTGGCAGCGGCGGGCGGGGCGGGGTCAGTCTCCGAGACCGAACTGCGGGGCGCGGAAGCTGCCTTCGTTGTCGGCCTCCGGCAGGATCAGGGGCTCGGGGGCCGGAGGCGGCTCGGGCTCGCTGAGCATTTCCGGCGTGATGTTGCCGGCCGCGATCTCGCGCAGCGCCACCACCGTGACCTTGTCGTTTTCGAGCGGGACCGAAGGCTCGGCGCCATTGGCCAGCCGGCGGGCGCGCTGCGAGGCCAGCAGCACCAGCTGGAACAGGTTGTCGACGTGGGGCAGGCAGTCTTCGACGGTCACGCGGGCCATGGTTCAAGTACTCGGATTTGCTGGAAAAGGGATGGGATACGGGCAGGCGTATCTTAGGCCATCGCTCACTTTTTAGCCAGACGCGGGGCGCCCCGTTTTCAGGTCAGCAGGCTTGCGATCAGGGGCTTCAACTCGGGCCGGCTGGCCTTCAGCGCCTGGCCCTCACCGTCGATGATGCTCTCCAGCTCCTCGAGCGCCGTCTCGAAGCGATCGTTCACCACCACATAGTCGAACTCGTTCCAGTGCACGAGGTCCTCGCGGGCTTCGCGCAGGCGCTGGTTGATGACGGCCTCGGAATCGGTGCCGCGCGAATGCAGGCGCTGCTCGAGGGTGGCCCGCGACGGGGGGAGGATGAAGATCGACACGCAGCCGGGCATGGCGGCGCGGACCTGGCGGGCCCCCTGCCAATCGATTTCAACCAGCAGGTCCAGTCCCTTGGACAGGGTGGCGTTCACCTGGGCGCGGCCGGTGCCGTAGTAGTTGCCGAACACCTGCGCGTACTCGAGGAAGGCGTGCTCTTCCACCAGTTCCTGGAATTCCGGCACGGACACGAAGCAGTAATCGCGGCCATCGACTTCCTGCGGGCGCGGCGGGCGCGTGGTGTGCGAAACCGAGACCCGCAGGTTCACGCGCAGGCGCAGCAACGCGCGCACCAGGCTGGTCTTGCCGGCGCCGGATGGGGCGGACACGACGAACAGCTGGCCGGAATCGGAGGGCATTGCGTATTTTGCACCCGGCCGCTCGCGCCCGCACAAGGAATTTGTGCATCCGGTCGGGCTGCGTGTCGGCATTGCGCTTTACAATGGGGCGGTTTGGCATTGCGTCCGCACCTTTAAACATCAACAAGACCATCGGGGCCGTCCATGAGCACGTTCGACCAGCAGCAGACCAAGTTCCGCACCCAGCCCGGCTTCATCGCCGCACTCGACCAGAGCGGCGGCAGCACCCCCAAGGCGCTGAAGCTGTATGGCATCGGCGAACACGAATATTCCGGCGATGCGCAGATGATGGATCTGATCCACGCCATGCGCACGCGCATCATCACCAGCCCCGCGTTCAACGGCGATCGCATCCTGGCCGCCATCCTGTTCGAGGCCACCATGGACCGCGACATCGAAGGCAGGCCCAGCGCCGATTACCTGTGGAACGTGAAGCGCGTGGTGCCGATCCTCAAGATCGACAAGGGCCTCGAGGACGAGGCGCAGGGCGTGCAGGTGATGAAGGCCATGCCGCAGCTCGACGCGCTGCTCGCGAAGGCGAAATCAAAGGGCATTTTCGGCACCAAGGAACGCTCGGTGATCAAGCAGGCCAACGCCGCGGGCATCCAGGCGGTGGTCGAGCAGCAGTTCGCGGTGGCGAAGCAGGTGGTGGCCGCCGGACTGGTGCCCATCATCGAGCCCGAGGTCGACATCCACTGTCCCGACAAGGACGGCGCCGAGAAGCTGCTCAAGGCTGCGCTGCAGAAGGGCCTCGATGCGCTGCCGGCCAGCCAGCTCGTGATGCTGAAGCTCACGCTGCCGAACCAGGACGATCTGTATGCGGAGCTGGTGAAGCACCCCCGCGTGCTGAAAGTGGTGGCGCTGTCGGGCGGCTACTCGCGCGACGATGCCAACCGGAAGCTCGCGCGCCAGCACGGCATGATCGCGAGCTTCTCGCGCGCGCTCACGGAAGGGTTGACCGCCCAGCAGACGGCCGCCCAGTTCGACGACGCCCTCGACGCGGCGATCCAGGGGATCTACGAAGCTTCGAAGACCTGATCCGCGCAGGCGTACAATGCCGGCCATGCCAGCCGCGGTGTGTCGCAACGTCCTGGAGCTGATCGGCAACACGCCGTTGCTGGAAGTGCGACGCCTCGACACCGGGCCGTGCCGGCTGTTCCTCAAGCTCGAGAACCAGAACCCGGGCGGTTCGATCAAGGATCGCATCGGGCTGTACCTCATCGAAGCCGCCGAGAAATCCGGTGAACTCAAACCCGGTGGCCTGCTGATCGAAGCCACCGCGGGCAACACGGGGCTGGGCCTCGCGCTGGTCGCCGCGCAGAAGGGCTACCGCCTGCGGCTCGTGATCCCCGACAAGATGAGCCAGGAGAAGATCTCGCACCTGCGCGCCATGGGGGCCGACGTCGTGATGACGCGCTCGGACGTGCCGCACGGCCATCCCGAGTACTACCAGGACATGGCGGCGCGCCTGGCGCGCGAGACGCCGGGCTCGTACTACGTCAACCAGTTCGGCAACGACGCCAATGCGCGCGCGCACGAGGAGACCACCGCGCCGGAAATCTGGGCGCAGACCGAGGGCCGCGTGAATGCCATCCTGTGCGGCGTGGGGAGCGGTGGCACGATCACCGGCCTGTCGCGCTACTTCGCGCGCGTCGCGCCCGACGTCGAGCTGGTGCTCGCGGATCCCGAAGGGTCGGTGCTGGCGGACTACGTGCGCACCGGCCATCTCGGGCATTCCTCGCGCAGCTGGGTGGTGGAGGGCATCGGCGGCGATTCGATCCCGAAGGTGTGCGATCTCTCGCGCGTCCACAAGGCGTACAGCATCAGCGACGACGAAGGCCTCGCCGCGTGCCGCGAGCTGCTGGCGCGCGAGGGCATCATCGCCGGCACGTCGAGCGGCATCCTGCTCGCCGCCGCGCTGCGCTACTGCCGCGAACAGACACAGCCGCGCACCGTGGTCAGCTTCGTGTGCGACAGCGGCAACAAGTACCTCTCCAAGGTCTACAACGATTTCTGGATGATCGA
>DATJYR010000048.1:0-36277 GCA_035499515.1 Steroidobacteraceae bacterium | reverse complement strand
ACCGCACCCCCCGTGATCGCGATCACTTCCGAGAGTGCCACCGAGTCGCAGAACGTCGCCACCGAAACGGCCGCCATCGAGGCCTGGAACAGGCACGACGCGGCGGCCTGCGAGGCCACGCAGGCCGACGAGGTGGTGGTGCACGATGCCACGTATGCCAGGGACATGGACAAGGCGCAGAACACCGCCGACAACAAGAAGTACTGGGCCGGCTTCAGCAACGCGATGATCAGCTACCGCACCCTTTGGGCCGCGGGCGATTACGTGGTGTACGAAGGCCGGTTCACGGGCACCAACGACGGCAAGATGCCCGGGATGGCGAAGACGGGACGCAAAGTGGCGGTGCCGATGCTGCAGATCGACCGCTTCGAGGGCGGCAAGGTCCGGGAGACCTGGCTGTTCTACGACAGCGGCAACTTCATGGCGCAGCTGATGGGCAA
Source organism: Steroidobacteraceae bacterium (assembly GCA_035499515.1). Classification (GTDB taxonomy): domain Bacteria; phylum Pseudomonadota; class Gammaproteobacteria; order Steroidobacterales; family Steroidobacteraceae; genus FEN-1191. Next base: position 35,837 of record DATJYR010000048.1, on the reverse strand, counting down.
GGCGCCCGCGACCTGAGCCCCGACGGTCCCGTTGCGGCCCTCAGGCCTGCGGGGGCCGCCGCGGGACCTGCAGGCCGCGCACCACCGCCGGGCGCTCGAGGAATGCCGCCAGCGCGCGCGTGACGTGCGGGTAGTCGCCCATGCCCACCAGCTCGCCGGCGCCGTAGAAGCCGACGAGGTTGCGCACCCACGGCAGGATGGCGATGTCGGCGATGGTGTAGTCGGCGCCCATGATCCATTCGCCCTTCGAGTAGCGATCGTTGAGCACACCGAGCAGCCGGCGCGCTTCGCCCACGTAGCGATCGCGCGGGCGCTTGTCCTCGAAATCCTTGCCGCCGAATTTGTGGAAGAAGCCGACCTGGCCGAACATCGGCCCGACGCCCGCGACCTGGAAGATCACCCACTGCAGCGTTTCGTAGCGACGTGCCGCATCCTGGGGAAGCAGCTGCCCGCTCTTCTCGGCGAGGTACAGCAGGATGGCGCCGGATTCGAACAGCGCCAGCGGCTTGCCGCCCGGCCCGTTGGGATCGACGATCACCGGGATCTTGCCGTACGGGTTGAGCGCCAGGAAATCGGGCGACTTCTGGTCGTTGGTGTCGAAGCTCACGAGGTGCGGCTCGTAGGGCAGGCCGCACTCTTCGAGTGCAATCGAAATCTTGACGCCGTTCGGCGTCGGCAGCGAATAAAGCTGGATGCGATCGGGATGTTCGATGGGCCATTTCCGTGTCATGTGCAGATACTAACCTGCCATCCGGATCGGCGGCAGCTCTCTGGCATACTGGCGCGACATGCCGACACCCGAACACACTTCCTTCGCTGCCCTGCGTCACTCCGGTTACAGGTACTTTTTCATGGGCAACGCGCTCGCGATGCTCGCGGACAACATCGAGCACGTGATCAGCTACTGGGTGCTCGGCAACAAGTTCCATTCCGCCGCGCTGGGCGGTTTCGCCGTGATTTCGCACTGGGTGCCATTCCTGCTGTTTTCAGGCTACGCGGGTGCGCTCGCCGACCGGCTCGATCCGCGGCGCATGATCCAGGCCGGCATGGGCCTGTTCATGTTCGTGTCCGCGTGCTGGAGCGTGCTGTTCATCACCGGCGCGCTGCAGATCTGGGAAGCCTGGATCCTGTTGACGCTGCACGGCTTCGCCGGCGTGCTGTGGACCACGCCCGCGCAGCTGATGATCCACGACATCGTCGAGCCCTCGCAGCTGCAGAGCGCGGTGCGACTCAATGCCACCTCGCGCTACCTCGGGTTGCTGATGGGTCCGGCGCTGGGCAGCGGCCTGCTGCTCGTGTTCGGTTCCAGCGGCATCGTGTTCAACATCCTGTTCTATGCGCCGCTGCTGCTGTGGCTGTGGAAAGCCCCGTATGGCCCGCGCTTCCGCGCCGCGGCGCACGCCGTGCCGCGCGCCGTCGCGCGCGGGCTGGCCGATGCCGTGGCCACGGTGCGCGCCGTGGCGGACAATCGCCTGATCCTGGTGATGATCATGCTCACGGGTGGCGCATCGTTCTTCGTCGGCAGCGCGTATGGACCGCAGATGCCGCAGTTCGCGCGCGACCTGGGGCACGGCGATCCTGGCCTGTCGTATGCGGCGCTGCTGTGCGCGGATGCGGCCGGCGCGCTGGTGGCTGCGATCGTGCTCGAAAGCCGCGGCCTGCTGGCCGCGCGCGGGGGCACGGCGTTGTTCCTGGGCGCGCTGTGGTGCCTGGCCATCGGTGGTTTCGCCTTGACCCACGACTACGCCCTGTGCCTGACGCTGCTGTTCATGGCGGGCTTCATGGAGCTGACCTTCAACTCCATGTCGCAGACGCTGGTGCAGCTCGGCGCGCCCGTGGAAATGCGCGGCCGCATCATCGGCGTGTTCGTCACCGCCGCCATGGGCCTGCGCGCCTTCAGCGGCATCTTCGTGGGCCTGCTCGGCGACTGGGTGGGCGTGCACTATTCGCTGGCACTGAGCGCGGGCGCGTTGCTGCTGTGGATCCTGTGGCTGGCGACGCAGTGGCGCACGACAGTCGCGCAGGCCGCCTCGGAAGAACGAGGGCGAGCGAACTAGCGCGCCCCGCGAGGTGGGCCGGGGCCGCGTCGCTGGAATCAGCTCAACACAATGGCCGGTCGGACTTGATGGTCTGCATCAGCGTCGCCGAAATTTCCTCGATCGATTTCGTCGTTGAATCCAGCCACCGGATGCCTTCGCGCTTCATGAGCCGCTGCGCCTGGTCCACTTCCCACACGCAGTTCTCCACCGACGCGTAGCGACTGTCGGGCCGACGCTCCTGGCGAATACTGGCCAGGCGCGCGGGCGAAATGGAGAGCCCGAACAGCTTGTGACGATGCCGGTTGAGCGCCACGGGCAGGCGCTGGCGTTCGAAGTCCTCCGGGATCAGCGGATAGTTCGCGGTCTTGAGGCCGAACTGCAGCGCCAGGTACAGGCTGGTGGGCGTCTTGCCCGAGCGCGACACGCCCACCAGGATGACTTCGGCCTGGTCCAGATCGCTGTCGGACACGCCATCGTCGTGCGCGAGCGTGAAATTGACCGCATCCATGCGCGCCGCGTAGTCACGCGAATCCACGCTGCTGTGCGACTGGCCGATGGCGTGGGAGGCCTTGACGCCCAGCTCCTGCTCCAGCGGCGCGATGAAGGCATCAAACAAGTTCAGGATCAAAGCATCGGTGGTGCGCAGCTTCGCGGCCAGCAAAGGGTCGATCAGCGTCGAGACCACCACCGGCCTCATGCCATCGCGCTCGTGGGCCTCGGCGATGCGGGCCAGGCAGGCGTCCATCAGGTCCGGCGCGGTCACGAACGGCATGCGGATTTGACGGAAGCTGATGCCCTTGAACTGGCTGATCAGGCTGTGGCCGAGCGTCTCGGCCGTGATTCCGGTGCCGTCGGAGACAATGAACAGTGTTCGGGTCGAGTTCATACCCGATACAATAGGCGTACGGCAGCTCTGCCGCAAAGAGACCGGGATCGCATCATGCCCACCGCCCAGCAACGCCACGTCGTGGCCTTCGAGCAGCTCCGCATGCACGACGTCGCCGAAGTCGGCGGCAAGAACTCGTCGCTCGGGGAGATGATCAGCCAGCTCGCCGGCGCGGGCGTGCGCGTGCCGGGCGGCTTCGCGACCACGGCCAGCGCGTACCGCACCTTCCTGTCGCACCAGGGTCTCGCCACGCGCATCAATGGTGCGCTCGATGCGCTCAACGTCGACGACCTGGTCGCGCTGGCGCGCACCGGCGCGCAGATCCGCGAGTGGATCGTCGCGACGCCCTTTCCGCCCGAGCTCGAAACCGCCATCAAGCAGCAGTACGAAGCGCTGATCGCCAGCAGCGGCGCGGACGCCTCGTTCGCCGTGCGCTCTTCCGCCACGGCGGAAGATCTGCCCGACGCCTCGTTCGCCGGCCAGCAGGAAAGTTTCCTCAACATCCACGGTTACGAGAACGTGCTGCGCGCGATCAAGGAAGTGTTCGCGTCGCTCTATAACGATCGCGCCATCGCCTATCGGGTGCACAAGGGCTTCGCGCATGCGGAGGTCGCGCTGTCGGCCGGCGTGCAGCGCATGGTGCGCTCCGACACGGGTGCCTCGGGCGTGATGTTCACCATCGACACCGAGTCCGGCTTCGACCAGGTGGTGTTCATCACCGCCAGCTACGGCCTCGGCGAAACCGTGGTGCAGGGTGCGGTGAATCCCGACGAGTTCTACGTTCACAAGCCGACGCTGGCGCAGGGCAAGCCGTCGGTGATCCGCCGCAACCTCGGTTCCAAGCTCATCAAGATGGTGTTCTCGGACCTGCAGTCGGCCGGCAAGTCCACGGTCACGGTCGATGTGCCCGAGGCCGAACGCAACCGCTATTCGCTGAATGACGCCGACGTGCTCGAGCTGGCGCGCTATGCGCTCATCATCGAGAAGCACTACGGCCGGCCGATGGACATCGAATGGGGCCGCGATGGCCGTGACGGCAAGCTGTACATCCTGCAGGCGCGTCCGGAGACCGTGCAGTCGCAGCACACCGGCGCAGTGCAGAAATTCCGCATGAAGCAGCACGGCAAAGTGCTGTCCTCGGGCCGCGCCATCGGCCAGAAGATCGGCGCGGGTCCGGTGCGCATCGTCAAGCATCCGTCCGAGATGAACCGCGTGCAGCAGGGCGACGTGCTGGTGGCCGACATGACCGATCCCAACTGGGAACCGGTGATGAAGCGCGCCGCGGCCATCATCACCAATCGCGGCGGCCGCACCTGCCATGCCGCCATCATCGCGCGCGAGCTCGGCATTCCGGCCATCGTGGGTTGCGGCGATGCCACCGAGGTGCTCACCGAGGGCGATTCGGTCACCGCGAGCTGCGCCGAAGGCGACACCGGCTACGTGTACCGTGGCCGGCTCGAATTCGAAGTCAGCGAAGTGGATGTGGGCCACCTGCCCGCGATCCCGGTCAAGATCATGATGAACGTCGGCAACCCCGAGCTGGCGTTCGACTTCGCACAGACGCCCAATGCAGGCGTTGGCCTCGCGCGGCTGGAGTTCGTGATCAACAACATGATCGGCATCCATCCCAAGGCCATCCTGAACCTCGAGCAGCTGCCGGCGCGTTTGCGCGAGGAGATCCAGCGCCGCTCGCGCGGCTACGCGAGCCCGCGCGATTTCTTCATCGAGAAGCTGGTGGAAGGCGTCGCCACCATCGCGGCCGCGTTCTGGCCGCAACCGGTGATCGTGCGGCTGTCGGATTTCAAGTCGAACGAATACCGCAAGCTGCTGGGCGGCGAAATCTTCGAACCCGAGGAAGAGAACCCGATGCTGGGTTTCCGCGGCGCTTCACGCTATATCGCGCCGAACTTCCGCGACTGCTTCGAGCTCGAATGCCTGGCGATGAAGAAAGTGCGCAACGGGCTCGGGCTCACCAACGTCGAGCTCATGGTGCCGTTCGTGCGCAACCTCGAGGAAGCGGCAGCGGCCGAGGCTGCGCTGGCGGACAACGGCCTGGTGCGCGCGTCCAAGGGCGGCAAGGACGGCCTGCGCCTGATCATGATGTGCGAGATCCCGTCCAACGCGCTGCTCGCCGAGCAGTTCCTGCAGTATTTCGACGGCTTCTCGATCGGCTCGAACGATCTCACGCAGCTCACGCTCGGACTGGATCGCGATTCCGGCCTGGTGGCGCATGCTTTCGATGAGCGCGATCCGGCGGTCAAGCAGCTGCTTTCGCTGGCCATCACCACCTGCAACCGGCTGGGAAAGTACGTGGGCATCTGCGGCCAGGGGCCTTCGGATCATCCGGACTTGGCGGAATGGCTCATGGAACAGGGCATCCAGAGCATTTCGCTGAACCCGGACACGGTGGTGGACACCTGGATGAAGCTCGCCGCGCACGGGAAAGCGGCGCGCTGAGCGCTGGCCGCTGACCGCTGACCGCTGAGCGCTGGCCGTTGCGCGTTGGTCGTTGGTGGTTGACCGCCGACGCCCGCGGCGGCGAGCCTACAAACTAGCGCGCAGGAACAGCTCCGGTCCCCTCATGTTCATCTGCAACAGGCCCGACGGATTCTGGTTCTTCACGATCAGCTGCGTGTGGCTGCTTTCGTAGCCCAGACCGATGGCGAGGTTCGGGCGCCAGCGAAACTGCAGGTCGGCGTGGTAGATGCCGAGCGTGCCCGTGATGTCGTTGATGGCGAGGTGCATGTACTGGCCGCGCGCGGAGAATGAAAAGCGGTTGGTGAATCGCCACGTGCCGTCCACGGCCACGGTCACGAACGGTCCCGCGCCATCGAAGTGTTCGCGCGCATTGCGCGCCGGCGCCGTGGCCTGCGCATCGGCCTGCACCAGGTGCAGGCCCAGTCCCGCGCCCAGTTCATAACTCCTGCCCTGCAGGAACGAATCGGTCCAGGTGAAATCCATCTGACGCCAGTCGAAGCGCGAGTAGACCAGGTCGCCGGTCTGGAAATCGGTGTTGCCGTAGGTGAAGTCGCCGGTGATGGTGGCGGTGCCCTCGCGCTTCACGTCCAGCATGTTGACGCGCAGCTTGTTGCGCTCGCGCATGCGGATCACGATCTCCACGCCGAGCCGCTGCGATTTGTCGGACATGCCGAAATCGTTCTCGAGCGAGAACGGCGTGCCCACCGGGTTGGTGATGTTGGTGGTGTCGTCGACGCGGCCGTTGGTGGCGTAGCTTTCCCAGATGTAGCTGGCGCGGATGGCGAGCGTGTCGGTGATGGGACTGGCGATGAAGTCGTCCACTTTCCCGGGCGGTGCGTACGAGGGCGTGAGCGGGTCCGCCATGGCAGGGCCCGCGACCAGCATGCCCAGCGCAGCGACCTGCAGCGCCCTTTTCAACCGGATTTGCATGCCCGCATGTTCCATCAGGCCGCTCCCCCATGCCACAAGTCGCCGGCTGGCGACGACGCAGTTGTGATGGGCTTCACCATAAAAGCCCCGTCTGGCCTGTCTGGCGGGGCCGCTGCGATTCGCGTTCCAAGGCCAATTCGCGTATGCTTCGTCCCGAAGTTTGTCGCATGCACGGCGTCGGTCCGTGCGCCGAGGTCCTACCCTCCGTCCCGATCCCACCAAGCGATCCGGGACAAGTTGTCCCTCCTGCAATCTTTGTAGTCATTCAATGTCTGCCGCCCGTACCGACAGCGCCGCAACGCGCTCCGGGTGAGCCATGGAGTATGTTTCTTGTTCCAGAATTTCAATCTCAATCCCGCCCTGCTGCGCGCCATCGGCGACCTGGGCTACACCGAACCCACCCCCGTGCAGGCCCAGGCCATCGGCCCGGTGCTGGCGGGCCATGACCTGCTGGCCGCCGCCCAGACCGGCACCGGCAAGACGGCGGCCTTCGCGCTGCCCCTGCTGCAGCGTCTCGATGCGCAGCTCCCCGACCCGCAGGGCCGTCGCGCACCGCGCGCGCTGATCCTGGTGCCGACGCGCGAACTCGCCGCGCAGGTGGAGGAGTCCTTCCGCATGCTGGGCGCGCACCTGCGCCAGCGTTCGGTGCTGGTCTTCGGCGGCGTGAGCCCCAAGCCGCAGGCGGAAGCGCTGGCGCGCGGCGTCGATCTCGTGATCGCCACGCCTGGCCGGCTCATCGACCACCTGCAGATGCGCACGCTGGATCTTGGCCGCATCGAAACCCTGGTGCTGGACGAAGCCGACCGCATGCTGGACATGGGCTTCATCCGTCCCATCCGCCGCATCCTGGCCGCGCTGCCGTCGAAGCGGCAGAACCTGTTGTTCTCGGCGACCTTCTCCAGCGAGATCCGCGAACTGGCGCGCGGCCTGCTGAAGGATCCGGTCAACATCGAAGTCGCGAAGCGCAATGCGCCCACGGAACTGGTCGATCACCGCGTGTATCACGTCGAGAACGCCGGCAAGCACCCGCTGCTGTCACGGCTGCTGGCCGACCAGCCGCAGCGGCAGAGCCTGGTGTTCACGCGCACCAAGCACGGCGCGAACCGCCTGGCGGAGCGTCTGGCGCGCGACGGCGTGCGCTGCGCCGCGATCCACGGCAACAAGTCGCAGGGTGCGCGCACCCGCGCGCTGGATGATTTCAAGCAGGGGCGCGTGCAGGTGCTGGTCGCCACGGACATCGCGGCGCGCGGCCTGGACATCGCCGAACTGCCGCACGTGGTCAACTTCGAGCTGCCCCACGTGCCGGAGGACTATGTGCACCGCATCGGCCGCACCGGCCGCGCCGGCAACAACGGCGAGGCCATCTCGCTGGTGAGCCGCGAGGAGCGTGACCGCCTGCGGGCCATCGAGAAGCTGCTGGGCAAGCCGATCCCGGTCGCCGCCTGACACTATTTCCCCTCGCAGGGAATTTAGTGTAGGTTCTATGCTTTGGGCCTTCACGGGGGGGGTCACATGCACAGAATCGATCGCAGCGCGGTATGGCTCGCAGCCGCCGGCATCCTGGCCGGCGGCGCCACGGCCCAGGCCGGCCAGGCACCCGCCAGGCCGGCCTCCGACAGCTGGTCGGCGGTCGCCAAGTGGCCGGATTTCATGACCGGCATGTGGGCCGAGAACTATTCCTTCAGTTCCGGCGGCGCTTCGCCCGCCAGCCGCCAGCCGCCGCTCAACGAGGCGGCCAAGGCGCTGCTCGCCAAACGCGTCAAGGGCGCGGAAGGCAATGGCGCCAGATGCCTGCCGCTGGGCATGCCCGGCATGATGATGCCCGGCTATCCCATGGCGTTCTTCTTCACGCGCGGCTCGATCTTCATCATGTCGGACATGGACGATCTGCTGGTGCGCCGCATTTTCCTGAACCGCAGCACGCACAACGATCCCGACCCGTCGTGGAACGGCGATTCGGTGGGCCACTGGGAAGGCGGCACGCTGGTGATCGACACCACGGCCATCAACGAGCAAGCGCCGCTGGCCGACCTGCCGTCGGGCGGCAAGACGCATATCGTCGAGCGCATCCGCCTCACCGGCCCGAATGCGCTGGAATGGAAACTCACGGTCACCAACCCGGACCTGCTCACCGGCCCGTGGGAGATGACCAAGACCTACGTGCGCCACGCCGACTGGGAGCTGCAGCAGGCGTCCTGCGCCGAAGGCAATCGCGACGCGCCGGCCGGGAACGGCGCCGCGCAAGTCGATCTCACGCCGCGCAAGTAACGCGCCCGCACACGAGGAAACACCGATGCGAAACCTGATGCTGACGGGAACCCTGCTGGCGCTGAGCGGCGCCGCGCTGGCGCACCATTCGTTCGCGATGTTCGACAAGACCCGCACGGTCAACATCGATGGCGTGATCAAGAACGTCGAATGGAACAATCCGCACGTCTGGATCTGGGTCACGGTCCCGAACCAGAACGGCGGGTCGGATGACTGGGGCCTCGAATCCGGCGGCCCGTCGCAGATGAACCGCATGGGACTCAGGCGCAGCGTGTTCAAGACCGGCGACAAGATCTCGGTCGAGGTCTATCCGATGAAGGATGGCCGCGTCGGCGGTCAGCTCAGCAAGGCCACACTGGCGGATGGCACGAAGATCGACGTGATGAAGAGCGTCAAGGCGTTCGCAGCCGGCGGCCAGACGGTGGAAGGCGGCGAAACGCCCGCGCAATAGCGCGGTTCCACGGCAAGGCGTCGCCGGCACCTGGTCATGGCGGCTGACCCCATCGCCATCGGCGGCGGGAGGTCGCATAATCGTCCCCGCGCTTGTTTGCGGGGAAGGTGCTCAGTATGAGCCCGGCAGACCACACCACGATCGTGCGGCATTTCAGGCAGATCCTGCTCTGGCCGCTGCAGCTGGCGCCGATCCGGCAAGGCGCGCAGATCCAGGAACACTGGGAGCTGCTCGAAAGACACGCGGCCGATCATCCCTGGGGCGAACTGCGCGACGAATTCAGCTGCGCACCCGGCGAGTTCCAGGAGCGGCACTACAGCGAGTTCGTGACCTTCCTGCCCTACGTGCGGCGTTTCCTGTACGGCGAGGCCAAGGGCCGCAGCATCGGCAAGGCTGGCGAATCGCCGATCCGCGTGTTCCGGCGCAGTGACGTGCGGGCCGCGCGCATCCAGCTCGCTTCGCGCGCCGAACCGGTCACGCTGCAGGTACCGCACGTCGACCTGTGTTTCTTCTACGACATCGATATCATGGTGCTGGTGGTCGAGCTGTGCGCCGACGACCTCGAGCTCGCCATCGCGCAGGACCTGATGTACCGGCTGGGCCGCGCCTATCCCACCTATTGGCACCAGGATGGCATGGGTGGCCACTGCGTACGGCGCGCCGAATGGCTGGCCGGCGACGGTGCCGTGCTCGCCACCTCCGACTTCGAGCAACGCGAGCAGTACCTGGAATTCGTCGGCCGCAACCGCGCGCCGCGCGTCGCGTCGCACTGGCGCTTCCTGTTGCAACCGCTGGTGCAGGATCTGCCGGAGGAGACGGGACAGATCCGTTACCGTCAGGTCGAGTACGGGCGCATGCCCCTGATTGCCTACCTGGCGATGGACGACACACGCGCCGTGACGCGCGGCGATTTCATCCGTCTCGGTCTGGTGGCGAGCCCGGGACCGTCGGATACGCTGCCCTACTCCGCCCACCACGTGCGCGATTTCGAGGCGCGCTACTGCTACGACCAGTTCTGGAACGAGGAGCGCAGCGGTTCACCAGGAACGCGTTTCATGACCTGCGGCCACGCGTTCGTCATGGTGGGCGACGCGCACGACCCGTTCTTCATGGACCGCAACGGCGGACTGCTCGGCCAGTTCCGGCACCAGTACTTCCTGCTGTTCCTGATTCCGCACTTCCACAAGGCCGCGCTGCTCATGCTGTCGGACCGCATGGCGGTGGCGCTCAACCTGCTGGACATCAGCGACGCCGAATCGGTCAAGCGCTTCAAGCGCACCATCCGCCAGCTGCTGGAAATCTTCCTGCGTTTCACGCACCGTTACTGGTTCCATGAAGTCTCGGATCAACCGACGGCGCGGGAAATGTACCGCATGACCTCGGGCTTCCTCGGCACCGATCGCCTCTATCCGGAAGTGCGCGAGGAAATCGAGGACATGAGCGAATACCTGGAGGGCGACACCCTGCGGCGCCAGGCGAACACCGTGGTGCGGCTGACGGTGGTGACCACCTTCGGCCTGATCGGCACCGTGGTCACCGGCTTCCTGGGCATGAACCTGCTTTCGATGACCGATGCACCGCTGGCCAAGCGCGTCGCGGTCATCGTCCTGGTGCTGATACCAGTGTCGGTACTGACGTTCTATACCATCGTCAAGTCCAAGCGGCTGTCCGACTTTCTCGAGGCGCTGTCCGATGAGAGACTGCCGGCGCGCGCCAAATTCAAGTCGTTGCTGGACGTGTGGCGGCCGGATGACCGGGTGCGCCGCCGATCGCCGCAGCGCGATTAGCTTTCGTCCGGCGGCACGATGTCGCGCGTGAGCAGCGGCGTGGCGATGGAGTCCTGCGTCGGCGCGCCGGCCTCGATGGCGTCGAGGGTCTGCGCACCGGGCGCGCGAATGCCGCGCGTGGCGAGATCGATGCTGCTGCCCTGATCGAGGCGCACGATGCGCACCGCGGCGATCGAGAGCGGCTGGCCCTTTTGCAGCACCCGCGCGGGCTGTTGCGGCAACACGCACCAGGCGCTGCCCTGCGACCCGGCCGCCAGCCGGCCGATGCCCTGCGCGTCGACCAGCAAGGCGCTGCGCTCATCCACGCCGACACCGAATATGCCGCCCGCCGGGTGCGACTGGTTCAAACGCGCGAGGAACACGATGAGGCGCCCGAGCCGGGCACGGCGCGAGAAATGCGTGTCGGTGATGACGTGCTCGAGATAGCGCGCGTGCAGAAAATCGTCTTCCAGCGTCACGCCGGCGTTGAACGGATCGCGCAACGCCAGCTTCGACTCCATGCTGCCGCCATCCAGCGAGGTGTAGCTGTAGTGCCCGAGGATGGCGAGCCCCGCGCTGCTGCCGCCGATCGGCCGGTGCGCACGCAGGTGCGCGTTCAATGCGTCCTGCACCGGCGTGCCTTTCCAGTAGCGGATGTAGTTGCCCTGATCGCCGCCGGCGAGGAAGATGCCGTCGGCGTTGCGCAGGATGGCGAGGACACGCGGATCGTAAGCGGCCGCGCGTCGGTGGAACACCAGCGTCTGCGCCGACGCGACCGGTCCCCAGCGCGTGACGAACAGCCTGCCGTAGTCGCCCGAGTCGTGGTCGTCGCTGTCTTCAGCGACCACGCGCAGCACCACGATGTGCCCGTTGCCGGCGTGGCGTGCGATCGCCTCGTAGGCTGAATCCACCAACCCACCGCCGCCCATGAGCGCGAGCTGGAAGCTCGTATGCGCGGCGCGCGGCAGCGCCGGATCGCCCTGCACGTAGTAGTCGAAACCGGCCGCGCGGAAGTCGTGTGCCAGGCTCGCGCAGCCTTGCGTGCAACGCGCTGAACTCATGCAGCCCGACAGCACCACTACTGCGATCAGCAAGGCAAAGCAAGCCGGCACCCGCGGTCCGCGTTGCCTTGATCTGTCGTTTGAGGCCATGCTAAAAGCTACCCAAGGCGCCGCATCAACGCAACCGCTCCGGCAGCGTGACGCGAGCGCGAAATAAAAAGCATAGGGATATCATGAACAGACACTCGATTTCGGCGGGGCTGGTGCTGGCGTGCGCGGGTGGATGCATGGCCGTGGCCCTCAGCGCCGCGGCCGGCGCGCAGGAAGCCGGCGGCGACGATACGCAACCCGAACAGATCGTGATCACCGGTTCGCGCATCCCGCGCACCGCGGTGGAAGGCCCGGCACCGGTGGTCACGGTCACCGCAGACGACATCAAGAGCAACGGCTTCGCCACGGTCGCCGACGTGATGAGCTCGCTGACGCAGAACCTTGGCGCGCTCGACAACAACCAGTACACCAACGGCTTCTCGCCGGGTGCGCAGGCGGTCGACCTGCGCGGCCTCGGCCCCAACCACACCCTGGTGCTCATCAACGGCCGGCGCATCGCCGACTACCCGCAGTCCTATGGCGGCAACAGCAACTTCACCGACATCTCGAACATCCCCGCTTCGTTGATCGATCGCGTGGAAATCCTCAGTGGCAGCGCCTCGGCCGTGTACGGCTCGGACGCCATCTCGGGCGTCATCAACTTCATCCTCAAGCAGAAGGCCGATGGCGTCACGGTCGACCTGCGTGGCGGCGCCACGCAGCATGGCGGCGACAACTCCGAGCGCCTGCAGGTCTCGGGCGGCTACTCCAATGACCGCTTCGACTCGGTGTTCGCGGTGGAGCTCTACAACCAGAAGCCGCTCTGGGCCTACCAGCGTGACTTCACCGACTCACGCCTCGACAGTCCCGCGGATCCTTCCGACATCTACGCCAGTCCGGTGTTCGTGGTCGAGGACGAGGACGAGAACTATTTCGATCCGGGCGCGGCCACCTGCCAGGCGCTGTCCTCGTATGACAAGGGCAGCATCGTCTATGCCACGCGCCACAACTACGGCAACTACTGCGGCAGCTACTCCGACGTCGGCTACGGCACGCTGGAGAATGGCCGCAAGGCGCTGAACGCCTATGGGTCGGGCACGTTCCGGCTCACCGACAACGCCAGCCTGTTCCTCGACCTGCAGGCGGGCTGGTCGCACCAGATCAGCTACAACACGCCGCTGCAGTGGGAGAACAGCTATCCGCTCAACGGCGATTCCGTGGAGATCCCGTTCTACAACCTCGCCACCGATCGCGTCGAGCAGTGGCAGCGCAAGTACTTCACGATCGAGGAGAACGGCGGCTTCGATGCCGGCGAGATCCACAACATCGATGCCACCTTCACGCTCAACACCGGCATCAAGGGCTCGCTGGGCACCAACTGGAACTACGAGGGCGTGTTCGGCTATTCGCAGAACAGCCTGGAAAGCAAGACCCCGGCGCTGGTCGCCGCCAAGGCGCAGGCGCTGTATCTCGGCGCGTCGCAGGGAACCTATGACGACGATGGCCAGCTCCTGCAGGTCTACGACGCGCCGCTGAGCCGGCTGTACACGCCGCTGACGGTGGCGCAGTTCCGCTCCATCACCCAGGACTCCATCGACAACGACTTCAGCCGCGCGCAGAACCTCACGCTGAGCGCGACCAACACCAAACTGCTCCATTTGCCGGGCGGCGACGTCGGCGTCGCCGGCGTGGCCGAATACGGTGGCCAGTACTTCGGCCTGAAGGCCGACCCGTTGTCGCTGGATGGCAGCTATTACGGACTGCACAACACCAGCGCGGTCGGCTCGCGCACCCATTTCGGCGCCGGCGTCGAAGTGAATGTCCCCGTGTTCCGCATGCTCAATGTCACGGGCGCTGGCCGCTACGACCGCTTCACCTACAGCTCGCACTCCTCCGGCAAGTTCACGTACGAAGGCGGCCTCGAGTTCCGTCCGATCCAGAGCCTCCTGCTGCGAGGTTCCTACGGCACGGGCTTCCGCGCGCCCGATCTCTCCTACCTGTATGCCGGGCCCAGCGGTTCGAGTTCGGGCGGCAGCGACTACTACCTGTGTCGTCGCGACGAACCCGACACCGATCCGACCGACGACTGCGATTACAGCGACGTCTCGTTCGACGGCCGCAGCGTCGGCAGCACCACCCTGAAGGACGAAACCAGCACCTCGCTGACCTACGGCATCGTGTTCGCGCCGTTCAACGGGTTCCAGGTCTCGGCCGACTACTACCGCATCAAGCTCAGCAACGAGGTGGAATACCAGGACAGCGACACCATCCTGCGCGAGGAAGCCGACTGCCGCCTCGGCGTGACCACCAGCGGCCAGCCGGTCGACAGCAATTCCGCGCTGTGCCAGCAGGTGATTTCCCAGGTGGTGCGCAACCCGGTCACCGGCAACGCGAGTTCCGAGCAGATCACCTCGGTGCTGGTGCTGCCGATCAACGCGGCCATCGACCAGACTTCCGGCGTCGACCTCGACCTGCACTACAAGCTCAACGCCGGCGCCGCGGGCAAATTCGACTTCAACATCGGCTATACCGACGTGCTCACGCACTACATCCAGCTGTTCGCCGGCGACCCCGTGGTGGATGAATTCGCCGACCTGTACGACTACGTGATCCCGCGCACCAAGACCAAGTACTCGGTGGCCTGGAACGTCGACAAAGTCACCACCACCGTCTACGGCTCGCGCATCGGCGGCCTGCCCAACTACGACGGCGACACGCGCCTGAGCCCGACCTACCTCTACAACGCGTCCTTCGACTACGCCTTCTCGCCGCGCGGTTCCGTCACGTTCATCGTCGACAACGTGCTCGACACCAAGCCGCAGCGCGATCCGACCTGGACCAGCTATCCCTACTACTCGCGCAACTGGTTCAGTCCGGTGGGCCGCGCGTTCTATCTCGAGGCCAGCCTGCGCCTGGGCGGCAGCGACGCGAAGCCATGAGGGCGCTGCCGGTGGCCCTGTCGATGCTCGGTGCGCTGGCCGGCCTCACGGCGCTGGCACTGCCGGTGCGGGCCGCGGGCAGCTGGCAGCTCGCGATCCACGGCGGCGCGGGCGTGCTGGAGAAGGGCGATCTCACGCCCGCGAAAGAGGCCGCCTATCGCGCCGGGCTGGCGGCCGCGCTCGAGGCCGGATCGAAGATCCTGCGCGCGGGCGGCACCAGCCTGGACGCGGTCGAAGCCGCGGTGCGCGTCATGGAAGACGATCCGCTGTTCAATGCCGGCAAGGGTGCGGTGTTCACCGCCGACGGTCGCAATGAACTCGATGCCTCCATCATGGATGGCCACACGCGCAAGGCCGGAGCGGTCGCCAGCGTCACGCGCACGCGCAATCCCATCTCGCTGGCCCGCGCCGTGATGGAGCAATCACCGCACGTGATGCTTGCGGGCGCTGGCGCCGATGCCTTCTCGGTCGAGAAAGGCCTGGAGCAGGTGGATCCCGGCTATTTCCGCACCGAAGAACGCTGGCAGCAGTACCTGGACTGGAAGCGGGACCCCACCGCGATGCTCAAGGATCGCACCCACGCCTACGGCACCGTGGGCGCTGTCGCGCTGGACCAGGCGGGCCACCTGGCCGCCGCGACCTCCACTGGCGGGCTCACCGGCAAGCGCTGGGGCCGGGTCGGCGATTCACCCATCATCGGCGCCGGCACCTACGCGGACGACGCCTGCGCCGTGTCGGCCACTGGCACCGGCGAGTTCTTCATCCGCAGCTCGGCCGCGCGCCAGGTGCGCGATCGCATGGTGTGGCAGCGCAAGAGCGTGCAGTCGGCCGTCAACGGTACGCTCAAGGACATCGGCAGCCTCGGCGGCGATGGCGCACTGATGGCCATGGACGCGAAGGGCCACGTGGCGTTCGCGATGAACACGCTGGGCATGTATCGCGGCACGGTGGGTTCGGATTCCGCGCCTCACACCGCCATCTATGCCACGGAGAAGTAGCGCCGGGAACCGCCGCCGCGCCGCCCTGCACACCGTCTGGCCGCTCGCGCTCGCATGCGCTGGCCTCGTCGCGTGCCAGACGCGCGCGCCCGTCGCGAGGCAAGCGCCCGCGCCCGCGCCCGGCGGCAAGCTGCTGCTGATCGGCGGCGGACTCGACGACGACAACCGCCCCGTGTACGAACGCCTGCTGGGCCTGGCCGCCGCCCATGGCAGAGCGCACATCGTGATCATGACCGCGGCGTCGGGCGATCAGGACCAGGAGATCACCGACAAGAGCGAAGCGCTGCGCAGCTGGGATCCCGCCGTCAGCTGGGAACCGGTGCGCCGCGAAACCAACACCGCCGATACCGTGGCGGCCATCGAGCGCGCAACGGCGCTGTTCTTCACCGGTGGCGACCAGCAGCGCATCACCGATCGCTACCGTCCCGGCGCGCAGTCCACGCCTGAATGGCAGGCCATGCAGCGGCTGCTGCAGCGGGGCGGCGTGATCGCGGGCGCCAGCGCGGGCGATGCCATGATGGGCGCCACCATGTTCTACGGCGGCGCCAGCGCCACCGCGCTGGGCATCGTGGCGAAGTCGCCGCCGAAGGATCCCGAGGCCGTCGATACGCAGGACGATGAAGAGAATCCCGCGCAGCCTGGTCCGCACCTCGGCCCGGGGATGGGACTGCTGCCCTTCGCCATGACCGATTCGCACTTCTTCGAGCGCAACCGCGTCGGCCGCCTGGTGGCCGCGCTCGAAGCCACGCACCAGACACTGGGCATCGGCGTTGGCGAGGATGCCAGCGTCGAAGTGGATCTCGCCACGGGCGACATTCGCGGCGTGTCGATGGGCGAATCGCTGCTGCTGGATGTCAGCCAGTTGCAGCGGCACGGACTCACGCGCACCGGACTGCGCGCACGGCTGATCCGGCAGGGCGAGACGATCCGCGCCGCGGACTGGCTCGCCATGGCGCACACGCCGGTGCCGGCCGCGCCCGGCGCCACCCGCCAGCTGCGCGTCGTGGACGCGGGCCAGAACCGCCAGCTTGCGAGCTGGCGCCTGTTCCATCAGGCCAGCGTGCCGGGCAGCGGAACGATCCAGCTCGACAACAATCACTACTCCCTCACGGCACATCCTGCCGGCGGGGGTGACGTTGCGTTCGAGGTCGGAGAAATCGGCGCGACCGATCTGCAGTGATCGTTGGCATCGATCTGCGCGCGCCGAAATAGCAGAAATTGTGCAGAAAACAGCGCTTTTATCGCTGTTCTCCCTGATCATTGCGCATCTTTTCATCCGTTGACTGCGGCGGATAATTCCAACTCCATTACACTTGGCAGCCATGAACAAGAGCATGCTGAAACTCGGTGGCGGCCTGGCGGGAATCTTCGCTGCGGTGTCGCTTGCCATGGCCGCGGACGACCCGCTTGCTCCTCCCGTTCCGAACGGCACGACGGCGGAGGACGCCAATCTCGCGGGCAAGCTTCCGCCGAACCTCGATCCGCCTTCGAAGGATCCGCGCAATTTCGAGGGCGTGTGGTTTCCGCCCGTTGGTGGCGGCGGTGGCGGCGGTGGCGGCGGTGGCGGCCAGGGTGGCCCACCGGGTGGCGGGGGTTCGCCCGGCGGGGAGGGTCCTCCCGGCGCTGGCGGGCCGCCGGGTGGCGGCGGACCCGGTGGCGCCGGTGGTCCTCCGGGCCCGGGTGGTCCGCCCGGCGCCGGCGGTGCGCCGGGTGCGGGCGGTGCGCCGGGCGGCGGTGTCGTGGCCGCGGGTTCGCAACTCGAATGCGTGCCGCAGCAGGTGCCGTTCCGCGCGGGCGCAGGCTTCACCTTCGGATTGGTGCAGTCGCCCGACATGCTGGTGCTCATGAACGAAGAGAGCCAGAATTACCGCATCGTCTACATCAACGCCGAGCATCCCACCGGCTTCCCGCCCAGCAAGAACGGACATTCGGTGGGCCACTGGGATGGCAATACGCTGGTCATCGACACCATTGGCGCCGTCAGCCGCGACGGCAAGCCGGACGGCCACACCATCGAGCGCGTCTCGAAGTCCGCCGATGGCCAGTTCCTCAACGTCGAAACGGCCACAGTCGATCCAGAGAGCGGCAAGCCGGGCCGCGCGAGCAAGACCACATTGCAATGGCGACCCGATTACACGGTCAGCGAGTCGGTGTGTGAGGAATCGTATGCGGAATTCACCGTGAAGGATGGCATCGTGGTCCTGACCAGGCAGGTCTCGGGCGGTGCCAAATGAGCCGGCTGCGCATCGCCCCCGTGCTGCTGATCACGGCACTCGGCGCAGCCGCAGCGCTTGCGCCGGCGCACGCCGCCGGCACGGATTCCGCCGCGCCAGTCGTCGCCACGAAGGGCACCGGCAAGGCCAGCGATGCCGTCCGGCTGGCGCTGGAAGGCCCGTGGGGCAGCGCCACCAATGGTCTCGCGATCAAGCCCGCCGATGGCAAGCCGCTGCCGTTGCGTGCCGAAGCGCGCAGGCAATACGCGGCCAACCAGGCTGCAAAGGCGCGCGGCGAGAACAGCTTCGACGACACGGCGCGCTGCCTGCCGCCGGGCATTCCCAGGCTGTACACCGAGGACGGCGTGTTCCGCATCGCGATCGGCGAACGGCTGGCAGGCATGTACTTCGACACCAACCATCTGTTCCGGCTGATCACGATGAACAAGCCCCACTTCGAGGCCATCGCGCCAGGCTACCAGGGACAGGCGGTGGGCCACTGGGAAGGCAACACGCTGGTGCTCGACAGCAACCAGTTCAACGACGCGACGTTGCTGGATGACACCGGCCTGCCGCACAGCGACCAGCTGCAGCTGCGCGAACGACTCAGCGTCGGCGCCGACGGCAAGCTGCATATCGCGATGACCATCACCGATCCGAAGACCTTCACGCGCCCCTTCGTCACGAACTTCGTGTTCGAGAAGCACATCGGCGCACTGCCCACCGAAGACTATTGCCTGCAGCGGCGCGGCCTGCTGCCCAAATCCGATGCTGGAGCCCACTGACATGAAAAAGAACCTGCTCATCTCTGCAACCGGCACCCTCGCGCTGCTGACCTCGGCCGCGCAGGCCCATCACTCAGGCGCGATGTTCGATGACACCAAGCTGGTGCGTTACGAAGGCACCGTGCAGAAATGGGAATGGGAGAACCCGCACAGCTTCCTGTACCTGCAGATCGTCGACAGCGAAGGGAAATCGCAGGTCTGGCAGTTCGAAACGGGTTCGCCCAACACCATGTTCCGCAACGGCTGGCGCAAGGACACGTTCCTTCCCGGCGACAAGGTCGGCATCTACGCTTATCCGCTGAAGGAAGGCGTGGGCGGCATGATGGTGACGGCGCGGACGGCCAAGGGCCAGGCGCTGCAGTGGCTGCCGGCGGGCGCGACCGCCAAGGCCAAGATCATCAACTGATCGGATACGGGCCATCGCCCTCGGTGCGCAACCGGACGGGACGCGAGCCACCACTGGCCGCGTCCCGTTTTTTTTACCGCCCCGCCGCCCGCCACCCGCCACCCGCAGCCTGGCCGCTGGCGCTTCCTAGCGCTTCATCGCCTCGAAGAATTCGGCGTTGGTCTTGGTGTCCTTCATCTTGTCGAGCAGGAATTCCACCGCAGCCAGCTCGTCCATGGGATGCAGGAGCTTCCTGAGGATCCACATCTTCGCCAGCTCCGACTGATCGGTGATCAGTTCTTCCTTGCGGGTGCCGGAGCGGTTGATGTTCACCGCCGGGAACACGCGCTTCTCGGCGATGCGGCGATCCAGGTGGATTTCGCTGTTGCCGGTGCCCTTGAACTCCTCGTAGATCACGTCGTCCATCTTGGAGCCGGTATCCACGAGCGCTGTGGCCAGGATCGTGAGGCTGCCGCCTTCCTCGATGTTGCGCGCGGCGCCGAAGAAGCGCTTGGGGCGCTGCAGGGCGTTGGCGTCCACGCCGCCCGTGAGCACTTTGCCGGAGCTCGGCACCACGGTGTTGTAGGCGCGCGCGAGGCGCGTGATGGAATCCAGCAGGATCACCACGTCCTTCTTGTGCTCGACCAGGCGCTTGGCCTTCTCGATCACCATCTCGGCCACCTGCACGTGGCGCGCGGCGGGTTCGTCGAAGGTGGATGACACCACTTCGCCGTTCACCGTGCGCTGCATCTCGGTCACTTCCTCGGGACGCTCGTCGATGAGCAGCACGATGAGGTGCACTTCCGGATGGTTGGCGGTGATCGCGGTGGCGATGTTCTGCAGCAGCATGGTCTTGCCGGCCTTGGGCGGCGAGACGATCAGGCCGCGCTGGCCTTTGCCGATCGGCGCCACCAGGTCGATCATGCGCGCGGTGAGATCCTCGGTGCTGCCATTGCCACGCTGCAGCTTCAGGCGGCGCGTGGGATGGAGCGGCGTGAGGTTCTCGAACAGCACCTTGTTGCGCGAGCTCTCGGGCGAATCGAAATTGATCTCGCCGACCTTCAGCAGCGCGAAGTAGCGTTCGCCTTCCTTCGGCGGGCGGATCAGGCCGGAGATCGTGTCGCCGGTGCGCAGGTTGAAGCGGCGGATCTGGCTCGGGCTGATGTAGATGTCGTCGGGCCCGGCGAGGTAGGAGCCGTCGGCGGAGCGCAGGAAGCCGAAGCCGTCCTGCAGGATCTCGAGCACGCCGTCGCCGTAGATGTCTTCGCCATTGCGGGCATGCGCCTTGAGGATGGAGAAGATGATGTCCTGCTTGCGGGAGCGCGCCACGCTTTCCAGGCCCATCGAATCGGCCATCTTGACCAGTTCGTGGATCGGCTTGGCCTTGAGGGCCGTCAGGTTCATCGAGCTGCGCGATGCGGCGAGCTCGGCCGGGCTGATGATTTCGGCGTCGTCCGGGCTCAACGGCTCCAGATCCATCATCTCGTCGGGACGACCGCCCATGTTGCCGCGGTTGCCATCCCGATTGCCGTCGCGATTCCCCCCACCCTGGCGCGGACCCTTGTTGGACCGGTTGTTGTTGTTGCGGCCCGGATTGCCCAGATAACCTCTCACAGGTTCTGTTCCAGGAAAGCGGTGAGTTGTGACTTCGAGAGCGCGCCCACCTTCTGCGCGTGCACCGCGCCGCCCTTGAACAGGATCAGCGTCGGGATGCCGCGGATGCCGAACTTGGGCGGCGTCTGCGGGTTCTCGTCGATGTTGAGCTTGGCGATGCGCAGGCGGTCTTTGTACTCGCCGGCCACTTCGTCCAGCATCGGGGCGATCATCTTGCAGGGGCCGCACCATTCGGCCCAGAAATCCAGCAGTACGGGCTTTTCAGCCTTCAGTACGTCCTGGTCGAATTTGGCGTCCGTGGTATGGACAATGAGCTCGTTACTCACGCGCTTTGGTCTCCGTTTGGGATAGTCTTGAATACTCGAGAGAGTTTGGATTGTGTGGCGGGGGGCTGATTGCCGTGCCACGGAAAGCCGTCTAGCGGTTACACTACGTACAGGATTGGCTTGGCAGGGGTGGCCTCAAGGGCCCGCCAGTTGCGAGTATTTTTAGCCTTTTGGCCTTAAATTGCAAGGGTTTCATGTCGGACTCACATCTCAGTACTCTGGCCTTCAGCGACCTTCCGCTGGCGCCGCCGCTCATGCAAGGCATTGTCGAGGCAGGCTTTACGCTCTGCACGCCCATCCAGGCCCAGACGCTGCCCAATGCCCTGCAGGGCCACGACGTCGCAGGCCAGGCGCAGACCGGCACCGGCAAGACCGCGGCCTTCCTGGTGGCGCTGTACCAGACGCTGCTGACCCGTCCCAAGCCGCCGCAGCACACCGCGACCTCGATCCGCGCGCTGGTGATCGCCCCGACGCGCGAACTCGCGGTGCAGATCCACAAGGACGCCGCGGTGCTCGGCCGGCACACGGGCCTGCGCCTGCAGGTGGTATTCGGGGGCACCGATTACGACAAGCAACGCAAGCAGCTCGCGGACGGCATCGATGTGCTGGTCGGAACGCCCGGCCGCATCATCGATTACTTCAAGCAGGGCATTTTCGACCTGCGCGCGGTGCAGGTGCTGGTGCTGGATGAAGCCGACCGCATGTTCGATCTCGGCTTCATCGCCGACATCCGCTTCCTGCTGCGCCGCCTGCCGCGGCCCGACCTGCGCCAGTCCATGCTGTTCTCGGCCACGTTGTCGCAGCGCGTGCTGGAGCTCGCCTACGAGCACATGAACAGCCCGGAGCTGGTGCGCATCGAACCCGACAAGATGACGGTCGACCGCGTGCGCCAGAGCATCTACTTCCCCGCCACGGAAGAGAAGATCCCGCTGCTCATGGGCCTGCTGCGCCAGACCGAAGCCCACCGCACCATGGTGTTCGTGAACACCAAGCGCATGGCCGAGAAGCTGGAATGGCAGCTGCGCCAGTACGGTTTCTCCGCCCAGGCGCTGTCGGGCGACGTGCCGCAGAAGAAGCGCCTGCGCTTCCTGCGCGACTTCCACGAAGGCACGCTCGCGGTGCTGATCGCCACCGACGTGGCCTCCCGTGGCCTGCACATCCCGGATGTGTCGCACGTGTTCAACTTCGATCTGCCGCAGGACTGCGCGGACTACGTGCACCGCATCGGCCGCACCGCGCGCGCGGGCACCGAGGGCGATGCCATCAGCTTCGGCTGCGAGGAATATGCGGTGGCGCTGCCCGAGATCGAGGAATACATCGGCCACAAGATCCCGGTGCAGACCATCACGCCCGACCTGCTGGTACCGCCGCCGCGCGCGCCGCTGGGCAATACGCCGGACACACCCGAGGAAGCCGCCGATGCCGAGCGCATGCGCGCGCGGATGAAGCAGTCCGGCGGTGGCGGTGGCGGTGGCGGTGGGCGTCGTCCCGGCGGCATGCGCCACGGCCCGCCGCGTGGGCATTCGCGCGGGCGGCGCTGAAAGGCGCGTTCCCGGCGGCGCTGCGGCTGGGCCGGCGCCGCGGCCAGATCAGCGCCGCGGCCAGATCAGCGCTGCGGCCAGATCAGCGCCGCAGCTAGATCAGCTCCGCGACGCCATCCACCGACGAAAACTCCTCATGCACCCGCGCCGGACGCGAACTGTCCGGCCGCCGCACCGCCCAGATCTGCGCGATGCCGGCGCGGCGCGCGGCGCGCAGCACGTTGAGATTGTCGTCCACGAACAGGCTGCGCTCACGGTCGTAGGGCTCTTCGACCAGCAGCCGTTCCCAGAATTCCGGCAGTTCCTTGGGCGCATGGAACTGGTGCGAACTGTAGCCGGCGTCGAACAGCTGCAGCACGCCGGTCTGCGCATCCTTGATCGACAGCGCCACCGGATGTGAGTTGGTGATGAGCACCAGGCGCTTGCCCGCCGCGCGCGCGCGCACCAGGAAATCGCGCGCGCCCGGCAGCCAGCGCAACCGCTCGGTGTCCTGCTGCTTCAGCGTCGGCAGGTCGAGTCCGAGCTGCTCGCTCCAGTGCACCACGCTGTACCAGTCGAGGGTGCCTTCGATGGCTTCGAATCGCCGTTTCAGCACCGCACGGGCCTCCTCCAGCGGGATGCCGCGGGCGCGCGCCCACGCCGCGGGAACCACTTCCTGCCAGAAGTGATTGTCGTAGTGCAGGTCGAGCAACGTGCCGTCCAGGTCCAGCAGCACGGTGTCGATCCGGTCCCAGTCCGGCAGCGCGGGTCTCGCAGGTTTCATGGCTCGGCTATGATACACAGCATGAGCTTTTCCCCTTCGCCCGAGCGACTGGCGAGCCTGCTGCCGGAAGTCATTCGCATCGCGCGCGCGGCGGGCGAGGAGATCCTGCACGTCTACCGCTGCGAATTCGCGGTCGAGCTCAAGGGCGACCAGACACCGCTCACCGCGGCCGATCTCGCCGCCCAACACCTGATCGAAACCGAACTGGCGAAACTCACGCCCGACGTGCCCATGCTCGGCGAGGAGAGCAAGCCCGAATGCATCGCCGCGCGCCGCGGCTGGCCGACACTTTGGCTGGTGGATCCGCTCGACGGCACGCGCGAGTTCGTCGAACGCAACGGCGATTTCACGGTGAATATCGCGCTGGTGCACGATCATGCGCCGGTGCTGGGCGTGGTGTACGCGCCGGCCATCGCCGCGCTGTATGCCGGCATTCCCGGCCAGGGCGCCTGGCGCGCACAAGCCGACGGCCGCCTGCAACCCATCGCGGTCGCACGCACCAGCGCGGCGGTGCCGCGTGTGCTGGTGAGCCGCTCGCACCGTGGCAGGAGCCTCGACGCCATGCTCGCGCGCATGGGCGCACACGAGCTGGTGCCGGTGGGCAGTGCGCTGAAATTCGGGCTGCTGGCCGAAGGCCGGGGCGATCTGTACGCCCGGCTCTCGCCGACTTCGGAATGGGACACCGCCGCGGGCCAGGCGGTGGCCATCGCCGCGGGCGCACAGGTCGAAACGCCGGACGGTGAGCCCCTGCGCTACAACACTCGCGACGACCTGGTGAATCCGTGCTTCATCGCCTATGCCGACACCGCGCGCAACTGGCGCCAGTTGTGCTGCGATGCCTGAGCGCATCGACCTGCATACGCACAGCCTGGCCTCCGACGGCACGCTGGCACCGGCGGCGTTGATCCGCCTCGCGCTCGAGCGGCAGGTGGAACTGCTGGCGCTCACCGATCACGACACCACGGCGGGCCTCGCCGAGGCGCGCGCCGCCGCCGCGGGCACGCCGCTGCGGTTCCTCGATGGCATCGAACTCACCGCCGGCTGGCGCGGTCGCGAGATCCACGTCGTGGGCCTGCAACTGGATCCCGATGACGCCGGACTGCAGCAGCATGTGGCGGGCGTGCACGCCCAGCGCCACGCGCGCGTGCAGGCGATGGCCGAAAAGCTCACCCAAAAAGGCCTGCCCGGCGCGTCGCTGGCCGCCACGGCCCTGGCGGCGGGCGGGTCGCCGACCCGCCAGCACCTGGCGCGCGCGTTGGTGGCCGGCGGCCACGCCATCGACAACGAAGCCGCGTTCGCGCGCTGGCTGGGACGCAAGGGCGCAGCGTACGTGCCGGCGGCGTGGCCCGCGCTGGAGGCGGCCGTGGAGCGCATCGTGGCTGCGGGCGGGCACGCGGTGCTCGCCCATCCGCATCGCTACCAGTGCTCCGCGGGCCAGCTGCGCGAACTGTGCGCGGCATTCAAGGCCGCCGGTGGCACCGCCATCGAAGTCAGCCTGGCCGGCATGGGCCAGGGCGACACCACGCGCTGCGCCGCCCTCGCCCGCCGCTTCGACCTGGCCGCGTCGGTAGGCTCGGATTTCCACGAACCAGGCCTGCCATGGCGCCCGCTGGGCCGCGCGGCTAAGCTACCCGACGGCCTGAGACCCTTAAGTGCGGCGCTATGAGTGAAGACCAGGACAACGTCGATCGCGAGCTGTTCCGCAACATCGAGAAATTGCGGACGCTGCGCATTGAACACCGCGACCTGGACCAGATCATCGAGCGGCTGACCATGGACCTGCACGTCGACGAGATCCAGCTGAAGCGCCTCAAGAAGCGCAAGCTGGCGCTCAAGGACCAGATCCAGAAGCTGGAGAGCCAGCAGATACCGGACCTCAATGCCTGATTCCCTGCAGACCGTGGCGGCGGAACTGAGCTCGGCACGCGTGCTCGACCAGCTGCTGTTGCTGGCGGTGTGCCTGGTCGGGGCGTTCGCGCTCGGCCTGCTGCTGCGGCATTGGGTGATGGGCAGGATGGCCGCGTTCGGCGCGCAGAGCTGGCAGCGCGGATTCGCCGAAGGCTCGCTGCTGCAGGCGCCGTACGTGATCGCGCTGCTGCTGTGCCTGGCGCTGCGGGCGGGGCTGGCGGTGCGCGGCGCCGACAGCGGTCTGGTGTCCACGGCGATGGAACTGCTGGTGGCGCTGATCGTGATCCGCCTGATCATGTACCTGCTGCGCCTGTCGCTCGGCCCGCATTCCTGGCTCAAGAACTGGGAACCGCGCATCACCTTCTTCGTCTGGCTGGCGGTCGCGCTCAAGCTGGTGGGCTGGTTCGACGAGATCGAGCGTTTCCTGGATACCGTCGACCTGTTGCCGGGCAAGACCAGCTTCAGCCTGTGGTCGCTGATCAAGGGCCTGGTGGTGATCACCGGCTTCGTGCTGGTCACGAGCATCGCCTCGCGCGCCATCGAACGGCGCGTGATGGCGCTGGAGAGCGTGGCGCTCTCGACCCGCATCGGCATCAGCAAGTTCACGTATTTCTTCCTGGTCGGCCTCGGCATCCTGCTGGGCATCAACGCCTCCGGCGTGGACCTCACGGCGCTCACGGTGCTCACGGGCGCGATCGGCATCGGCCTCGGCTTCGGCCTGCAGTCCATCGCCAGCAATTTCGTCAGCGGCTTCGTGCTGCTGATGGACAAGTCGATCAAGCCGGGCGACGTCATCAGCTTCACCGGCCAGCCCGGCACCAGCACCGAGAACTTCGGCTGGGTGCAGGAGCTGCGCGGCCGCTACGTGGTGGTGCGTGATCGCGACGGCGTGGAGACGCTGGTGCCGAACCAGCAGCTGATCACCAACCCGGTGATCAACTGGAGCTACTCCGACCGCAAGATCCGCCTCAAGCTGCCGGTGCACGTCAGCTACCGCGACGATCCCGAACACGCGCTGGCCGTGCTGCTGCGCTCCACCGAGGGCAATCCGCGCGTGCTGCAGGATCCCGCGCCGGTGTCGCGCCTGATGCAGTTCGCCGACCACGGCATGGACCTGGAATTGCGGTTCTGGATCTCGGATCCGCAGAACGGCGTGAACAACGTGCGCTCGGACGTGAACCGCGCCATCTGGCGGCTGTTCAAGGAGAACGGCATCACCATCCCGGTGGCGCAGCGCGAAGTGTGGCTGCACGGCCGCGATGCGGCACGCTACGATGACTGAGCCTGGCCATGGCTGAGCAGGCCGCGCTGGACATTCCCGAGCGCGATTACACCCTGAGTTTCGTGCGCGCCGCCGGACCGGGCGGGCAGAACGTCAACAAAGTGGCCAGCGCGGTGCAGCTGCGCTTCGACCTGCGCGGCACGCGACTGCTGGACGTGGGCGGCAAGGCGCGGCTGCGCGTCCTGGCAGGCCGCCGCCTCACCGACCAGGACGTGCTGGTGCTCATCGCCCGCAATCACCGCACCCAGGAAGCGAATCGCCGCGAAGCACTGCAACGCCTCTCGGAGCTCATCCTGGCCGCGCGCGTGGTGCCCAGGCAGCGCCGCGCCACCCAACCAACCCGCGCCTCGAAACTGCGCCGCGTCGAAGGCAAGGTGCAGCACAAGCGCATCAAGCAGCTGCGCGGCCGCGTGCGCGACCACGACTGACGCCCCGGGGCCCGCGCCTTCACTGCTCGTTGAGGTTCTTGAATTTCACCCACTTGCCGTCCCGCTTGGCCATCTCGATGCCGGTGGCCGTGGCGTCCTCAGGCGTGCCGGTGCACCACTGCTCAGCCAGCTTTCCGTCCTTGATGCGCCAGATGTCGGCGAACACGCCCTTGTAGACCGGCTCCGGGCCACCCGGCCAGTCCCACCAGCGGAAGCGCAGCGCGATGACGATGTCGCCTTCGGCGATCAGGTAGTTGATGTCCTGGTTGTTGCCATCCACGGGGGTCACGCCGTACCCCATCGGACCGCCCAGATTGGGGCGCGAAGTGTGGTTGGCCTGATTCGCCTTCATCCGATAACCGAAGAATTCCTCCCACGCCTTGCGGGTGGACGGTTCCGCGGGATCGTGCTGGATCAGGTTGTCGGCGATGACACTGCGATCCCCCTGGTAGAAACGCAGCACCAGCTCCTTGTTCTTTTCCAGCTGCGCCGCCGTCGCCGCGGGCAGTGGCATGCCACCGGTCTGCGGGCAGCTGAGATTGTGGTAGGCGAGAAAATCCGCCTGGGTGGCGCACCGGGTGACGCCCGGATTCGTGAGCGCGGCGGGCGTGGGTCTGGCCCTGCCGGGCCCTCCCGGCGGACCGGGGTTCGCGCCGGTTCCCGGCGCCGCGGGCACCTCCGGCGCTGGCGCCGGCGCCTGCGCCCACGCTGCACCCACCATGAACGCCGCACCCAGGCTCAGCGCCAGCCTCCTGTCGATCGACCATCTGCTCATGCTCCCCCCTCCTGATTGCTTGCAAGAAAGACCTGCGGATCGGCAACCGGCGTCATCGCTGCGCCAGCCAGCGTTGCGAACGCACCCGCGCGTTGTCGCGGATGTTCAGGTAGAACAACCCGATGTCGAAATCGTGGTAGATCCCGACCAGCGTGAGCAGGTCGGAAAAATGCCGGCGCTCATCCTCGCGCACCTCCACCCCCAGCAGTCCCGCTTCGCAGGCAGCGCCCGTCACGGCCGGCACCGGCGCGGGCGGAGTCGCACCGCCACGTTCGAAATATACGCCACCGAGGTTCAGGCTGGCCGGCGCGCTGCCACCGACGGTCCAGTTCAGCGGATTCACGCACAGCAGGGGTCGACCACCGATGGCCTGGTAATGTCCGTCCCACCACAGCACCGAGTCCTGCTGGCGGCGTGGGTCCGCCTGGCCCGCGCGAACGCTGTTCCAGCTGACGAGGCAGCCGGTCGAGGTGGCGGTGGCGCAGACGGGCAGGCCGCGCGCGGCCACCTCGGAGGGAACCGACCCGCCGGGCAGGTAAGCCGCGACCAGCTGGCGCATCAGCGGCGTGCCCACGATGCGCTGCTGCAGCAGCCGCAGCCCGTGGTTCGCGCCCTGGCTGTGGCCGGCGATGATGAACGGCCGACCGTGGTTGTCGTGCGCGAGGTAGTAATCGAACGCGCGCTGCACGTCGCTGTATGCGAGTTCGGTGGCCTGCACGCTCGGGCCATCGAGGTGCGTGATGGCGCCCAGCGAAGCCTGGCGGTAGCGCGGTGCGAAAATGCGGCAGCAGGCGTTGAACACGCTGGCCTGGTAGGGCAGCACGATGTCATCCAGTCGCTGGGCGGGTCCGGGGGCATCGAAGGCCGCGCTGCCGTGGCGCAGGCTGAGGTCGGTGGTGGGGTGGATGAAGAACACGTCCACCTGCTGCCCGGCGTCCGCGGGCCCTGCCACGCCTCGAGGGAGCGCGCTGGCGCCACTGGCCAGATCCGGCCGCGCCGCCCAGGCCGCGTTGCTGGCATAGTCCGGCGCCGGCAGGTCGGCCGCAGCCGCAGCCGCGAGGCGCGCAGCCGCGAAGACCCCACCCATCGCGAGCCAGCCCCACGCGCCGCGCACGCGCCGCTTCACTCGTACCGCCAGTCGCGCACCAGCGAACCCAGCGCCTCGTACAGCGCATCGTGGCTGCGGCGCGCCGCATTCATGTTGGGAATCCACGCCAGCAGCCGGCTGACGTAGGGGCCGGTGGCTTCGCAGGGCGCCGGGATGACGTCGAGGCCGGCAGCGCGGAATTCCGTCACGGCGCGCGCCATGTGCAGCGCGCTGGTGACCAGGACCACGCGCCGGATGCCCTCGGGCCCGAACAGCGCGGCGGCGTTGCGCGCGTTCTCGTGCGTGTTGCGCGAGCGGTCCTCGACCCAGCGCACCGGCGTCGCGAAATCGCGCTGCAGGAAATCGCGCATCACCGCCGCGATCGGCTGGGTGCTGTCGACGTAGCCGCCGGACACCATCACGGGCAGGCCCGTGAGCCTGGCCACACGCGCGCCGTAGAGCATGCGCTGCAGCGTGCGGTCGGCCGGCGCGTCGCCGCCGAATTCCGGCTCGGCGATGCGCACGTCGGCGCTCAGGATCACGATGGCCTGGGCACCGGCCGCAGCGGAGCGCAGCGCGGCCGGCGCGAGCGGCGGGTAGCGCTCCAGCGCATGCGTCAGGCGTTGCGAGACCCACGGCGTGCACAGCAGCCACAGTGCCAGGAACCCGGTGACGGCCAGCAGCGCGCCGACGCGCCGCCACCAGCGCGCCAGCAGCGCGCCCGCCAGCATCAGCAGCATGGGCCCGGTGGGCGGCAGCACCAGGTTGCGCAGCACCGACAGCAGCAGGGACGCGCTGTGCACCATCAGCCGTGCGTGACCTGCAGGATGCTGTGGCGGATCTGCTCCGACAGCACCAGCTGCGCATCGCTCGCCACGCGCATCAGGATGTCGTCGAACAACAGGCACCCTGCGGCGTCGGTCTGCACCACCTTGCGGCTGCGGAGCAGGTCGATGAAGTTCTCGAACAGCGTGCGATCGAAGAATTCCGGTGAGTTGAAACCGTACAGCAGCGTCATGCGCTGGGCCATGAGCTGGCTGCGCTCCTCGAGCGCCTTCTGCGTGATCTGGCCCGAGCCGGCGCGGATCAGCAGCGCAATCGCCAGGTAGTAGCGCTCCACCGTCTGCAGCGTCGACTGCGCCAGCAGCGAGAGCTGCGTGGCCTGCGCCGAGATCGGCGCCGGCCGGCGCCACTGGGTCAGCGCCGGCGTGGCGCCGGGCACGGTCTCGAGCAGGCCGAGCCCGGCCATCGCGGTGAGCAACTGGTCGAGGATCTGCGGCAGCTGCGTTTCGTCCCAGCGCAGGAACAGTTCCGCGGCCACGTAGGGATAGATGCGGCTGCCCAGGCGCTGCAGGTCTTCGGTGCTCATGCTCGGGTTCGACAGGAAGCAGCACGCCAGCAGCGAGGGCAACGCGAACAGGTGCAGCACGTTGTTGCGATAGTAGGTGGCGAGCACCGCGTTCTCGGGGCTCATGCGCACGAAGTTGCCGGCCTTGTGCTGCTCGCGCGTGATGAGCTTGAGCGCAACGCCATAATCGATGATGGCGGCCGGCGCCAGCTCGGTGTAGGTCACGCGCTGGCTGTACGGCACCGCGCGCAGCACCGCCATCAGCGTCTGCAGCTGCAGCAGCAGGTCGCCCTCTTCCACCGCCTGGCGCGGCGTGGACAGCAGGGCCAGTGCCAGCAGGTTCACGGGCGTCACGGCCGCGGCGGAGTTGATGTTGCGCATCACGCGCTGCGCCAGGTCGTCCACCAGCGGATTGAACCACTGCGGCCGCGCGGCCTCGGTGAACGGCTCGCCGCGCCAGCCGCGCGCGTGCTGGTCCAGCAGTGCGTTGAGATGCACGGGTTCACCGAGGTTCACGTGCACGCGGCCGAAGCGCTCGCGGAACTTGCCGAAGGCGCGCAGCAGGCCGCCCACGGTCTCCTTCTCCTTGGGCTTGCCGGACAGTTCGCCCAGGTAGGTCGGGCCTTCGAACACGCGCTCGTAGCCGAAATACACCGGCACGAACACCACCGGCCGGCGCGGTTCGCGCAGGTAGCTGCGCACGCTCATCGACAGCATGCCGGTCATGGGCGTGAGCAGGCGGCCGGTGCGGCTGCGCCCGCCTTCGATGAAGTACTCGATCGAATGGCCGCGCGCCATCATGGCGCCGAGGTACTGCGAGAAAACCACGGTGTACAGCCCGCTGCCGCGCAGGCTGCGGCGGATGAAGAACGCGCCGCCCATGCGCAGGAACCGGCCCACCACCGGCAGGTTGAGGTTGATGCCGGCCGCGGTGTGTGGCACCGCGTAGCCGCGCTGGTAGATGGCGTAGCCCAGCAGCAGGTAATCCATGTGGCTGCGGTGGCAGGGCACGTAGATGATCTCGTTGCCCTCCGCGACCTGCTGCAGCGTCTGGATGTGGCGGAATTCCACGCCGTCGTACAGCTTGTCCCACAGCCAGGTGAGCAGGCCGGACATGAAGCTCACGAACGACGGCGAATAGTTGGCGGCGATCTCCATCGCCAGCTTGCGGGCGCCGAGCAGGCTCTGGCGGCGCGTCAGCTTGCGCTTCCGGTCGCGCACTTCGGCGCGCACCGCGGCGCGCACCGCCTGCGTGCGCAGCACTTCGTTGACGATGGTGCGCCGGTGCGAGAGATCGGGCCCGATGTTGGCGGTGCGCATGCGCGCCAGCTGGCTGCGCAGCTGACGCGCGATGCGACGCGCGTTCAGCGCGGTGTCGGCCTCGGGATCGATCAGCGCACGCAGCGACTGGCTCTCGCCGAGCTGCAGCGTGGTGTTGCGGCCGTTCACCAGCACGGTGAAGAAGCGCCGCAGGCGGCTGCCCAGCGTCCAGTCCTCGGACAGGAACAGGCGGATCCAGGATTTCTCCTTCTGCGGCGCCCGTCCCCAGTACACCGCCGCCGGCACCAGCTGGATGTCGAGCGAACCGTCCTTGCGCAGGGCGTCGATCAGGTGCAGCAGCAGTTCAGGCGTACGGCGATCGAGCCGCTTGCGCCACAGGCCCACCGGCTGGCTGAGCGAGAAGTAGGATCGGCGTTCGCGCTGGTGCGGCGGCGGCAGCCGCTTG
This sequence comes from Steroidobacteraceae bacterium, assembly GCA_035499515.1. Classification (GTDB taxonomy): domain Bacteria; phylum Pseudomonadota; class Gammaproteobacteria; order Steroidobacterales; family Steroidobacteraceae; genus FEN-1191. The sequence goes on along the minus strand of DATJYR010000048.1, from coordinate 3,810 downwards.
AGCGGGCGCGGCAGCCGCTCGCGCAGGCACACCTGCTGCAGCAGGGCGAGATCGGTCTCGCTGGAATTCTGCAGCACGTAGCACACCGGCGCCCCACGCTCGGCGAGGCGCGCGGCCGCCTCTTCGGGCCGCAACACCCCACGCACCAACCAGGACTGCAGTCGCGCGAGCAATTGATCTCCCCCGGGGCGTGGCCTTCAGCCTGACGGCAGATCGCAGGTGACCAGGAAATTCTCCAGCAGGTACTTGATGAACAGGATCTGCTTCAGCAACCGGTGGTCATCGTTGAGGATGTGCAGCCGCGCGTTGTACTCGCGCGCGAAACGCAGGCTGTGTTCCAGCGGCACCACGTCGTCGTGCCAGCCGTGCACCACGGCCACCGGGCAGTCGACCAGCTTCGGCTTCAGCGGCGGCAGGCCCTCGAGGTACAGCGCCGGCGCCAGCAGGAACACGCCGCGGGCGTGCAGCATGGTGGCAGCGCTCAGCGAGATGTACCCGCCCAGGCTCGAACCCACCAGCACCAGATCGCCGGGCAGGTTCTTGCAGGCGTCGATGAGCTTCTCGATGCGGCCCTTGACGGTGTCGATGCCGCGATAGTCCACCGATTCGACGCCGTACCCCTCGAAGCGGGCGGTATCGGCCATCGCCATGATCTTGGTGCCCCACGGCTCGCTGTCCTTGCCGTGCGAGAAGACTACGAATCGCTCGCCCATCAGTGTTCCTGTACCAGCGCCCGCATGATGCCGGTTTCTATTTCATCTTCCAGCCGCCGTCCGCCGATCGCAAGGCGGTTCACCGAGACGGCCCGGGTGTGCGTCTGGCCGGCCTCGTGCACCACCAGGAAAGCGTGGAACTCACCCGGACGCAGCGCCGCGAAGCCGTACAGCAACTGGATGCGCGCGGACGCCGTGGCGGACACTTCGTTCAGGCGGTGATCGCAGATCACGAAGTAGTTCTCTTCCGCCGAGCGGCCCGCGAACGCGCCATCCCGGTCCAGCGACTCCAGGAACGCCACGGTCTGCGAACGCAGCAGGTTCCAGGTGGGCGGCGTCCGGGGCGCGGTCTGCGCCCAGCGCGTGCCGCGTTCGATCGAGGCCACGATGTGCAGCGCGAAGCGGCGCGCGGCCAGGAAGCGCCAGTCGGTATGCGCGTGCGTCTCCGGCACGAACGTGTGCGGCGACACGCCGCGTGCCACCGAGCGCACCGATTGCAGCGTGTTCACGCCGAGCTGCGCGAGGCTCTTGCGCTCGGCTTCGGTGATGCGCACCTGTGGCCTCAAACCCGGCCGCAACTGCGCCTCCTCGCCCTCGCCCGCGGCCCAGACCGGCCAGGACTCGTCGCTGCGGGCGAGCATGCCGGCCACGGCGCCGCACGACCCGAAGGATTCCTGCCGGCCGCGCAGGCGATCGGCGGCCAGCAGCCGCGGGAAGTACATCACCGCGTCCTCGCTCTGGAACGGCGATCCCGCCACGCCCGCGATGGCGTCGGCGGCCGTGTGCCACGCCAGCGGCGGATCGACCACCAGCATGGCCTGGTGCTGGCGGCAGTAACGCAGCGCCACGAGCAGGGCGGCGGCGCCGACGTCGTGCTCGCGCGTCAGCGGCGGCACGCACAGCAGGTTGAAATGCTCGGCGCCGTCGAGCGCGAACAGTCCGCGGCGCTGCTCGGCGTTGCCGACGATGTCGTAATCGCACAGCTCGCCGCCGTCGTCGCCATCATTGGCCGAGTTCACGTAGGCCACCAGCGCCGAGCTGCCGTTCTGGCTGCGATCCGGGCGCTGCTCGGGCAGCGCGCCGTCGACGTGCGCCAGCTGCGAGCCGGCCAGCAGGCGTTGCAGCTGGCGCGCGTTGTCCGGCCGCACCGAGACGCGGCGGTAGATTTCCTGGTCTTCGATCTGCTCCGAGCCAGGCGCGCGCACGCGCTGCAGGACCAGGTTGAAATAGTCGGTGTCGCGCGCGTCGATGCCGTCGTAGTCCACCGAGGCGCGCAGGTATTCGCGCGTGCCCGCATTGACGCCGGTCAGCCGCAGCTGCTGCGCGCCGGCGGGCAGCGTGAGCGTGGGCGGCCGCGCGCCGTTCGCGACGCGCACGATGAGGGCGACGCGCCCGCCGTTCTCGAAGTACTGCTCGACGGCGTACGGCAGCGTCGCGGGCTGCCACAGGCCGCCGAAGCGCTGCTGGAATTCGTCGAAGCTCTGCACGCGCACCGGCTGGTGCAGCGGCCCGCGCAGGCAGCGGCCCACGAAGGCCGTGACGGCGGTGGGCACGGCGACGATGGGGGGAACCAGACCGCGCGCGGTGGTGGCAGCGACCGGCCTGGTACGCGGTTCAGCCACTCTTGCGTGCCGTACGGCCCGTGGCCGCCGCGGCCGGTGGCGCGGGCTCGCGCGGCGCCTGCCCGGCGCGCGCCTGGCGCAGCTCTTCCTGCTTGCGCGCTATCTCGGCTGTCATCAGTTGCAGCCACTCACTCAGTTGCGCCACGTCTCCCTCCTGCAGCCTGCGCCGGGCCGATGGCCCCGGAAGCCTTATGATCGCCCAGATCGGGCCTCAGGTCCCGGTTTTGGCGGTTTTTCCGTTGCCGGGAGAGGCCGGAACCGCGTCCGGACCCGGCTCCTGTTCGGACAGCAGCTGCTGGACGCCGGCCGCGTCGGCCGTGCCATCGTCGCCGCTCCAGTTTGAACCATCCGGCAGCCGGTTGGCGACCTGGGGGGCGTTGGCCACCACGGCATCGACCGTACCGATTTCGCCGGCCACGGCCACCGGCAAGCCACGCGGCTGGTGGGTGACCGCCGAGACCGCTTCCCAGTCGAGCTGCAGGCTCTTCTTCTTCAGGTCCTTGCCGATCTGCGTCGACAGCGACTTGGCCAGCAGCGTCTTCTGGGCCTTCTGCCAGTTGCGCGGATCGTCCTCCAGCACGGTGTAGGGCTGCAGGTAGAGCTGGTCGCCGTGCCAGCCGAACACGAACGGCTGGTTCACCACGGTCACCCGCGTGCCGATGGGCGTCATCGAGAACAGCTGCTCGATGTCCTCGGGATACAGGCGCACGCAGCCGTGGCTGGAGCGCAGGCCGACGCCGTACGGCTTGTTGGTGCCGTGGATCAGGTAGCTCGGCCAGCCCAGCACGAACTCGAACTTGCCCAGCGGATTGTCCGGACCGGCTGGCACGACCGCGTCCACCGGATCGCCTTCATCGGCCTTGTCCTTGCGCAGGCCGGCCGACGGGCGCCACACCGGATCCTTCTTCTTGCCCGTGACCCTGGTGGTGCCCTCGGGCGTCTTCCAGCCCACCTTGCCGATGCCGATGGGATACGTGTAGACGACGGCCTGCTTGCCCGCCTCGCGTTTCGGGTAATAGAACACGCGCATCGCGGCCACGTTGATCACGATGCCTTCGTGCGGCGCGTTGGGCAGCACGAACTGCGTCGGCACCACGACCTTGCGGCCGGCGCCCGGCAGCCAGGGATCGACGCCCGGATTGGCGCGCACGATCTCCTCGTAACCGACGTCGAAGCGGCGCGCGATGTCGGGCAGCGTGTCGTCCTTGGTGAGCTCGACGGTCACGACATCGCCGACCACGGTGGAACCATCCTCCGGCAGCACGAAACGATGCGTCGCCATCGGCACCGGCAACGGCGGCGGCGCCGCGACGACGGGCGCGGGTTCGGGCGCGGGCGGGGCCTGCTTGTCGGAATGCCACGGTGCGAGCGAACAGGAACTCAGCAGGAGCAGCAGCAGGCAGGCTGCCGGCCCGCGGCGCAGGGAGCGGTACATCGGGAATGCGTTCATCCCCGTATTCTAGGCGATTTCAGAG
>DATJYR010000047.1:0-1884 GCA_035499515.1 Steroidobacteraceae bacterium | reverse complement strand
GTTGACCGCCAAGCGCAAGGCCGCGCTGGCCGGCTTGCGCGCGGCCGCGGGGCAGTACCAGAGCACCGTGATCACGGCGTTCCAGAACGTGGCGGATGTGCTGGCGGTACTGCAATACGACGCGACGGAGCAGCAGGCGGCTGATGCCGCGGCCGATGCCGCGGCGCAGAGCCTGAAGGTGACACAGGCGCAGTATCAGCTCGGCGGTCAGCCCTTTTCCGTCGTGCTAACTGCCGAGACCACGTACCATACCGCCGTGATCGCGCAGGTGAGGGCCAGGGCTGCGCGGCTCGCCGACACCGCTGCGCTGTACCAGGCGCTGGGTGGCGGCTGGTGGCACCGCGAGGATGTGGCGCAGAACTGCTGCGGTGTGATTCCATGAGGATGTTGGCAGAATGAGCAAGCCCAATACCACCCGGCGCATGATCGTCATGCTCGCCAGCGTCGCCGTGCTGTTCGGCCTCGTGTTCGGCTACGGCGCGCTGCGCGGTTATCTCATCGCGCAATTCCTCAAGGGGTTCGCCAACCAGGTGCAGACGGTGGCCACCATCACCGCCGCACAGAGCCAGTGGCAGCCGCAGCTGCAATCCGTTGGCAGCATCACCGCCATCAACGGCACCGCGCTCTCGGCCGAGGTGAGCGGCATTGTCGACAGCATCAACTTCGAGTCCGGCGTGGATGTGCAGAAGGGGCAGCTGCTCGTTACCCTGCGCCCGAACAACGACCCGGCGATGCTGGCGCAGCTGCAGGCGACCGCGAAGCTCGCTGCGATCAACTACGCCCGCGACCAGAAGCAGTTTGCCGCCAGCGCCGTGTCGCAGGCGCAGCTCGACGCCGACCGCGAGAACCTTGCCGCCGCGCAGGCGCAGGTGGCCGCGCAGCAGGCGCTGATGGCGGAAAAGCATATCCTTGCGCCGTTCGCCGGGCGGCTTGGCATCCGCAAGGTGGATGTCGGCCAGTATATATCCCCTGGCACCGAGATCGTAACGCTGGAGCAGCTCGACCCGCTCTACGTCGATTTCTATCTGCCGCAGCAGGCGCTGAGCGAGTTGCAGGTCGGGCAGACCGTGAATCTCAGCCTGGACGCTTATCCTAACCAGACATTCACCGGCAAGATCTCGGCCATAGGCGCTACGGTGGATCAGGCCACGCGCAGCATAGCCGTGCGTGCCACCGTGCCGAACGGCAAGCTGCTGCTCCGGCCCGGCATGTTCACCAGCGTGAGCGTTTCGGTCGCCGCGCCGGCGAGCTACGTGACCCTGCCGCAAACCGCGATCACCTATAACTCCTACGGTAACACGGTGTTCCTCGTGCGCCAGGGCAAGGATGCGAAAGGCAAGTCCGAGCTGGTGGCGGAGCAGGTGTTCGTCACCCTCGGCGATACGCGCGGCGACCAGGTTGCGGTGCTCTCCGGCGTGAAGCCCGGCGATGCCGTCGTCACCGCCGGGCAGGTGAAGCTGCGCAACGGCGTGGCGGTGGCCATCAACAACAGCGTGCAGCCGCCGAACAGCGCCACGCCCAACCCGCCGAACGAGTAAGCGCGATGAAGCGGTTCACCGATCTTTTCATCGCCCGGCCGGTGCTGTCCATCGCGGTGAGCGTGCTGGTGCTGGTGCTTGGCCTGCGCGCGGTGACGTCGCTGCCGGTGCAGCAATTCCCGAAGACGGAAAACGCCACCATCACCATCAGCACCACCTATCCAGGCGCCTCGCCGGACACGGTGGCCGGCTTCGTCACCACGCCGCTGGAGAAGGCTGTCGCCCAGGTCGATGGCATCGACTACATGAGCTCGTCCAGCCAGACGAGCATCTCCACCATCACGCTGTACCTCGTCCTCAACCACGACCCGGACAAGGCGCTGACCGAGGTGCAGGCGCAGGTGAG
>DATJYR010000046.1:0-26300 GCA_035499515.1 Steroidobacteraceae bacterium | reverse complement strand
GTCCGCGGGTGAGGTGAGCCGATTGCCCGTGCCCAGCTGCGTCTGCGTCCTGGCCAGCGCGCTCTGCTGGTTGAGGATGGCCGTGACGGCGGCGGAATTCAGTTCAGCGGTCGAGATACGCATGATCAACCACTCTGGACGGCGGTGAGAAGGGAGTCGAACAGGGTGTTGGAGACCTGGATGACCTTGGCGGCCGCCTGGTAGGCCTGCTGGTACTGGATCAGTTTCGCGGCTTCTTCATCGAGGTTGACGCCGCTTTCACTCTGCAACGCCGAGGTCGCATCGGTGAGCACGGTCTGCTGCGCAGAGGCCGCCGTCTGCACCTGGTTGGTCGTGGTGGCGATGCTGGTCGTGAAGCTGTCGACGAAATCGTTCAGCGAATTCGTGCCGCCGTTGAAATATTTGGCATCGAACAGATCGGCCATGGCCTGAGCGTTGTTGTTGTCGCCCGTGCCATTGATGTTGTCCTTGATGCTGAACGTGTCGCCGGTGGCCGGCGCACCGCTCAGCGTCACCTGCACGCCGTTGAAGCTGATCGGAGTGCCGGCGGTATAGGCGCCCGTGGCCACGGTGTTGCCGCTGCTGTCCGTGACCTGCCATGTGGACGGATCCGTGAAACTCAGCGTGTAGTTGCCGCGCACCCAGGTGCTGGTGTCGGGCACCGAGCTCTGCACGATGGCGCCGGTGCCGGTGTTGGACGCGGTGGCGGAGGCCAGCACCGGCGCCGCGGTGGCGATGCCCGCCGGATTGGTGATGGCCACCGACGTGCCGCTGACAGCGCTGGTCCAGGGATCGATCTCGTAGCGATCGCCGGCCTGCGCCGTGCCGCCCACCACCAGCGACAGGCCGCCTCCCACGAAGGGATCCGCGCTGGTGCCCGAGCCCGTCATCGCGATGCTCGCGCCGGTGCTCTGATCGGTCATGTTCCAGTTGGTGCCGTCGTAGGCAAGGAGGTAGTTGCCGCTGCCAATGGCGGGAATGTCGGAGCGCGTGGCCGTGATGTCGGCCGCACCACCGTTGTTGAGCGAGCCTTTCACGCCGACCGCGCCGATGTTGAACAGCGCGGCGCCGAGCTGGCCCGTGGCGTCGAGACCCTGCGACTGCTGCGTGTTGAACTGCGTCGCGAGTCCCGTGGTGAGCTGGCCGAGCGCCTGGTAGGCGGGATTGAGCATGTCGCTGCGGAACTGCAGCAGACCGCCGATGGTGCCGCCCGAAACCGACGACGTGATGTCGGTGGTGTACACGCCGTTGTACAGGCCGAGACCGGACTGCGACTGGTCGTATTCACCCGGCGTGGTCTTCACGGTCGAGGCCGAGGTGCCGATGACCAGCGCCTGGCCGTTGCCCACGTAGACATCCATCGCGCCATTGCCCTCCACCACGGTGGAGACATTCAGGTGCGACGAGAGCTCGGCGATGAGCTGGTCACGCTGATCCAGAAGATCGTTAGGCTGTTGATTTGATTGACTTTTTGCGGCAACGATCTGCGCATTGAGCGACGCGACGCTGCTGGCCAGAGAAGTCACCGTGCTGGCTTCATCCGTGAGGCTGGACTCCACCTGCGAGGACGTCTGGTCCAGCGTCTGCTGGTAGCTCTTGAGCTGCGTGACGAGATTCTGCGCCTGGCTCAGCACCGTCTGCCGCGTGGCCGTGTCCGAAGGATTGCTCACCAGCGTCTGGATCGAGTCGGAAAATTTCTGCAGCGTGGCCGAGAGGCCGGTGGTGCTGTCGCCGAACAGATTGGTCAGGTTCGACGCGAGCGTCGAATAGGTGTCGAGCTGCTGGAAGGTGCTGGTCGCCGCCTGGAACTGATTGGTCAGCACTGCGCTGTAGGCGCGGCTGACCACGTCTGAATCCACGCCGTTGCCGATCCAGCTGTTGCCTTGCAGGCTGGCCGCGCGCGCGGTGAGCAGCACACTCTGCCGGCTGTATCCGGCGGTGCTCACGTTCGCGATGTTGTGGCTCGTCGTGGTCAACGCACGCTGGAACGCCTCGAGACCCGAGATGCCGTTGGAAAGCAGGTCAGCCATTGCGACTCCTCATATCGGCCTCTAGGTCTCGGTCTTTAGCGACGAGGAATTCATCAGGGAGCGCACGCTGACGGCCACGGACTCCAGCTTGTGCGCATAGTCGGGGTCCGTGGCATAGCCGCCGCGCTGCAATCCACGCGCGAACGCCGCCACGTTCGAGCCCGTTCCCAGGGCTGCTGCATAGCGAGGGCTGCTTTGCAGCATGTTCGCGTAGTCATTGAACCCTTCCGCTGTCGACCCATAGGCGCGAAACGCCTGCGTCTTGCGCGCCGCGACACCGGCGGAGAATTCCGTGGTGTCCGCGTGCACGGCAGGCCCGTTCCAGTTGCCACTGGCCTTGATGCCGAACAGGTTGTTGCTCTGGGTGCCGTCCGCGCCAGTGGGTTGATGCTGACCCCAGCCGGTTTCGAGAGCCGCGTGCGCGATGACGGTTTCCGGCGCCACACCGAGACGATCTGCGACTGCCTGTGCCGCAGGCGCGATGCTCTTCACGAAGTCGGCGGCCTGCGCGGTGGTGGACGCACTGCCCGTGGCGCCCGTGAGCGGCGTGCCGGTCGGCGCACCGATCGTCAGCGCGGGCGTCGCGGCTTTGGTGCCGCCGGGCAGCAAGCCCGTCTTTGCCAGTTGTTTCACCAGCATGTCCGCCAATCCGAGTCCCTTGCCCTGCGAGAGCTGCACCGACAGTTGCTGATCGAACATGCTCTGGTAGAACTGCGTGCTCTGGCTGTCTCCGCCCATGGGATCGTCGTCATTGCCGTCCTGGTTCCGGGTCGCCTCGCGCATCGATTTGAGCAGCATGTTCGTGAACAGGCTCTCGAACTGCTGCGCAGCCTTGCGGATCGCCGTCGCATCGTCCTGACGCACGTTCTTCTTCAGCGCCTCGAGGCTGCCGAAATCCGAGTACAGGGTGTTGTTGACGGACGTGGTCATGATTCAGATGACCAGCAGCTCCGCGTGCAACGCGCCGGCCTGGCGCAGCGCTTCGAGGATCGCGACCAGATCGCCTGGCGCCGCGCCCACCTGGTTCACCGCACGCACGATTTCGTCGAGGTTCACGCCCGAGGGAAACACGAACATGCGCGCCTCGGGCTGGTTGACGCTGATCTCCGAACGCGGCGTGGTCACTGTCGACCCCTGGGCCAATGCGTTTGGCTGGCTGACGTCATTGCGTTCGGTGATGGTCACGGACAGCGAGCCGTGCGCGACGGCGGCGGGAGTCACTGTGACGTGCGAGCCGATCACGACGGTGCCGGTTCGCGAATTGATGATGACGCGTGCGGGTGCGTCGCCCGGCTGGATCTCCAGCTCCTGCAGCGCCGAGATGAAGCTGATGCGCTGGTCCGCGGCGGTCGGAGCAGCCACTTTGACGCTCACGGCATCCACAGCCTGCGCGGTGCCCTCGCCCAGCAGCTTGTTGATGCCCTGCGTGAGGCGCGTCGCCGTGGTGAAATCCGGGGTGTTCAGATTGAGCATCACGCTCGGCTCGCTGCCGAAATTGCTCTTCACCTCGCGTTCCACCGTGGCGCCATTGGGCACGCGACCATCACTCGGAACGTTGACGCTGATCTTGGATCCGTCCTTGCCGGAAATGCCGAAGCCACTCACCACCAGCGAACCCTGCGCCATGGCGTAGAGCTCGCCGTCCGCGCCCTTGAGCGGCGTCATCACGAGGCTGCCGCCACGCAGGCTGCTGGCGTTGCCGATCGAGGAGACGGTGACGTCGATGGTCTGGCCGGGCTTCGCGAACGCCGGCAACTCTGCCGTGACGGTTACCGCCGCCACGTTCTTGAGCTGGGCGGTCGTGCCGGCGGGCAGCGTGACGCCGAACTTGGCCAACATGTTGAGGATGCTCTGAACGGTGAACGGCGCCTGGCTGGTCTGATCGCCAGTACCATCCAGGCCGACAACGATGCCGTAACCCACCAGCTGATTGCTGCGCACACCGGCCACCGAAGCGATGTCCTTGACGCGTTCCGCGAAACTCGGCGCGGGACGGCCGAGCGCCGCGCCCATCAGCAGCGCGGCCAGCAGCGGGGAGAGAACACGGCGCAGTCGCGTCATGACCGATACCTCAGAACGGAAACCATTTGGAATCGAAGAACCGGGCGAGCCACGACTTCGTGTTGGAATCGGCCAGCGTGCCGCTGCCGCCATATTCGATGTTGGCGTCCGCCACCTTGTAGGAAGGAATCGAGTTGTCGGGTGCGATGTCCAGCGGACGGACGATGCCCTGCAGCCGGATGTACTCGCGGCCCTGGTTGAGCGTGATCCACTTCTGGCCGCGCACCACGAGATTGCCGTTGCTGAGCCGATTGGCGATGGTCACCGAGATGTTGCCCGTGAGCTCATTCTTCTGCGAGCTGTCGCCCTCGCCCGCGAAACCGGAATTGTTGTCGATCGAAGCCGAAGTGAGATCACGGCTGTGGAACGTCAGACCGGCGCCGGCCACGGTGATGCCGGGCAATGCCACGGTGCTGTTCTTCTTGGTGTTGGTCGCGGCGCTCTTGTTGGCCTCGGTTTTCTCCGCCAGCGTCACGGTGATGACGTCGCCGATGCGATGCGCCACGGGGTTTTCAAACAATGGCACGTCGTACCCGGTGTGGTAGATCGAGCCGCCGTCCTGGCTGGCGGCAACCACGTTTTCCGGCAGCACGGCGCTGTAGTCGTCGACGTGCGGTGGCATCGCGGCGCAGCCTGCCAGCAGGATCACCGCGCACGCGACGGCCATGGCGAGGAACAGGGTGTTGTTTTTCATCAGATGTTGCTCGAGAGGTACTGGAGCATCTGGTCCGTGGTCTGGATGGCCTTGGTGTTCATCTCGTACGATCGCTGCGTTTCGATCATGTTCACCATTTCCTCCACCACGTTGACATTGGAACCTTCGGTCATGCCCTGGTCGATGGTGCCGAGACCCGACTGGCCGGGTGTCGCGGTCTGCGGCGTGCCGCTGGAGCCGGATTCGACCAGCAGGTTCTCGCCACGGGCCTCGAGGCCGGCAGGATTCACGAAGTCGGCGAGCTGGATGGTGCCCACCTGCGTTGGTGCGGCCTGGCCGGCGATCTGCGCGCTCACGATGCCGTCGGTACTCACCGTGATGCTCTGCGCGCCCGTGGGAATGGTGATCGCGGGTTGCACCACGTAGCCGCTCGAGGTCACCAGCTGACCCTGGTTGTTCATCTGGAAGTCGCCGGCGCGCGTGTATGCGATCGTACCGTCGGGCATCTGCACCTGGAAAAAGCCACGGCCGTTGATGGCCATGTCGAGCGCATTGCCGGTCTGGTTCAGGCTGCCCTGCGTGTAGGTGCGCTCGGTGGCGACCACCCGCACACCGGTGCCGAGCTGAAGGCCGGAGGGCGATTGCGTGTCCTGCGAGGTGGCGCTGCCCACCTGCTTCTGGTTCTGGTAGAGCAGATCCTCGAACACGGCACGGCCCTTCTTGAAGCCCGTGGTGTTGGCGTTGGCCAGGTTGTTGGCCACGACCGCCATGCGCGTCTGCTGCGCGTCGAGGCCGGTCTTCGCTGCCCATAGTGCCGTATTCATGCTCTGCTCCCTGGCGCGTCGGCGCCCTGATCAACCCTGCAACAGTTTGGTGGCGGATTCGGCATCGGACTCGGCGGTGCGGATCGCCTTGACCTGCAGTTCGTAGTTGCGCGCCAGCTCGATCATGTTGGTCATCGCGGCCGCGACATTCACGTTGCTGGTCTCCAGCACGCCGGAAGCCAGGCGCACCGTGGCGTCCGACTCCGCGGGCACGCCATTGCTGGTGCGGAACAGGCCGTCCTCGCCGCGCTCGAGCGTGGCATCGGGTGGATTCACCAGCTTGATCCGCGCCACCGTGGCCATGGTCTTGGCTTCCTGCCCCACCGGCACCACCGAGATGGAACCATCGCCTCCGACCGCGAGCGCCGTATTCGGCGGAATCGTCACCGGGCCGCTGTCACCCAGCACCACGTGGCCTGTGCCCGTCATGAGCACACCGCTCGGATCGACGTGCAGATCGCCGGCGCGCGTGTACGCCTCGGTGCCATCCGGCGCCTGCACCGCGATCCACCCTTTGCCCTGTACCGCGACGTCGAGATCGCGGCCGGTCTGCTCCAGCGCGCCCGCGGTCGAGTCCCAACCGACGCTGCTGTCGACGGCGTAGGCGCGCGACGGCAGGCCATCGCCCACCACCGAACGCGTCTGGAATGCCGAGAGATCCGCCTTGAAACCGGTGGTGCTGGCGTTCGCCAGGTTGTGGTTGTTGACGGCCTGGGCGCGCAGCGTCTCCTTCGCACCCGACATCGCCACATACACCAGACGGTCCATTGTCTCGGCTCCTTACCTGTCTGCCATCAACGGATGTTGATGATGGTCTGGGTGATCTGGTCTTCGGTCGAGATCACCTGGGCGTTGGACTGGAAGAAACGCTGCGCCGTGATCATGTTCACCAGCTGCGCGGTGATGTCCACGTTGGATTTCTCGAGCGATCCTGACTGGAACAGCCCGAAACCCGAGCTGCCGGCGGTGGCATTCAACGGCTGGCCGGAAGCGAAGGTTTCGCCCCAACTGGTGTCGCCGAGCTTCTGCAGGCCCTGCGGATTGGCGAAGGTGGACATTGCCACCTGGCCCAGCGAAATGGAGCGGCCGTTGGTGAAGCGCGCCTGCACCACGCCGGTGGAGTCCACCGAAATGCCGGTCAACGTGCCGGTGGTGTAACCATCCTGCGTGATGGAGTTGACCGAGAACGTGCTGCCGTACTGGGTGCTGCTGGCGAAATTGAAACCGATGTCCATGTCATTGGCGCCCGTGCTTGGCGTGTAGTTGCCGAAATCGACGCCGCCACCGGTCGGGGACGTGAGCACGCCGCCGCTCGAGTACGTGAGCACCTGCGGCGTGGTGTTGATCTGGGTGCCATCGATCGTGAGATAGCTGTCCCAGGTGTTGGCCGTGGGCTCCTTCACGAAGTACATGCTGGCCGTGTGGGCCGCGCCGAGCGAATCGTAGACCGTCACCGACGTCGACTTGTTGTAGCTCGTGGCGTCGGTGGGGTCGAAGGTCGAGGTGGCCGGCACATCGGCGGAAGACGGCAGGTTGAAAATGGCATTGGCCGTAGTGGTGGCATTCGGCGCACTGTCGCTGGTGATGAGTTGCAGGTCGGTCGTGGTCGAGGTGTTGAAGTTGCCCGCCGTCGTGACGGGATAGACCTGCAGGCGGTCGCCGGCTTCGTTCACGACGTAGTTGTCCGCATCGGTGGTGAACTCGCCAGCGCGCGTGTACACCTTGGTGCCGTTGTCGCTGAGCACGAAGAAACCCGAGCCGCTGATCGCCAGGTCGAGCGAATTGCCGGTGGATTCGATATTGCCCTGCGAGAACTGCTGCGCGACCGATGCCAGCTTCACGCCGTTGCCGGCCTGGGTGGTGCTGACGCCCTGCTGTGACACCGCGAACAGGTCTGCGAACTCGGAGCGCGACTGCTTGAAGCCGGTGGTCTCCGAGTTGGCGATGTTGTTCGCAGTGACGTCGAGCTCGCTTTGCGCCGCGTCGATGCCGCTGAGTGCGATACCAAAAGACATGATGTGCTCCTTGTAAGAACCGGTGTTGGATCAGCCGACCTGCTGCACGGCGCTCAGGGCGACGGAGCCGAGTTGCGGTGTGTTCAGGGTGACGGCATTGGTGCTGGTGTCGATGGACACGCTCGTCACGGTGCCGATCACAGAGGGCGACAGCGACTGCGCCACGCCGCTCACCGTGGCATTGACCGACAGCGTGTAGGTGCCCGTGGGAGCCTGGGCACCGGAATCGGTCAGACCATCCCAGGTGAAGGCTTCCTGTCCGGCGTCGCTGGCGATCTGGATCTGCCGTACCACGGCGCCGGAGGCATCCTTGATATTGAGTTCCACTGAGCTCGTGTTGGCCGGCACCGTGACGGCGCCGCTGACGGTGCTGCCCGAAGTGAGATTGGCGGTGCTGGAAGCGGCCAGCACCGCGTGGCCGACCATCGATGCGCCGGTCAGTGTCTGCGACGCCCGCATGGAGTCGGACAGCGACTGGATGGTGCTCTGCATGCCCTGGATACCGGAAACGGTGCCGAACTGGGCCAGCTGCGACACGAAGGCCGTGCTGTCCAGGGGCTGCGTCGGGTCCTGGTTTTCCAGCTGCGTCGACATCAGCGTCAGGAAATCATTGATGCCCAGTGAGGTCGCGCTGTTGTTGATGCTGGCGGTACTGCTGGTGGTGCTGCCCAACGCCGGCAGACTGCTCAGGTTGGCGATGTTGGAAAGACTGTTCGTGCCGGTAGTCGTGGTCACCTGTATTCTCCTTTACTGGCCCAGCTTGAGGGTCGCGAGCATCAGATTGCGCGCAGTGTTGAGCACTTCGACGTTGTTCTGGTAGGAACGCGAGGCGGAAATCATGTCGACCATTTCCTCCACCACGTTCACGGCCGGTGCGTAGACGTAGCCCTGCTGGTCCGCCAGTGGATTGCCCGGGTCGTAGTGCGAGCTCGGGGCTGCGGTGCTGAGCTGCACGCCCTGCACCTTCACGCCGACGTTGGCCTGGTCGCCGGCGCCCGGCTGCGGATCCTCGGCCTGGAACACCGGATGACGGGCCCGATACACGGTGTTCGGATCGCCGCTGACGCTGTCGGCATTTGCGAGATTGCTGGCCACGGTGTTGAGGCGCACCGACTGCGCACTCATGCCGGACCCTGCAATATCGAAGATCTTGAAACTTGACATCGTATGTTCCTGCTACGAAGCGCGCCTTACTGTCCGGTGATGGCCGTCATGAGATTGCGCAGCTTGGAATTGAGCAGTGTCAGCGTGGCCTGGTAGCGCACGCTGTTCTCCGCGAACGCCGACTGCTCGAGCTGGCTGTCCACGGTATTGCCATCCAGCGCCGGCGCCAGCGGCACGCGATACTTGAGGGTGGCTTTGTCGGTCGATAGATCCACTCCACCCGAACCGCTTGTGCCGTTGCTGGTGCTGCTGCCGTGTCCGGCGGCCGCGAGTTCGGCCTTGAAGTCGATATCGCGCGCCTTGTAGCCCGGCGTATCCGCGTTGGCGAGATTCGCGGCCAGCACTTCGGTACGCTGCGCTTCGAGCGCCAGCGCGCGCTGATGTATTCCGAGATATCCGTCCAGATCGAGCGGCATATGCGCCTCGCCAGAAAATCCTTCGTGGACCCAAGGGAGCAAGTGCTGTGCCATGGGCCCCGGTGTCGGGATGTTGACGTGACTGGATGTGATCCGCGTCTCAGCCTGGTCGCACAACTCGGGAGACGAGGCCCTGCGCGGGCCGGCTGGCGGCAATGGGTTGCCGCTGGATGGCAGTGATTCGCCGCCGGCAACGGATGGCGGCGCGTGTCCTGAGGAGATCGGCCGGGCGCGGCAGGACTTTAGGTGTCAAAGAACCGGCAATCACGGCTGGCACATCGCTTGCTTCGTTCATGGGCATGAAAACCTGCGCACGCGATCTGTTGCCAACCCTGCTGTGGACGCTGCTGCTGGGGCCTGTTTCCGGCGGTCCGCTCTTCGCCGCAGAGTTCCAGCCGCTCGCCGCTGTCCAGCGCGCCGCTGCCGACGCCGTGCGCAGCCGACTCCCCACCAGCGATGACCCGGTCTCGATCACCACCGATACGCTGGACAATCGCCTGCACATCATTGCCTGCGCCGAGCCGCTGCAGGCCGCTCTGGCGGGCGACGGACAGCTGCGCGAACGCTCGCTGGTCGCCGTGAAATGCACGAGACCTTCTGCCTGGACCCTCTACGTGGGCGTGCGCGTGGCATCGCACCCGGTGGTACTGCGCGCCTTGCATGCGCTGGGGCGCGGTGAGCAGCCCACGGCTGCGGACTTCGAGGCCGTTCGCATTCAAGTGAATGGCCTGTCGAGCCTATATATAAGTGATCCCGCCCAGCTGTCGGAGCGACGCCTGCGGCGCCCGGTGGCCAGTGGCGAGCTGCTGCTGGCCGATGCGCTGGCGCCGGCAGTGTTGGTGCATCGCGGGCAACAGGTCACGCTTCTGGCCGCCGGTGGCGGTATCGAGGTACGCGCCACCGCCATTGCCTTGTCGGATGGAGAAGTGGCGCAGAGAATCCGGGTGCAGAACCAAAGTACACAACGGGTAGTCGAGGCGATCGTGCGCAACAGTACGCTGGTCGAAGTTCCGTTATGATCAGTTCTCGCAACAGTTCACACTGCGCCCTAAAGTATTCGCGCCCCCGGCCGATAGCTGGCGTTGAGGAACAGAGGTATTTATCGTGACCACTCGCATCAAGGGCACAGACAGCCAGGCGGTTGAAACCGGGACGAGCCGGCCGGTGGAACGCGTGCGCCGCACGTCGAGCTCTGCTCCCGCTGCCCATGCCGCGGAGCAGACCACCGAGACCGTGCAGATCACCGACGCGGCGCGGCAGCTGAACGCGCTGTCGCAGGCGATTGACAACACGCCGGACGTGGACACGCAACGGGTCGCGAGCCTGCAGCAATCCATCGAGCAGGGCCAGTACCAGATCAATTCCGGACGCATCGCCGACCGGCTGCTGCAGCTGGAAGGCGACCTGACCGCCTCGGCCGCGTCACGCTGACATGGCGCAAGCCGTCAGGGACGTGGCCTCGCATATCGGCCGCATTCTCGGTGAGGAGCGAGTCCTGCTCGGCGAACTCGGCCGGCTGCTCGAGGAAGAGCGCCAGGTACTGAAGGAAGCCGCTCCCGAAGCCATCGAACGCGTCGGTGCCACGCGCCAGCGCTGCGTCGAGGCGTTGTCGCGGTTGGACGCGGAACGCAGCGACGCCTGCAAACTCCTGTCGTATGGCACCGGTCGCACCGGATTCGAGAAGTTGCTGGACGCTCTCGGCCCGGCAGCCGGATTGCGCGAACGCTGGCACGCCAATCTCGAGCTGGCCCGCCATTGCCGTGAACTCAACGATCGCAATGGCGCGCTGGTCAGCGCCAAGCTGAATTTCGTGCAGAAGCAACTGTCCGTGCTGCGCGGCACGGCGCCGCCACCGGTCTATGGGCGGACCCTGCAGCGCGCCAGTGCGCTGGGCTCCAGGGATCTCGGTCGCGCCTGATCAGCGACGCGCTTCGCCCTCAGGGGCGAGCTGGCAGCGATGAGCGCGCAAAGTCACTTCGCGGCGAGATAGGAAGCCATCATCTGGCGTGCCAGCTCCTGCAGCTCGGCCGGGGACGCGCCCGCGATGCCGCGGTCCTGCGGCCGAAGATGCTGCAGCGGGTCGCCATGGCTCCTGAACACGTAGTAGTCGAACATGCTCTTCCACATCCGGAGCTGGTGCTCCGGCAGATCGCGCAACGCCAGCAGCGCCATCAGCAGACTGAATTCCGGCGGCGCCAGCGCCGCGCCGCCCCCGCTCCACCAGTAATTGACCAGCACGTTGAACGGCGTCGTGGCGCGGACGTGGTGCCACCAGCCGTAGGGGATGTAGATCGCATCGCCGGCTTCGAGATCCGCCACCTGCGCGACGGCCAGGGCTTCGGCAAATCGCGGATAGCGCTGCAGGTCGGGCGCATCCAGCGACACCATGCTGATCGGCACGCCGGCCGGCGTGCGATCCAGCGGACCCAGGTACAGGTTGCCGAGCTGCTCGGGCGGAAACAGCGTGAAGCGGCGCTTGCCCGCCACCACGCAGGCGATGTTTTCCTTGAGATCGTGATGGGTCTGCACGACGGTGGCGTTGCCGATCCAGATGCGCGGCTCGACGCTCGGCGGCAGCAGCGGCAGCGCATGCTGCAGCAGGAACTTCGGGAAATGCTCGCGGATCGGCGTCGACTGCAGGTACACACTTTCGGGCTGGGCCCTCGATCGCTGCTCCAGGATGCGGTCGAGCACCAGCGAGAGCGGCGCGTTGCCGGTCTGGTAGTTGAATGAGCTGGTGTCGCGGCCGTAGAAAAACGCGCCCCTGATCTCCGCTGCGCCGACCATGGCCTGCACCGGCCGCCCTTCGTCGCAGGACTTGAGGTAATCGACCAGCGCTTCATCCGACTGCGCGCCCAGCCGCCTCGCAGGCCAGTCCGATACGACTCCCTTGAGCACCATCGGCCGCCGCGCGGGCAGGATCTGGTCCAGGAAGATGTCGGGCGTGACACCCGTTCGGCTCGGCATCGCGTTCATGGGTGAGGCCATTGAACGGCGCTGCCGGGTCGACCGCAAGCAGGAAATACCCGCGCTGGAGTTCGCGTGGCGCGCTCGCATGGCAGGCAGTGGGTCCACAGTCGCCCTGTCCGGAAATCACGCCGCCACGCGCCGTTGCTAGCAACGGGAAGGCCGCTGATGCTGCGTCGGTGCATCGCCGCTGGCGCGCAGTCCCGGGAAGGCTTCTCAAGGCCTCGGGCACCCGGTTGCCCAAAGCCCGCGCTCTCTGGTATAAAGCACGCCCTTTCGCCCTGTCTCGCGGCAGGCTCGAAATTACAAGTTATTGTTTTTGAAGGATTTTTTATGTCGCGCGTCTGTCAGCTCACCGGCAAGCGCCCCATGGTGGGCAATACCGTGTCGCATGCCAACAACCGCAAGCGTCGCCGTTTCCTGCCGAACCTGCACACGCAGCGGTTCTGGCTGGAAGGCGAGAAGCGCTGGGTTTCGCTGCGCATCAGCACCAACGCGCTGCGCACCATCGAGAAGAAGGGCGTCGAGGCGGTGGTGGCCGAGCTGCGCGAGCGCGGCGAGAACATCTGACGCTCCGATCAACGCACTGGCGGAACCTGCATCATGCGCGAAAAAGTCAAAATGCTCTCCTCGGCCGGCACCGGTCACTTCTACGTGGCGATGAAGAACAAGCGCCTGCATCCCGAAAAGATGGAAATGAACAAGTACGATCCGGTGGTGCGCAAGCACGTGGTCTACAAGGAAACCAAGATCAAGTAAGGCGCGGGCCGGGCGCGGCCCGGCCTGGCCGTCCGGCGTGCCCGAGCTTCCCGAAGTCGAGACCACACGCCGCGGCATCGAGCCGCACCTGCGGCACGCCAGCGTCGCCGCCTTCCATGTGTACGACGCGCGCCTGCGCTGGCCCATCGACCCCACGCTCCCCTCCCTGCTGCCCGGCGCGCGCATCCACGGCGTCGAACGCCGCGCCAAGTACCTGCTGCTGCGCCTGGATCGCGGCACGCTGATCCTGCACCTCGGCATGTCCGGCAACCTGCGCGTGCTGCCGCTCGCCACGCCGCGGCTCAAGCACGATCACTTCGACCTGGTGCTCGACAGCGGGCGTACGCTGCGCTTCAACGACCCGCGCCGCTTCGGCAGCGCCGTGTTCACCGCCGACGATCCGCTGCGCCACAAGCTGCTGCACCGGCTCGCACCCGAACCGCTCGACTCGGCGTTCAATGCCGCCTACCTCGCGACCGCCTGCCGCGGCAAGCGCGTGAGCATCAAGCAGTTGCTGCTGAACGGGCGGCTGGTGACCGGCGTGGGAAACATCTACGCGAGCGAAGCCCTGTTCCGCGCCGGCATCCGTCCCAAACGCGCGGCCGGCCGCATCAGGCCGGATGAAATCCGCAGGCTCGTGAATGCGGTACGCGCCGTGCTCAGGATGGCCATCCGGGCCGGCGGCACGACGTTGCGCGACTACGTGGATCCGGAAGGCAACGCGGGTTACTTCAGGCAGAAGCTGTATGTCTATGAGCGGGCGGGACTGCCGTGCCGCCGCTGCAGCACGCCGATCCGCAAGCTGACGCAGGCGCAGCGCTCGACGTACTACTGCCCGGTGTGCCAGCGTTAGCGGACGAGGCCTGGCCTGCGGCCCCAGGGCCTCACTGGACCTGCCCTGATCCGTCGCCGCGCGGATCGGACGCTGCTTCCACCGTCCCCTGCGCGCGGTTCCAGATCACCGCCTGCATGTTCCCCCAGCGCGGCGTTTGCACCAGGTGCTGCCCGCGTGCCGTCAGCGCGCTGATTTCGTCCGCGCTGAGCGCGCCCGGCTCGTAGCGCAGTTCGTCGGGCAGATACTGGTTGTGGATGCGCGGCGCGCTCACGATCTGCTGTGCGCTTTCGCCGTCCAGGAAATTCAGGGTCGCGAGCAGCACCATGCCCGTGATCAGGCTGCCGCCGGGCGAGCCCACCACCAGCGTGCGATCGGCGGTGTCGACGAAGGTCGGTGTGACCGAGGAAAGCATGCGCTTGTTCGGCGCGATGGCGTTGGCCGCGGCGCCCACCAGGCCGTAGCCATTCGGCACGCCCGGCTTCACCGAGAAATCGTCCATCTCGTCGTTGAGGAACAGTCCCGTGTCGCCCAGCATGCGGCCCGAGCCGAAGGCGAAGTTCAGGGTGATGGTGGCCGCAACGCGGTTGCCATCGCGGTCGATGACGGAGAAGTGCGTGGTCTGGGGACCCTGCGCGGCGCCCGCGCCAACGCCAGGCAACGAAGCGCTGGGCGTGGCGCGATCGGTGCGGATGGACGCGGCCAGTCCCGCGGCGTAGTCGGGGCTGGTCAGCAACGCCTGCGGGATGCTCACGAAGTCCGGATCGCCGAGGTACACGGCGCGATCGCGCAACGCGCGGCGTTCGGCCTCGATCAGCAGGTGCTTGCGCTCGGCGCTGTCGGCATGCTGCAGATCGAACTGCGACAGTATGTTCAGCGCCTCGACCAAGGCGATGCCACCCGAACTCGGCGGCGGCGCGGAGACGATCCGGGCGCCGTGGAAATGGCCGACGATCGGCGCGCGCTCCTGCGCCTGGTAGGCGGCCAGGTCGGCCTCGGTCCAGATGCCGCCCTGCGCGCGGATCGCGTCCACCAACCGCGTCGCCATCGCGCCGGAGTAGAACGATGCGAGGCCGTGGTCGGCCAGCCACTGCAGGGTGCGCGCGAGTTCGGGCTGCGTGATCACCGTTCCCAGCGGTGGCACCGCGCCCTTGCGCAGGAAATTCTTCGCCACCGCCGGCGTGGCGGCGAACTTGTCACGCATGGCCACGAGCGCGTCATGCAGCCGGGGCGAGAGCGGAAAGCCCTTGCGCGCCAGCCGGATGGCCGGCGCCAGGCTCTTCGCCACGGGCAGCTTGCCGTAACGCGCTGCGAGCAGCGCCAGCCCCGCGGGTTCGCCCGGGATGCCCGCTGCCAGCGCGCTCTGCGTCGACAGGCCGGGAACGGGATTGCCACTCGCGTCGAGATACATGTCGCGTGTCGCCGCGCCGGGCGCCTTCTCGCGCGCGTCGATCGCGACTTCGAATCCATCGCTCTGCCGATGCAGCAGATAGATGCCGCCGCCGGTGAGACCCGATCCCGTGGGCTCGACCACGGCCAGCGCCGCGCTGATCGCCACCGCGGCGTCGAACGCATTGCCGCCTTCGCGCAGCACCTCGAGACCGGCCGCGGTGGCGGCGGGATGCGCGGTGGCAACACCCGCGTGTCCGGGCAGGCCGCCGGCGGCCGTTGCCTGCGCAGCGCTGCAGCAGGGCGCGAGCGCACCGCCGGCCAACAACCCCCAGAGCAGCAGCGCGGCGCGGCGCATCACGCTACTTCGCCTGCCGCGCCAGCAGCGCCGCGCGCACGCTGGGATGCACGAACTCGCTCACATCGCCGCCCAGCAGCGCGATCTCGCGCACCAGGGTCGAGGAGATGAAGGTGTACTGCTCCTTGGGCGTGAGGAACAGCGTCTCCACGCCGGGCGCGAGATGCCGGCCCATGTTGGCGAGCTGGAATTCGAATTCGAAATCCGCGACGGCGCGCAGGCCGCGCACGATGACGTTGATGCCGAGGCTGCGCGCGCAATCCACCGTGAGCCCCGCGTAGCTGACCACTTCGACATTGCCGAGATCGGCCAGCACGGCGCGCGCCATGGCGACGCGTTCGTCGGCCGAGAACAGCGGCGCCTTGTTGGGGCTGGCCGCCACCGCGAGCACCAGCCGGTCGAACAGGCCGGCGGCGCGGCGCACCAGATCCTCGTGGCCGCGCGTGAGCGGATCGAAGGTGCCGGGGTAGACAGCGCTACGGTAGCTGGTCATGGTGGAACAGATGATACCCGACCTCGCCCGCGATCCCGCTGCGCTGTTCGGTCCATCCGCCGGGCAGCGCTGGCAGGGGCTCGCGGCGCGCGTGCTCGATGTAGACCAGCGCACCGGGCTTGAGCCAGCCGCCCGCTGCCAGGCGATCCGCGGCGCCCGCCAGTTCCCCCGCCGCGAAGGGTGGATCCAGGAACACGAGATCGAAGCCCTGCGCGGGCTGGCTCGCCAGGAACCGGGCGGCCTCGGTACGCTCGACCCGGGCGCCGGTGGCCTGCCAGGACCGCAGCAGGTCCGACAGCGCGCGCGCCGTGACCGCGTCGCTTTCCACGAACACGGCGTCCGCCGCGCCGCGCGAGAGGGCCTCCAGTCCCAGGGCGCCGGAACCCGCGAACAGATCCAGCACCCGCGCACCCGCCACGCGGCCCTGCAGCCAGTTGAAAAGCGTCTCGCGCACGCGATCGGGTGTAGGACGAATGGCCTGGTCCGGGAACCGGAACCGCCGCCCGCGCCACTGACCCGCGATGATCCGCAGTTGCCGCGACCGGGCGCCACGCGACGGCGTTCCCCGCGAGCCGGCGGCCTTCGACGGAGCGTGGGGTTTCACGGGCATCCCGGTAGAATAACCGGATGTCCACCGTCGTATCCTCGCCCGATGGCAAGTCCGCGGCCCCGGGCGGCTGGTTTGCACGCCTGCGCGCCAGGCTCGGCCACGCGGGCGCCTCGCTCGGCGGCGAGCTGCGCACGCTGTTCAGCGGCCGCCGCATCGACGCCGCGCTGTTCGACGAGCTGGAAGAGCGTCTGCTGCTGGCCGATGTGGGCGCGCAGGCCAGCGCCACCCTGCTCGAGCAGCTCAAGGCCAGCGTGGCGCGCAACGAGCTGTCCGATGGCGACGCCCTGCTCGTTGCGCTGCGCGAGCGGATCACGGCCATCCTGCAGCCCTGCGAACAACCGCTGGTCGTGGATCGCAGCCGGCAGCCGTACGTCGTGCTCGTGATCGGCGTCAACGGTTCGGGCAAGACCACCAGCATCGGCAAGCTCGCGACCCGCTTCCGGGACGCGAAGCTCAAAGTCATGCTCGCGGCCGGCGACACGTTCCGCGCCGCGGCCGGCGAGCAGCTCGCGATCTGGGCCGAGCGCAGCGGCGCGGAACTCGGCGCCCAGCAGCCCGGCGCCGATCCGGGCGCGGTGGTGTTCGACGCGCTGCAGTCCGCGCGGGCGCGCAAGCTGGACGTGCTCATCGCGGACACCGCCGGCCGGCTGCACAGCCAGAGCCATCTCATGGAAGAGCTGAAGAAGGTGAAACGCGTGATCCAGCGCGTCGACGCCAGCGCGCCGCACGAAGTGCTGCTGGTGCTCGATGGCAACCAGGGCCAGAACGCGCTGGCGCAGGCCGAACAGTTCCACGCCGCGCTCGGCGTCACCGGCCTCGTCATCACCAAGCTCGACGGCACGGCCAAGGGCGGCATCGTGGTGGCCATCGCGAACCGGCTGCGGCTGCCGATCCGCTTCATCGGCCTCGGCGAACAGGCCGCCGATTTCGGGGAATTCAAGGCGGCGGCGTTCGCCGCGGCGCTGCTGGGCCTGGACGCATGATCCGCTTCGAGCAGGTCGGCAAACGCTACCGCAACGGCCACACGGCACTGAGCGGCCTGTCGCTGGAAGTCGCGGCGGGCGAGATGGTATTCCTCACCGGGCGTTCCGGCGCCGGGAAGAGCACCGTGCTGAAGCTGATCGCGCTGCTGGAGCGGCCGACGCGCGGCACGGTGGTGGTGAACGGCGCGCACACCGCAACGCTCGCCGCCTCGCGGATCCCGGCGTTCCGGCGCCAGATCGGCGTCGTGTTCCAGGACCATCGCCTGCTGATGGACCGACCGGTGTTCGACAATGTCGCGCTGCCGCTGGTGGTGACGGACACGGGCCTGAAGGAAATCGACAAGCGGGTGCGCGCCTCGCTGGACCAGGTGGGTCTGCTGGGCAGGGAGCGCGTGCTGCCCTCCGAACTGTCGGTGGGCGAGCAGCAGCGCGTCGGCATCGCGCGCGCGCTGGTGAGCAAGCCGCCGCTGGTGATCGCGGATGAACCGACGGGCAATCTCGATCCGGGACTGGCGCGCGAAACGCTCGAGCTGTTCCAGCGCTTCAACAAAGTGGGAGTGACCCTCGTCATCGCCACGCATGACCTGCAGCTGGTGCAGGATTCGGGTCTGCGCGAAATCGTGCTCGAAGCGCCGGCGGATGGCGCAGCGAAGCCGGCGGATGGCGCGCGCCGGGAGCCCACGCTGTGAGCGGGAGCCTCACGGCCTGGGGCGCGCGCCACGCGCAGGCGCTGCTCTCCTCCGCCGGCCACCTCTCGCGCAAGCCCGTGGCCACTGCCCTGACCGTGATCGTGATGGCGCTGGCGCTGGCCCTGCCGCTGGCGCTGGGCGTGCTGGTGCAGAACGTCCAGGCGGTGACGGGCAATTTCTCGGACGCCATCGGCCTGTCCGTCTACCTGAAGCCGGGCACCGCCGAACAGCGCGCGCGCCAGCTGGTGCAGGTGGCGGCGTCCCAGCGCAGCGTGGACCATGCCGAGCTGATCACCTCCGCCGATGCGCTCAAGGAATTCCGCAGCGACAGCGGTTTCGGCGCCGCGCTGGATGCGTTGGAGGACAACCCGCTGCCGCATCTGATCGTACTGCGCCCGAAGGGCGACGCCTCGCCCGACGAAATCGAATCGCTGCGGCGCTACCTGCAGGCCTGGCCCGAAGTGGACACCGTGCAGCTCGACAGCGACTGGGTGCGCCGCTACACGGCGATCATGGGCCTGCTGCACACGCTGCTGGTGGTGGCCATCGTGCTGCTGGGCGCGGGGGTGATCGCGGTGGTGGGCAACACCATCCGGCTGGAAATCCTCAACCGCCGCGCGGAGATCGAGGTCACCAAGCTGGTGGGCGGCACCAATGCCTTCGTGCGCCGGCCGTTCCTCTACACGGGAGCGCTGTATGGCGTGGTGGCGGGGCTGCTGGGCTGGGCGGTGGTCACCGGGACGCTGATGCTGCTGGCCCGCCCGGTCGCGCGGCTCGCCGCGGCGTACGGCAGCCGCTTCGAGCTGGCCGATCCGGCACTGCGGGAGTTCGCTCTGGTGGTGGCCGGCGGGGCCCTGCTGGGCTGGCTCGGCGCCTGGCTGGCAGCCTCCCGCGAATTGGCCCGGATTGAACCAACGGCCTCCTGAGCTGTCCTACAAGAGCCTGATTTACAAGGCTTTATAGTACGCCTGGCGATTAGCACTCCAGGCGTGGGAGTGCTAATATGACCGCCATGAGCACACAAACCGCACTGATTGCGTCCAATAGCGAGCTGATGCTCGCGGGCCCGATTGGCAGCTTTGATGCCTACGTCGACCGCGTCCATCGCATCCCCGTCCTGAGCCGCGAGCAGGAGCAGGAGCTGGCCCGTCGCCTGCGCGACACCGGCGACCTCGCTGCCGCGCGCGAGCTGATCATGTCCCACCTGCGCTTCGTGGTGCACGTGGCGCGTGGCTATTCCGGCTACGGCCTGCCGCTGGGCGATCTGGTCCAGGAAGGCAACATCGGCCTCATGAAGGCCGTGAAGCGTTTCGACCCCGCCGTGGGCGTGCGCCTGGTGTCCTTTGCCGTGCACTGGATCCGCGCCGAGATCCACGAATACGTGCTGCGCAACTGGCGGCTGGTGAAGATCGCCACCACCAAGGCGCAGCGCAAGCTGTTCTTCAACCTGCGCCGCATGAAGAAGAACCTCGCCTGGCTGACGCCGGCCGAAACCCGCACCGTCGCGGACGAACTCGGCGTGAGCCCGGAAGAAGTGAAGCAGATGGAGCAGCGTCTGTCGGCGCAGGACCTGTCGTTCGATCCGCTGCCGGAGACCGACGGCGAGGAGCACCAGGGCCCGATTGCGTTCCTGGCCGCGCCCGACGCCGATCCGGCGCTCGAGGTGGAAGCGGACGAATGGGCCGATGATTCCAGTGCGCGCCTGCACCAGGCGCTGGCCAAGCTGGATCAGCGCAGCCGCGACATCGTGCAGCGCCGCTGGATCGCCAGCGACAAGTCCACGCTGCATGAGCTGGCGGCCGAGCACGGCGTGTCGGCCGAGCGCATCCGCCAGATCGAGACCGCGGCGATCAGGAAGCTGCGCGAGCTGCTGCCAGCCGCATAAGGATCTCGACGCGCCGGTTGCGGCGCCGACCCTCGGCGGTGTCGTTGGCCGCGAGGGGATCGCGCGCGCCCCCCGCTCCCACCTGCAGCCGCGGCGAATCGATGCCGGCCGCCACCAGTCGCGTCACCACGGCCTCGGCCCGCTGCCTTGCCAGCGAGTCGTTGGCCAGCGCGCCGCCGATCACGTCCGTATGCACGCTGACCTCCGCGCTCAGGCGATCGTGCGGCGCCAGCACGCCGGCAATGCGAGCGAGCAGCTCGTTGGCTGCAGGGGACGTCTGGATGGCTTCCGGCTCGAACACGGCGTGCGCCGGGAGCCGCAGCAGCAGCAGGCCGGTCGGCGTCACGGTGAGTTCGTAGTCGCGGCCGGCCAGCGCGGCGCCCAGTTCGCTGGAGAGGCTCAGCAGCTCCGGATCCGGCGCGACGGGCGCGACGTGCGCGGCAGGCGCGGCAGCCGCCGCGGGTCGCTTCGCGTTAGCCGCAGCCGCAGGCTTTCCAGGGGTGGCCACCGGGGTCTTTTCCTGGCCGCCCGGACGCGTGCCGGCCGGCGGCGTGGCCGCGCAGGCGGACAGCAGGAGCAGGCACAGCAGCAGGCCGCGGCGTTTCATGTGGTGAGATTACCACCCACGCCCGCTCCACGCTGCCGGTGGTTCAGCTCCAAAGAGTCTCCAAACAGTGACACAAGCTGCTATTTCCGTGTGGTTTTTTACCGCCGGCAGTTGTAGGATCACCACCATCGCGCAGTGGCCGGCAGGGCTGGTGCGCAAAACGGACAGAGAAAGCTGTGGCTGTCCGGATGGATACGGGTGGGAAGGCATCGCTTTGATGTCCTCCACGGACCTCCAAGGCACGAACGGACGTGCTGTGGCCCGCATTTTCGGGCGCGGCTTTTTGGCCGGGGGCTCAACCTGAGGCAATAGCATCCGTCCTTGGCTGACCAGGTCGTTTGTTGAAACTGAAACCCCGCTCCGCGGGGTTTTTTTTGCTTAATTCACCGCACCGGTAATTCAATCGTTTGGCACGCGCGCCGCGGCCGGAGATGGGCCGCGCGGCCCGGCTTCTTGACCAAAATTGATGATCACGCCATTGAGTTGGCGCACCGGCAGGAGGATTATCGTGCACGAATGTCATTTTGAACAAACGTGCTAAATCGGAACAGGAAGATGGCCAGCAGCACCGGTCGCAACGAAGTCCTCCCCAGCTACGAAGTGACCCTCCGCGAGGACGTGGTGTGGGCCTCGATGCGCGGCAAGGTCGACCTGGAACTGCGGCGGGAAATGCTGACCGCTGCGCTGGCGCAGGCGCGCCATTCGGGCCTCAATCGCGTGGTGTTCGATTTCCGGCTGGCGCGCTTCGCCAACGGCATCGTCGGCATGCACGAGTGCGTGAAGCTCATGGCGCAGTCCGAACTGCCGCACAACGCCTGCTTCGCGCTGCTGTGCTCGCACCGCACCGCCGACATCGACTATCTCGAGACCACCTGCATCAACCAGGGCATCAACCTCACGGTGTTCACCGACGGCGAAGAGGCGGTGCACTGGCTGGAAGGCGCCGCCTGAACTGACGCCCGGAGCGCCGGCCGGCGCGACAGTTGCGCAGGGGGATGCTAGATTTTCCCCATGGCCACCCACATCAAGCAAGACGACCTGATCCAGAGCGTCGCCGACGCCCTGCAGTACATCAGCTACTACCATTCGCCGGATTTCATCGCCGCCATGGCGCGCGCCTGGGAGCTGGAGCAGAGCCCGGCCGCCAAGGATGCGATCCGCCAGATCCTGGTGAATTCGCGGCTGTGCGCCGAAGGGCACCGTCCCATCTGCCAGGACACGGGCATCGTCACCGTGTTCTGCAAGGTGGGGATGGACGTGCGCTGGGACGCGACCCTGACGCTGGACGAGATGATCAACGAGGGCGTGCGGCGCGCCTACAACCTGCCCGAGAACCGGCTGCGCGCCTCGATCGTGTCCGATCCCGCGTTCACCCGGCGCAACACGAAGGACAACACGCCGGCCGTGATCCACACCGAGCTGGTGCCCGGCGATCAGGTCGAAATCGCGGTGGCCGCCAAGGGCGGCGGCTCGGAGAACAAGGCCAAGCTCGGCATGCTCAACCCTTCCGATTCCATCGTCGACTTCATCTGCGAGGTGGTGCCGAAGATGGGCGCGGGCTGGTGCCCACCCGGCGTGCTCGGCATCGGCATCGGCGGCACGGCCGAGAAGGCCATGGTGCTGGCGAAGGAAGCGCTCCTGCAGCCCATCGACATCGCCGCAGTGCGCGCGCGCGGGCCGCGCGACGCCATCGAGAAACTGCGGCTGGAAATCCTGGACCGCGTCAATGCGCTGGGCGTGGGCGCGCAGGGCCTCGGCGGCCTGACCACGGTGCTCGACATCAAGATCCTCGATTATCCGACGCACGCGGCCTCGCTCCCGATCGCCATCATTCCCAACTGCGCCGCCACGCGGCATGCGCATTTCCATCTCGATGGGTCGGGGCCCGCGAAGCTCACGCCGCCGGACCTGGCGTTGTGGCCGAAGCTCGACTACGAGCCTTCGGCCGAAGCGCTGCGCGTCGATCTCGACACGCTGACGCGCGAGCAGGTGCAGTCCTGGCAGCCGGGCCAGCGAATTTTACTGTCAGGGAAAATGCTCACGGGGCGCGATGCCGCGCACAAGCGCATCTGCGATCTGCTCGAATCGGGCAAGCCGTTGCCGGACGGGCTGGATTTCCACAACCGTGTCATCTACTACGTCGGCCCGGTGGATCCCGTCGGCAACGAAGTGGTCGGGCCCGCGGGTCCCACCACCGCGACGCGCATGGACAAGTTCACCGAGACGATGCTGTCGAAGGCCGGGCTGATCGCGATGGTGGGCAAGGCGGAGCGCGGCGCGGAGGCGGTGGGCGTGATCAGGAAGCACCAGAGCGCGTATCTCATGGCCGTGGGCGGCGCGGCGTACCTGGTCTCGAAGGCGATCCGCGGCAGCCGCGTCGTGGCGTTTCCGGAACTCGGCATGGAAGCCGTGTATGAGTTCGAAGTGAAGGACATGCCGGTGACGGTGGCGGTCGACGCGCGCGGCGAATCCGTGCACGAGACCGGGCCGAGACTGTGGCGCGCGAAGATCGCCGGGATCCCGGTGGCCACGGCGTGAGCGCGCCGCTGGGTGCGCCGGGCGGCAGCCGCCCCAGCGCGCTCGTGCTCTGTCCCAACCTGGCGAACAACAGCCTCGGGCGCGCCATGGTGCTGGCGGAACTGCTCGAGGGGCACTACGACGTGCGCATCGCCGGCCACCAGTTCGGCCCGGAGCGCTGGGCACCGGCGCGCGATTCGCATCTGGCCATCGAACGCCTCGCCGGCCGCAACTGGCTGGGCGTGCTCTGGCACTGGCGGCGCAATACCCGGCGCCTCGCGGCGGATGTGCTGGTGGCCAGCAAGCCGCTGCCGCAGGTGATGGTCTACGCCGAATGGGCGCGCCGCCGCGGCCGCACCGTGGTGCTCGACATCGACGACGACGAGATCGGGCTGGCGCGCCGGCGCGGCGTGTTCAAGCGCCACCTGCAGGGCGTGCTGCGTTTTTTCAGCCCGCGCAGCTACTATCATTTCCTGTGGGCCGAACGCCTCACGCGACGGTTCGCGCGCATCACCTGCGCCTCCACGCTGCTGCAGCATCGCTACGGCGGCACGGTGATCTACCACGCGCGACGCATGGGCATGCTGCAGGGCGCGCCGCTGCAGGGTTCGCAGGAGCAGGACCGGGCGCGGATCGCCGCGGCGAAGTCCGTGCTGTTCCTGGGCACACCGCGCCGTCACAAGGGCATCGATGTGCTGGCGCGCGCGGTGGCGCGGCTTGCCGATCCGGACGTGCTGCTGGCGGTGGTGGGCTGCCGCTCGACGCACGACGTGCAGCAGCAGCTCGCGGCATACCTGCCGGCGGCGCAGCTGCTGTGCGTGGGGCAGGTGCCGCTGGAGAGCGTGGCGCAGTGGCTGCAGGCGGCCACCGTGGTGGTCATCCCGCAGCAGCGCGAAGCGGTGGCCGAGGCGCAGACGCCCGCCAAGCTGTTCGACGCCATGTGCTGCGGCGTCGCGCTCGTGACCACGCGGGTCGGCGACATCCCGCTGATCGTGGGCGATGCGGCGCTCGTGATCGACGACCCCGAGGACGATGCGGCGCTGGCGCAGGCCCTGGCGCGCCTGCTGGCCGACCCGGCGCTGCTGCAGCTGCAGCGGCAGGCACTGGCGCAGCGCTTCGAGCGGGATTTCTCCTTCGCCGCCACGGCGGCCAGGATGGTCGCGTGCTGCTCGGAACGCGTAGACTAAGCGGGAGTCAACCAGGCCAGTCTGGCCCTGGCATCGAGGGAGCAGCGTAGTGGGCATGGACAGCATTCGGCGCCGGATCGGCGCCTGGCGTTGGCGCGGGCACAGTCACCCCGGGGAATTTCCCATCGACTGGTACGCGCTGGAAAACAACCGCGTGGCGCTGGTCAACCTGCTGACCGCGCAGTTCCCGGCCTGTGATTACCTCGAGATCGGGTGCGACCGCAACCAGCTGTTCCATGCGGTGAACGCGCCCAACAAGACCGGCATCGATCCGGCGCGCGGCGGCAACGTGCGCGCCACCAGCGACGAGTTCTTCCGCAACAACAACAAGCGCTTCGACGTGGTGTTCATCGACGGCCTGCACACGTACGAGCAGGTGCATCGCGACATCGTGTACTCGCTGGCCTGCCTCAAACCTGGCGGCTGGATCGCCATGCACGACCTGCTGCCGCGCAACTGGCGCGAGGAGCATGTGCCGCGCATCTCGCGCAAGTGGACCGGCGATGTGTGGAAGGTGGCGATCGAACTGGCGGCGGCGCAAGACGTGGAATTCCGCATCGTCAACATCGACCACGGCGTCGGCCTGTTCCGCGCCAGCGGGCCCGCGCCCGCCGTGCCCGACCTGTCGGCGCAGCTCAACAAGGAACGGTTCGCCTACTTCTTCGAGCAGCGGCCGAAACTGCCGGTGATCGAACTGGCGGCGGCGCGGGAGTGGGTGCTGGGCATCACCGCGGCGCGCTGAAGCCGTGCGCATCGCCCACGTGCTCTACTCGCGCGGCTTCGCGGGGTCGGAGCGCTCCACGGCCGAGTCCTGCCTCGCGCAATGCGCCGATCACGACGTGCTGCTGGTGATCCGCCGCGATCACCGCGATCGCGGTGGCGCGTCCATCCTCGACCACCTCGACGCGCGCGTCCAGGTGGTCGAGGTGACTGCGCACTGGCGCGCCCAGTACCGCCTGCAGCGCGAACTGACGGCCTGGCGGCCCGACATCGTGCATGCGCACCTGCGGCGCGCGACCCGCCTGCTGGCCGGCTGCACGCTCGACGCGGCGCGCGTCGCGACGCTGCACCTGCGCATCAACGGCCCGCAGTTCCTGCAGATGGACGGGCTGGTGTGCATATCACCCTGGCAGCTGGACACCATTCCAGCCGAGTATCAGGGCCTGAAAATCATGATCCGCAATTCGCTGCTGCCCCACCCGCGCATCGATGCCGCGCGACGCGTGGCGTTGCGCGCCGAGCTCGGCGCCGATGCGAATACGTGGCTCGTGGGCGGCGTCGGCCGGCTCGCGCGCAGCAAGGGCTGGGATATCCTGATCCGCGCGTTTCGCGACGCGCAGCTGCCAGGCGCGCGGCTCGCCATCCTCGGCGAGGGACGCGAGCGAGCGCGCCTGGCGCGGCTCGCGCGCGGCCTGAACGTCGCGCTCCCCGGCTTCCGCGCTCAGGTGAAGGATTACTACCAGGCCTTCGACCTCTTCGTCTGTCCATCCCGCAGCGAACCCATGGGCCGCGTGATCATGGAAGCACTGGACGCGGGCACGCCCGTCATCGCGTCTGACGCGAAAGGCCCGAAGGAAATTCTGGCGGAATACCCAGGCGAACTCGTCCCGATCGGCGACGTCCGCGCCCTCGCCGCGGCGCTACAACGCGCGGCGAGCGCGCCTCGAGAGCGCCTGTCAGTGGACCTCTCCGCCCACCACCTCGAACGCGTGTCACAGGAAATGCTGAAGTTCTATCGAGACGTCATTCGCAATCGCAATCAGCAGCGCGCGGCAACGAGTGCAGCGTCTTCCGAGTGAGCGCCTGCAACGCTTGAGGCGCGCACTTGGGGTAGGCGGCGTCACCCTGGACTCACCGGC
>DATJYR010000045.1:0-49217 GCA_035499515.1 Steroidobacteraceae bacterium | reverse complement strand
ATCGCACGCCTTTCCGGCGCGAATGGCGCTAGCATGCGCCTGTGCCGCATGGCGGCGTGGAGCGGGACCAACAGGAAAGGCTCGAATGAACAAGAAGGGAATCCTGGTTCTGGGGTGGTTGCTGGCCGCGGCGGGAGTGGCCAGTGCCGAGGATGGCCGGATTGATCGCAGCGCCGATGTCGCTCGCTACATATCCATCATGCAATCCGGACGGGTCGGCGACGCCGCGATTGCGGCCAGGCGCATCTACACTTCCGGCATCTCCGATCCCGCGCTGGCCGCGGCGATCAACGCGCGTCTGATTGCCGAAGACAGGACCATCAGCGGCGAGAAGGAACACAAGGATTTCTGCGTCTTCATGGTCAGGGCGCTCGCTTCGGCAGGCAATGTCGATTACGCGGACGCGCTCAAGACGATGCGGAAGCAGACCCGCAACTCAAAAATCAGCTCGACCATCGACGACGAATTGCCGCAGCTCAAGTGGTACCAGGCGAAGAATGCCGTCACGGCAAGCAGCGCCGGGCATCAGGCGGGCGAAGATCCCGAGATCGCCGGCCTCGTGAACCTGCTCAACAGCGATGACTACTCCTTCAAGCACTGGGGTGCGGAACGCATGTACTGGGACCGCAATTTCGATCCCAGGCTCATGGAGACACTCGCACCGCAGGTCCGGCAATTCGTGGCGCAGGCAACGCGCATCGAGGATGCCCAGCAGGACGACACCATGGCATTGTTCGTCAGGCTGCTCGGCTATTCGAAGAATGCGCAGTACGGCGAGTTGCTGGCCAGCGTTGAACAGGCGCCCAATGCCAGCCCCGGCATCAGGAAGCACGCTCATGCGGCGCAGGAAGTGCTGAAGAAGACGACCCTTTGAACCGGCGGCGCCACGAGCGCTGAAGTCATGGAATGAAGTCATGCACGAGGAAGCCACGCTGCTGTGGGGCCTGCTGTTCAGCTCGGCCGGCATCGGTTTCGCGGTGTATGGCAGGCGGCAGCGCAAGCCGGTCCCGCTGTTGTGCGGGCTGGCGCTGATGGCGTACCCGTGGTTCGTGAGCAGCGTGCCCGCCCTCATCGCACTGGGCGTGCTGCTGGTGGCGATCCCCTACTTCCTGCGGCTGTAGCCGTCCGCCCCGGACCAGGCCGCCCGAGGCGGCCAGGCGCCGCCCTCAGGCCGGGAAGAACTCGATCGGCTTGGTGACCTTCACCGGGTTCACGTCCTTGGCCTCGAAGTGGAACAGCTTCACGCGCGCCACGATCTTGGCCTCGAGCTCGGGATCCTTGAGTTCGCTGGACACCACGCGGCAGTCGGTGATGTCGCCGCTGGGGGCGATGGTCAGTTCCAGCACCAGCTTGCCCTGCAGGTCGGCCTGCTCGCGCAGCGCGCGCGCATACAGCGCGTACAGGGCGCCCTTGTTCTTGTCGAACACCAGCTCGATTTCCTCGTCACTGCGGCCACCCTTGCCGTTCGAGGAGCCCGTGGAGGTGCCCTTGCCCGCGGCTGCGATGTTCGAAGTGACGGTGCTTGCGACATGCGTGCCGAGCGCACCCGCGCCGGAACCGAAGCCGCGGCTGGAACTCGCGCTGGTGATGCCTGAGGAACCCGTGCCCACCTTGGAGGTGATCATGGAGCGGTCCGAGCGGCTGTCAGGACCCGCGACGACGTCATGGGTATTGCTGAGCGCCTTGGTGTCCACCACATCGCGCAGGTCCGCGAGCTGGTCCTTGATGGTCTTCATCTCCTTGGACTCGGCGACTTTCTTGCGCACGTCCACCTGCGGCACCGGCTTGACCTCGGGCTTGGGCACCGGCTTCTCTTCGGGCTTCGGCTGCTCGATGGGTTTCGGCGGCGGCGGCTTGGGCCTGTTCTCCACCATGAGCTGCGCCAGCCGCGGCGGCACCGCATCGGCGGGTGCTTCCTTGACCGGCGCCAGGTGGATGAACGGCAACCCGATGCCAAACACCAGCAGGATCGCCAGCGCCCACTTCAGGTAGCGGCGCAGCCGCTCGGTGGCCTCCGGTTCCGGCTCCCACGCGAGCTGGTAGTTGCGGTAGTACTGCGGGATCATGAGGACTTCAACCCCGGGATGGCGGCGGCGTCCACCGCCTTCTCGGCCTGCAGCACCGCCAGCGAAATCTTGCCGTAGTCGGCGTCGGTGCAGGTCTTCATGACCTTCTTCAGCACTTCATAGGGCAGCGACTTGTCGGCCATCAGCGTGATCTCGCGCTCGGCGATGTCCTTGTCGCCGATGGTGGAGGCCACCAGCTGCGGCCGCTTGAGCGCCGCCAGCAGCGGATCGATGTCGTTCGAGTTCGAACCGAGGATCTCGCTCACCGAGGCCACGCGTTCACCCTGCACGAACAGATCGTCCTTGGTCAGCATCACCACCACGGTCTGGCGCGGGCGCTGCTCGGAGATCGACTGCGGAATCTCGATCGACTTGGAGTTCTGCACCACTTCCACGTCGGTGGAATACACCAGCAGGAACGACACCAGCACCGAGAGGATGTCGATCATCGGGATCAGGTTGAGCTCGGCGGCGTTCTTGTTGCGCAGCTGGTGCTCCATCATGCGCCGCGCGCGGTTGGACATGCTCATGGCGCGGCTCCTTCAGTGACGGGCGCATCGCCGATCGAGATGTCGGGGAACAACTCGTACTGCACGGTCTGCAGGCCGGCGCTGATCTGCTCGACGCGCAGGCGATCCATGATCTGCACCATCGTGTCGTATGGCGTCGTCGGCTCGAGCAGGATCGACGCCTCGGTCTTGCTCTGGTAGCGCGACTTCACGTAGTGCAGGAAGTCGGTGAGGCCCTGCAGGTCGTAGCCCGTGGCGATGTTCGGCAAGGTGCGCAACGGACCGGTGCCACGATCGGCGATGACGAGATCGTCCTTGTGCACGATCACTTCCAGGTTCAGGTCCTTGGGCAGGTCGATCGGTTGATTCGAGGGCGGCGGGAGTTTCAGCTCCAGAATCACCGTGCGCGAGAACACTGCCGTCATGAGCAGGAAGGTCACCAGCACCGTGAAGATGTCGATCATGGGCACCAGCAGCAGCTCGGACGGACGCCGGTGGCGCCGCATGAGCTTCCTGGTGTTGCGTGCCAGACTCATGGTTCAGTCCTGGTGCTTCAGCCAGCGGCCTGGGCTTCCGGACGGCGCTCCGTGATCGCGTTCAGGAATTTCACCGACGCCATCTCCAGGCTGTCGATGAGTTCGGTGGTCTTGGTCTGCAGCACGGCGTGGATCACCAGCAGCGGCACCGCGGTCATGAGGCCGAACGCCGTGCAGTTCATCGACACCGAGATGCTGGCCGACAGCAGGTTGGCCTTGTCGGCCGGGTTCACCGTGGCCACCGCGGCGAAGGCGCCGATCAGGCCCATCACGGTGCCCAGCAGGCCGAGCAGCGTCGCCAGGTTGGCGAAGGTCGCGAGGTAGTGCGTGCGCTTCTCGAGCTTGGGCACGATGTCCATCAGGCTTTCCTCCATCGCCTTCTCGATGTCGTCGCGGCGGCGCGCCGACTGGATGCGGGCCAGGCCGTAGCTGAGGATCTGGCCGATCGCCGCCTTGGACTTGGAGGTCACCGTGACCGCCTGCCGGAAGTTGCCCTGCGAGAGCAGCGGCGACACTTCGTTCCACAGCATGCGATTCCTGATCGCGGTGTGCGAAAGGTAGATGTAGCGCTCCAGCGCGATGGCGACGCCGATCAGGGCCACGGCCGCGATGGGGTACATCATCTTTCCGCCGCCCTGGAAGAACGCGATGATCGAATGCATGAAACTCATCTTCTGACTCCCGTCGTGAAGCTTGTACACACTAGATAGACAGCCGCCGTGGCGACTGCGATCTACTTCTCATTACCCGCAGCCGCCGGGCCGGGCGCCGCTGCGGCCGCATCGGGCTGCAGGGCGTCGTAATACCGCGTCTGTCGCTTGAAAACGTCACGGTCCACCGGAGCCAACACCTCGTCGAGCAGGCTCTTGGCCGGCTTGCCGCCGAAGTCGCCGAGATCCGATTTCTTCCACGGCACGACGTACATCACCTTCGGCAGCTCCTTGTTGCCCGTGATCTGCGTCGTGTCGAGCTCGATGTGTTCGTTCTGCTTCGCCGCCTTGGGATCCGGCCTGGCGCCGGCCGTGGACCGGTTGCCCGCGGCATCCTTTTTTGGTGCGGACCTGCCGGCGGCGGTCGCCTTGGCCGGTGTCGCCACGGTCGTCGCAGGAGCCGCTGCGGCCGCATCGGACACCGAAGGCTCCGCCGCCC
This sequence comes from Steroidobacteraceae bacterium, assembly GCA_035499515.1. Classification (GTDB taxonomy): domain Bacteria; phylum Pseudomonadota; class Gammaproteobacteria; order Steroidobacterales; family Steroidobacteraceae; genus FEN-1191. The sequence goes on along the minus strand of DATJYR010000045.1, from coordinate 44,957 downwards.
CGCCCGGCAACGGAATCAGCGCCAGAGCCGCCAGGGTCGCGCTCACGGCCAGCCCGGCCGGTCTGCCATTCCGATGTGTCATCCCTTGCCTCCGGTGGCGGGGGGCGCCGCAGGAGCGGCCGCCGGTGCGGCATCGGTGGCGGGCGCCGCAGCGGGCGCCGGGGCCTTGATGCCCGTGCGCTGCCTGAGTTCCGCGATCCAGTTGCTCACCGGCTTGTCCTCGCTGGTCAGTTCCTTGTAACGCTCGAACTCTGACAGGGCCATGACAGGGTCGTTCAGGTACAGATCGAGCAGCACGGCCAGATTGCGGTGCGCGGGCGCGTAGTCCGGCTGCAGCGTGATCGCCTGCTGGTACGCATCGCGCGCCTCCTTGAACTTGCCCGCCGCGCGCAGCGTGAGGCCGAGCTCGTTCCAGGTCGCGGCGCCGCGGGCGCCGGTGTCGTTCTTGGCGGTCTCGGCGCGCAGCGACAGCTCCGCGTCCTGCAGTTTGCCGGCACGCCGCTCGGCCGCGCCGGGCACATTGAGCTGGTCGTCGACCAGCTCGGTCTTGCCGTAGCGCGCGGGCTTGAGCTCCGCCAGCGCCGCCAGACTCTTCGCCACCGACTCGTCGTAGTGACCCTCGATGACCCGCCTGGCGTTGACCTCGTGCAGGGCGATCGCCTGCTCCTCGAACGGATACGCCTGCTCCTCCAGCAACGAATCGTATTGCTCGCGCTCCTCCGCGCTGAGCTTCCTGGGCCGCTCGGAGGCCATCAGGTCCTTGCCGAGCGTGCGATACAGCTCGGCCATTTCATACGTGGCGGCGGCGGTGGTCGAGGCGATCTGGTAGGCGGCCACCTGCTTGTAGTCGGCCAGCGCGATCTCCAGCGCCTTCTTCTTGGCCGCGATGCTCTGCTTGAGCGGCAGGTTGATGCGCAGCGCGCGGAACGCGTCGCGCGCGGGCGTGGCCAGATCCAGCGCCGCCTGCGAAGCCAGCAGCTGGGTGCGATCGGTACGGCCCGCGCCCGCCGTGGCGTCGGCCTGCACGATCTCGCGCTCCCAGTAGCGCTGGCGCTCGGTGTTGCCGGCCTTCGCCGCCATGGTGGCAAGGCGCGAGCGCGCTTCGATGGCGTCAGCCACCGGCGTCGGATACTTCATCACACGCTGCTCGAGCATGGCGGCGGCGCGGGCGGTGTCGCCGCTCTTTTCGTACAGATCGGCGGCCTGGTTCAACGCTTCCAGCACCACGGCGCGATCCTCGCCCGGGTTGGCGGCGATGCGCTCGAACTCGCCGGCGGCCTGCGTGCCGCGACCGGCCTGCGTGTACGCCACCGCCAGCTTGCGGCCCACATCGGCGCTGTATTCGCCCTTCGGGTAGTCGCGGCGATAGCCTTCCAGCACGTCGATGGCCTGCGTCCACTGCTGCGCGTTGATCAGCGCCGCAGCCGCGTCGTATTGCGCCGTGGGCCGGATCTTCGCGCCGGGCACCGACTGGCCCACGCGCAGGAAGTCTTTGGCTGCGCCCAGGTTGTCGCCGGCATTGCGCTTGGCTTCGCCCTGCTTGTAGATGGTCGCCGCCAGGCGCTCGCCCAGGTCGGCGCGTTCGGGATCGCCAGGCGGCGCGGCCGCCAGCGCGCTGTCGAACGAGCTTTCGGCCTTGTCGAAGTTGCCCTGGTTGTACTGCGACTGCGCGATGATGCTCCACGCGATGCGCGCCTTGGCCGCATCCACCGGCGGCGTGCGCGCCAGCAGCAGCTGCGAGAGTTCGATGGCCCTGGGCAGGTCGCCGGCCGCGAACACGTCCTGCGCGGCGCGCGTCAGGACGCTCGCGCTCTCGGGATGGTTGGGGTACGTGCGCGCGAAGCGCACCGCCGAATCCGTGGCCTGCTTGTGGTACGCGCTCTTCGCGTTGGCGTCGGTGAGCGTGGCTTCGTGCTTCTGGTAGGCGATCAGCGCCGCGTAGCCGGCCGCCGCCGCCTTGTCGCTGGGCGCGTAGGAATAGGCGGCGTGCTCGTACTCGGTGGCCGCCTGGTCGAACTGCTGGCTCTCGAACAGCGCATCGGCCAGTTCGTAGTTGGTGTCGGCCGCCGCGGCATCGTTGGGGAAGGAAGCCAGGTATTCGCGATACCACCTGGCGGCCGCGGCGTAGTCCTGCGGCTTCCTGGTCTTCTGCGCGGTGGCGTGGTAGTACTGCGCCACGTCCTTCAGGTTGGTCTTGAGCTCGGCCACCACTTCCGGATAGTCACTCTGCTGGCGCCCCTTCCAGAACGGCGCGCCAAGCCCGAAGCTCTGCACGTAGGTGAGCTTGCCATCCAGCACCAGGTCGACGAACCCGCCCTGCTTGTAGGCCTCGATGGCCTGCATCGACAGGCGCGGCGCGTGTTCGTCGGTCGAATCGCGCTGCACGTAGGCGCGATAGGCGCCGGCGGCGTCCTGGTAGCGCTGCTTCTCGACGTACAGGTTGCCGAGGCGCGAGTACAGCAGCCACGCATACGGCGTGGGACCGCGCCGGGAGAGGTATTCGTCGATGGACTTGGGCCCGTCGAGGTAGCTGAAGGTGATGCTGATGACGCGCAGCGTGTCCTCGTCCAGCTCGCGGTCCGCGCGGCCGAGCACGGCAAGGTCCTTCGCGCCGCCGCGCGCCTTCGGGTCGATCAGCGAGCGATCCAGCACGGCGAAGAACGACTTCAGGCTCTCTTCGTTGCGGCCCTGCTTGAACAGCGACCAGCCATGCTTGTAGAGGCTTTGCCCGTAGTAGCTGGAGCCGTCGGGGCCACGCGCCAGCACCGCCTCGTAGGCGCGCTGCGCGTCGGGATATTTCTTGCCGGAGAACAGCATCTCGCCGCGCCGGAACTGCACTTCGGCCAGCAGGCTGGTGCCCGGATAGCGCTTGACGATGGTGTCGAGCGTGGCCAGCGACAGATCGTTCTGGCCCGTCGTCTCGTAAGCGCGCGCGAGCTGGTAGAGCACCTGGTCGTTGCGCGGGTAATCGGGATAGGCCTTGAGCAGGGTCGAATACAGCTTGATCGCCTCCGCACCCTGCGAGTCCACCTGCGTGACTTCGCTGGCCATGCGATCCAGTTCGCCCGACTCGAGGCTGAGGTCGGCCAGGCGCCGCATGGCTTCGGCGCGCAGCTTCGGATCGGTGTTCGACAGTTCGAGGAACTTGCGGTAGCTCTCCATGGCCTTGGCCGGGCTGGCCGCCACGGCCGAGTCCTTGCGCACTTCCACCCTGCGCGCCGAGAGATCGCCGACCGTGCCGGCATCCGCGGCGGCCGCGAGCGCCGCGGCATCCACGCCGGCGAGACCCGCCAGCAGCATCCCCACCGCCATGGGGCGCAGCGCTTTCATTGGGCGGGCTCCGGCACGCCCTGCGGCGTCGTCTCAGCGGGCGGCGCGGCGGGCGCCGCATTGCCCGCCGGTTTGGCGTTGCTGCCACTGGAGGCGCGATCGTAGATGTCCGCCAGCGCGAAGCGCGCCTGCACCTGGTACGCACCCAGGCGGTCCTTCTGCGCGTTGAGCTCGTCGGCGGCGAGGCTTTCGAGGTAGTGGTCCTGGTCCACCGCGGAGGCCGCGAGCGCCGCGCGCAACTTGATCAGCCGCTCGTTCAGCGCCGCGATGCGCGCCGCGAATTCGCCGGTGTTGGTGGGCACGCTGCTGCGCGCGCGCTGCACGCGCACCCAGCGGTTCTGCGCCTCGTTGAGCGCCGCGTCCACCTCACGCAGCTTGCGCCGCGCCTCGTAGTCGCTGGCCTTGAAGTTGGCGTCGAAATCCCAGTACAGCACGCCCTTGATGAGCTTGAGCTTCTCGGCGGCCTGGTCGGTCTCGGCGCCGGGCGGCTGCGTCTTGAGCAGTTCCTCGAGCTGACGCACTTTCTCCCAACGGGCCCGTTGTTCGGCATTGCCGAGCGCGGCCACGTCGTTGCCGGCTTCGATGCCGTTGAGGCGCGTCTCGATGGCCGCGCGTCGGGCGAGCAGCGTGCCGGGCCGGTTGGTGGCGAGCAGCGCATCGGTCACCGGCAGCCGCTGGGCGTAGGCCTTCTCGCGCGTATCGATCATGGCCGCGAACGCGTCCATGCTGTCTTCCCAGCGCTTCATGCGCTGGTCGAGTGCACCGAGGTCGCGCCAGTTCTTGAGGCCTTCCTGGAAATCGTTGTCGGCGAGCAGCTGGTACAGATAGCGCGATTCGGCCGAATCCGGCAGTTGCTTGAGCTGCCAGAACCAGCCTTGGCGGCCCTGCGGATCGCTGCTCTGCAACTTCTTGAGCAGGCCGCCGCCCTGCAGGCTGTCGAGCGCGCTGTCGATGCCGGCGCTTTCCGTGCCGAACGACTTGATGGCGTCCTCGTAGTATTCGGCGGACTGCGCGTTGGCGCCCAGCTGGCTGAATGCGTACGGCACGGCAAGATAGGACTCCTGCACCGCCGCGTCGAGCAGGTTGCGATCGTGCAGCGTGAGCCAGGGCGTGAGCGCCGACTGGTAGTCGCCCAGCGCCGCATCGGCCCAGCCCGCGCCCAGCAGCGCTTTCGACGCATACGGACCGGCCAGGCGCACGCGCGCCAGCGCCACCTGCGCGCCCTTCGGCATGTTGGCCTGCAGGTAGGCGAAGCCGAGCGCGAGGTTGGCCTTGTCTTTCAGCGCCAGCATTTCCTCGCCATCGGCCTGCAGCGTGCCCACCGACGTCAGGATGGGATCGGCGTCCGACAACCGGTTGATGCGCACCAGCGCCACGCCGAGGTTGAAGCGCTCGTAGGCGACCCAGTCGCCCGCGCCCTGGTAGCCCTTGAGCTTCACGATGGCTTCGTCGAAGCGCTGCTGGCGCATCAGCACGTTGATCAGCAGGTGGAAACGCTCGGCCTCGAGCTCATCCGACAGCCGGCCGCTGATGTGGTTCAGCGCCTGCTCGCTGCGGTCGAGGTAGCCGCGCGTGTACCAGATCTTGGCGAGGTAGAACCACGCACGGTTGCGCACCCCCACGGGCACGTCCGGCGTGAGCAGCGCTTCGAAGCGCTTGCCGGCCTCGTTGTGCAGGCCGAGCGAGAGATACAGGCCGCCCGCCAGCAGATCGGCATCGTGCTGGTGGTTCGGCATGCGGCCCCAGGCCTCATAGGCCTTCAGGCGCGTCAGCGTCTCGAGTTCGTCGTCGGCGTAGAAATGGAACAGCACGTCGCCGTAGTGCAGGTCCTGCACCTTGATCGGCGGCAGCTTCTCGGGGTCGAGCTGCTGCTTGTGGTGGAACAGCGCGCAGCCTTCCAGCCCCAGCAGCAGGCATGCCAGCAGGCCGGCTCGCAGCGCAACGGGAATTGCCCGGACGGGCCGCATCCTCCAGCTACTCCCAGTCCCGGATCGCAAACTCGGGCTGCAGCTTGCTGGCCCGGTCCGTGATCTTCAGCTCCAGATACTTGGCGCCGATGGATTTCTCGAACTTGATGGTGGCGCCGCGCTTGTAGTCGCGATCATTGGGGCCCTTGCCCGTGAAGAACGCCACCAGTTCATGCTGGCCGGCCTTGAGGTTGCCGACGTACATGCGCTGCACGCCGCCCTGCAGCAGCGCGTTCACTTCGCGCGGCGTGTACAGGTAGTTGCTGACTTCCTTGTCATCGATCTTCACCGTCACCGAATCCAGCGCGAAGAATTCGCCCACGTCCATCGACACGAAGATCGCGACCTGCGTGTTGGCGGGATAGAGCAGCTCTTCCTCGAGCGAGAACAGTTCGGTGTTCAGGTCGATGACGTCGCTCTTGAGGCCCTGGATCTGCTCGTCCAGGCCGCGCGTGCTGTCGCCGGTGGCGGCCGCGGCGGCGCCGGAATCGCTGGCGGGCGCGGCGGCCGGCGCGGCACCCGGGGAGGGGGAGCTCTGCGCCGGGGCCGGGGCCGGAGCCGCGGCCGCGGCCGGGCTGGTGGCCACGCCCGGCTCGATGTCCGTGCCATCGGCGCTCCACGCCGCGGTGGCGGCCGCGAGCAACGCCGTCATGATCAGAATTCTGCTCATAGGTCCGTTTTTCCTCAATTCGGCGAATCATCCAGCAGGGAGCGTACCTGTCCAAGATACTCTCCCCCGGCGGCGCTGAAATCGCGATGCAGGTAGCGGACCTTGCCGCTGCGATCGATCAGCACCGTGGTGGGCAGGCGATCGACCCCGAACGCGCGACTCACCTGCTTGCCCGGATCCTTGAGCAGCGGGATGCGCAGTGCGTGCTCGCGCGCGAAGGTGCTGGCCCGCTGCTGGTCGTCATCGACGTTCACCGCGAGCGTCACCAGGCCCGCCTGGCCATAGGTGGCCTGCAGGCCGTCCAGCGCGGCGAGTTGCGCCGCGCACTGCTCGCAACGGCTGCTCCAGAAGGTCACCACCACCACCTCGCCACGATATTCCGACAACCGCACATTGCTGCCCTCGAAGGCAGACAACGCGAAATCGGGGGCTGGCTGTCCGGTCTGCGGCTGTGCCGCCAGCACCGCGGGGCCGGCTCCCGACCCCAGCAGAATACCCACCAAACACAGCAAGGGACTCCGGATCAAGTCACACTCCTATAGAGCACGAGGGCTGATGGTGGACCATAGCCGGGGTCCTGTACACGCGTCGAGCTGTCGGCGCGTGGCAACGCCCGAGGTGGCGGGGCCACGCGGGGCCAAAGTGGGCCCCGCGCGGGCGTCGCTAGCGGATCGGCGGCATCGCGATCAACGCATCGAGCGCTGCGCCGCTGCCGAGGCTGGTGCCGGTGCCGTTGGCCCACTTGAGGTTGGCGAATTCGCCCTGCCGGCCGTGCAGCGCGAGGTAGTTCAACACCACCGTCTCGGCCAGCAGGTTCACGGCGTTCGCGGCCGGGCTGGAGGAATTGTTGATGTCGCCGCTGGCGTTGTAGGAACCGATCTGGGTGGTGATGGGCGTGATCGCCCCCAGCGGGTTGTAGACCAGGAAGTACGAAGCCGCCGTGGACTGGTTGTCGCCGGTCCAGACGCCCTTGCCGCGGCCATCCGTGGAATTGTCGATCATGCCGTTCGACGACAGCGAGCCGTCGCTGAACACGTAGATCATCACGGGGCTGGCCATGCGGCGCGCGTATTCGAGCACCGCACCGATGCAGCGGCCCGCGTTGGCGTCGCGCAGCTCGCCGGTGGAGCGATCGCCCGTGTGGTAGTCGAAGCCGCCCATTTCGATGGTGCCCGCGCCCGCGTAGCCGTTGATGACCATCTTCATGACGGCGGCGGTGGCACGGAAGTCGGAACTGCCGGCGTATTCGGCAGCCGTGAAAATGCCCGACGGGCCGACGATCTGCGCGTCCAGGTCCGGATTGAGCGCGGTCAGCGCGTTGCCGAACTGGTCCGCCAGGTAGGCCGATTTCACGTAGCCGCACTGGACCAGATCCTTGATCACCGCATCGGCGGACACATTGGTGTTGATGGCGTCGAGCTTGTTCTTGCTCAGCCGCTCGATCGATTCGAGCACCGCCGTCGCATCGTCCTGGCTCAGCAGGCCCACCAGCTTGCCGGTGTCGACCAGGCCCGTGACGTCGGAGGCCCGATCCACCTTGGTGGGGCGCACGGTGGCGTCCATCATGTACGACGGCGCCGCCGAGTTGCCGCCGGAATCCGAACTTTCCGTACCGATCAGCGTCAGCAGCTCGCCCTTGGCGCCGGCGGTGTAGATGCCGTACATCGGATTGTGCGGATTGGTGCCGGTGTCGTTCTCGCTGCGCGCCGGGATGACCGCGCCGCTGACGCCCACGATGGGCGTGTTGGGCGCGGTCTTGGTGCTGGCGAGGATGCCGCGCAGCTGCGCGCTGTCGCTGTGGAACGCGAGCCCGAGCGAAGTGTCGATGAAGCTGCCGGTACCCACCGACGAATTCGGGTTCATGTTGCCCGGCAGGCCGAGCTTGCTGTAGCCCGCGGTGGAGAGGAAGTCCATCTGGCCGCCCGCCTGGCCCACCAGCACGTTCGAGCCGGCGATGTTGGCGCCGCCCGCGAGGTCGAAGGCCACGAACGGGATCAGGCCCGCGCCCGCGGTGATCCCGCAGCTCGCCTTCAACGCCTGGATGTCCGAGGCCAGCGCGGCCTGCGCCGCCCGTGGATTCGCGAACAGGCTGAAGGCCGAGAAGCCGGCCACCGTCGCGGCGCCCGTGATGAAGCCCTGCGAGAGGAAATCACGGCGCGTCACCGGCCGGGAATGATCCGGATGGCGCAGCGGCTCATTCAGGCCCAAACCACCCTTTCTGCGTCGAATCTTCATGATGCGCCTCACTTGATCAGCACGGCTGCGCTGCCCAGGACGGCCGCGCAGGTGGCTTTGGCAATGGTCTTGGTACGGGTCGCGTCGCAACCGCTGCCGCAGCTCGACGTCAGCGTGGTGACGAGATTGTTGATCTCGGTGTTCACCTGCGCGGCGGTCGGCTGCGAAGCCAGGTTGCTGCCCACGATGTTCGCCATCAGCGGGTTGATCAGGCTGGCGTTGCCCGATCCGAAGGCCGTGGACGGCGTGGCTGTGAACGAGACACCGGGGAAGAAGCTGGCCGCCAGTGAGGGCGTCTCCACCATCGAATCGCAGTACTGGATCGCGAGCTGGGCGATGCCCACCTGGTGCGAGGCCAGCACGGCCTGGATGTCGGTCACCGACGGCAGCTGCTGTTCCACCAGGTTGTAGGTGGCCAGCACGTCGGCGTTGCCCACCGGCACGCCGGTGATCGCCGACATCGAGGCATTGAGCTCGGAGAACACGCGGACGCCGACGTCCGGGCTCTCCACCACGCTGGTGTCGGGCGCCGCCACCGGCGTGGGCTCGGTGCGCACGTGCGTCATGGTGCCGATCCGGTCGAAGCTCAGGAAGAACATGTCCGAGTTCGGGCCTTTCTCCAGCGCGATCACCGTGCCCACCGGCGAGAGCAACTGGCCATTGGTGGACGAGTACGCGGCATTGGTCACCGTCACGTCCAGCGGCGAGTAGGCCTGGCCCACCTTGGCTTCCTTGCCGTTGATGCCGATGCGCATGCCCTGGATCTCGATGCTGCCGGGTTGCGCCGCAGGATCCAGGCTGATGAACACCGGCCGCGAGAACAGGTAGCTGTAGCTGTCATAGGTGCTGACCTGGAACATCACGTAGGCCTTGTTCACACCGGTCAGCGCGCTGACGTTGAACAGCAGGAAGTAGCGCTCGCCGACGCCGGCGGCGAAGTTCTGCTGCACCTGGCTCAGCGTCAGCGCCTTGTCATACACCTGCGCGAAGCGGATCACGCCCTGCCACTTGCGCATGCTGGACGGATCGTTGCCAAGCAGGAACTGGAAGGTGCTGTCCCAGCTCGAGAGGTCGCCGCCCTTCTGCGCGTCGACATCGCCGGTGAAGTTGCCGTTGACGTACAGGCGCCGGCCGTTGGTCGGATCGAAGGTCAGCACGATGTGCTGCAGGGTCGCCTGTGCGTCCTGGTCGTCGTCGTTGGTCAACAGCGAGGGATTGCCATCCGCCCCGGTGCTGGAGCTGCGGTTGAACATCTCGTACTGGTAGGCCTTCTGGCTCAGCGCGAAGTTGACGGTGGTCGGGCTGCCCGCCAGCGCCGCGAGCCACGCATCCTCCTGCGCCACGTTGGCCGGTGCCGCCCACAGCTCGATCGAGTATTCACCCGTATTCTTGATCATGCTGGTCAGCTTGCCGCTGCCGCTGCTGAGCGAGTAGGCCTTGCCGCCGTTGGGGCCGAACTGCACGCCCCAGCCGCCGTACTTGCTGACATCGCCGGTCAAGGTGAGATCCGCCGCCGGATCCACGCCGCTGGTGTCGAGCGCCGAGCCGGCCGGGTCCGTGGTCTTGAACTGGTACTTGGCGATCATGCCCGCGTCGTAGCGGTTCTGGCCCGAGGCGATGGTGCCTTCATAGAGCGAGAGCGCCTGCGACAGCACCAGGCTCGGATCCACCGCGGTGGTGGGGATCGCGCCCACGAAGTTCTGGATCGCGGTCAGCATGTCGGCCGCGCTCTGGTCGCAGCTCACCGGCGTGTACCAGCAGTTGTGGAACTCGTCCTTCAGGCGCACGTAGAAGCGCGAGTTCTCGGGCACATCGATGTTGATCTTGGCCTGCGCGTTGGCATAGGCCTCGTTCACGTCGCTGGAGGCGAAGAACGGGTTCTGGGGCGTGAGCGCGGTCGAAGAGTGGCAGCGCGAGCAGTGCGCGGTGAGCAGGCCATAGATGCCCGAGCTCACGAACGCGCTGGTGTCGGCCGGAAAGCTCTTGGTGCTGCCCACCGAATGGTCGGCTGGCGCGGTCAGTTCGATCTGCGTCGCACCCGCGGCGCTGCCGCCGGCCCAGTTCTTGATCCAGGTGGTGAGGATGTCGGCGCAGGCCTGGTTGCTGGCCAGCCAGCAGTTGTGGCCGCCGCCCACCTTGACCACCATCATCGACTGGTCGGGCTCGGTGAGGTTCACCACCTGCAACGCAGCCGTGTAGGCCTGGTTCACGTCGTCCGAGCGCGCGAATTCGGGCGCCTGGCCGTTGGCCTTGTGGCAGTTGCCGCAACGGTTGCTGGCGCGGATGTTGTCCCAGAGATTGACCTTGAACGCCTGGACATCGGCGTTGGTCGGCGACGGACCGGCGTATTCACCGGCGGCCGCCACCGTCGAGTTCGGGTTGGTGGTGGTGGGCGCGCCGCCCGAGCACGCTGCCAGCAGCAGCGCGAGCGCGGCGGGAGCCAGGGCCAGGATGCGTTTGGTGCAGAAGCTCATGGTCACTACTCCCTACTGGCCCATGCAGTACACGCCGGCGTCGGCGAATACCTTCTTCATCTTGTAGTCGCTCTTGAACGAAGCGGTCATCGTCGCCACTTCGGCCCGGTCCGCGTCGTTGCTCGGATCGCGCAGGCACACGGCCTTGAATACCTTCTCCACCTGGCACTCGGCGAAGGCGTCGCTGTTGGCGAACTCGGCGCCGAGCGACTTGGCGCCATTGCCCGTGGCGGGCATCGCGGCGTCGAATCCCATCAGCGAGTTCTGCCCGGCGCGCCAGCGGTTTTCCCAGGCGTCGGACGTGGTCACGTAGCCGGCCTTGAAGTTGTCGGAGTTGATCAGGTACTTGGGCTGCACCGTGCCGGCGGTGTATTCGAGCCTGCCGGTGGTGGCGTTGAAGTTGTAGTACGCGAAGGCCTGCGCCATCGGGTCCATGCCGCTGTGGCAACCGATGCAGTTGTTGAGGAACACGCGGCTGTCGCCGCCCGGCGAGCGGCTCACGTCCTGGCGGATGCGGTCCGGCGCGCGCGTAATGTCCAGCACCTGGTTCATGTCGCGGCACATGTAGTTGATCAGCGTGAAACGGAACATGGCGCGGTTGGTGCCGGCGATGAAGAAGGCTTCGGCGGCCGAGCGCGTGGTGATGACGCCGGCGGTAGCCTCGGGCGGAATGCCCAGCAGCGAGGACTGGGTGGTTTGCACCAGCGTCGACTTCAGGTCGACGTTGTTGTCGTCCAGATACTGGTAGTGGTCGTTGTTGGCGGGCGAGTAGCCCGGGGCGCCGGAGGCGTTGCTGGTGTAGAGGATGTCGCCGGTCAGCACCTGCCGGAAGTCGACGTCGTCGCGGATCATGCCGATCACGGTGGCGGTGTAGTCATTGAGCGGCACGAACACGGTCATGGCCCGGTTGGTCCAGGGCGCGACGAAGTTCTTGAGGGTGACGTTGTAGAAGTTCGGATTGTCGGTGGCCATCGCCGCGGCGCCCGCGGTGTCACCGGACTGGATCTTGGCGGCCATGGCGGTCAGCACGCTGTCGCTGGGCGGCACGCCCGCGATGCGGTCGTGCAGGCGCTTGGCCTGCTCGCGTGGACCGGCCAGGGCGGCCAGTGGTGCCTGCAGTACCAGCAGTGCGCTCGCGAGCATGGCGGCGGCGCGCGCTGCGGCGTCCTTGCGACCTGGCTTGATCATCGCTACTCCCTCGGTAGTGCGCTCGTGATTGGGCACTGGCGAGGACTATAGGCAGAAATCCACCGGGCCCGTAATGTCTCAATGCACAGACGTCGCAACGCACAGACAGCCTGCAATATGTGACTTTTTGCGTATGCTGCCAGCACGCTGAAGCGCTATGGTTTGCCTCGCCGGCGAGCGCGACAGTGACGCAATTCTCACTCGCCGGTATTGACACGCTAGGTCCCAGGGAGCACGTGGAATGAAATCGCGGATTCTGTCAACGCTGCTGCTGAGCGGCGCGCTGGTCGCGTGCGGCAACCGGGGCGTGGTCACGCTCGGCAACGGGCAGTCGGGCAACACCGTGACGCTCGATTTCGCGATCGCTTATGTGAAGCGCGCCGTGCCCACCACCACCGACGATCTCACCGACCAGCGCGACATCTCCACCAAGGCCGACCTCTACATCCGCGACCAGGCCAGCGCCGGCGCGGCCGAACACAACATCACCGGCAACAGCGCCTGCCCCACCGGCACCGGCAACTGGGACATCAAGGATCTCGACGTCTCCCCCGACGGCACCAAGCTGATCTTCGCCATGCGCGGTCCGCTGGTCGACAACCAGAAGGAGCGTGAAACGCCGTTCTGGAACCTCTACACCTACACCATCGGCGGCACCGACCCCTGCCCCGAGCCGGTGATCAGCGACACCACCGTGGCGCAGTCGGGCCAGGACGTGTCGCCGCACTTCCTCCCGAACAACCTGCCCGACAGCCGCATCCTGTTCTCCTCCACGCGCCAGCCGCAGTCGAAGACGCTGCTGCTGGACGAAGGCAAGCCGCTGTTCGATGCGCAGACCGAGAACATCGACCAGCCCGCCTTCACGCTGCACATCATGAACAGCGACGGCACCGACCTGCACCAGGTGAGCTTCAACCAGAGCCATGACACCTACGCCACCGTGCTGTCCACCGGTCGCGTGGTGTTCACGCGCTGGAGCCATGCCGCGGGCACCGACGGCGCGCGGCGCGACGGCTTCGACCTGTACAGCGCCAATCCCGACGGCAGCGACGTGCAGCTGCTGTACGGTGCCGAGAGCCACGACACCGGCAGCAACGGCTCGACCATCGAGTTCGTGAAGGTGCACGAGATGCAGAACGGCAAGCTGCTGACGCTGGTCCGCCCGCGCACCAACGCCGACTTCGGCGGCAACCTGTACATCATCGACACCAACTGCTTCGTCGAGAACCGCCAGACGGTGCTGCTGCCCACCGCCAACTGCACCAGCAACGTCACGCCGCCGGCGCAGATCCCGGCCACCACCAACGACGTGCGCACCGGCACCGCCACCGACGCGGCCGGCGACGACCAGCCCGAGACCTCGCCCGGTGGCCGCTTCACGGCCGCCTACCCGCTGTGGGACGACACCAACCGCATCCTCGTGAGCTGGACGCAGTGCCGCCTGCAGGATGCACAGGGCACCATCCTCGCCTGCACCGCCGACAACCTCGCCAACACCGCGCTGCTGCACGCGCCACCGCTGTACAGCGTGTGGCTGTTCAACCCGAACGACAACACGCTCAAGCCGGTGATGCAGCCGGTGGAGGGCGTGATGGTCTCCGAGGTGGTGGCGTTGCAGGCGCGCACCGCGCCCAGCTACATCGCCGACACGCCGACCAGCGTCGAGCTCGGCAGCACGCTGGCGATCCTCGACATCAAGAGCGTGTACGACTGGGATGGCGCCCCCGCTCCGGTGCTGACCGGCAACGCCGCGGCCAACACCATCGCCGCGGTGTCGGTGGCGCCGGCGGTGAATCGCCCGGCGCGCTTCCTGCGCATCGAGAAAGCGGTGTCGCTGCCCAGCCGCCGGACCGACGACGGCAACGGCTACGATTTCGACCGCACCATCGCCTTCGGACCCAACGGCGGCTTCATGCGCGAGATCGTCGGCTACGTGCCGATCGAACCCGATGGTTCGGTGCGCACGCTGGTGCCGGCCGACGCGGCGCTGATGTTCTCGGTGCTCGACGCCAATGGCCAGCGCCTGTTCCAGCCCGGCAACACCTGGGTGACGCTGCGCGGCGGCGAAGCCGGCCAGCCGACGGTGCAGGCCGACCAGAGCCTGTTGTACGACGGCAAGGGCTACAGCTGCTACGGCTGCTACTTCCGTTCGCAGACCGTGTCGAACGTGGTGCTCTCGCACACGCGCGCCGGCCTGTTCCCCGTGCTGTACAGCGGAGCGGACAGCTTCGGCGGCGGCGCGGCGGTGCAACCGCTGGCGGGCTGCACCGAAACCATGGCGGAGGCGCTCACCGGCTGGAATTGCGGCGACAAACCCTACGCCGCGTCCACGCCCAGCATGAACGTGGTGTTCGTCGATCCGTGGTTCGGCGGTGGCACCGGCAATGAAACCGTGGCCTACGTGTACAGTTCCAATGCGCTGGCCAGCGGCCTGACCACGCCGCTGCCCACTTCCTCCACCTGCGCGCAGACCTGGAACTACACCTGCCGCAGCATCATCAACTACGAGAGCATCATCAGCCCGCTGTGGTCCGTCACGCGCGGCACGGTGTCGGCGACCTTCCCGCTGGGCTCCGACACCTGCGTCGGCTGCCACACGCGCACCGTGACGCCGGCCCGCCAGCAGACCGTGAGCTGCACGCCCACCGGCACCACGACGCCGGTGGATGTGGTGGTCAACGAAGGTCCCGCGGGCGGCCTCGAGCTCGATGCCAACGCGCCGCAGACCACTGCGGGCCGCTTCGGCTCGTATGACCAGCTGCTCGAAGGCGCGCAGAATGCGCCCACGTTCAACGCGGCCACCGACATCGACCCCACCACCTGCACGCAGCTCAACGACACCACCGGCAGTGCGCCCGTGAGCCTGCATGCGGGCAGTGCGCTGGGATCGAAGGCCTCGTTCTTCGCCAAATTTGCGACCGGTGGCACCCATGCCGGCAGGCTGACTGCAGCAGAATTGCGGCTTCTGTCAGAATGGGTGGATATTGGAGCCCAGTATTACAACAATCCCTTCAGTGCGCCGCTGGCCAACTAGTCTTCGCACGGGGCTGCTGCGCCTCGCCGCCGTCCTGCTGCTGGCCGCGCCCGCGGCTGGCATGGCTGCGGACGCGTCCGCGCAGCAGGCTGGGGCGCAGGACAAGTACCTGCAGCTGTTCATCTCGCAGCCGTACCTCGAACTGCACACCGGTCCGGGCCGCGGCTATCCCGTAGCGCAGGTGGTGGGACGGGGCGAGGCGATCGACGTGCTGCTGCGCAAGACCGAGTGGTTCAAGGTGCGCACCGAGCGCGGCGTGGAAGGCTGGGCCAACGAGCGTGACCTGGTGCTCGCGCACCTGGCCGACGGCACGCTGTTCGTGTTCAAGCGCGGCGACCGCGACACCTTCACCAACCACGACTGGGAAACGGGCGTCTTCGCCGGCGCCTATGGCGGCGCGTCGATGATCTCCGCGTACGAGTCCTTTTCCTTCAACAGCCAGCTCAAGGTCGAGATCACGCTCGGCCAGTACCTGGGCAACATCTCCAACGGCTACATCGCCGAGATCGGCCTGAACCACGTGTTCGTGCCGGAGTGGCGCCTGTCGCCGTTCATCACGCTGGGCACGGGTTTCGATCGCGTGCAGCCCAAGGTCACGCTGACCCAGCCGCTGGACAGCACCAACCAGACGGCCTACGTGGGCCTGGGTGCGCGCTTCTATCTGACGCGGCGCTTTTTCCTGCGGGCGGACTACCGCTACCACACGGTGTTCACGAGCCGCGATCAAAATGAGGTAAACCAGGAATGGAAGCTCGGATTCGCATTCTTCTACTGACGGCGTCGTTCACGCTGCTCGGCGGCTGCGCCTACATGCCGTGGCACAAGAAGGCGCCCCAGCCGGCGCCGGCCACGGCCGACAGCAACAGCGCCGTCACGGCCATCGATGCGCGCGCGGCCGAACAGGCCAACGGCAGCGTGGACGCCAACGGCAATGCCACGCCCGATGCCGACGCCAACCAACCGCCGCCGCAGGTGATCCAGCCCGTGGTCGAGCGCCGCCGGATCAAAGTGCCGAAGATCAAGGCCGATGACATCGAACTGGGCGGCTTCTACGGCAGCCTGTCGATCGAGGACTTCGGCACCAACCCGGTGTACGGCTTCCGCTTCGACTACCACATCACCGAGGATTTCTTCTTCGAGGCCCTGTATGGCCAGAGCACCGCCGGCCAGACCAGTTTCGAGACCCTGGGCGGCAATGTGCAGCTGCTCACCGATGCTGAGAGGCGCTTCACGTATTACAACCTCTCGCTGGGGTACAACCTGCTCCCGGGCGAGATCTTCCTGGGTAGCAAGCACGCCATGAACAGCGCGCTCTACCTGATCGGCGGCATCGGTTCGGTCCGGTTCGCCGGCGACCAGAATTTCGCGGCCAACTTCGGCGCGGGCTTCCGGGTCCTGCCCACCGACTGGCTGGCATTGCACATCGACATGCAGGACATCGTCTTCAATTCGGATCTGCTCGGCGTGAACCGCCTGAAGAACAACCTGCAGGCGCACATCGGCTTCACTTTCTTCTTCTGATTCCACCGGAGACACCACATGCGTTTCGCACTGCCCCTGACCGCGACCGCGCTGCTGCTGGCCGCCGCATTGCCGGCCAGCGCCGCCATCAGCACTGGCGCGCCCGCGCCCGCCTTCAGCCTGGGTTCCAGCCTCGGCAAGCCTGTCGCGCTGGCCGATCTCAAGGGTCAGGTGGTGCTGGTCAATTTCTGGGCCAGCTGGTGTGGCCCGTGCCGCACCGAGATGCCCATCCTCGACCAGGTCTACCGGAAGTACAAAGCCCTTGGCGTGACGCTGGTTGGCATCAACGTCGAGCCCAACTCCACCGACGCCCAGAAGTACCTGCAGAGCGTGCCTGTCTCCTTTCCGATACTTTTCGACACCGACAGCACGGTGAGTAAGCTGTACCAGGTCGAAGGCATGCCGAATACCGTGATCGTGGATCGCAAGGGCGTCGTGCGCTACATCCACCACGGCTACACGGCCGGCGCCGAGAACGAGTACATGGACCAGCTGCGTGCGCTGATCCGGGAGAAATAGGCTGGTGAGCAAATCCTCCAAGTTGCCGACCGCGCGTGCGGCACTGCTGCTGGCGCTGGGGTCGCTGGGCCTCGGCGCCTGCTCATCGCTGCAGCCGTGGGTCAAGCCCTACGAGCGCGAACATCTGGCCGACCCGATCATGTCGTTCACGCCCAACCCGGTCTCCGCCACCTACACCGACCACGTGTTCGAGTCGCGCGAAGGGGCCAAGGGCGCCACCGGCAACGTGGGCGGCGGTTGCGGCTGCAACTGAGACCGGCCAGCGTGCGAGCCACCCGCTTCCTGTACATGCTGCTGGCCTGCGTCGGCACCTCGCTGGTGCTGGGCGAGGTGCTGCCCGACGATCGCGCCGACGTGCTCTACCACAGCTACGATGGCGGCGGCATCTCCATCCAGGGCCCCTCGATCCTGGTGCGCAAGAAATTCGGCGACTCGTTCGCCGCGACCTACAACCACTACGTCGACATGATCTCCGGCGCCTCGATCGACGTGGTGACGCAGGCCAGCGCCTACAAGGAAGAGCGCAAGCAGGACAGCCTCGGGTTCGAGTTCCTGCACGGCAAGTCCACCTACAGCGGCGGCTACATCCGCAGCATCGAGAACGACTACAACGCGCGCACCGCGTATTTCAACGCCAGCCAGCAGATGTTCGGCGACCTCACCACCGTGTCGATGGGTTTCACGCGCGGCTGGGACGTCGTCGGCAACAGCCAGAATCCCCTGTTCAAGCAGGACGTCGACCGCCGCGACTGGCAGGTGGGCCTCTCGCAGGTGCTGACGCGCAACCTGCTGCTGGGCGCGAACTTCGAAGTCACCGAGAGCGAGGGTTACCTCAACAACCCGTACCGCAGCGTGCGCTACGTCGATGCCACCAGCGCGAAGGGCTATTCCTACGAGCCCGAAAAATATCCCCACACGCACACCGGCAACGCGGCCTCGGTGCAGCTCAAGTACTACCTGCCGTGGCGCGCGGCGCTCGACGGCACCTACCGTTTCTATTCAGACACCTGGGACATCCACGCCCACACCTTCCGCCTTGGCTACACGCAGCCGTGGCACAGCTGGACCTTCGACGGTCGCGTGCGCTACTACCGCCAGAACGCGGCTGATTTCTACAGCGACCTGTACCCGTACCAGAATTCGCAGAACTTCCTGGCACGCGATCGTGAACTCGCGCAGTTCCACAGTGTCACACTCGGAGCGGGTGCGAGCTGGGAGTTCAAGCCCGGCTGGGCCCACTGGATCAGCAAGGGCACTTTGAATATCAGCTATGATCGTCTTCATATCGACTATGATGACTATCGCGATGTCCGTGACACAGCCTGCGAACCCGCTTGCCTCGGCGCCGAGCCGCTCTATGTGCTCGACGCCAACGTGCTGCAGGCCTACGTTTCGATCTGGTACTGACACCAGCGGGTCGGCCACGCCGACCTTCCACACAGGGGAATTACAATGACCAGGAACCTCCGCTGGCTGGCAGCCGTGCTGCTGGCCGTTATGGCCTTTCCAATGGGCGCGCGCGCCGAATCCCGCGAGGATGCGCGGCTGGTGCTCGCGAGCCAGGTGCTCGAGGACCTGCGCAAGCAGCCCGACCAGAACATTCCGCAGTGGCTGATGCAGCGCGCCTACGGCGTCGCGGTGATCCCGAACGTGATCCAGGGCGCGCTGATCTTCGGAGGCCGCGGCGGTGCGGGCGTGATGAGCGTGCGCGATGCCAGCGGCCGCTTCACCAACCCGGTGTTCGTCTCGCTGGCCGGCGGCAGCGTGGGCTGGCAGATCGGCGCCCAGGCCGCCGACGTGGTGCTCATCTTCGCCACCCAGCGCAGCATCGATTACTTCAAGCGCGGTGATTTCACGCTCGGTGCGACCGCCTCGCTCACGGCGGGCCCGGTGGGCCGCCAGACCGAAGCCGCCGCCGGCATGAACTCCGAGGTGTACGCGTATTCGCGCACGCGCGGCCTGTTCGCCGGTGTCTCGATCAGCGGCACGGTGCTCGGCTTCGCCAAGCGCGCCAACCGCAACTTCTACGGGCCCGGCGCCACCGATGTGGAAGCCGTCTCCTCCGGCAAAGTGACCACCAGCGACCCGACCGCCGCACGCCTGCTGGCGGCTATCGGCGCACTGGCGGCCGACGCGGCCAGCAGCAGCGCGGCGGACAGCAACCCGCCGCCCGCCGCGCCGGCGACTCCCGCCAGCTATGCGCCAGCGCCCGCGACCGCACCCGCCGACGCGGGGACGCGTACCTATCCGCTGGAAGATCCGAAGCCGGGCAGCGAGCCGAATTGAGGCTTCAGTTCGCGCCGGCGGCGGATGACTTCGCAACGTTGCGCGACAGGAAGTCGTAGATGCCGTTCTCGCCCATGCGGCGCGCATTGGCGAGTTCCCCGCCCTTGGTGGAATACAGGATGCGGTTTTGCGCATCCAGCACCACCACCGCCGGAATGCCCATCTTGATGGGGTTGTCGTAGCGGTTGGCGAGGTCGAGGTGCTTGTCGAAGTTGCCGACGTCGATTTTCACCACGTCGAAACGCTCGTTGATGAGTTTCCGGCTGCTGCCATGCAGCGCCCGGTCCAGCGCCCGGCAATCCGGGCACCAGTTGGCACCGAACACCACCAGCACCTGCTTGTGATCGCGGCGCGCGGCCGCGAGCGCGTGCCGCAGATCGCTGGCCGCGTCGGCCTGCTCGTCGTAGGGCGCCTGGGCAGCGTGGGACGGGAGCGCCAGCTGGGCCCCCAACACGAGGGCGGCGGCGAGCAGCCACCCGGAAGGACGCGTGAGCGTTTTCATGGCGGCATTGTAGTCCCGATCCACGCCGCTCCCGCAACACGCGGGCGCGAGGCAAAAAAAGGGCGCTGCCATCGCTGGCAGCGCCCCTTCGGGTCGGATCCGCGGGCGCCTAGTTCAGGCTCGCGTTCAACGTCACGCCATAGGTGCGCGGCTCGTTGAGGATCATCGGATTCAGCTGCGTCTTGATGGCGATGTTGCCGAGGTTGTGGCCCCAGGCACTCAGCGTCCACTTGCCGTCCGCGGCCGTATACAGCAGCGAGAAGTCCACCGTGCCGAAGCCCGGCTGGTGCGAGTAGACGTTCTCCACCGGATGCACGTACTGCGTCTCGGCGAAATGCACCGCCGGCTTGGCGGCGATCGACGAGCCGTTCGGCAGGCTGAAGCGATGCTCGTAGCTGGCCGTGCCGGACAGGCGCGGCGAGCGGGGCTCGGGCGAACCATCGATCGTGTAGGAGTCCACGATGGCGTTGGTGCCGGCCGGTGCGCCCGCCGGGCAGCTGTCGGGCGGGTTGTACGAGATCGTCTGGCTGCTGGTGAAGTTCGCATCCGCATACGCCAGCTGCACGCTCGCCGTGTCGTTCGAGGTCACCGCGGCCGTGAGGCCGAGGTCCACGCCGATGTTGCGCGCGCTCAGGTTGTAGGTCGGCGGCGGCGGCGACAGCGCGGTGCAGTCGCCGCTGAAGTAGAAGTCCAGCAGCTGGTAGTTGGTGAAGTTGTAGTAGTACGCATCCACGTTCAGCTGCAGGCGATCGTCGAGGAAGCGGTTCTTGGAACCGATCTCGATGTCACGCACCACTTCGGTCTTGAACTCCGAGCCGTCGGAATTGAAACCACCCGGGCGATAGCCGGTGGCCACCGTCAGGTACTCCATCGACTGCGGCGTCAGGTCGTACTCGAGACCGGCGCGATAATCGAAGTGATTCCAGGTGCCGTGCTGCGGCAGATCGGTTTCATGCTTCTGGTCGCGGGTTTCGCGCACGCCCGTGATCAGGCGCATCGTGTCGGTGAAGGAATACGTGGTCTCGCCGAACACGCCGTACGACTGCTGGTAGTACACCACCGGCGGCGGGTTGCCCGGGCCCATGCCCGCTTCCGCTTCGCGATACGAGAAGTGGTAGAGGCCACCCGACCATTGCAGCGCCGTGCCGGGCAATGCCGCGTAGCGCAGCTCCTCCGAGTTCTCCTCCAGCTTGATCGGATCGCCCTGCAGGGTGCAGCTCGCACCCATGCCGCAGGAGTTCTGCGTGTCGCGATCGATCTTGTAGGAAGGCGTGAACGTCAGGGCGCCCGGACCCACGTTCCACTGCAGGTTCGACCAGTACTTGGTGGAGTGATAACGATCCCACTGGTTCACGTCGGAGGCCGACGTGCCTTCCGACTGATCGGTCCAGGGGCTGGAATAGGTCTTGCCGTTCACCGTGACCGGCGAGGAATTGCCGTCCGCGTAACCCGGCACGCTGCCCGACCCCACGCCACCCAGCTTGGCGATCTCCACGCCCAGCAGCAACGAGAAATCGTCGCTGGGCTGGTACAGGTATTTCACGCGGCCGCCCTGGCCGATGTTGTCATCGGCACCGGTGTTGGTGAGATAGCCGTCGCGGTTGATGGCCGCGCCCGAGATGCGCAGCGAGGAGTTCGCGCTGACCGGCAGGTTGACCATGCCTTCGCCGCGCAGCAGGTTGTAGTTGCCCACCGTGATGCCGGCCGATGACTGGTACTTCCCGATCACCGGGTTGTTGCTGATGATGTTGACCACGCCACCGTCGGAGTTCACGCCGTACAGCGTGCCCTGCGGGCCGGCCAGCACTTCCACGCGCTGCAGGTCGTAGTAACCGACGCGACCCGCTTCGGCGCGGATGTCGTACACGCCGTCGACTTCCGTCGCAACGCTGCCCTGCGAGCTGCCCGGCGGCAGATCGGTGCCAAGGCCGCGGATCGACGGCACGAAGCCGCGCACCTGGCCCTGCACGGAAACGCCCGGCACGCCGTTGAGCACCTGCTCGAGGCTCGACAGACCCTGCTGCGCCACTTCCTCGCCGCTGATGACGGAAACGTTCATCGGCGTCTTCTGCAGGTTCTCTTCGTGGCGCTCGGCCGTGACCACCACCTCCTCCAGCGTGTCGGATGCGCCTGCACCCGCGGCGCCGGCGTTCTGCGCCAGCGCGGATCCGGCACACAGCAGTGCGCCGAAGCATCCGAAGATGCCTTTGCTAAACGTTCGCATTGAATCCCCCTGTCCTCAAGATTGAGTTAGCGTGTTGTCCCGCTGCGACTCCATCCTTGGATGACTCTGGGAGCGCTCATCGCGCACAGGGAAGACCCGTCATGGCCTCGTCCTGTAAGCCCCTCGCAACAACGGGGTCTTTATACCACAGGAACATTCGCCGGCTTGCGAATTGGCGCGACGGAAACAAGGACACATGAATGTGCGTGTGGATCATCGACGGCATCGATGATCCACGATAAATGCACGTGATGCTTCCACCGCATCACGTGCGACGCAGCATCAGTACGCGTCCTTGGGATCGAAGCTGTAGTAAGGCTTCGGCAATTGCGCCGGCAGGAGCGGTGTCTCGCCGACACCGTTGTAGCGCCACTTGGTCGCGGTCGCGCCGCCCGGTGCGCCACCCCTGGGACCCGCGCCAGGCGGCGGTCCCCCTGCACCCCCGGGACCGGCGCCACCCGGCGCGGGCGGGCCACCGGCAGGTGCGCCTGCGCCTGCCGCGCTCACGCCGCCACCCGTCATTTTTCCCGCGGAATCCTTGCTCACCATCTTCGACCACTCTTCGCCATACGCGGCGCGCCACACCGGCAGTACCGAGAGATGCCAGATCTTCCATTCGCCATGGATCTTCTTGAAATCGACCGCGTAACGCACCCAGGCCCAGTTGGCCATGCTGTTGCCCGCGCCGGTGTCGATCCCCGGTGAATCCCACACGCCCTTGGCCGTCTGGTCGTCGCCCGCGACTTCGATGATGGGGGACATGAAGGCGTGCTGGTGCAGCACGCCATCGCCGAGCTTCTCCGCCTGGCGCGAGCTGAAATACGTGCGCAGCGCGGGACCGGACATCGCGAACGGCACGTTCTGGTGCACATCGGGATCATCGAGCGCGAACATCTCGCCGATCTCGTTCCAGCGGTTCGCGATCACGTAACCGGCATAGCGGCCCATGATGTTGCTGATCTGCAGCGCCTCGGCGGCCTTCTGCAGGTCGCTGATGCCCTTGGGATCCCTGGCCTGTGCCGCAGGCGCCAGGCAGATCGCGGCCGCCACGGCCACCGCGAGCATTGCAGGTCCGGTCACTGGTTTCATATCGCCCCCCTCTGGTTCGGAACAACGCGCATTGTAGCCAGTCCAGCCGCCGGCAAGAATAACTCTCCTGTGAAGAATTATCGGCGCCGGGCTCAGCCGCGGCTGCTGAATTCGCTGATCGCGAAGCGGCCGCTGAGCTCGAGCTGCGGGTCGGCGTCGCGCACTTCGACCCGGTTGCGGCCGTTTTTCTTGGCGGTATAGCAGGCGGCATCGGCGGCGCGCAGCACGGTGGCGGCATCGAATTCGCCGGCTTCGGTGTAGGCCACGCCGATGCTGGCGCCGACACGGAACTCCCGCCCGTCCCACGGCAGCGAAAGTTTCTGGATCGCCGCCAGGATATTGGCCGCGATCTGCGCCGCGCGTTCGGCGGGACACAGCGGCAGCATGACCACGAACTCGTCACCGCCGACCCGCGCCGCGGTGTCGGTGCTGCGCAGTTGCGTGGGCAGGGCGTGCGCCACGCCGCGCAGGATCTCATCGCCCGCGGCGTGCCCGCCGGTGTCGTTGACGGCCTTGAAGAAATCCAGGTCGATGAAGATCAACGCGTACGGTTGGCGCTGCGCCGCGGCGGCTGCGGCCACGGCCCGCAGCCGCTGGTTGAATTCGCGGTAGTTGATGAGATCCACCAGCGGGTCGTGGGTGGCTTCGTGGTGCAACGCCTTGGTGAGCTCGGCGTTCTGCGCGCGCAGGTCGAGCGAATGACTGATCATGCTCTCGAGCGCGAACGCGGCGCGGCCCACCACCGCCAGGAACATCAGCGACAACACTGCCATGCTGTAGTGGATCGAGCCTCCGCCGAGCGTCTCGCTGATCACCAGCGGCAGGTTGGCGGGCAGCGCGAACAGGAAGTAGGTGCGCCGGAACGCGGCGTAAGTCGTCATCGCGGCCGCGCTGATGCCGGCCATCACGAACGCGACGTACACCTGGTGCGGCAGATCCGGCGGATACAGCAGCGCGCTGCCCAGCCCCCAGCACAGACCCGACAGCGCGGTACCCGCGTCGAGCGTGCGGCGCCATGCGCTGGTGTCGCTCGCGGCGGGTGCGCGAGCCGTGAATTGCCGCTGGTGCAGGTAGCGCAGCAGCGCGATCACGGCGCTGAACGACAGCCACAGTGCGAGGCCTCGCGTCGACGCGCTGCGGGACACCAGTGCGGCCTGGACGCAGGCCGCCGCCAGCGACATGGACAACGCCATCGGCAGGTTGGCGTTGATCAATCGCAGCTTTTCGTTGGCGATCCAGTCCTGGTCCTGTTCCATACCGGCAGCGCCGCTCCCACTACCCGTTCAGGCGGCACAGCGGGTATCGGCCCCGGCGTCCAAAGCTTGAACGCGCACCTGCAGCAATCGTGGGCGCTAGGCGGGCGGACTCCCGAACACCAGCAGCGCATCCAGCGCCACCACCCCCTGCCCATGCGGATGCAGCACCACGGGATTGAGGTCGATTTCGCGCAATCCCGGCTCGCCGCGCAGCAGTCCACCCACGCGCCGGATGAGCGTCGCGAGCGCCGGGACGTCGAGCGCCGGTGAACCCCGATAACCCCGCAGCAACGGGCTGCCGCGCAGCAGATCCAGTTCCCGCAGCACGCCCGCCTCATCCAGATCGGCGGGCAACAGCCGCACATCCCGGGCGATCTCCGCCTGCACGCCACCGAATCCGGCCAGCACCACCGCTCCCCATTGCGGGTCGTTGCGTCCACCGACGATCATTTCAACGCCGCGCGCACCCATTTTCTCCACCAGCACACCGTCCAGCTCAAGGTCCGGCCGGTGGCGCGCAAGGCTGGCGTGCAGCTGCGCCCAGCCTCGCGCGATGGCGTCGGCGTCCTCAAGGCCCAGCACCACGCCACCCGCTTCCGTCTTGTGTGGCAACGCCGCCGACTGGGCCTTGAGCGCCACGGGCCACCCCAGCTCCGCGGCAGCCTGCTGCGCCTCCGCCAGCGTGCGCACCAGCCGGCCCGGCGGAAACGCAAAGCCCAGTGGTTGCAGCAGGCGCTTCGATTGGTACTCCGACTGCGTCCCGCCGCGCGGCGATGCGGCCGGGAAGCGCAGCACTTCTGCGCCGGCGGCCTCGTGTGAGGCGGCGCCACCGGGTTGCATGCGCGCCACCGCACGCAGTGCGCGGTTGGGCGTCGGGAAATACGGCACGTGCAACGCCCGCAGTTGCGCGATGTAGTCCTGCGGTACCGCGGCCCCTTCATCCAGCCCGGCACAGATCACCGGTTTGTCCGGCTGCAGCTCGCGCAGCGCCGCGAGCACCGGCGGGAACTTGATGGCGCTGGTGTGGGCGTCGGTCTGGATGAGCGTCAGCACGATGCAGCCGAAGCGTTCATCCTGCAGCAGCGCTGCCAGTGCGCGCCGGTACAGATCGGGCTCGACCAGCCCCTGCGCGGTGAGGTCGACGGGATTGCTCACCGGCACGAAGGCCGGCAAGGCTGCTCGCAGCAGCGGCGCGCTCGCATCGTCCAGGGGCGGCAGCGCGAGCCCGATCTGTTCGCACACATCCAGCGCCAGCGCCTTGAATGCGCCCGACTCCGCGAGCAGCGCGGTGCCGCCGGCGGGGAGGCGGGGGCAGCGGGCGGCCAGCTCGAGCATGTCGCCGAATTCCTCCAGGTCACCCGCGAGGCGCACGCCGGCGCGCGTCACCTGCGTGCGCATGACTTCGTAGTCGCCGGCCATGGCGCCGGTGTGCGTGGCGGCCGAGGCGCGCGCGGCGGCGCTGCGGCCGGGATGCAGCAGCACGATCGGCTTGCCGAGTTCGCGTGCGCGACGCGCCTGGGCCAGGAAGCGCTGCGGCTGGCGGAACTGCTCGACGATGAGGGCGATCACGCTGGTGTGAGCGTCCTGCAGCAGGTGCTCGAGGTAATCCTCGACGCCGCTCACCGCTTCGTTGCCGGTGCTCACCGACCACGACAGGCCCAGTCCGCGGCTCTGCAGCGTCACGCCCACCACCGCCGCCATGGCGCCGCTCTGCGAAACCAGCCCGATGCCGGGGCGATCGCCCAGCAACACGGCGGGCGTCTCGATGAACGTCAGCGCGACGCCGTCGACGTAGTTCACGAGCCCAAGGCAGTTGGGTCCTTCGATCGCCATGCCGCTGGATTCCGCGATGCGCGCGATCTCGCGCTGTTCGGCGGCGCCCGCCGCGCCGCCTTCGGCGAATCCCGCGGAGAAGATGATGGCGGCGCCCACCTGGCGTTGCGCCAGCGCCGCGAGCGTCTCGAGCACGGCCGCGCGCGGAATCGCCAGCACCGCGACGTCCACGCCCAGCGGCAGCTCTGCCACGGCCTTGAGGCAGGGGCGCGCGCCGATGTGGGCGCGGCGTGGATTGATCAGGTGGACGTCGCCGCCGAAGCCGAAGCGATCCAGGTTGGCGAGCACCGATGCGCCCAGTGCGCCCGGCGTGGGCGAAGCGCCCACCACTGCGACCGAGCGCGGCCGCAGCAGCCGGGTCAGCCCGCGTGCCGCACGGGCGGGATCCTCAGCTCCTTCGCTGCGGTTCATCGCCTGGACTTGTCGTAGGCGCCCAGCCCGGGCTTGTAGCTCTTTTCGTCGATGAACTGGCGGATGCCTTCCTTGCGCCCTTCGTTGTCGTACGAATTGGCGGCCTCCTGCGCGCGGATCAGGTAATCCTCGGCGCTGTCGTAACCCATTTCCCCGACGCGACGCACCGCGTCCTTGGTCGCCTTGAGCGCGACGGGATTCTTCGACAGCAGCACGCGTGCCACCTGCTCCACCCGCGCCCTGAGATGCGCGAGCGGCACGGCCTCGTTGACCAGCCCCCACTCCGCGGCCTTGCGGCCATCGATGCTCTCGCCCAGCAGCGCGTGGTACATGGCGTTGCGGAAGCTGAGCAGCTCGCGCGCCACCTTGGTGGCACCGCCTCCCGGCAGGATGCCCCAGTTGATCTCCGACAGGCCGAATTGCGCTTCCTCCGCCGCGAAGGCCAGATCGCACCCGAACAACGGACCGTAGCCGCCGCCGAAACACCAGCCGTTGACCATGGCGATGGTGGGCTTCTGGTACCAGCGCAGCTGCCGCCACCAGCCGTACGCCTCGCGCTGCGCACCGCGGGTCGCGCCGAGGCCGAGCGCTTCGTTGTCGCGGAAGTATTCCTTGAGGTCCATGCCCGCGGACCAGGCCGTGCCCGCGCCCGACAGCACCAGCACGCCGACGTCGTCGCGGAATTCGAGCTCCGTGAGCACCCGGCCCATCTGCCGGTTGAGCTTCGGGTTCATGCAGTTGCGCTTCTCCGGGCGATTGAAATTCACCCAGGCGATGCCATCCTGCACCGCGCAGGATACGGTATCGGTCTCATCGCTCATGTCGGGCAGTGTGCTCATATCGGGAAGTGTCCTGGCAGCGTCTCCATCGTGATCCAGCGCAGATCGGTGAACTGGTCGATGCCGGCGCGACCGCCGAAGCGTCCGTAGCCGGACGCGCCAACGCCGCCGAACGGCATCTGCGCTTCGTCGTGCACGGTGGGCCCGTTCACGTGGCAGATGCCGGAGCGGATCTGGCGCGCGACGCGCAGGCCGCGCGCGGTATCGCGCGTGAACACCGCGGCCGACAGGCCATATTCGCTGTCATTGGCGAGCCGGATCGCGTCGCTCTCGTCCTTCGCGTGCAGGATGCCGACCACCGGCCCGAAACTCTCTTCGCGGTACAGAGCCATCGCGCTGGTGACGCCATCCACCACGGTGGCCGCCATGACCACGCCCTCGCCCTTGCCGCCGGCCACCACCTGCGCGCCCTTGCCCGTGGCGTCGTCGATCAGTGCGTTCACGTGCCGCGTGGTCTTCAGGTCCACCACCGCGCCCAGCGGCGTCTTGCCTTCGCGCGGATCGCCGGCCAGCAGGGTCCGCGCCTTGGCCGCGAAACGCCGCGTGAACTCGGCCGCGACCGCCTCCACCACGATGATGCGTTCGGTGGACATGCAGATCTGTCCCTGGTTCATGAAGGCGCCGAACGCCGCGGCTTTCACCGCTTCGTCGAGATCGGCATCCTCGAGCACCAGCAGCGGCGCCTTGCCGCCCAGCTCCAGCAGCACCGGCTTGAGTTTTTCCGCCGCACGCTTCGCGATCACGCGGCCCACGGTGGTGGAGCCCGTGAAGTTGATGCGCTTCACCGCCGGGTGATCGATCAGCGCGCCGACGATGTCGGCCGCATCGCTGGGCGCGTTGGTGACGATGTTGACCACGCCTTCAGGGAAGCCCGCGCTGGCGAACGCCTCGATGATCAGCGAGTGGGTGCGCGGACAGATCTCCGAGGCCTTGAGGATCACGGCATTGCCGCATGCCAGCGGCACCGCGATGGCGCGCACGCCCAGGATGATCGGTGCATTCCAGGGCGCGATGCCCAGCACCACGCCCGCGGGCTCGCGCAGTGCCATGGCAAGGCAGCCTGGCTTGTCGGAGGGAATGACTTCGCCGCCGATCTGCGTGGTGAGCGCCGCCGCTTCGCGGATCATGCCGGCGGCGAGCATGAGATTGAACATGGCCCAGCCGGCGGTGGCGCCGATTTCGGCCATCATCGCCTGCACGAATTCGTCCTTGCGCGCCTCGAGCGCGGCCGCGGCTTTCATCAGCACGCCGCGTCGCGCGTTGGGTCCGGTGGCAGCCCAGCCGGCGAAACCGGCCTGCGCGCGCTCGGCCACCGCCACGGCTTCAGCCACCGTCATGGCCGGCGCCGCGCTGGCCTTCTGGTTCGTGATCGGATTGATGCGTTCGAACTGTGCGGCCATGATTCCCCCAGCGGTGCCTTGGGCACCCAATTGGTTATATCATATACCTATTGTCCCGGACTGGCAACCGGCTCACGGAGCGGGCGTCCCGGGCGGCGCCGCGAACAGGTTTGGATCCTGGCTGCGGAACTGCCGCCCATCGGCGAAGGTCGCGCCCATGAGGCGGCCGCCGGGTTCCCCGTTCTTCATGGGCCGCAGTGTCACCGTGATGGCGTCGCCGGACTTGAAGCTGTCCCACTTGAGGCCCTCGCGCTTGAGCTGCGTGGGCGCGCCGCTCTCCAGTCCCCATACCGTGCTGGCGCCCGCAGCGCCCGGCACCGAGAGCCACAGCCAGACGTGGGGATTGCTCCATTCGAATTTATAGACCGTGCCCGTCAGCGTCACGGTCTTCGAATTGTCGAACATGGCGAAGGAGTGGTGCGCCTGCGCACCCGCCGCGACGCACAGTGCGGCGAGCGCGCAACGGCCTGCGGCGCGCCGCATCACGGCGCTCCCGGCAGGGGTTCGAGGGTGGGCGGCGGAGCGAGGTTGGTCACGCCACCGGCGTCACGATTGTTGGCGCAGTAGGATTCGGGGACGTCCTCCCCTTTGTGCAAGGTGTACACGCGGCGCTGGGTCCAGTCGTGCGTGAGCAGGGCCGGATTGCTGACCTTCAGGTCGAGCTGCAGCTTGCCGGGCGCGAGCAACCGGTAGCGTTCCACGATGTGCGTCTTGCCGTAACTGGGCAGACCTTCGGTGAGCAGCTCCTCCGGCAGGAAGCCGACCGTGTCGATCACCAGCGTCTTGCCCTCCCAGCGGCCGATCGAATGGCCGAAGTAGGTCGGGTCCGGGTCGTCATGAGCGCGACCGTCCATGTAGACGCGCCGCAGGACCTGGTAGTAATCCGGCGCGCCGAGGATGAGGATCAGCCCGCGCGAGTAGATGAACTGGTTGCCCAGGTTCCAGGGCATGCCGCGCGGCGCGCAGGAGCCCGCGCCCGAACCGTAATGCGCCGCAGTCTTCTTGATGAGTTGCTGCGCAACTGCATTCAGCGGCAGGTCCTCGGCGTGCGGACTGCCATCCGCGCCCGGGGACTCCCAGACGCCGCCGGTGAAATCGGGCCAGTGCGCCACGTCCTGCCAGCCCGATGCGGCGCGCGCGGTGATCGCAGCCATCGACAGCAGCACGATGCCCGCGCCGCGTTTCCAGTCCCTCATCCAGCACCCCCTCGCGAGCCTTCATCTTGCCAGCCTCTGTGGCGCCGGTCGACTTTCGGTAGACTCGAGGCATGAAATCGCTGGGCAGGACACCCGTGGGCGTGCGCCTCGAGCGCGGCGGCGACCGGCGCGCGTCCAGCGGAGCACTGCTCGCGACGGCACTGCTGCTGGTCATGGGCGGCCTGCCGTCGTTCGCCGCAGAGTCGGGCCGCACGCCGCTTGCACCGCAGGCCGAATTCAAGGAGCTGTTCACGGCGGTCCAGAGCGCCGGGCTTTTTGCCGACAGCAAGGTGTTCGCAGACGCCGTGCCGCTCGCTTCCCCCGACACCATCCTGCAACGTTATCGCGCGCAGCGACCGCAGGATCAAAGGGCGCTGGCGGATTTCGTGGCCGCGAATTTCTCGCTGCCCGCGGACGCGACGGCCGCCGCATCCGCCGCGCTTGCAACACCTGCAGCGTCTGCAGCGAAAGCACCCCTGTCCCTGACGCAGCATATCGACGCACTGTGGCCAGCCCTGACACGCCAGTCGACCACCGTGCCTCCCTTCTCGTCGCTGCTGCCGCTGCCACGGCCCTACGTGGTGCCGGGCGGCCGCTTCCGCGAGTTGTACTACTGGGATTCCTACTTCACGATGCTGGGACTGGCGCAGAGCTCCCGCCAGGATCTCCTCGCCGACATGGTGCAGGATTTCGCGGCCCTCATCGACCGCTATGGCCACGTTCCCAACGGTACGCGCACGTACTACCTGAGCCGCTCGCAGCCACCGTTTTTCTTCGCGATGGTGGGACTGCTCGACAAGGATCCGGCCGCGGCCGATGCCCGCTACCTGCCGCAGCTGCGGCGTGAATATGCGTTCTGGATGGCGGGCGAACGGTCACTGGCACCCGGACAGGCGCGGCGCCGCGTGGTGAAGCTGCCCGACGGCGCGGTGCTGAACCGGTACTGGGACGACGCCGATACGCCGCGCGACGAATCCTATCGCGAAGACGCCGAGCTCGCCCGCGCCACCGTGCGCAACCCGCGGCAGCTCTTCCGCGACATCCGCGCCGCGGCCGAAAGCGGCTGGGATTTCAGTTCGCGCTGGTTCGCCGACGGCCAGAACCGCGCCTCGATCATCACCACCGAGATCGTTCCCGTGGATCTCAACAGCCTGCTGTTCGGGCTCGAGAACGCGATTCGCGCCGGCTGCGAACGTGACGCCGACGTTTCCTGCGCGCACGAGTTCGCGCGCCGCGCGGCGGCCCGCCGCCACGCCATGGACCGCTATCTGTGGGACGCGCGGCGCGGTGCCTACCTCGACTATCGCTTCACGCAACGCCAGCGCCTGCCGGACCTGAGCGCGGCCACCGTCTATCCCCTGTTCGTCGGCGCGGCGTCCGCCAGGCAGGCCGGGCAGGTCGCGACGGCGGTGCAGGAATCGCTGTTGCAACCCGGTGGCCTCGCCACCACGCTGCGCAATACCGGCCAGCAATGGGACCAGCCCAACGGCTGGGCGCCGCTGCAGTGGCTTGCGGTCGCGGGATTGCGCCGCTACCAGCAGCTGCCGCTGGCGCAGTCCATCGCGTGCCGCTGGCTCGCGAACGTCACGCAGCGCTACCAGGCCACCGGCAAGCTGGTGGAGAAGTACGATGTGCGGGATCCGGAACGCAGCGGCGGCGGCGGCGAATATCCGCTGCAGGACGGCTTCGGCTGGACCAACGGCGTCACGCGGCAGCTCGCAGCCTTGTATCCAGCCTGTCCTGCGACGCAAGGCGCCGCGCCCGGCCTCGCCGACTACGTCGGCACGTACCAGGATGGATCGCAGCGTGTGGAAATCGTGGCGGCGGATTCGCTGTTCGCGGTGATCGATGAAGCGAAATACACGCTGCGCCGGGAAGGCGCGGACCGCTTCGTGGCGCAGTCCGGCGATCGCGTGACGTTCCAGCGCGATGCCGCCGGCACGGTCACGGGCTACGCGAGCCGCGATGGAATCCATCCGCGCGTTTCAGAGCAGGTGTCCGCGGCGTCGGCAGCCCTGGGCCGCCCGCGACCCGAAGGCCAGGACGATCCCGCGCGCTATCGCTATGCCATCCCTCCCAGGCTCCACGACGGCATCGAGGTGGGCGACATCGAACGCTCCGACCTCGGCGCGGACATCGCGCATCGCATCGTGCGCGGAGTGCTGGATGGCACCTGGAAGGACGTGCACAGCGTGCTGCTGTACCAGCGCGGACACCTGGTCCTGGAGGAATACTTCTACGGGTACAACCGTGAGCGCACGCACCAGCTGCGCTCGGCGACCAAATCGGTGGTCAGTGCGGTGGTCGGCGAGGCGGTGGATCGCCACGCGTTGAGCGGGGTGGATGAGCGCGTGCTGCCGCTGCTCGGCTATGCCACCCTCGCCAACCCCGACTGGCGCAAATCGCAGATCACGCTCGGCGATCTGCTCACCATGTCATCCGGCCTCGAGTGCGACGACCACAACGCCCAATCGCAGGGCAACGAGCTGGTCATCGATGAGCAACCCGACTGGGTCAAAGCCACGCTCGATCTTCCGCTCACCAGCGACCCCGGCACCACCGCGCACTATTGTTCCGGCGGCGTGGCGGTGGTGGGCCGCGCCACCGAGAACGCGGTGCACGCCAGGTTGCCGGATTATGCGCAGCAGACCCTGTTCGGACCGCTCGGCATCAAGCGCCGCGACTGGCAGTGGAACTACACGCTGACCAATGCCAACAAGGAATACAGCCAGATCCACCTGCGGCCGCGCGACATGCTCAAGCTGGGGCTGCTGTACAGCAACGGCGGCCGCTGGCACGGCCGCCAGGTCCTCTCGGAAGCGTGGGTGAAGGCCTCGCTCGCGCCGCAGTCACGGCTCGAAGACACCGACTACGGGTATTTCTGGTGGCGGCCGTGGCTGAACGTTTCGACGCCGCAGGGCGAGCAGCACGTCACCATCAACGCCGCACAGGGCAATGGCGGGCAGAAAATCTATCTCGTGCCGCAGTACCAGCTGGTAGCCGTGTTCACGGCCGGCGACTACAACTCGGGCGGGTCGCCGCCCAACCGCATCATGGCGCAGGTGATCCTGCCGCGGCTGATCGCGAAATACGACCAGGGGAAAAAATGAGTGCTGGATCCGTTCCCATGATCTCGCGGCGCGCACTGCTCACGGCCGCGGCGGCCACGGCCGCCACCAGCCTGCTGCCCCGCACCGTGCGCACGGCGCCAGCGGCTCGGCGAAATCATCGACAGCCTCAAGGCGCGCGACAACCTGTTCCTTGCCACCAAGTATTCATCGCTCGATTCCCCGGCGCAGCAGGTGGCCTCGATCCAGCACTCGCAGACCGTGCTGCGCATGCAACGCTTCGACCTGCTCTATGCCTGGGGAGTCAGCAACGCCAGCTTCGACTTTGGTTTCCTGCGCGAGCAGAAGGCCCGTGGCGTCGCGCGTTACATCGGCATTGCCTCGGGCCGCGATCCCGATACCACGGCGCTCGCGGCACTCATCGCGCGCGAGCGACCCGATTTCCTGCACTTCCCCTACTCGCTCGACCAGCGCAGCGGCGAGCCGCGGTTGTTCCCGGCGGCGCGCGACGCGGGCGTCGCGGTGGTCGCGACCTTGCCGCTGGGCGGCAGTTCGCTGTTCGCGAAGGTGGCCGGCAAGCCCCTGCCCGACTGGGCCGGCGCGCTGGGCATTGCGAGCTGGGCGCAATTCTTCCTGCGTTTCGTGCTCGCGAACCCGGCGGTGGTGTGCATCGTGCCGGGCACGGACAAGATCGCCAATCTCAATGACGATCTGGCGGCGGGGCACGCTCCCGCGCCCGGCGCCGCCGATCGTCAGCGCCTGCTCGACTACTGGTTGGCGATGTCGTAACGGTCCAGGTTCATCACCCGGGTCCAGGCCGCCACGAAGTCGTTCACGAACTTCGGCTTCGCATCCGCGGCGCCGTAGACTTCGGCAATGGCGCGCAGCTGCGCGTTGGAGCCGATCACGAGATCGACGCGCGTGCCGGTCCACTCGAGCTGACCGGTGTTCGCATCGCGCGCTTCGTAAAGTTCCCTGGCCCCGGAGGTCGCCTTCCACGACGTCCGCATGTCCAGCAGGTTGACGAAGAAGTCATTGCTCAGCGTTCCAGGCGCCTGCGTGAACACGCCGTGTTTCGTGCCGCCGAAGTTGGCGCCGAGCACGCGCAGCCCGGCCAGCAACACCACCAGCTCCGGCGCGGTCAGCGTCAGCAGCTGCGCCCGATCCAGCAGCAGCTCCTCAGCGGCGATCGGCAGCTTGCCGCTGTTGTAGTTGCGGAAACCATCGGCCACGGGTTCCAGCACCGCGAACGACTGCACGTCGGTCTGTTCCTGCGAAGCGTCGGTGCGGCCCGGCGTGAACGGCACGTTGACCGGCACGCCAGCGCGCCGGGCCGCCTCCTCCACGCCCGCGCCGCCGGCCAGCACGATGAGGTCCGCCAGCGACACCTTCCTGCCGCCCGGCGCGCCGCGATTGAAGTCCTCCTGCACGCCCGTGAGCGTCTTGAGCACCTTCGAGAGCTTCGCGGGTTCATTGACCGCCCAGTCCTTCTGCGGGGCGAGCCGGATGCGCGCGCCATTGGCGCCGCCGCGCTTGTCGGAGCCGCGGAAGGTCGACGCCGAGGCCCACGCGGTCGATACCAGCTCGGCGACGGACAAGCCCGATGCCAGGATCTTCTTCTTGAGCGCGTCCGCATCGGCGGCATCGATCAGCGGGTGGTCGACCGCGGGCACCGGATCCTGCCAGATCAGCGCTTCAGCCGGCACTTCCGGTCCGAGGTAGCGCGCGCGCGGACCCATGTCGCGGTGCGTGAGCTTGAACCAGGCGCGCGCAAACGCATCGGCGAACTGGTCCGGATGCTCGAGGAAGCGACGCGAAATCTTTTCGTAGGCGGGATCGAAGCGCAGTGCCAGATCCGTGGTCAGCATGCTGGGCGCGATGCGCTTGCCGGGGTCGTGCGCCGCCGGGACGGTGCCCGCGCCCGCGTTGTCCTTCGGTCGCCACTGGTGGGCGCCGGCCGGACTCCTGGTCAGCTCCCACTCGAAGCCGAACAGGTGCTTGAAGAAATCGTTGCTCCATCGCGTCGGGGTGGTGGTCCAGGTGACCTCGAGGCCGCTGGTGATGGCATCGCCCGCGATGCCGGACCCATAGGTGCTGCTCCAGCCGAGGCCCTGCGCTTCCAGATCGGCCGCGGCGGGATTGGCGCCGACGTGCGCGGCATCCCCCGCGCCATGCGTCTTGCCGAAGGTGTGACCGCCGGCGATCAGCGCCACGGTCTCCTCATCGTTCATGGCCATGCGCGCGAAGGTCTCGCGAATATCGCGCGCTGCGGCGATCGGATCGGGCTTGCCGTTGGGGCCTTCGGGATTCACGTAGATCAGGCCCATCTGCACCGCGCCCAGCGGATTCGCGAGCTCACGGTCACCGGAGTAGCGCTCATCGCCTAGCCAGGTCTTCTCCATGCCCCAGTAGACATCGTTGTCCGGTTCCCACACATCCGCACGGCCGCCGCCGAAGCCGAAGGTCTTGAAGCCCATCGATTCGAGCGCGACGTTGCCGGTCAGGATCATCAGATCGGCCCAGGAAATGCTGCTGCCATACTTCTGCTTCACCGGCCACAGCAGCCGTCGCGCCTTGTCGAGACTGACGTTGTCTGGCCAGCTGTTGAGCGGCGCGAAGCGCTGCTGCCCGCGCCCGCCACCACCGCGCCCGTCGGCGATGCGGTAAGTGCCGGCGCTGTGCCACGCCATGCGGATGAACAGCGGGCCGTAGTGGCCGAAGTCAGCGGGCCACCAGGGCTTGGAGTCGGTCATCACCCGCACCAGGTCCTGCTTCAGCGCCTGGTAGTCGAGACGCTTGAACGCCTTCGCATAGTTGAAAGCGGCGCCCATGGGATCGGATTTCGTGGAGTGCTGGTGCAACAGGTCGAGCCGCAGCTCGTTCGGCCACCAGTCGCGGTTCGTGGTGCCGCCGCCGGCCATGTGGCCGAACGGGCACCGGCCTGCCTTCTCTGCTGCCGTGACTTCTTCACTCATGGTCGTGACCCCTTTGCCGAGAGTGGTTTGGAGACGCGAGGGTATGCCCGCCGACCCGGGGAAAAAAGTCGACTGTCCCTATGGCAGGGATCGACGGCATCAATCGGCTGGCAGTGGGCGCGCGGCGCGCAAGGTGGAACGCAACTGGATCCCGTCGTGGTTCGCCAGGAGCTGCGCGACCCAATCGACGAACGCCCGGACCTTGCCCGAGAGATGGCGGTTCTGTGGGTACACCACCGACAGCGGCGCGGGCTCGGGGAACCAGTCGCCCAGCACCAGCTCGAGCGTGCCGCGCTCCATGGCGTCCTTGAGGATGAACGCCGGCAGTTGCGCGATGCCCAGTCCCGCTTCGGCGGCGGCGATGTAGGAATTCTCGTCGTCGACAGCGAGGAAACCCCGCAGGCTTTGCTGCACGCGCGCCGCGCCGCGCGAGAACACCCAGTCCTGCACCCGCGCCGCACCCGGGGTGAAACGGTTGAGGCAGCGATGCTGTGCCAGTTGCTCCGGATGCCGCGGCGTGCCATGCGCCTCGAGATAGGCTGGCGCCGCGCAGGTGGCGAAGTAGAGGTAACCGACGCGGCGCGCGAGGATGCCGGTCTCCGCGAGCTCACCGCTCCAGAGGGCGCAGTCGACGCGCTCCTCGATCAGGTCCGCGCGTCGCTCCGTGCACGAGAGCGCCAGATCGATGTCGGGATAGCTGGCGAAGAAGCGCGGCAACGCCGGCATCAGCACCGAACGCGCGATCACGGTGGGTGCGTCGACGCGCAGCTGGCCGCGCGGCGTCGCGTGTTGCCGCCGCATCCGCTCCTCCGCTTCGCTCACCTGCGCGAGGATGCCCACGCATTGTTCGTACCAGGCCTGGCCATCGGGCGTGACGCTCATGCGGCGCGTGGTGCGGTTGAGGAGTCGCACGCCCAGCTGCGCTTCCAGCCGCTGGATCAGCGTGGTCGCCGTGGCGCGTGCAACACCCATTTCGTCCGCCGCGTGCGCCAGCGCGCCCCGGTCCACGGCCCGCACGAACAGTTCCATCGCCAGCAGGCGGTCAATGCTCATTGTTCAGAATCCTGAATTATAAATTCGAAATCTGCGATTCAATGGTGTCATTGGGAATAATAGACTCCATTTCGAAGGTTTTGCCACCGAGTGAGGAGTTGCCAGGATGAGCGAGACGACTGCCAGACTACCGATACAGACCACGGATGCCAGCTTCGACAGCCAGGTCCTGCAGGCCAAGGGAGCGGTGCTGGTCGACTACTGGGCCGAATGGTGCGGCCCGTGCAAGATGATCGCGCCGCTGCTGGAAGCCGGCGCCAGGGACTACGCGGGTCGCCTGTCCATTGCCAAACTCAATGTCGACGAGAATCCGCTCACCGCGACCCGCTTCCACGTGCGCAGCATTCCGACCCTGATGCTCTTCAGGAACGGGCAGCCAGTGGCCACCCGGGTGGGCGCGTTGACGCGCGCGCAGCTGGGAGCGTTCATCGAAACCCATCTGTGAAGCACGATCACAGCAGCGGCGGCGGATGCTTGTGAATGAGGCGCATTTCGTGGATTGCGATCCATCGCGCTTCGTCACACTTCTTTGCGCTCACCGTATTGTCCGCGACGGCGATGCGACGCTAGCATCCGCGACCGATTGATGCTTTCGCCAAGGGGGGCGTGCCGTGAAATATCGTGTCCATGCGGGTAGCGTAGCGTTGCTGATCACCGTGGCTGCCGGAGCGGCGCTCGCGCAGCAGCCACCGGCGGGCGCACCGCCGCCCGGCGCGCCTCCGGCAGGGGCGCCGGCGGGCGGACCTCCTGGAGGTCCGCCGGGGGGACCTGCGGGCATGCCCGGTGGCGGCCCCGGCGGCGCCATGCCGGCGATGCCCGGCGCGCCCAGCCAGTCGGCGATCTTCATTGCCAATGGCGCCGAGCTGGCAGCCAAGGAATACCGGCCGGGCCAGTACGACGCCAGTCTCAAGTCGACGGCCGATGGCATCCGCATCCAGGACCTGTCGCTGCAGAGCGGCGATTTCACGTTCAACGGCATCGTCGCGACCGGCCCGAAGTCGGTGGTGACCCTCGAGCGGGCGAAGATCCACCTGGGCGTGACGCGGGCGGCGGGCGCCAGGGACGCGGGCGGCGCCGCGGTGGTCGCGAGCGAAGGCGCCACGATCAACATCAATGATTCCGACCTGACCGTGGACGGCGCGCAGCGTTACGTGGTGGAAACCACGGAGGATGCGCGGCTCATCGTCAACGATTCGCGCGTGACCCAGACCGGCAGCAACGCCTTCACGGCGTCGCAGAAGGAGCCGTTCTCGAACGACGCGCTGTTCATCTATGGCATCGCGCGCTCGAACATGTCCACGGCCCGGAGCAAGACCTACTATTTCAACTCCGTCGTGACCACCGAGGGCTGGGCCGCGCTGTCCACCGATGCGGCCGCCAAGCCCGGCCTCGACCTGTACGTCTACAACACCCGTGGCATCGCGCAGCACGGCGGCTACGGCACCTACGCCGATTTCGATTGCCGCGTGTGGCTCTACGGCAGCACGCTGAGTTCGCCGGAGGTGGGCGCCATCATCTCCAAGAGCGGCCAGATCACCATCGCCGACGGCGCGTCGGCCCCGGCCGATGTGCTCAGGTACAACCGCGGCAAGACCACCAGCGCCGGATCGGTGGTCACCGCGGGCCGCAACGCCGTGATGATCCACGCGCCGGACATGATGGGTGAAGGCCGCGGCGCGGCGGATTCCGGCACGCTCACCATCCGCAACAGCACGCTCGCCACCGACCGCAGCCTCAAGGGCACGCGCGACTACGCCACGCACATCAGCAAGGCGGCGGCCGCCTACATCGACTACATCGCCGGCGCCGACCTGCTGCTCAAGAGCACCAGCGCCACCATCGACCTCGATGGCGCGAAACTGCGCTCCTACAGCAACGTGCTCATCATGACGGTGCTCAACAGCGATCGCATGGGCAACTTCCTCAAGTCCGAATCCGACGGCGCCGCCGTCAAGCCCATCGCCGTGTCGATGAAGAACATGAACGTCACGGGCGACGTGCGCCACATGGACTACCAGCGCATCATGACGCTGGCGCTCGAGGACACCACGCTCAAGGGCGCCATCGTGTCGGGCTCGGTCAACGACTGGAACGGCCTGTGGGCGAAGTTCGAGCGCAAGGACATGAAGTGGGTGCAGAACGACGCCTGGAATACGTTCTACGGCGTGCGCGTGACGCTGGGCAAGGGCGCCACCTGGGATGTCACCGGCCCCTCGCTGCTCTCGGCACTTACCGTGCAGCCGGGCGCGAGGCTCAAGGGCAAGGTCAGCGTCGACGGCAAGCCGGTGGTGCCGGTGGCGGGCACGACGTACCAGGGCAGGATCGCGCTCACCCCGGGTTGAGCGCCGGTACCCGCCGGCGGGGAAACCACGTATAAGGCGGGGCATGCACAGCTATCGCTGGGTGATCGTCGCAGCCGGGGCGCTGCTCGGCTGCGTCGCGGTCGGGTCGATGTTCTCCCTGCCCGTGTTCCTCGCGCCCATGTCGTTGGCCACCGGATGGTCGCGCACGGGCATTTCGCTCGCCATGACCATCGGCTTCCTCGCCATGGCGTTCGGCAGCCTCTGCTGGGGCACCATCGCCGATCGCACCGGACCGCGACCCGTCGTGTTCACGGGCTCGGTGCTGATCGTGGCGAGCCTGCTGCTCGCGGGCCGCAGCCAGTCGCTGCATCAGTTCCAGCTGGTGTTCGGGCTGCTCATGGGCTTCGGCGCCTCGGCGATCTTCGTGCCCATGATCGCCGCGGTGACGGGCTGGTTCGAGACCCGGCGCAGCCTCGCCGTGTCGCTGGTTTCGGCCGGCATGGGCATCGCCCCGATGACCATGTCGCCCATCGCCGGCTGGCTCATTGCGCATCACGACTGGCACACCGCGTTCTTCGACCTCGCCCTGATCGCGGCCGCCACCCTGTTGCCCACCTGCCTGCTGGTGCGTCGCCCGCCCGCGCTGCAGGCCGGCCCCGCTGCCACGCCCGTGGCCGGCGGCCCGCAGCCGGAGCTGACCGTGGGCGCCGCCGTGCGCTCGCCCCAGTTCATCATCCTGCTGCTCACGAACTTCTGCTGCTGCGCCACGCACTCGGGACCGATCTTCCACACCGTGAGCTATGCCATCGCGTGCGGCATCGCGCCGCTCACCGCGGTGTCGATCTACAGCGTCGAGGGCCTGGCGGGTCTTGGCGGCCGCATCGGCTTCGGACTGCTCGGCGATCGCTTCGGCGCCAAGCACGTGCTCGTGACCGGCCTGTTCATCCAGGCCTGCGCTGCGCTGGGCTACTACTTCACGGGCACGCTGTCGGAGTTCTACGCGGTGGCGGCCCTGTTCGGCTTCACCTATGCCGGCACCATGCCGCTGTATTCGGTCATCATCCGCGAGAACTTTCCGTTGCGCATGATGGGCACCATCATCGGCGGCACCACCATGGCCGGCAGCCTCGGCATGGCGAGCGGCCCGGTGCTCGGCGGCTGGATCTACGACACCACCGGCAGCTACAGCGGCCTGTACCTCGCGAGTTTCGGCATGGGGCTGGGCGCATCGCTCATCGCCCTGACCTTCCGGCCGTTCTCGCGATCGCTGCCGGCGGCCAGCGCCGCCACGCCCTGAACCCCGTGGCGAATGGACCCACGCCGCTCGTGTACCTGCTGCGCCACGGCGAGACGCCCTGGGCCGCGACGGGACAGCACACGGGCCGCACCGATCTCCCCTTGAACGAACGCGGCGAACAGCAGGCACGCGCGCTCGCACCGCGGCTGGCCGCGCTGCAGCTGGATCGCGTGTTGTGCAGCCCGCTGCAGCGCGCGCGCAGGACGGCGGAACTGGCGGTGCCGGGCCTTGCGGCCACCCTCGACGCGGATCTGGCGGAGTGGGATTACGGCGAGTACGAGGGCGTGACGACGGCGGCGATCCGCGCGCGGCAGCCGCAGTGGAA
This sequence comes from Steroidobacteraceae bacterium, assembly GCA_035499515.1. Lineage (GTDB taxonomy): Bacteria > Pseudomonadota > Gammaproteobacteria > Steroidobacterales > Steroidobacteraceae > FEN-1191. Next base: position 3,962 of record DATJYR010000045.1, on the reverse strand, counting down.
CCTGTTTCGCGACGGCTGCCCGCGGGGCGAGACGCTCGATGCCGTGGCCGCGCGTGCCGATCGCGTCATCGCCCGCGCGCGCGCGCTGGGCGGCATCACGCTGCTGGTCGCCCACCGCGACATCCTGCGCATCCTCGCCATGCGCTGGATCGGCGTCGCGGCCATCGAAGCCGCCCATCTGCTGCTCGACACCGCGACGCTGGGCAGTCTCGGCTACGACCACCACTCGCTGGCGGAGCCCGCGATCCGCAGCTGGAATGCGGGCTGAATCCGCCACTCCGGCGCCGCGAAGCCTGGACGTTCAGAGGCCGAGCTGCCGCGCGAAGTACACGTATTCGCGCGCCGTCATGGCCGAGCGTTCGGCCGGCGTGGCGCCCGACGCGTGCCCGCCCTCGATGACTTCGTAGTAAAGGTACGGGATGCCGAGCTCATTGAGCCGCGCCGCGAACTTCCGCGCGTGCTGCGGCCCGACGCGATCGTCCTTGGTGGTGGTCCACACCAGCGGCAGCGGATACTTCACGCCCGCCTTCAGGTTCTGGTACGGCGAGATGGATTCCAGGAACGCCCGTTCCTCGGGCACGCTCACGCTGCCGTACTCACCCACCCAGGAACTGCCGGCCGCGATCTGCTCGTAGCGCAGCATGTCGAGCAACGGCACTTCGATCGACACCGCCCCCCACAGCTGCGGATGCTGGTTGAACTCCACGCCCATGAGCAGGCCGCCATTGGAACCGCCGCGGATGCCCAGATGCGCGGGACTGGTGATGCCGCGCGCGATGAGATCCTGCGCCACGGCCGCGAAATCATCGTAGACGACCTGCCGGTGCGTCTTGAGACCGGCCTCGTGCCAGGCGGGACCGAATTCCCCGCCGCCGCGGATGTTCGCCAGCACCAGCGCGCCGCCGTGTTCCAGCCACAGCTTGCCCGCGGTGCCCGAGTAGTACGGCGTCTCGGACACCTGGAAGCCGCCATACGCCGTGAGGATGGTGGGCGTGCTGCCATCGGGCTTGAGATCCGCGCGCTGCACGATGAAGTACGGGATGCGCGTGCCATCCTTCGAGGTCGCTTCGAGTTGCCGGACCACATCGCGCGACGCATCGAAACGCTGCGGCAACGTCTTCACGATCTGCGCCCGTCCGCGGGCGGCGTCGCCCAGCCACAAGGTCGAAGGCGTGAGGAAGCCGTCCACCGACAGGAACACCCGCTCGCTGTGCGGGTCGGTGTCGACGATGGCGATGGTCGAATTGTCGGGCAGCGGCAGCTGGCGCCGCGTCCAGGCGCCGTGCGCCGCGGGCGTGTAGACCCAGGCGCGGCCTCTCACGTTGTCCAGCTCGGTCAGCAGCAGGTGGCCGCGCGTCGCTGCGGCCGTATCGAACGAGCGCCGTTCACCGGGCGCGTAAACCAGGGTGGGCTCGAGCTTGCCCGGCTCAGCCAGCGCCCGCGCGAGCTCGACGCTGACCACCGATCCGGATGCGAACTCGCTGCCGTCGACCTGCCACGCCTCGCGAAGGTCGATCAACATCCGGCCGTCCACCAGACCGATCACCGACGCCTTGCGCGGCAGGTCCAGCAGCGCCAGCCCGGAGGGCGTCTGCAGGCGGGTTTCCGATTCGAAGAACGTGATGTTGCGGACCACGCCCAGGGCGTGATGTCCCGTGCCGTCGTAGAGCACGAAGGGTTCGGCACCGACGTCGGTTTTCTGGCCGCGATACAGTTCCTGTGCGGCGGACAACGGCTGGCCGCGCGCCAGGCGCTTGACCACGTACGCGTAGCCCGAGGCGGTCAATTCCCCGGGCGCCCACTCGCGCGCCACCCACAGATGGTCGTCATCCTGCCAGACGGCGCTCTGCTTGCCCTTCGGCAATTCGAATCCCCCGGCGACGAACTTCGCGCTGCGCAGATCGAACTCGCGCACGGTGGTCGCGTCCTCGCCACCATCCGACAGCGACAGCAGGCAACGCCGCTCGGCGGGCTCCGCGCACTGCGCGCCAGCCCAGAACCAGTTGGCTTTTTCCTGCTTCGACAACGCATCCAGGTCCAGCACGCTGGTCCACGGCACGTTCTTGCGCTGGTACTGCGCGAGCGAGGTCCGTCGCCACAGGCCGTGCGTGTGCTCCGCGTCCTGCCAGACGTTGTAGATCTGGCGATCGAGCTGGCTGGGCAGGGCGATGCGATCCTTCGCCTCGGCCAGCGCGAGCGCATCCCGGTAGAACGGGGCGAAATGCGGATCGACGTCCAGCACCGCGGTGGTCCGTGCGTTCTGCTCGCGCACCCAGTCCATCGCGCGCGCGCCATCGACGTCTTCGAGCCACAGGTAGGGATCCTGGAAGGCGGGCGTTGCCGGTTGCGCGGCGTTCGCGACGGCAGTGATCATGAGCAGCAAGGACAGAATGGACAGCCTGGTACGTGGACGCATCACGATGCTCCGGTTTTCCTGCAGGGCGTCCATCATAGCGCTGGTAGCGCTTGCCAGCCGGCCGCACCGACCGTAGGCTCTGCCTCCACCATGACGGACACGCCCGCCCCCGAGTCGTCAGCGCCGCGCTTCAGCCGCTCGCTGTCGGGGTTCGGTGTCATCATCCTGACGCTGTCGGTGCTCTCGCCCGGCGTCTCCATTTTCGTGTCGGGCAGCTCCATCGTGCAGCAGGCGGGCACCGGCGCAGTGCTCGCGTTCGTGATCGGCTCGTTCATCTGCTACTGCCAGACCAGCCTGATCGCCGAGCTGAGCGCCGCCTATCCCACCGCCGGCTACGACTACGCCGCCATCGGCCACGCCGTCGGCGACTGGGCGGGCGCGCTCACTTACGTGGTCGGGCTGTTCACCGCCCCGCTGTTCCTCAACACCTCGGTGGTGGGTATCGCGCTGTACCTGCATCCGTTCGGCCTGCCGATGGGCGATGAGGCACTGACCTTCGCCATGGTGGGCGTGGTCACCGCGCTCTCGCTGCTCAACATCCGCTCCAACGAATTCATCACCGGCATCTTCATGCTCACTGAGACCCTCGCGCTGCTGCTGGTGGCCGGCGTGGGCCTGTGGCACGTGCGGCCCGACGCCATGCAGCTCATCCTGCACCCGGTCCATGTCACCAACGGCGTGCTCGCGGCGGCCGCCATCGGCGTGGTGGGCATCGCGGTCAACAACGCCTCCTGGTCGCTGGCTGGCGCCTCCCAGGCCACCATGTTCAGCGAGGACATGAAGCACCCGCGCTCGGTGGGCCGCATCATCATGCTGGCCTTCGCCATCACCGTGGTGCTGGAAGTGCTGCCCGTGCTGGGGACCACCGTGGGCGCGCGCGACGTCACCAAAGTCTTCAGCGACAGCTCGCCGTTCGAGACCTTCCTGTCCGAATACCTGACCCCGTTCGTGCTCAAGTTCGTGTCGGCCGCGATCGCGATCGCCATCTTCAACGCCTGCCTGGCCGGCTTCGTCGGCATCGGCCGCAACATCTTCGCCATGGCGCGCACCGACATGTTCTCGCGCCCGATCAACCATGCGCTGACGAGGCTGACGGGCCGGACGCAGGCGCCCTGGGTCGCCATCCTCGCGCTGGGTGTCACCACCGCGCTGGCCACTTTCCTGCCGCTGTACGTCAAGGTGCTGCTGCTGTCGGGCAACTACACGCTGCTGACCATCCTGTACGTGTGGGGCGTGGTCGCGGGCCGCCGCAGCGGCAAGACCGGCGGCGCACGCCACAGCTATTCGAGCCCGCTGTTTCCGCTCATTCCGCTGCTGGGCTGCGTGATCGTGGTGGGCGAAGTGATCGTGCTGTGGCTCGACGCCGACGTGGGCCGCAAGTCCCTGTTCGTGTGCAGCGGCGCGTGGCTGCTGGCGTACTGCTACTACCGGTTCGTGCTGCTGCGCCGGCCTGGGGGGTGGACGCTGCGCGGGCCGGCCGACATCGACGCCATGGCGGCGCGCGACGGCTGATTCAGCGCGCAGGGCTCCGGCGCGGACGGGTCCG
>DATJYR010000044.1:0-28529 GCA_035499515.1 Steroidobacteraceae bacterium | reverse complement strand
CCGAACGCTTCTCAGCGGTGACGATGACTTCTTCCAACTGATCGGATTCGACAGCCTTCTGTGCCATGACCGGACTGATGGCGCCCGTCGCCGCGACAGCCAGCAAGAACCAAGAGCTTTTCTTCATCGGTATACACTCCCTGTAAACAACCGACCCGTGCAAGGCACGAGACGTCCACAACAGCATTGGAGATCCGCGCGCAACTCTGGACGCGTGCCCACGCAGGACCGATCGTCCCTGAAAATCCCTGAGCTGACTCCCCCAAACAAGACAACACTGGCGCACTTGTGTGCGTCATTTAGTTGGCTGGATGCTCGCATGGCATCGGCGACGCAATCAATTTGCTTACCAATATCTTTACTACTTACATTTTGCTTAGCGACTCGTTGGCGCCACGCTGGTGAAACCTCCGTATAGTCGGTCTTGCAAGACAATCGAATGAATGAATCAGCACTCGGGGGAACTTCCACGATGAACTTTGCAAGGCTGGTCCAGTGGGTCGTCGTCTGTTCGACCGTCGCCTGCTGTGGCGCCATCCAAGCCGCGCATGCGGGCAGGAGCTGCGATCGCGCCTGCCTTATGAGGATCAACGATCGGTTCAATGCGGCGCTGCTCCGGCACAGCACGCGCGGTCTGCAACTCGCGGCAGGGTTGAAGGCAACGCAGAACCTGCAGCCAGTGCCGCTCGGCAACGGCATCTGGACCAAGGCCACTCCTTTCACGGCGACGTGGAAGCTGGCTGACCCGTCGAGCGGTGAAGTGGCGACCGTGGGCTTTTTTCACGTCGACGGTCGTGGCGCCTATTTCATCTCGCGCCTGCGCATCGTGGATCGCAGGATCGCGGAGTCCGAGTTTTTCTATACGCGTCGCGGCGAGACCATCTTTTTCAATCCCGACGATCCTGTTTCGTTCGATGCCGCACTGGACGCCAGGGTTCCAGCCGCTGAGCGTTCCTCGCGCGCCGAGCTGGTGTTGATGGCCGATGAAAACATCCAGGCGTCGGCGATGGGCGGCGAGCGGTTCGTGCCAGCCCATCTCAAGCGTGCGGCCGGCAGGATCATCGGTGGCGAGAACGGCTACGAGATTCCCGCATCCGTGATGCAGCAAGGCGGACCGCCGCGCATGCCTGGCGCTCGCATGGCCGGCAAAGTGATCATGGAACGCGATCCGGAAGATGCGGTTGCGCCTCCCGCGCCGGGTAACAGCGCCGCGCCGGGTGGCGATGGCGCCGAATCCGGGCCGGGCGCGGGACCCGGCGGACCGGTCGGACCGGGTGGCGGCGGAAAAGGTCAGGTCATGCGCGAGCGCCGCCATCCACTGGTGGACGAGGAGCGCGGCCTGGTGCTGAGCTTTTTCATCATGGGCGGCCGTCCACCGCGGGACGGCGAACACACCGACTGGGACAAATACTACGGCCAGCCAGAGGTCAAGGACGGTGAAACCGTCACGATCCCGAATCGCTCGACGTATCGCGTTTTCATCACCAAGTATTCAGGCGGCGAGATGATCGCCAACGCACAGTTCGAGCGCGAGATCGCACCGCATGTGGTTTCCGGGTATCGCGACGCGCAGACGCGCGGCCCGGAATAGGCAGTCACCGGTCAGATGTATGCGCTCGTGGTGTTGCTTACGATGCTGGGATTTCCGGCACCATCGATCGGCATCGAGTTCGCGCTGTGCCACCATCCGCTCCCCGGCAGCATTGGTAGGCATCGAAAGGCAGAGATATTCGTGTTGGTGCGCGAACTGGGCGGCGCCAACACGGCTTTTGGCGTACTTGGATTGGCCAGCCTCGTTGAACCGCCGGCTTCAGAAGCCTTCGGGTGCATGATCTCAAGCACACGTTCGGGCACCGACTGCGCGCGGCAGGCGTAGGGTTCGAAGATCGAAAGGTATTGCTGGGGCACAAGTCAGAACACGTGACGACGCACTATTCGGCGCCGGAAATCGGCTCACTGATTGATGCGGCGGAACGAGTTTGCGCACTGCAGTCACGCAAAAGTCACGCACTGTCATTGGTCCGACCATAGCGCGACAAGGCAAGTGCATGATTTAATGGTGGCTAGGGTGGGACTCGAACCCACGACCTCGGCATTATGAGTGCCACGCTCTAACCAGCTGAGCTACCTAGCCAATCTGTGCCCGCGCGCGGCGGGCCTGGTTCCCGCCGGATTGCCCGGCGAGGGATCGCGGATTCTCCGGACCGCGGCCGGGGGAGTCAAGCCTAGACGTTGAACCGGAAGTGCATGACGTCGCCCTCCCGGACGATGTACTCCTTGCCCTCCAGCCGCAGTTTCCCGGCTTCCTTCGCGCCGGCTTCGCCCCTGCCGCGTACATAATCGTCGAACGCGATGACTTCGGCGCGGATGAAGCCGCGTTCGAAATCGGTGTGGATGACGCCGGCGGCCTGCGGGGCGGTGCTGCCCTTGTGCACGGTCCACGCACGCACTTCCTTCACGCCGGCGGTGAAGTAGGTCTGCAGGCCGAGCAGTGCGTAAGCGGCGTGGATCACGCGGTCCAGGCCCGGCTCTTTCAGTCCGAGCGAAGCCAGGAACTCGGCGCGGTCGGCGTCCTCGAGCTGCGCGATCTCGGCTTCGATCGCGGCGCACACGGCCACCACCTGCGCGTGCTCGCTGGCGGCCAGCTTCTCCACCGCGCTGAGCATCGGGTTGTCCGTGAAGCCGCCTTCCTGCACGTTCGCGATGTACAGCACCGGCTTCATCGTCAGCAGGTGCAGGTCGCGCACCAGCAGCCTTTCGTTCTCGTCGAGCTGCAGCGCGCGCGCCGGCCGGCCCTGGTTCAGGGCGTCGCGCACGCGCGTCAGCACGTCGCGCAGCTTCGTCGCGTCCTTGTCCTGCGCCTTCGCCGCCTTCTCGGCCCGGCCCAGCGACTTCTCGACGCTCTCGAGGTCCGCGAGCGCGAGCTCGGTGTTGATCACGTCGATGTCGGACACCGGATTCACCTTGCCCGCGACGTGCACGATGTCGTCATTCTCGAAACAGCGCACCACGTGCGCGATCGCATCCACTTCGCGGATGTGCGCCAGGAACTTGTTGCCGAGGCCCTCGCCCTGCGAGGCGCCCTTCACGATACCGGCGATGTCCACGAACTCCACCGTGGCAGGCAGGATGCGCTCGGGCTTGACGATGTCCGCGAGCACCGCCAGGCGCGCGTCGGGCACGGGCACCACGCCCACGTTCGGGTCGATGGTGCAGAACGGATAGTTCTCCGCCGCGATCTGCGCGCGCGTCAGCGCATTGAAAAGCGTCGACTTGCCGACGTTGGGCAGGCCCACGATGCCGCACTTGATGCTCATGGCTCTTTGTCTTCCTTGCGCTCGTGCAGGCGGTTCATGGCCCGCTGCGCGCCCGCCTCCAGAAATTCCGGCACCGCCGCGAGTCCCGCGTCGATCGCCGCTTCGATCAATGCCTCTTCCTTCGCGCTTGCCCGCTGCAGCACGAAGTTCACCACCTGGTCGCGATGACCGGGATGGCCGATGCCCAGCCGCAGGCGCCAGAAGTCCGGCTCGAGCGTGGCGAGCAGGTCGCGCAGGCCGTTGTGGCCGCCGTGGCCGCCGCCCTGCTTGAGCCGCACGGTGCCGGGCGGCAGATCCAGCTCGTCGTGCACCACCAGTATCTCGCTCACCGGGATGCGATAGAAATTCGCCACCGCCGCCACCGGCGCGCCACTGCAGTTCATGAATGCGGTGGGCTTGAGCAGCCACAGCTCATGCGCGCCCAACCGGACGCGCGCCAGTTCCGTGTGCTGCCGCGCGTCCGCCTTCCACGTGCCGCCATGGTGGCGGGCCAGCGCGTCGACGAACCACCAGCCGGCATTGTGGCGCGTGCGCGCGTAATCCGGCCCCGGATTGCCGAGACCCACGATGAGTTTGAGCGCCGTACCCGCCAAAGAACTGCCCTCGCCTGCCCGCCCTGAAAAACACAGGCCGCCCGCAGGCGGCCCGTGTCGTCACCGCGCGGCCGGCAACTACTTCTTGCCAGCGTCCTTCTTGGGCGCGGCCTCTTTCTTGTCGTCCTTCTTGCCTTCGTCCTTCTTGGCGTCGGCACCCGCGGCGGCAGGCGCAGCACCCGCAGCGCCGGCGGCACCAGCCGCAGCGGCCGCTTCCGGCGTCACCTCGGCGGTCGGCTCCGGCTCGGCCACGCGCGGCGCGTGGATCGACACCACCGGCGGGTTGCGGCCGTGGCTCAGCTGCGCCACGGTGACGCCCGCGGGCAGCGGCACGTCCGACAGGAACAGCGTGTCGTTGAGGTTCATCGCCGACATGTCCACTTCCAGGAATTCCGGCAGATCCTTCGGCAGGCAGGTGACTTCGACGTCCGCCATCATGTGCGACACCACGCCGCCCTGGGTCTTCACGCCCGGCGCCACGGTCTCGCCCTTGAAGTGCATCGGCAGATGCAGGCGGATCTTCTCGTTCTCCACCACGCGCTGCAGATCAACGTGCATCACGGCATTCTTCGCCGGATGCATCTGCACATCCTTGACGATGGCGGGCTGCTTCTCGTTGCCGATGTTGACGCTGATGATGGTGCAGTAGAACTTCTCGTTGTCGACCAGCCCCCGCAGCTTCAGGTGATTCAGCGACAGGTTGCGTGCTTCGGCATGCGCGCCGTACAGCACTGCGGGCACCTGACCGGCATGACGCAGGCGGCGGCTCGCACCCTTGCCCTGATCATCCCGCGGTTCCGCGTTCAGTTCGAAAGAAATACGCATTTCAGACACTCCTTGCTACATGAAAGGGCGACCCGCGACCAGTGTCACCCACAAAAAACCCGCGGCCTGCGCCGCTGCTTCAGTCGATATAGAGCGAGCTCACCGACTCTTCGTCGCGGATGCGACGGATGGTTTCGGCCAGCAGCGCCGCCACCGACAGCTGCCGGATGCGGCCGCACTGCTTCGCCGCCGCGGACAGCGGAATGGTGTCGGTGACCACCAGCTCGTCCAGCGCCGACTTCGAGATACGCTCCACCGCCGTGCCCGACAGCACCGCATGCGTGATGTACGCCACCACTTTGAGCGCGCCCTCGTCCTTGAGCGCCTGTGCCGCCAGGCATAGCGTGCCGGCGGTATCGACCATGTCGTCGATCAGCACGCAGGTGCGGCCCTCGACTTCGCCGATGATGTTCATCACCTTCGATTCGTTCGGGCGCGGCCGGCGCTTGTCGATGATGGCCAGCTCGGCGTCATCGAGCTGCTTGGCGAAGGCGCGTGCGCGCACCACGCCGCCGACGTCGGGCGACACCACGATCAATTTCGGATACGCCTGGCGCCAGACGTCGCCCAGCAGCACCGGCGAACCGTACACATTGTCCACCGGGATCGAGAAGAACCCCTGGATCTGCTCGGCGTGCAGATCCAGCGTCAGCAGCCGATTGACGCCCGCGATGCTCACCATGTCGGCAATCAGCTTGGCCGTGATCGCGGCGCGCGTGGCGCGCGGACGCCGGTCCTGGCGCGCGTAGCCGAAGTACGGCACCACCGCGGTGATGCGCGCGGCGGAAGCGCGCCGACAGGCATCCACCATCACCAGCAGTTCCATGAGGCTTTCGTTCACGGGCGGGCAGGTCGACTGCACGATGAACACATCGCGGCCCCGCACGTTCTCCATGATCTCGATGTTCACTTCGCCGTCGCTGAAGCGGCCCACGGTGGCGCGGCCCAGCGGCACCATCAGGTGCCGGGCGATTTCCTGGGCCAGCGCGGGGTTCGCGTTGCCCGTGAACAGGGTCAGTGACTGGGAATCCACTTACGCTCGTCTCTCGAAAATAATGGCTGGGGTGGCAGGATTCGAACCTACGAATGGCGGGATCAAAACCCGCTGCCTTACCGCTTGGCGACACCCCAACTGCTCAAAGCCCTCTCACTCTGTCGCCAACGCATCCACCAGGGGCGAGCGTTGCAAGCCACGCGCGACCCAGGCGCGCCACCGATCCGGCACGCGCGCCGCGACGCGCTCAGCATCCGCCGCGCGCCCGAAACTCGCAAACAGGCATGCGCCCGTTCCGCTCAGCCGCGCCGCTGCGTGGGCGCCCAGCCAGTCGAGCGCTTCGGCCACCTCGGGATAGCGGACGCGCACGACGGGCTCGCAATCGTTGCGGCCGTCGTCGCGCAAAATGGCGCGTATTGTGAGGACGGGGGAATTTCGTGTCAATTCAGGGGCCTGGAAGACGCTGGCCGTGCTGATGGCGGGGCCCGGGTGCAGGATCAGGAACCAGCGCTCCGGCAGCTCCACCGGCGTCAGCCGCTCACCCCGCCCTTCGCCCCAAGCCGATGAGCCAGCTACAAAAACTGGCACATCGGAGCCCAAAGCCAGCCCCAGCAACCCGAGCTTTTCGGGGCCCAGGCCCGTCCCCCACAGGTGGTCCAGCACCCTGAGGACGGTCGCTGCATCGGAACTGCCGCCGCCCAGTCCACCCCCCATGGGGATGCGTTTCTTCAGTTTCAGGCTGGCGCCGAGCCGGGTGCCCGTGTGCAATTGCAGCAACCGGGCGGCGCGCAGGGCCAGGTCCTGTTCAGGCGCAACGCCCGGCGCGCCCTCCAGCATTTCGAGGATGCCGTCGTCGCGCGGTGCGATGCCGACCGCATCGCAGAGATCGACCAGCTGGAACACGGTCTGCAGTTCATGGAAGCCGTCCGCACGGCGCGCGGTGATATGCAGGAACAGGTTCAGTTTCGCGGGCGCGGGCCACCAGCGCCACTCGCCCGATTCAGCCACGGGCGTCCAGCTCCGCGCGGCGTCCTACAGCTGCCATGCACTGATGATGAGCTTGAGCTTCAGGTCCGCCCGCTGCACCGTGAGCCGCTGCGGCAGCCACCGCGCGCCCTGCGCCTGGTAGCTGGTGTAGTCCACGGTCCACCCGCCCTGCTGCAATTGCGCGAGCCGCTGCAGTTCGTCCAGGGTTTCCGTGGCCGGCGTGGCCGGGTCGGATACGCCCAGCAACCAGTAATGCAGGCTGTCGAACGGCACTTCGAAACCCAGCATCGCGGCCAGGCGCTGGCGCGCGGCATCGCCCTGCAGGTCCGTGCCGTCGCTGGCCGTGAGCTGCAATTCGCCCTCGCTGTAGCGGATGCGCGCCGCGGCGCCGAGCGGGCCGGAAATCTGCGCGCTCACGTCCTTGCCGCGCTGCTGCCAGCTCAGTCCGCCGCTGGTGCCCTGGTTGCCTGCGGCCACCGCGAGCCGTCCGCTGAGCGAAAAATCCTGCAGGGATTGCAACTGTTCGCGCCGCGCGGCCCAGTCCTGGGGCGCGGGCGCAGGCGCCGGCGGCACGGTTGCGCAACCCGCCACGAGCAGGAGCATCGTCACCGACATCCATGCCGCAGTCCTCCCTGCCCCGCGCGCGCCACGAAAGGCTCGCAGCCACCGCATGCTCAGGTCTCGCTGTCGACCTGCAGCGGATGCTGCGCCAGCAGTTTCTGCAGCAGATCGCTGTCGGGATCCTGCCGATACGCCTTCTGCCAGATCGCGAGCGCTTCGGATTTCTGGCCGAGACTCCACAGCACCTCGCCCCAGTGCGCGCCGATGTCGCCGTTGTGGAGCAGGTTCCAGGCGCGTTCCAGCAGCGGCAACGCTTCACGCGGCGCGCCGCGCTGATAGCGCACCCACGCCAGGCTGTCGAGCATGGACGGATTGTCCGGCTGCGCCATCAGCGCCTGGCGGATGAGCTGCTCGGCGTGCGGCAGGTCCTGGCGATGGTCGGCAAGCGTGAAGCCCAGCGCATTGGCGATCTCGGGATCCTGTGGCCGGCCGGCCTGCAGGATCCGGAACTGCGCCAGCGATTCCTTGGTGCGACCCGCGCGTTCCAGCAATACGGCCCGCTGGTACTGCAGTTCGGAGTTGCCGGACATCTCTTTCAGCGGCGTCGCGAGTTCGCGCAGGCCTTCCTCCGCCGCGCCGCAGTCAGCCAGCAACTCGGCACGGCCGAGCTTCTGCTCCAGCCGCTCGCGCACGCCGCCGCCGCTCGCCGTGACCTGCAGCTGGTTCAGCGCCGCGTCGCGCGCACCTTGCCGGCACAGCAGGCGCGCGCTGCGCTGGCGCGCCGCCGCTTCCAGTTCGGTGCCCGTCAGCAACTGGTAGCCGCGCAGCGCGGCGTCGTTGTCGCCGCGCTGTTCGGCCAGCGTCGAGAGTTCGTACACCGCGGCCGCGGCGCCTTGCGGATCGCGCAGCATGGGCGTCAGCAGGCTCTCCGCCTTGGTCAGGTCGCCCTCCTCCACCGCCAGCAGGGCCCGCAACCGGCGCGCATCGCGCTGCACGCCGGCGACCTTGCTGTCCATGAGCTGATCGAACGCGTCGGCGGCTTCCTTGTCGCGGCCCAGTAGCTGCAGGATTTCCGCGCGCAGCAACGCCGCGTCATCGGCGCTGGTCTGCTTGAGCGATGCGGCGCTGGCCAGTGCCGCGTCGGCCTGCCCGACGCCCGCCTGGGCACGCGCGATGAGAATGGGCAGTTCGTTGCCGTCCGACCCCGCGGCGAGGGCGCGCTTCGCATGCGCGATGGCCGCATTGTCGTCGTAAGTCTCGAACGCGAGCAGCGCCTGCGTGCGTTCCAGCGACGCCGTGCGCAGCTTGGCGTGCGTGGTCGACGCCAGCAGCGCAGCCACCGCGCTCTCGCTGCTCTGCTGCACGAGCGAGGCGATGGCGGCGTTCACCGCCGCGTCATCCTTGGCCGCGCTCGAATCCAGCCACTGCAGCCACTGCGCGCGCGCCGCGGGAATGCGATACAGGGCGAGCTGCGCGCTCACGCCGGCGAGCAGCGCGTCGGCGTCCTGCGGCGCGAGCTGGCGCCAGCGCGCCACACCCTGCTGCGCCAGCTCGGGCTGGCCGCAATCCAGCGCCACCTGGGTGGCGCGCGCGGCGACGCCCACATCCGAGAGCTGCCTGGCGAGCGTGCTGTAGCCGATGGAGGCTTCGCGGCAATGATCGCGCTGCAAGGCCACTTCGGCATTGAGCATCAGCGCATTGGCGTCGGCGTAACCCTGGTCCGCACTGGCGGCGGTGGCAGCGGCGACGCCCGGCGGCCACAGAGCCGCCACGGCCATCAGCGTCGCGCCTGCGACGGGAACCAGGACCCGGTGGTATTTATTCATGGTCATGCGACTATATCCCAGATGAAATCGTCGATCCGTCTCAAGCTCGAAAAAGCCGAAGAACGATTCGAGGAAGTTGGACGCCTGCTGGCTGATCCTTCGATTGCCGGAGGCTCGAACCGGTTCCGTGAACTTTCCGTGGAATATGCGCAGCTGCAGCCCACCGCCGAGCATTTCCGGGCGTACCGGGACCTGGAGGCGGAACTGGTGGCGGCGCAGGAGCTGCAGGCGGATGCCGACCCCGAAATGCGGCTCATGGGAGACGAGGAAGTGCGCCGGGTCCGCGAACAGCTCGAAGGGAGCGAGGCGGACCTGGCGAAGCTCCTGCTACCCGTCGATCCGCGCGATGAACGCAACATATTCCTCGAAATCCGGGCCGGCACGGGCGGCGATGAGGCGGCGATCTTCGCCGGCGACCTGCTGCGCATGTACACGCGCTACGCCGAGCAGCAGGGCTGGCAGGTGGAGATCCTCAACGAGAGTCCCGGCGAGCATGGCGGGTACCGCGAAGTGATCAGCCGCGTGGTGGGCCGCGGCGCGTTCTCGCGCTTCAAGTTCGAATCCGGCACGCACCGGGTGCAGCGCGTGCCCGCCACCGAGGCGCAAGGCCGCATCCACACCTCGGCCTGCACCGTCGCCATCCTGCCCGAGACCGACGAGATCGACAGCATCGAGCTCAATCCCGCGGAGCTGCGCATCGACACCTTCCGCTCCTCGGGCGCGGGCGGCCAGCACGTCAACAAGACCGACTCGGCGATCCGCATCACGCACCTGCCGAGCGGCACGGTGGTGGAATGCCAGGACGAGCGCTCGCAGCACAAGAACCGGGCGCGCGCGATGTCGCTGCTCAAGTCGCGCCTGCTGGCGGCGGCGCAGGAAAAGCGCAACGCCGCCGAAGCGCAGTCACGCAAGCTGCAGGTGGGGAGCGGCGACCGCTCCGAACGCATCCGCACCTACAATTTTCCGCAGGGCCGGCTCACCGACCACCGCATCAACCTGACGCTCTACCAGCTCGACGACATCATGGAAGGCCACCTCGACGGCCTGCTGGCCGCGCTGCAGACCGAGCATCAGGCGGAACTGCTCGCGGCCGAATAAAGCACCAGCGACAGCGACATGAAGAACACGGTGGCCGTGCCCTCGAAGCCGAGCCCGAGCGCGGTTTCGATGGCGCGCACTTCCGGCCCGACGCCAGTGGTGGTCATGCCGACGATCAGCGCCAGCACGGCGCTCGCGGCCAGGATGCAGACCACGGTCACCAGCAGCCCGATCACCAACGCCGCGCAGCAGCGCCACCAGAACGGATGCGCGAGCTTCACGCAACGGACCAGCGCCTGCGGCGGCGGGTTCGATTCGAACAGCACCACGCAGTGCATGAGCGAGAGGCACACCGCGAGATAGATGCCGGGCAGCACGAACGCAAAGGTGCCCAGCATGATCGCCGCCACGGACAGGATCCAGCACATCGCGAGCAGCGGCAGCTTGCGCAGGGCGAAACGCATTTCGCTGCCCAGATCGGTCGCGCGACCCGTGGCCAGCGATCGCTGCCGCAGCAGCACCGTGCTCAGCAGGAACAGGTTGGCGAGGAATCCCGCGGCATACAGCCACCAGAACTGCGGATCGTCGGGCCACTTGTTGGCGGTGAACTTGAAGCCCTTGGCCTCCAGGTACATGGCCGGCACGGTCAGGCACAGCATGGCCACCATGGTCTGCGGCAGGCACTTGAACAGCGTCGCGCGGAACAGCTGCGCCGCCGCTTCGAGCAGGTCGCTGACTCCCGCGCTTCGCGGCGGCAGCGGCATGATCTGGGACATGAGAAACTCCGGGAACGAACAACGCGCGCCAATTTAGCAGACCGGGATGACGCCGACACGGAAGACCCTGCAACTCGACGAGCTGCTGGCCTCGGGCCGGGAGCAGCTGCGCCCGTCGCCCAGCGCGCGGCTGGATGCGGAGCTGCTGCTGGGTTTCCTGCTGGATCTGTCGCGCAGCCAGCTGCTGGCACGCGGCGAGGAGGCGGCACCCGCCGGCGTGGAACGCGACTACCTTGCCCTGCTCGCAAGGCGCGCCGCGGGCGTTCCGATCGCCTACCTCACGGGCCGCCACGAATTCTGGTCGCTGCCGCTGCGCGTGACGCCGGCCGTGCTGGTGCCGCGGCCCGAGACCGAACTGGTGGTGGAACGTGCGCTGGCGCTGGTGGGCGACGCCGAGGCCAGCGCGGCCGATCTTGGCACCGGCTCGGGTGCGATCGCGCTGGCCCTGGCGTCCGAGCGGCGTGGCTGGCGCGTGCTGGCCACCGATCAGTCACCCGCGGCGCTCGAAGTCGCGCGGGGCAACGCCGCTGCGCTGGGATTGTCCACGGTGCGGTTTGCGCAGGGGAACTGGTGTGGGGCGCTCCCCCGCGAGCGCTTCCAGCTCATCGTCAGCAATCCGCCCTATCTCGCGGCCGACGATCCGGCGCTGGGCGATCCTGTGCTGCAGCACGAACCGCGCGGCGCCCTGGTCAGCGGGCCCGACGGCCTGGAAGCCTACCGCGCGATCCTGGACGACGTGGCTGGATACCTGCGGCCGGGCGGCTGGCTGGTGTTCGAACACGGCGCCACCCAGGCCGCCGCGCTCGCCGCGCTGCTTGTCGCGGGGGGATTCACTCACGTACGCTGCCACCCCGACCTGGCAGGGCTGGAGCGCGTCACCGAAGCGCGCGCTCCCTGACCGGCCCGGTTTTCCGATTTCATCCAAGGACATTCATCATGGTGCGATTCGAGACTTCCCACGGCGACTTCACGGTGGAACTGTTCGACCAGGAATCGCCGCTGAGCGTGACCAACTTCCTGCGCTACGTGGACGAAGGCTTCTACGATGGCACCATCTTCCATCGCATCGTGCCCGGCTTCGTGATCCAGGGCGGCGGCCTCACGCCGGACTTCGTGCAGAAGGACACGCACAAGCCCGTGCGCAACGAAGCCGCCAATGGCGTGAAGAACCTGCGCGGCACGCTGTCGATGGCGCGCACCAACGATCCGCACAGCGCCACCACGCAGTTCTTCGTGAACCTGGTCGACAACGCGTTCCTCGACGCCGGCCCGGGCAATCCCGGCTACGCCGTGTTCGGCCGCGTGGTCGAGGGCATGGATGTCATCGATGCCATCGCCAAGGTGCGCACCGGCCGCGTGCGGGGCTACACCGATGCGCCCACCGAAGAGACGCACATCAAGTCGGCGAAGCGCGTCACAGCCCAGTAGGCGCGATCCTCCCGTCGCCGCGCCGGCACGCGCTGAGCGTTCGCCATGCTGAGGAGGCTGTTCAAGGGCCTGATGCTGTGCCTGCTGGTGCTGCTGCTCGGCGTGGTGCTGGCGGTGCTGGCGCTGCGCTGGGTGCCGCCACCGACCTCGGCGTTCATGCTCGAAGCGCGCGCGCAGGAGCTGCTGGACCGCGGGCCGGCCTATCGCACCGAATACCTGTGGCGCGACCTCGAGCACATCTCGCCGCAGGCGGCCATCGCGGTGATCGCCTCCGAGGACCAGCAGTTCCCGTTCCACATGGGCTTCGACTTCAAGTCGATCCGCGAAGCCGTGCGCAGCAACGCGCGCGGCCATCACCAGCGCGGCGCCAGCACCATCTCGCAGCAGGTGGCCAAGAACCTGTTCCTGTGGTCCGGCGGCGGCTACTTCCGCAAGGGACTGGAGGCGGCGCTCACGCTGCTGATCGAAACGCTGTGGCCCAAGGAACGCATCCTGGAGGTGTACCTGAACATCGCGCAGTTCGGGCGCGGCGTGTACGGCGTCGAGGCGGCCGCCCGGCATTTCTGGCACAAGCCCGCCACGCGCCTGACGCGCGCCGACAGCGCGCTGCTGGCGGCGGTGCTGCCCAATCCGCTGCGGCTGCGCGTCGACGCGCCTTCGAACTATGTGCTGCGGCGGCAGGGCGAGATCCTGGGGCAGATCGCGGGGCTCGGCGGCACCGCCTATCTGGATGAGCTGGAGAAGCCGGCCGCACACCGGTAGTCTCACGACCCATGGACACGCGACCCGACCGGCAGTACCGCTACTACGACTTCGTGATGGCGGCGTACGTGTGCATCCTGCTGTGCGCGAACCTGATCGGCCCGTCGAAGGTCGCCACCGTGCACCTGCCGCTGGTCGGCGGCGTCACCTTCGTGGCGGGCGTGCTGTTTTTCCCGCTGTCGTACATCTTCGGCGACGTGCTCACCGAAGTGTACGGCTACGCGCGCGATCGGCGCTGCGTGTGGGCGGGCTTCGCGGCGCTGGCGTTCGCCGCCTTCATGGCCTGGACCATCGTCAACCTGCCGCCCGCCGCGGAATGGCGCGACAAGCAGGCCGCGGTGGCGCAGGTTTTCGGCAGCACCCCGCGCATCATCCTGGGTTCGATCATCGCGTTCTGGTGCGGCTCGTTCGTCAACAGCTTCGTGATGGCGAAGATGAAGATCTGGAGCTCGGGCCGCTGGCTGTGGACGCGGACCGTGGGCTCGACGCTGTGCGGCGAAGCGGTGGACTCCGCGCTGTTCTACGCCATCGCCTTCTACGGCAGCTGGGAGAGCGGCTTCCTGCTGAAGGTCATGCTGACCCAGTACGTGCTCAAGAGCGGTTGGGAAATCGTGATGACACCGGTCACCTATCGCGTGGTGGCCTTCCTCAAGCGCACCGAGCACGAGGATTTCTACGACCGCGACACCGACTTCACGCCGTTCTCGCTGCGCACCTGAGCGATGGCAGCCGGTTCGAACCCGGCGATCACCTCGCGCGGCACGCGCCGCTGCTGGCGCTTTTCGATCAGCCGGAAGTGAGCCTCGTTGTCCGGCGTGATGAAACTCACCGCCTCGCCGCGGGCGCCGGCGCGGGCCGTGCGGCCGATGCGGTGGGTGTAGTCCACCGTCGAGCGCGGCAGATCGTAGTTCACCACCGCGGGCAACTGCACGATGTCGATGCCACGCGCTGCAACGTCGGTCGCCACCAGCACCTGCAGGCGGCCGGCCTTGAAATCCGCCAGCGCCCGGGTGCGGGCGCCCTGGCTGAGCTCGCCGTTGAACGGCTGCGCCGTGAGTCCGGCGCGGCGCAGCTTGTCGGCGACGTGCAGCGTGGCGTACTTGGTGGCCACGAACACCAGCACCCGCGACCAGCCGCGGCTTGCGATCAGATGGCGCAGCAGCGGCGTGCGCCGGGTGGGGTCGACCGCGAAGGCGCGTTGCAGGAGGTCGGGCTCGCGCGCGGGCGTCGCGGCCACTCGTACCCGCACCGGATCCTTCAGCACCGCGTTGACCAGATCCAGCACTTGCGGGGGGAACGTGGCGGAGAACAGCAGGTTGTGGCGCCGCGCTGGCAGCTGCGCCAGCACCCGCGCCAGCTCATCGGCGAAGCCCAGGTCCAGCAACCGGTCGGCCTCATCCAGCACCAGCGTGCGCACGCCGCCGAGCTGCAGCGCATTGTGATCCACCAGGTCGAGCAGTCTGCCGGGCGTCGCCACCACGAAGTCGGCGCCCCCGCGCAGTGCCATGAGCTGCGGATTGATCGAAACGCCGCCGAAGACCACGGTCACTTTCACGCGCTGCGGCAGGTGCTGCGCGAAGCTGCGGAACGCCTCGCCCACCTGCGCTGCCAGTTCGCGCGTTGGCACCAGCACCAGCGCCTGCTGCCGCGACTGCCGCGCGCGCTTCGTCTTGCCGGAACGCGGCCCAGCCTCCGCGGTCAACCGCGCGTCCACGCAGCGCTGCAGCAGCGGCAGTACGAAGGCGGCCGTCTTGCCCGAGCCCGTCTGCGCCTCGGCCCAGACGTCCGCGCCGCGCAGAATCGCGGGCACGACCGCAGCCTGTACCGCGGTGGGCTCGAGGAATCCACGTTCCGCGACGGAACGCAGCAGGGGCGATGAGAGTCCCAGGGATTCGAATGACATGGATGGTGCGTAGCAGCACAACGCGGGAGGAGGCCGGATAGTAACCCGGAGCGGCTTCCGATTGCTGGCCCGCAAGATGTCAAATACCGCTTATATGTATATAATTCATAGGTTTACAACAGCAGCGGCCGGTGCTGCTTGTTTTTGACGCCTGCGGCCGCAACTTTCACTACAATCCGCGTCCCGCAATGCCCCAATCATCACAGGTGCCCATGTTGAATCAAGCCGATGCCGATCTTCAGTTGAAGGTGTGGAAAGAACTCGCCGTAAGCAAACAGGTGCTGATGCTGACCGCAGCCAAGGCACTGAACCTCGATCCGGATTGCACTGAAGATGAACTGCGGCACGCGCTGGATGCAGCCCTGAAGAAAGTCGCCGAAGCCGAGTCCAGCGTCGTGCAGGCGCGCGAGCAGGCGCGGCAGTCGATCGCGGAGATGGAGCGCAAACTGGCCGCGGGCCTCAAGGCGCAGAGCGTGGCCGAAGCCACCGCCGCCGAGATCGTCGCCAAGCAGGCACGCGTGGCGCCGCAGATGGCCGCGGAGCGCGCCGCCGTCGCCGCCGAAATCGCGCAGCTCAAGGCGCAGGTGGCGGAACGCGACAAATCCATCAAGGCCATCAACACCGCGCTGGCCGACACGCCGGACAACGTGGTGCGCAAGATGAAGGCGCTCAAGCGCGAGAAGCAGGATGAGGCCGATGCGCGCCGCGAGCTGGAAGCGAGCTTCAACAAGCAGCGCAAGGAAAAGCAGGACCAGGACAAGCAGCTGGCCGAACTGCGCGAGAACTCCACCAGGCTGGTGAAGCAGTACCGCGACCTGCACGCCGTCACGTCTGCGCTGCATGAGCAGCTCAGGCCGCTGCTGCAGGATGCGAGCGGCCTTGCGGCCTTGCCCGAACTGGACAGCAAGCTGCTGGAAAGCATCGAGCAGCCGGAAGGCGCCGACAAGAACGACAAGAGCAAGGGCGAGAAGAACAAGGCCGACAAGAAGAAATGAGCGCCGGCGCCGCGGCGCGTCGCCGGCTCGCCGCGTTTCTCCCCGCCGGATCGCTGCGGCAGAAGGCCGCGGGGGATCGCGTCAGTTGATCGCGCCGGTGCCGGGTGTCACCGCCTCGGCCGGCGCGAACAGGCGCTCCACGTCGATGGCGTCGAAGCGGTAGGGCCTGGCGCAGAACTCGCAGGTGACCGTGATCGCGCCCTGCTCCTGCAGCAGCTCGCGCGCGTCGTGCTCGCCCAGTGAACGCAGCACCTCGCCCACGCGCTGCACGTTGCAGCGGCAGCCGAACCGTACCTCATCGCCCTCGAACAGGCGGCAGTCGTGCGGCCCGAACACTTCGTGGATGGCCTCCTCCACCGTGCCTTCGCTCAACACTTCGGTCTGCAGTCCTTCCAGTCCGGCCTGCAGCTCTTCCCAGACCTGCTCGGCGCGGGCCGCTTCGGCTTCGCCACCCTCGGAGGCGGCCGGCAGCTTCTGCAGCAGCAGGCCCGCGGCGCGCCCGGCATCGGCATACAGCAGCAGCCGCGTCGGCAGCTGTTCGGACTCCGCGAAATATTTTTCGAGGCATTCCGCGAGGCCACGGCCCTCGAGCTGCACCACGCCCTGGTAGCGCGCGCCACCCGGTTGCGAATCCAGCGTCACCACCAGCCGGCCATCGCCGATCAGCTCGTCAAACGGCACGAACTCGTTGCGCTCGAGATCGTGGTGCGCCACCGCGCGCACCTCGAAATCGCGACCGCATTGCGCCACCAGCAGTCGCATGCGGCCATTGCCGCTGAGCTGCAGCGTGAGCTGGCCGTCGAACTTGAGCGTGGCGGCCAGCAACACGGCCGCGGTCGCGGCTTCGCCGAGCAGCGTCTGCACCACCGCCGGGTAGTCGCGGTAGGCGCGCATGGCGGGCCAGGCCTCGCCGAGCTGCACCCAGTGGCCGCGCACCGGATAGGCGTCAAGCAGGAAGCGCCGCAGTTCGCCGGGCTCTTCCTCCTCAGCCATCGAGCTTCCGCTTCAGCAGCTCATTGAGCAGGGCGGGATTGGCCTTGCCCCGCGTGGCCTTCATGGTCTGCCCGACGAAGTAGCCGAACAGCTTGTCCTTGCCGGCGCGATAATCGGCCAGCTGCGCGGGACTGGCCGCGATGACCGCGTCGATGGCTGTCTCGATGGCGGCGTTGTCGGTGATCTGTCGCAGGCCCTTGGCCTCGATCACCTCGTCGGCCTCCTTGCCCTCGTCCCACATGGTCTCGAACACTTCCTTGGCGATCTTGCCCGAGATCGTGTTGTCGAGCACCCGGCGCAGCAACCCCGCCAATGCCGCGGCGCTGACCTTGCTGTGCGTGATTTCCAGGCCGTCGCGATTGAGGAAGCCGGACAGATCGCCCATCACCAGGTTGGCGGCGAGCTTCGGCTCGCCCTTGAGCTCCTTGACCACGGCTTCGTAGTAGGCGGCCAGCTCCACGCTCGAGGTGAGCACGCCGGCGTCGTACGCCGACAGCCCGTGCTGGCTCACGAACCGCGCCGCCTTCTGGTCCGGCAGTTCGGGCAGCTGCTGGCGCACAGCGGCGATGAATGCGGCATCGAGTTCCACCGGCAGCAGGTCGGGGTCCGGGAAATAGCGGTAGTCGTTGGCCTCTTCCTTGGAGCGCATGGAGCGCGTCCTGCCCTTGTCGGGATCGTACAGGCGCGTCTCCTGCACCACCTTGCCACCGCCTTCGAGCACTTCGATCTGGCGCTCCACTTCGTAGTTGATGGCCTTCTCGACGTAGCGGAACGAGTTGATGTTCTTGATCTCGGCGCGCGTGCCGAATTTCTCCGCGCCGCGCCTGCGCACCGACACGTTGGCGTCGCAGCGGAACGAGCCTTCCTGCATGTTGCCATCGCAGATGCCGAGGTAACGCACCAGCGTGTGCACCTTCTTCATGTACGCCACGGCCTCCCTGGCCGAGCGCATCTCGGGTTCGGACACGATCTCGATCAACGGCGTGCCAGCGCGATTCAGGTCCACGCCCGTGAGGCCCACCAGGTCCTCGTGCAGGCTCTTGCCGGCGTCCTCTTCCAGGTGCGCGCGCGTGATGTTCACGCGCTTGGTGCTGCCGTCGTCCAGCACGATGTCCACCGCTCCGCCGGCGACGATCGGCAGCTCGAACTGGCTGATCTGGTAGCCCTTGGGCAGGTCGGGATAGAAATAGTTCTTGCGCGCGAACACCGACCGCGCGGCCACGCGGCCGCCGATCGCGAGCCCGAACAGCGCCGCCATGCGCACCGCCTCGGCGTTGAGCACCGGCAGCACGCCGGGATAGCCGAGGTCCACCAGGCAGGCCTGCGCGTTGGGAGGCGCGCCGAACGCGGTGGAGGCGCTGGAGAAGATCTTCGACTGCGTCGCGAGCTGGGCATGGATTTCCAGCCCGATGACGGTTTCCCATTCCATCTCACGGTCCCTGTCGTTGGCCATCAGCCGTACCCTGCCGGCGCGCGACGGTGCCAGTCGGTCTCGAGCTGGTAGCGGTGCGCGGCGTTCAGCAACAACGCTTCGGAGAAATGCGGGCCGATGAGCTGCAACCCCGCCGGCAGGTTGCGCACCAGTCCGCAGGGCAGCGACAGGGCGGGGAGGCCCGCAAGGTTGGCGCCGATGGTGTAGATGTCGTTGAGGTACATGGTGACCGGGTCATCGCCCTTGGCGCCGAGTTCGAAAGCCGTGGTGGGCGTGGTCGGCCCCAGCACCAGGTCCACCTCGCCGAAGGCGCGCGCGAAGTCGTTGCTGATGAGCTGCCGTACCTTCTGCGCCTTGAGGTAGTAGGCGTCGTAATAGCCGGCCGACAGCACGTACGTGCCAGTCATGATGCGGCGCTTCACTTCGGCGCCGAAGCCCTCGCCGCGTGAACGCGTGTACAGGTCGGTCAGGTCTTGCGGATTCTCGCAGCGATGGCCGAAACGCACGCCATCGAAGCGCGCCAGGTTCGAGGAACATTCGGCCGGCGCGACCACGTAGTACGTCGGCACGGACAGCGGCAGGTTCGGCAGGCTCACTTCCTTGAACCTGGCGCCGAGCTGCTCGTACACCTTGATGGCGTCGCGAATCGCCTGCGCGATGTCCGCGTCCAGGCCGGGATCGAAGAACTCCTTGAGCAGGCCGATCTTCAGCCCCTGCAGCGGGCGCTCGAGCGTCGCGGTGTAGTCCGGCACGGGCTGGTCGACGCTGGTGGAATCCTGGTCGTCGAAGCCGGCCATGGTCCCGAGCAGCAACGCGGCATCGGCGGCGCTGCGCGTGAGCACGCCGCCCTGGTCGAGGCTGGAGGCGAACGCGATCATGCCGTAGCGCGACACGCGGCCGTAGGTGGGCTTGAGGCCCGTGATGCCGCAGAACGCGGCCGGCTGGCGGATGGAACCGCCCGTGTCAGTGGCCGTGGCGGCCGGCACCAGCCGCGCCGCGACCGCGGCCGCGGAGCCGCCGGAGGAACCGCCCGGCACGCGCGTCGTGTCCCAGGGATTCTTCACCGGTCCGAACCAGCTGGTCTCGTTGGAGGAGCCCATGGCGAACTCGTCCATGTTGGTCCGGCCCAGCACCACGACGCCCGCGGCCCTGAATTTGGCCACCACGGTCGCATCGTAAGGCGCGATGAAGTTCTCGAGCATGCGCGAACCGCAGGTGGTGCGCGAACCCTCGGCGCAGAAGATGTCCTTGTGCGCGATCGGCACGCCCGTGAGGTCGGTGGCGGCCCCGGCAGAGCGGCGCTGGTCGGCTGCGGCGGCGCTGGCCAGCGCGCGCTCGCCCTCGATGCTGGTGAATGCGTTGAGCGTGGGCTGGGCGGCTTCGATGCGGGCCAGCAAAGTGCGCGTGAGCTCGACGCTGGAAAAACGCCCGGCTTTCAGCCCTTCGGCCAGTTCGGTGACTGTCTCCAAATGCATACAGGCTACTCGATGACCTTGGGCACGAGGTACAGACCCGCCTGCACCTGCGGCGCGTTCCGCTGGAAGCGCTCGTGCTGGTCGGAATCCTTCACCACGTCGGGACGCAGGCGCTGCGTCAGGCCCGGCAATGGATGGCTCATGGGCGCGACCGCGTGCGTGTCGGCCCGCTCGAGCTCGCCCACCAGGTCGATGATGCGCGAGAGGCTCGTCACGTAGCCCTGCGCCTCCGGCTCGCTCAGCGAGAGGCGCGCGAGACGCGCGATGTTGTGGATGTCCTGGACGGTGAGGCTCATCAGCTTTCCCCGAAAAACAGCGGGAAATCATACACCTCAGCCTTGTGTTATGTCCCCCTGGTTGTTAGATTGGCGAGCAGTTTTTTTACCCCTTTGAACCGGTGGCGGCCTTACATGTTCAAGCGCCTGCGCGGCTATTTTTCCAGCGACCTGTCGATCGATCTCGGCACCGCCAACACCCTGATCTACGTTCGCGACCGCGGCATCGTGCTCAACGAACCTTCGGTGGTGGCGGTGCAGGACGAGCCGACGCGCGGCGGCAAGATCATCGTGGCCGTGGGGGTCGAAGCCAAGGGCATGCTGGGCCGCACGCCCGGCCACATCAACGCCGTGCGCCCGATGAAGGACGGCGTGATCGCCGACTTCACCTACACCGAAAAAATGCTGCAGTACTTCATCAACAAAGTGCACGGCAACCGCTTCCTCAAGCCCTCGCCGCGCGTGCTGGTGTGCGTGCCGTTCGGTTCGACGCAGGTGGAGCGGCGCGCCATCCGCGAGTCGGCCGAAGGCGCGGGCGCGCGCAACGTCGCCATCGTGAGCGAGCCGATGGCCGCCGCGGTGGGTTCGGGCCTCCCGGTGCAGGAAGCGCGCGGCTCCATGGTGCTCGACATCGGCGGCGGCACCAGTGAAGTGGCGGTGCTGTCCCTGAACGGCATCGTGTACGCCAACTCCGCGCGCATCGGCGGCGATCGCTTCGACGATGCCATCATGAACTACGTGCGCCGCAACTACGGCATCCTGATCGGCGAGGCCACCGCCGAGCGCATCAAGATCGAGATCGGCTCGGCCTATCCCGGCCAGCAGGTGCGTGAGCTGTCGGTGAAGGGCCGCAACCTGTCCGAAGGCGTGCCGCGCAGCTTCACGCTCAACAGCAACGAAATCCTCGAAGCGCTGCAGGAACCGCTGCAGGGCATCGTCAGCGCCGTGAAGCAGGCGCTGGAACAGACGCCGCCGGAACTCGGCGCCGACGTGGCCGAGCGCGGCATCGTGCTCACCGGCGGTGGCGCGCTGCTGCGCGACATCGACAAGCTGCTCATGGAAGAGACCGGCCTGCCGGTGGTGATCGCCGACGACCCGCTGACCTGCGTGGCGCGGGGCGGCGGCCGCATCCTGGAGCTGATGGACGAACTCGGCCCGGGCCACTTCGGCCTGGAATAATCCCCGAGACCGAATGGCAGCGTTCGGAAGCTCGTTCGATCGCCCTCTCTACGGACGCGGTCCCTCGCCCGGCCTGCGTTTCGTCCTGTTCGCGCTGCTGTGCCTCATGTTCATGTATCTCGACCAGCGCGGCCGCTGGACCGAGCGCCTGCGCTATGGCCTGCAGGGTCTCGCCTATCCGATCCAGTGGGTGGTCAACTCGCCGTCGCTGGCCTGGCATGCGCTCGGTGCGGGGTTCGAGACGCGCGGCCAGCTGCGCACCGAGAACGAACAGCTGCGGCAACAGCAGCGCGCCGATGAAATCGCGCTGCTGCGCCTGAAGTCGCTGGAGCAGGAAAACCAGGAACTGCGCGGCCTCAAGGCGGCGTTGCCCGCGCTGGCCAGGAACTGGCAGCTCGCCGAAGTCATCAGCACGGATCCGAATCCGCTGCGGCAACGGCTGGTCATCAATCGCGGCGCGAACGGCGGCGCGTTTCCCAACCAGGCGGTGGTGGATTCCAAAGGGGTGTTGGGCCAGGTGGTGCGCACCGGCCCGCTGAGTTCCGAAGTGCTGCTGATCACGGACCCGGAAAGCGGCATCCCGGTGCAGGTGCTGCGCAACGGCCTGCGCACCATCGCCGTGGGTTCCGGTGCACCGAACGATCTGCTGTTGCCGTACCTGGCCGTGAACGCCGACATCAGGAGCGGCGACCAGCTCGTGACCTCCGGCATGGGCGGCGTCTATCCGGCGGGATATCCCGTGGCGGAGGTGACGGGCATCTCGCGCGATGACAAGCAGCTGGTGGCGCAGGTGCACGCCCGCCCGCTGGCGGGCACGGGCTCCTCGCGCGAACTGATCCTGCTGGAATTCGAGCCCGCGCATCCCGATGCGCCCGAGAAGGCCGACGTGGCCAGTCTCGAGTCGCAGAAGTCCGCTGCGGCGGCCAGGCAGTCCGCGCCATGAACCGCGAGCGCGATCCGCTGCTGGCCATCTGGCTGACCTCGCTGTCGGGCCTGGTGCTGAGCATCGTGCCGCTGAACTACTGGCTCGGCCTGTTCCGGCCGCAATTCGCGGCGCTGGTGGTGCTGTACTGGTCGATCATGAGCCCGCGCTCCGGCGGCATCCTGCTCGGCTTCGTGTGCGGCCTGATGCTCGACGTGTTCAGCGGCACGCTGCTGGGTGAGCACGCGCTGGCGCTCTCGCTCATGGCCTACCTCGGCATCCGGCTCAACCTGCTGTTGCGGGCCAAGCCGCTGTTCCAGCAATCGCTGTTCGTGTTCGCGGCGCTGGTGATCTACGAACTGGTGCTGTGGGCGGTGGAAGGCTGGAGCGGACACGGCCTCTCGACGCCGCTGCGCTGGCTCGCCACGCTCAGCGGCACCCTGCTGTGGCCGATCCTGGTCGGCGTGCTGGGCCGCATGCACACCGAGCACTGATGATCAACAACGTCCGCATCAAGGACCTGTGGAACGAACAGCGGATCTTCAACACCCGCACCCTGGCAGCGGTCGTGATCATCTTCTCGCTGAGCCTGCTGCTGGCGATGCGCCTCGTCTGGCTGCAGGTGGTGCAGTACGACTACTACCTGGAACAGTCGCAGGGCAATCGTGTCCGCCTCGACCCGATTCCCGCGAGCCGCGGCCTGATCCTCGACCGCAATGGCAAGGTGCTGGCCGACAACGAGCCCGGTTACCAGCTCGAGCTGGTGCGCGAGGCCGTGCCCGACCTGAACGCGACGCTGGCCAGGCTCGCGAAACTCGGCATCATCGGCAACGACGAAATCGACGACACGCGCCGCATGGTGCTGTCGCGGCGCAGTTTCGACCGTGTGCCCATCCGGTTGCGCATGAGCGATGACGAGATCGGCCGCTTCGCCCTGCACCAGTACGAATTCCCGGGCGTGGAGCTGGCCACGCGGCAGACGCGGCACTACCCCTACGGCGCTCTCGGCGTGCACGCGCTCGGCTACGTGGGCTCGATCAGCGAGCAGGACCTCGAGCATATCGATCGCAGCGCGTACGCGGGCACCACGCTGATCGGCAAGTCCGGCGTCGAAGCGAGCTACGAGGACGACCTGCACGGCAAGAACGGCTATCGCGAGATCCTCGTCAACGCGCAGGGACGCTCGGTGCAGAAGGTCGGCGCCTATGCGCCCGACCTCAAGTCCTCGGCGCCGGATGCCGGCGAGGACCTGGTGCTGTCCATCGACCTCGCGACGCAGCAGGCGGCCGAGAACGGACTCGGCGCCAACCGCGGCGCGGTGGTGGCTATCGACCCGCGCAATGGCGACGTGCTCGCGCTCGCGAGCCACCCGGGCTTCGATCCCGGCCTGTTCGCGCGCGGGCTGACGCGCACCGAGTACGCCGCGCTCACCGACGATCCGGACAAGCCGCTGCTCAATCGCGCGCTGCGTGGCACCTACCCGTCGGGCTCCACCATCAAACCCGTGATCGCGCTGGCCGGCCTGGCCAGCAAGATGGTCGATCCCGAGAAGCGCGAGTTCTGCGCCGGTGAATTCCACCTGCCCGGCAGCAGCCACCTGTATCGCGAGGGCAAGGGCGGCAAGCACGGCTACGTCGACCTGCAGGATGCCATCGCGCGCTCCTGCGACGTGTATTTCTACGGCCTCGCCGCGCGCCTCGGCGTGGACCGCATCGCGAGTTTCCTCGCGCCATTCGGCTTCGGCCAGCTCACGGGCATCGACATCGACGGCGAGAAGCCCGGCATCCTGCCGTCGGTGGAGTGGAAGAAGAAGGCCTTCAAGCGTCCCGCCGACCAGGTCTGGTTTCCTGGCGAGACCGTGAATTTCGGCGTGGGACAGGGCTACCTGCTGGTCACGCCCCTGCAACTGGCGCACATCGTGTCGGTGATCGCGGATCGCGGCGGGAGCTTCCGGCCGCGCCTGGTCACCGGCGTGCGCGATTTCTCGGGCAACGTGAAGCCGATCGCCCCGGTGCAGAATCCCGCCATCACCGGCGTCAGCGACGCCGACTGGAACATCGTCATCAAGGGCATGGTCGGCGCCACCGTGTACGGCACGGCGGCCGCCAGCGGCAAGGGCGCGCTGTACACCATGGCCGGCAAGACCGGCACCGCGCAGGTGTTCACGGTCGCCCAGGGTGAAAAATACGACGAAAAGAAGGCCATCGCGGCCGGCCTGCGCGACCACGCGCTGTTCATCGCGTTCGCGCCGGTGGACAAGCCGCGCATCGCGGTCGCGGTGCTGGCCGAGAATGCCGGCTTCGGCGCCAGCGTGGCCGCGCCCATCGCGCGCAAGGTCATGGACGCCTACCTGCTCGACAAGAACGGCAACCTCAAACCATGATCCGCGACGCGCACATCAGCACCCGCCCGCGCAACACGTTCACGAGCACGGCGCGCCTGTTCACGGCGTTCCAGCTCGACAGCCCGCTGCTGTCGGGCCTGGGCCTGCTGGTGCTGTTCGCGCTGGCGGTGCAGTACAGCGCGTCGGGCCAGAGCATGGACACCGTGCTGCGCACGCTCATGCGGCTCGGCCTCGGCGCTGTCGCCATGGTCGCCCTGGCGCAGGCCAGCCCCAACTTCCTGCGGCGGCTCGCGCCGTGGCTGTACATCATCGGCGTGGTGCTGCTGGTGGTGGTCGACGCCATCGGCTACGTCGGCAAGGGCGCGCAGCGCTGGCTCGATCTCGGCCTGCTGCGGTTCCAACCCTCCGAGATCATGAAGCTGGCCGTCCCCATGCTCGCCGCGGCGTATCTGCACGAACGCCCGCTGCCGCCGAGCTGGTCGGCACTGGGCGTGGTGGCGGCCATCGTCATGGTGCCGGCGGCGCTGGTGGCCAGGCAGCCCGACCTCGGTACCGCGGCGCTGATCGCCGCGGGCGGCGTGCTCGTGATCCTCATGGCCGGGCTGTCGGTGCGCTTCGTGCTGGCCATGCTGGTGCCCCTGGCGGGCGCCGCGGTCGTCGGCTGGCGGTTCATGAGCGAGTACCAGCGGCAACGCGTGCTGACGTTCATCGATCCGCAGAACGATCCGCTGGGTTCGGGCTACCACATCATCCAGTCGCAGATCGCGATCGGCTCCGGTGGCGTGTTCGGCAAGGGCTGGATGAACGGCAGCCAGGCGCAGCTGCAGTTCCTGCCCGAGAGTTCGACCGACTTCATCTTCGCGGTCATCGGCGAGGAATTCGGACTGGTCGGTCTGCTGCTGCTGCTCGGCCTGTACCTCTACATCGTCTCGCGCTCCATCTACCTGGCCAGCCAGACCAGCGACACCTTCTCGCGCCTGCTCGCCTCGAGCATCGCGCTGACTTTCTTCGTGTACGTGTTCATCAACGCCGGCATGGTGAGCGGGCTCATTCCGGTGGTCGGCGTGCCGCTGCCGCTGGTGAGTTACGGCGGCACATCCGTCGTGACGCTGCTGGCCGGCTTCGGTATCCTCATGAGCCTGTATTCACATCGCAAACTGGTGGGCACCTGATGCGTCCCTGGCCCCTGCTGCTGGCCCTCGCCGTGGTCTCGGGCAGTGCGGCGGCCCAGACCGGGCACTTCGATCTCAAGCGGCCGGAAATCGCGAAATTCATGGCCGACTTCGGCGCCGCGAACCCGCAGCTCGCCGGCACCGTGCGTCCGATTCTCGCAGAGGCGGTGCCGCAGCCGAAAATCATCGAGGCCATGAACAAGCCGGCGGAGAAGGCGCTGCCCTGGTGGCAGTACCGCGCGCGTTTCCTCACGCCCGACCGCATCGAGACCGGCGCCGCGCTGTGGCGCGCGCACCGCGAGCTGCTGGACGACATCGCGCTCGAACACGGCGTCGAACCCGAATACCTGGTCGCCATCGTGGGCGTGGAGACTTCCTTCGGGCGCATCACCGGCCGGTACCGCGTGCTGGACGCGCTGGCGACGCTGGCGTTCGACTATCCGCAGCGCAGCGAATTCTTCCGCAAGGAGCTGGGGGAGTACCTGCTGCTGGTCGGCAGCGATCACCTCGACCCGCTGCACACGCAAGGCTCGTATGCGGGCGCGATGGGCGCGGCGCAGTTCATGCCTTCGAGCTATCGCACTTATGCCGTGAACGAAGGCCATTCCGCGCAGCGGGACCTGTGGAACGACTGGGGTGACATCTTCGGCAGCGTCGCCAACTACTTCCAGTCGCATGGCTGGCAATACGGCGCACCGGTGTTGCAGGACGCAACGCTCGCCGCGGGCAGCGCGGCACCGACGCCGCCCGCGAGCGTGTCGCTGGATGACACGCTGGCGACACTCGCCGCCAAGGGCATCACGCCCGTCGCGCCGCCCGGTGCCGTTGCGCCGCCCGGTGCCGTTGCGCCGGCCACTGCCGCCGCGAACACCGGCGGCGCGGCGCCGGTGATCCCGCCCCAGGCGGCGCCGCCGGCCGACACGCCGGCCGTGCTGATCGCCGCGCCGCAGGAAAGCGGCGACGCCTGGCGCATCGGTTACAGGAATTTCTACGTCATCACCCGCTACAACCGCAGCCCGATGTACGCCATGGCCGTCGAGGAGCTCGCCCAGGCCGTACGCCAGCGCGTGCTCGAGGACCAGAACCGGTGAGCGGGCATCGATGCTGAAGCCGGTTGCAGGCCTCGGTGTCGCGCTGTTGCTCGCGGCATGTGGCAGCCAGCCCGCGAAGCCCACAGGGTCGCACGCCGGGGTCGCGCCCTTGCCTGCGCCTCCGCCTGACGCCGCGCTGGTCCCCGACGCGACACCCAGGGTCGAAGAGCGCAGCAAGTACGGCAATCCCGCGTTCTACGTGGTTGCGGGCCAGCGCTACGTCGTGCTCGCGAGCTCCGCGGGCTACAGTGAGCGCGGCGTTGCGTCCTGGTATGGCCCCGGCTTCCACGGTGTGAACACCGCCATGGGCGAACCGTACGACATGTACGGCATGACCGCCGCGCATCGCACCCTGCCCATTCCGTGCTATGCGCGGATCACCAATCTCGGCAACGGCCGCAGCGTCGTCGTGCGCATCAACGATCGCGGGCCGTTCGTGGCCAACCGCATCGTCGATCTGTCCTACAGCGCCGCCCTCAAGCTCGACATGGTGCGCACCGGCACCGCGTTCGTGCAGCTCGACGTGCTCAGCCCCGGGTCGCCGGTGATCGCCGGCAACAGCACGCTCGCCACGGACACGGCGGCCACTGCGCCGGTACCGACGCCACCGCCCGTGCCCGTGGAACAGAAACTCTACGTCCAGGTCGGTGCGTTCAGCGATGCGGCCAACACCGATCGGGCCGTGCGCCGGTTGCGCGCCGCGCACGTCGACGGCGTGCTGGTCAGCTCCGCCACCAGCAACGGCCGCACGCTGCAGCGCGTGCGGGTCGGGCCGGTGTCGACCGTGGATGCCTTCGATGCGCTGGTGGCGCGCCTTGCCACGCTGGGATTCAACAATGCGCGACTGGCGCAGGAGAGCGATTGAGATGAGACGTTTCGCGACGATGCTGGCGGTGGTGGTGACGGCGATTCCGATGGGCGTGCAGGCGGCGAAAAAGCCGGTTCACCATGCCAAGGCCAAGGCTGCCGCGCCGGCAGCGGCACCGGCGCCAGCGCCCGCTCCGGCGCCCGTCCCGGCGGCTGGCGCCGTCCCTGCCGCGCCCCAGGTCCAGGCGCGCGCCGCCATCCTGGAGGACTACGCTTCCGGGCAGGTGCTGGGCCAGCAGAACGCCGATGCGCGCATGGAGCCGGCCAGCCTCACCAAGCTCATGACCTCCTACGTCCTGTACAAACAGTTGCAGGAAGGGCGCATCAGGCTGGGCGACATGACCGCCGTCAGCCAGCGTGCCTGGCGCATGGAGGGTTCGCGCAGCTTTGTGCCGGTGGGCAGGCAGGTATCCGTGGAGGATCTGCTCAAAGGCATGATCGTGCAGTCCGGCAACGACGCCACCGTGGCGCTGGCCGAATACGCCGCCGGGAGCGAGGACGTGTTTGTGTCGATGATGAACCGCGAGGCGACGCGCCTCGGACTCACCGGCACGCACTACATGGATAGCACCGGCATGCCAGATCCTCAGCACTACACCACCGCGCGCGACTTGGCGCTGCTGACCCGGGCCATCATCCATGACTTTCCGGACCACTATCAGCTCTATTCCCTGAAGCAGTTTACCTACAACGGCATCACTCAGCGCAACCGCAATCTGCTGCTGTGGCGCGACCCTGGCGTTGACGGCGTCAAGACCGGCCACACCGACTCGG
>DATJYR010000043.1:0-3615 GCA_035499515.1 Steroidobacteraceae bacterium | reverse complement strand
AACTGCAGCGCGAATCGGGCGTGACGCACGTGATCGCGCATGAACTCACCGACCGCACGCCGCTGATCGGGGCATTGCGCTTCGACAGCCACGAGTTCCACTAGGGACTTCGCCGCCGCCGGTGTTGCCGCCCACAACCCGTCGGGGAGGGCTGCTACAGACGCAGGCTCAGCCGTCTGGCGCCGTGCTTGGGTTCGTCGAGATCGTAATCGTCGAAGTCCGAGGTCAATTCCGCGGTGCGCTTCTGCTCGGCCAGCAATTCCAGCTTGCGCCACGCCGGCACGCCCTGTCGGGCGCCGCGCCGCCGCGCCAGGTCCATGTCCTTGGTCAGGCGCGCAAGGTCGACTTCCTCGCCGCCTTCCGCGTCGAGTGCGTCGTCATCCTCGTCTTCGTCGAACTCGTCCGCTTCCTGTTTCTCGATCATGGCCTTCAATCGCCCACGAAGAAGAACCAAACCGCCGCCACAAGTCCCGGTCGGGGAATATATACCTCAGTGGATCAGCGAGTTCATCCGGAAAATCGGGAGCAACATCGCAAAAACGATGCCGATGATGACTACGCCCATGGTGAGGATCAACAACGGGCCCAGCAGGCCCACCATGGCGGACAGCCGCAGCCCGTCGAAACGGCTGAGGTGTTTCTTCGGCTGCCACAGCCCGAAATACATCAGCAACGCCGCGCCGATGGCGGTGTAGATGCCGTAATGCCGTGCGAAGTTGCTGACGCCGATCAGTATGCGCGTGGCCAGCGGCAGCTGCGCCTTGTAGCTGGTGAAGACATCGGTCACCTTGGGCACGACATAGACCAGCAGGATCGACACGATGGCGAAGCACATCGTGGCCAGCGCGACCGGATAGAGCAGCGCGCGCGGCACGTTCGCTTCCTGTTTCTCGTTCATGGCCTCACGCTCATGAAGAAAGAATCAAACCGCTGTCACAAGTTCCGGTCGGCGAATATATACCTCAGTGGATCAGCGAGTTCATCTGGAAAATAGGGAGCAGCATCGCAAAAACGATGCCGATGACGAACACGCCCATCACCACGATCAGCAGCGGGCCCAGCAGGCCCACGAGCGCCGACAGCAGGCCGTCGAGCTCGCGCTCCTGGTTCTGTGCCGCGCGCTCCAGCATGGAATCGAGCTGGCCGCTGGATTCGCCACTGGATATCAGATGAATGCTCATCGGCGGGAACAGCTTGCTGGCCGCGAGGGATCGTCCGATCGGCGCACCCTCGCGTACCCTGGCCGTTGCCGTGGCAACCGCCTCGCGCATGGGAAGATTGGTGACCACGTCGCCGGCGATGCGCAGCGCCTCCAGCACCGGCACCGAGCTGCTGGCCAGGATGGACAGCGTGCGGGTGAAGCGCGCCGTGTTGAAACCGCGCACTACCCGGCCGACGATGGGCACCCGCAACAGTAGCCGGTCGAAACGGCTGCGGACGGCGGGCCGCCGCAGCTGCCGCACCGCCAGGAATATCAGCGCCGCCACGCCGATGATGGCCACGATGCCATAGCTTTGCGCGAACTTGCTGACTGCCATCAGCACGCGCGTGGCCAGCGGCAGCTGCGCGTTGTAGCTGGTGAAGACATCGGTCACCTTGGGCACGACGTAGACCAGCAGGATGGATACGATGATGAAGCACATGCCGGTCAGCGCGATGGGGTAGAGCATGGCGCCCAGCACCT
Organism: Steroidobacteraceae bacterium; assembly: GCA_035499515.1. Lineage (GTDB taxonomy): Bacteria > Pseudomonadota > Gammaproteobacteria > Steroidobacterales > Steroidobacteraceae > FEN-1191. The sequence continues at coordinate 1,931 of DATJYR010000043.1, read as the reverse complement.
TCTGCCGCATCACCTCGCGGTTTTCCGTGTAGTCGGCCAGCCGTTCCAGCACCTTGTCCAGGTGCCCGGCCTGCTCGCCGGCCGCCACCGTGGCGCGGTAGATTTCGGGAAACACCCGCGGGAATTCGCGCAGCGAGTCGGCGAGCGTGTGGCCCTCCATCACCTTGGCGCGTACCCCCAGCAGCACGGTCTGCACCCGCGGCTTTTCGCTCTGCTGCGAGACAGCCAGCAGCGTTTCTTCCAGCGGCAGGCCCGCCCTGGCGAGCGTGGCGATCTGCCGTGTCAGCAGCGCCAGGTCGGTGGCCGAAACGCCGGTGCCGATCGTGAAACGCGACGACTGCTTGGTCTTCTCCCGCGCCACCACCTCGGTGACGCTGACCGGCAGCAGCTGCTGCTCGCGCAGCTGGCTGCGCACGTGCCGGACGGTATCGCCCTCGATCACTCCGCGGCGTTCGCGTCCGCCTGCATCGAGAGCCGTGTATTCGAATGCGCCCATGGTGGACGTTTCAGTCCTCGCGGGTCACGCGCAGCACTTCCTCGAGCGTGGTCGTGCCGGCGAGTACCTTGCTGCGGCCATCGTCGCGGATGGAGGGGGTGAGCGTGCGCGCATAGCGTTCCATTTCGTGCTCGGCCGCCCCGTCGTGGATCATGGTGCGCAGGTGGTCGTCCACCAGCACCAGCTCGTAGATGCCCATGCGGCCGCGGTAGCCGTTGCCGGAGTTGCCCGGTTGCCAGATGGTCGGGGCCTGCTGGCCCGCCGGAATGTTCAGCAGCCGCTTCTCGTAGTCGGTGGGCTGGTGGGGCACGCGGGTCTCGCGGTCGAGCACGCGCACCAGGCGCTGCGCGATCACGCCGATCAGGCTGGAGGAGAGCAGGAACGGCTCGATGCCCATGTCGCGCAGGCGCGTGATGGCGCCCACGGCGGTGTTGGTGTGCAGCGTGGAGAGCACCAGGTGGCCGGTGAGCGAGGCCTGCACCGCGATCTGCGCGGTTTCCAGGTCGCGGATCTCGCCGACCATCACCACGTCCGGATCCTGGCGCAGGATGGCGCGCAGGCCGCGTGCGAAGGTCATTTCCACCTTGGTGTTGACCTGCGTCTGGCCGATGCCGTCGATGTAGTACTCGATCGGATCCTCGACCGTCATGATGTTGCGGCTGTTGTCGTTCAGCCGCTCCAGGCCCGCGTACAGCGTGGTGGTCTTGCCCGAACCCGTCGGGCCGGTGACCAGGATGATGCCGTGCGGCTTGTGGATCAGCTCGTCGATCTTCTCCAGCGTGCGCGGATCCATGCCGAGGCTGGTGAGCTCCAGCCGGCCGGCCTGCTTGTCCAGCAGGCGCAGCACCACGCGCTCGCCGTGGCCGGATGGGATGGTCGACACGCGCACGTCCACCGCGCGGCCGGCAACGCGCAGCGAAATGCGCCCGTCCTGCGGCAGGCGCTTTTCGGCGATATCCAGCTTGGACATCACCTTGACGCGCGACACCACCAGCGGCGCCACGGCGCGCTTGGTCTGCAGCACCTCGCGCAGCACCCCGTCGACGCGGAAGCGCACCACCAGGCGGTTCTCGAACGGTTCGATGTGGATGTCCGAGGCGTTCTCGCGGATCGCCTGCCCGAACACCGCGTTGATCAGCCGGATGATCGGCGCGTCGTCGTCGCTCTCCATCAGGTCCGCCTGCTCGGGCAGTTCCTGGGCGAGATGCGTGAGGTCGGTATTTCCGGTCAGGTCGTCGCCGGCCTCGGCGAGGGTGCCGGCGCCGCCCTCATAAGCCGCCTGCAACAGCCGTTCGAACTCCTCCTCGCCCACGCGCTGCAGCGCCAGCGGCTGGCGCAGCAGCCGGCGCGTCTCGGCCACCGCGGTCGCGGTGGCATTGGCGCGCAGCGCGCAATGCGCCACGCCGTCGCGCACCTCGCGCACCACGATGCCGTG
>DATJYR010000042.1:0-5561 GCA_035499515.1 Steroidobacteraceae bacterium | reverse complement strand
CGCGCTGATGATCGGGCTCGGGTCCTACGGCCTGCACGGCATTCTCAAGCTGAATGACAATATCCACCGCGCGTACGTGGACAACACCGTGCCGACCGGCCAGATCATGCTGGTCGGTCTCGCGCAGGAGGAACTGCGCCGCTTGCTGTGGAAGGCCCGCGCCCTGAACGACAAGGCGCAGGGCGCAGCGCTGCGCAAGGAAGTGGGCGTGCTCAAGAAGGCGTGGCAGGCCTACTACCCGGACGGCGTCGCGAGCCCGCGCGAGCGCGCCCTTGCCGATCGCGCCGATGCCGCCCTGGAGCAGTTTTGGAGCATGGTGGACCAGCAGATCGGCATGCTCGAATCCGGTGATTTCCAGCGTGCGGCCACCTTCCAGCAGGAAACGCTCACGCCGGTGGCTCGCTCGCTCTCCGGCCTGATTCGCGAGATCGCCAATCTCAACATCGTGATGGCGAAGGACTACCAGGACAGCAGCAACGCGCGCACGGGCCAGACCATCTGGATCACCTGCGCGCTGCTCGCGACCGGCGTCCTCGCGGCACTTGCCACCGGGGTCTACCTGCTGCGCGCGATCACGGTGCCGCTGGGCCGCTCGGTGGACATCGCCGACCGCATCGCGGGGGGCAACCTCGACCAGCCCGTGGTGGTGGACGTGAAGGGTGAATTCGGCCTGCTGCTCCAGGCCATGCGCCGGATGAGCGAACAGCTCAGCGGCACGGTACGCGGCATCAAGGTATCGAGCGAATCGGTGCGCGTGGCGTCGAAGGAGATCGCGCAGGGCAACCTCGACCTGTCGGCGCGCACCGAGGCGCAGGCGGCCTCGCTGGAGGAAACGGCAGCCAGCATGACCGAGCTGTCGCAGACCGTGAAGCTCAACGCCGACAATGCGCTGCAGGCCAACTCGCTTGCCTCCAACGCGCGCGACATGGCCGATGCCAGCAACCACGCCGTGCAGGCCATGGTGGAAACCATCGGCCGCATCAGCGCCAGCTCCGAGAAGATTTCCGACATCACCAGCCTGATCGAAGGCATCGCGTTCCAGACCAACATCCTCGCGCTCAACGCCGCCGTGGAAGCGGCGCGTGCGGGCGAGCAGGGCCGCGGCTTCGCGGTGGTGGCGGGCGAGGTGCGCGCGCTGGCGCAGCGTTCGTCGGCGGCGGCCAAGGAGATCAAGGACCTGATCGATTCCTCGTCCGCCATGGTGGCGGACGGCTCGAAGCAGGCGAGCGAAGTGGGCGACACCATGGCGCAGGTGATCCGCGCCATCAAGCAGGTGTCCGATATCGTCGGCGAGATCTCGGCGGCGTCGGCCGAGCAGAGCCAGGGCATCGAGCAGGTGCACCAGGCGGTGTCGCAGATCGATTCGGTTACCCAGCAGAACGCCGCGCTGGTAGAGGAATCCGCCGCCGCCGCGCAGGCGCTCGAACAGGAAGCCGCGCGCATGTCGGAGACCGTGTCGGTGTTCAAGCTGGACGGCATGCAGGCGCCGGCCATCGCCGCCCAGCGCACCATGCCGCGCGCGGCCCCGCGCGCCACGCGCAAGACCCCCACCAATACCACCACCACTACCACCGCCAGCAGGCCTGCCAGGTCCGCCGCGCCGGCCAAGCCACAACTCAGCCACGCCGCGCCTGCGGCGGCCACGCTGGCGCCGGCGGGCGATTCGCCTGACGGCGACGACTGGCAGGCGTTCTGAGGTCGCTCATGCAATCTTTCTTCAAGTCCATCACGTTCCGCATCGTTGCCGCGCTCGCGTTCTGCAGTGTGCTGACGCTCGCCAATGGGCTGAGCGGCCTGCACGGCATCCGCACGCTTGCGGAGCGCATGGCGGCAGCCTACGAGGGCAACACCGTGCCCATCACGCAGGTCACCACCGCGCGCGGGTACCTGACCACGGCGCGTCTGCTGATGTGGCGCGACCTGTATGCGCGCGACGTCAGTTCCGGCGACATCCATGAGCAGGTGGCCAAGATGCAGAACGCCTGGAAGACGTACTACCCGGCCGGCATCTCCAGCGACAAGGAGCGGCAGCTTGCCGACCGGCTCAATGCCGGCATGGAGCGTCTGGGCGGACTGATCGGGCGCGAGGTTGCGCTGCTGGAGAAAAGGGAGTTCGATGCGGCCGGCGCCTTCCAGGCGAAGGAAGTGATGCCGCTCGCAACGGAGATGACGGCGCTCTATGACGAAGTCATCGACCTGAACCGGCAGCAGGCCGCGGACTTTGCGGCCGAAGGCGCGGTCAGGGCGAACCGGCTCGTGTGGGTGGCGACGGTGGTGGTCGGCGTGGTGCTGCTGGTATCGCTCATCGTGGCCGTCTACCTGGCACGCTCGATCAAGCGTCCGCTGACGCGCTCGGTCAGCATTGCCGACGGCATCGCGGCGGGCCGCCTCGACCAGACCATTACCGTCGACACCCAGGACGAGTTCGGCATGCTGCTCGGCGCCATGCAGCGCATGAGCCGGCAGCTCGCCAACACGGTGGGCGAGATCCAGGCTTCGAGCGAGTCGGTGAAGTCGGCGGTGGGCGAGATCGCCAGCGGCAACATGGACCTGTCGGCGCGCACCGAGCAGCAGGCCGCCTCGCTGGAACAGACCGCGGCCAGCATGACGGAGATTGCCCAGACCGTGAAGCTCAATGCCGACAACGCGCTGCAGGCCAACTCGCTGGCGGCCAATGCGCGCTCGATGGCGGACGCCAGCAACGGCGCGGTGGTGGCGATGGTGCAGACCATCGGCAAGATCAGCGAGAGCTCGGGCAAGATTTCCGACATCACCAGCCTGATCGAAGGCATCGCGTTCCAGACCAACATCCTCGCGCTCAATGCCGCCGTGGAAGCGGCACGCGCGGGCGAGCAGGGCCGCGGCTTCGCGGTGGTGGCGGGCGAGGTGCGCGCGCTGGCGCAGCGCTCGTCGGCGGCGGCCAAGGAGATCAAGGACCTGATCGACTCGTCGTCGGCCATGGTGGCGGACGGCGCGCGGCAGGCGAGCGAGGTGGGCGACACCATGTCGCAGGTGATCCATGCCATCAAGCAGGTGGCGGACATCGTCGGCGAGATTTCGGCGGCCTCGGCCGAGCAGGCCCAGGGTGTCGACCAGGTTCACCAGGCGATTGCCCAGATCGACTCGGTCACGCAGCAGAACGCCGCGCTGGTCGAGGAGTCCGCCGCCGCCGCGCAGGCACTGGACGAGCAGGCGAGCAAGATGTCCGAATCCGTGGCCACGTTCAGGCTGCCCCAGGGCCGGCATGGCGCGGCGCGGGCTTTAGGGTATGAGCGTGCGGAATAAGCGAAGCATGGTGGCGTTTATCGAGCCCTCGCCAGGACGACACCGGCCATAGAATTTCATCGTGGCATCCGCTACACCCCCCGACTTTCAGCCCTCCTCGCGAGGGCTGTTTTTTTTGTCGGCGTTCGGCGCGCCCAACGCCTGTGTATGTCCGCCAATTCATGTCTTCGCTGACACCAATGTAGGACGCCCGCCTACAGTGGCGCCGCGGGCCCGTTGCTACGATCAAAGCGCTGACACGACTGACCAAGGAGTCCGACATGAAGAAGCTGCTCACGCTGTGCGCCCTGGCCGGATTGGCGCTGATTGCCGGCTGCAACACCGTCCACGGCGCCGGAAAGGATATCGAACGCGGCGGCGAGAAGGTGCAGAACGCCGCGGATAACACGAAGGCGAAGATGTAAGGCCGAAGCAAGACCGCAAGGCCGTCGCCGGGCTTTCCGCTGTAGCGGTCGAGTTGTCTCCTGGCCGGAAAGGCTGTTCGGGACCCCAGTTGGGGTCCCTTTTTGGTTCATCGAGGAAATCCGGGGAAGGCCGCCCGGATCTGGCCAGGGTTGGCCGATCCGACTGTCAGCCAGCGTCCACGGCAATGAACATCCGCACGTTGCCGCGCTGAATCAGGAGCGCCGCTTTTCTGTTCATGTCGGAGATGGCGGATTGAAGCTGTTCTGCCGTTGCCACGGCGGTGTCGTTGACGGCAAGGATGACGTCGCCAGGCCGGATGCCAGCGCGCCGGGCCGCTCCACTTGCCATGGTGTTGTGCCGCTTGCGGCATTTCGCGAGCGCGATGAGCACGCTCCGCCGCGCCTGCACCCCTCTGACCGGGCTATTCTGGAGAAGGGATAGTGGAGGGGGCGATTCGAGGGATACAGCGATACAAGGAGACAGGATATGGAAGACACAGGCACGAGCAAGCCGGGTAGCGTGAGCGATTCGCTGCGCGAGGCCGGGAATTCCCTACGCGCGATGCCCGCCAAGGTCGGCAGCGCTGCCAGCAATGTGGCGAGCGCGGCCAAGGCGGCGGGGCGCGAGGTTGGCGCGGTAGCGAGGCAGGAAGCGGCCGACCTGCGGCGCGAGCTCGATGAACTGGTCAGTCACGTGCCGTCGATGTCGGCTGCGGCGCTGGCGGCCGCCAAGGAACAGTTCCTGCTGAAGGCCGAGGCGACACGGCATCACGCGCGCCATCTGAGCGACGGCGTGCGCCAGCAGGTCAACCACGCCGTGGATGCCACCAGCGATCATGTGCGCGAGCAGCCGCTTCGCTCGCTGGCTGCGGGGATTGGTCTGGGCATTCTGATCGGGCTGCTGATCGCCGCGCGCGGGCGGGATCGCTGATCGTCGCCAGCGATGGCGATTGAAAAGAACGCTCGCTGGTGCCAGCGCCCGGGCAGGCCGCTCGGCGTCGCGCTTCTCCCGTGGGCAGTCGTCCTGGTGGCGGCCCATGGCTGAACCGCGCGCTGGCTCGCTCCCCCTTCAGGCGATCATGCTCACCGCGGTGGCGATGATCGCTTTCGCGGGCAATTCGCTGTTGTGCCGCCTGGCCCTGCAGCAAGGCGGCATCGATCCGGCCAGCTTCGCCAGCGTCAGGCTGGTATCCGGAGCCATCGCACTTGCCGCCATTGCCCGTTTCAGGGCGGAACGGCCCGCGCGCGCTCATGCCGACTGGCGCGCTGCGGCCATGCTGTTTTTCTACGTTGCCTTCTTCTCGTTTGCCTACCGCAGCCTGCCCGCAGGCACTGGCGCCTTGATCCTGTTCGGCGCGGTGCAATTGACCATGTTCGGCGCAGGCTTGCGCGCGGGGGAGAGGTTCGGCGCCGTCGCATGGCTTGGCGTGGCCCTGGCAGCCGGCGGCCTGGTCTATCTGGTCTCGCCGGGCATCGCCGCGCCGGCCCCTGTCGGCGCGACGTTGATGGCGGGTGCCGGCGTGGCGTGGGGCTTGTACTCGCTGCGCGGCCGCGGCGTGGCTGATCCGCTGGCCGCCACGGCCGGCAACTTTATGCGCGCGGCTCCGCTCGCGCTGGTGCTGAGCCTGCTGTTCGTCGCCAATGCCCGCGCGGACACGGCTGGGGCAACGCTGGCCATCGTCTCCGGCGCCGTCACGTCCGGCATCGGCTACGTCATCTGGTATGCAGCGCTGCGCAATCTGTCCGCCATGCGCGCCGCCACCGTGCAGTTGTCGGTGCCGCCGATCGCTGCGATCGGAGGCGTGATCTTCCTGTCCGAAGCCATCACGCCCCGCCTGGCCGCCGCCTCCGCGGCAATCCTGGGCGGCATTG
>DATJYR010000041.1:0-84929 GCA_035499515.1 Steroidobacteraceae bacterium | reverse complement strand
TGCGCGCTGACAGGTCAGCCCGCGGGCACTGATGTGGGCCGTTAGACCGCATGAAACGTCAGCGCCAGGTGCTGGTAATCATGTTCTCGGCGCTTGTCGCCTGCGGAGCTGCCGCGCAGACTGATTCTCCTAGCAGTAAGGGCGACGATATTCCGTATTCCTCGCTTGACGAAGCATTGAAGGATCTCCATTCCAAGCCTAGTGTTGCGTTTCGAAACGAGGGTGGTTGGATCGTGGCGTATGACAAGGTCGCGGTGGTGAGTTGGTTGTTGACGCCAAAAGGGCACCCGGCATACCCCTCTATCGTGAAGCGCCATATTGTGAATAGCGCCAACGGCGCCAGCATGGCCACGGATATTCGTTGCTTTGCGTCCCAGGATGCGTGTGATAAGTATTTCGGTGGGAAATAGCTGGTCAATGCGGTCTAACAAATCGATCGAGCGCACCGTGAACGATAAAGTGTCACACCCTATGCGTCGCAGCCGGCGCGCTCAGCTTGGGCGTTATGCCTCACTAGGAGATCCGCGATGCTACTAATCGTTCTTGCGGTATTCAGTGTCTGTTTCCTGCTGGAACGCGCAGCTCCGGGATGGCCGCTTCCAGCGGTGCGAACTTGGCCCTACAGGGTTCTAACAGTTAATGCTGTCCAGCTGGGCGTCATCCTTTTCGCGGGCATCACGTGGGAGCGGTGGCTGTCCTCTGCATCCCTGTTTCATCTGTCGGGTCTAGTTTCACCGGCTGTGGGCGGGCTAATCGCCTATTTCATTGCCACGTTTGTCTTCTATTGGTGGCACCGTTGGCGGCACGAGTATTCGCTCTTGTGGAGGGGGTTTCATCAAATCCATCACAGTCCGCAGCGCCTAGAGGTAATTACGTCGTTCTATAAGCATCCTGGCGAGATGGTGGTCAATTCGATTCTTGGCAGCCTCTTGGTTTACACAGTTCTTGGGCTCTCATTGAAGGCGGGTGCAATTTATACCTTCTGCACAGCCGTGGGAGAATTCTTCTATCACACCAATGTGCGGACACCGCGTTGGGTGGGGTTCGTGTTTCAACGGCCTGAAATGCACCGTATTCACCACCAATACAATCGTCACAAGAACAACTACGGCGACATTACTTGGTGGGACATGTTGTTTGGCACTTACGAGAATCCCAAAGAGTGGGTGCACACATGCGGCTTTGACGACGACAAAGAGCAGCGACTTGTGGCAATGCTCAAGTACAGAGACGTCCATCGTGGGGCATAACTACGCGTTCGAGCGGGCGGCCAAACAGCAACGCAATGTTCGGCGTGAGCGCGCCGCCGCTCAACGCGAGCGTTAGGCGGCGCGTAGGCCGCATCGACCAGTGCCCGATTTGGGCATTTACACAGGGGTTGCGTCATGTCGCCACATCTGCCTCCTTCAATCGCTCTATATGTCTCCACGGCCAATCGGAACGCGACGCAAAGCGCGAAAGATTGCTTCACTGATGATGCGTTAGTGAAAGACGAGCGCAAGACCTATTGTGGTATTGATGAAATCCAACGGTGGATGACGGATACCCATGCCAAGTATCACCACACTATTGAGCCGCGATCTGTGCAAGAGGATGAGAAAGCCACAATCGTTACCTGCCTGCTGACTGGGACCTTTCCTGGTAGCCCCATTGAGGTGCCGTTCAAGTTTGTACTTCGCGATAGCAGAATCGCCAGGCTGGACATTGGCTAAGGCGTCGCCCAACTCTGCGTTCGAACGGACGGTCAAACCGCCGCGCAACCATTGGCGGGATCGCGTCACCGCTCAACGCGGGCGTTAGGCGCCGAATGCCGTCGGCCGTCTGCCCTCAAAGACCTTGGAGAAACTCATGCAACAAATCGCGCTGAACAATGGCGTCGCAATGCCGCTACTGGGCTTTGGGGTGTTCCAGATAACCGACGCGGCAGCTTGCGAACAGAGCGTAGTCGACGCAGTTGCCACGGGCTATCGGTTGATTGACACAGCTGCGTCCTATCAGAACGAGGCCGCCGTCGGCCGAGGAATCCGCCGGAGCGGAGTCGCGCGCGAAGAGCTGTTTGTCACGACCAAACTATGGATTCAAAGAAATGGCTATGAAGGCACGCTGGCAGCCTTTCAGCGGTCTTTGGAGCGGCTACAGTTGGATTACGTGGACCTATATCTGATTCACCAGCCATTTGGGGACGTACATGGCGAGTGGCGTGCGATGGAGGAGTTGTACGCCGCGGGCAAGGCCAGGGCGATTGGCGTCGCAAACTTCCATCCTGACCGACTCATGGACCTCATGCTGCACAACAAGGTGAAGCCGGCCGTCAATCAGATCGAAGTGAACCCATTCCTCCAGCAACGTGAAGCCCAACAGTTCTTGCAGGCCAACGAAGTGCAGATGGAAGCATGGGCCCCATTCGCCGAAGGGCGCAATCATATCTTTGAGAATCCCACTCTGCGGGCGGTCGCAACGAGGCACAAGAAAAGCGTCGCCCAGGTGATACTCCGCTGGTTGTCGCAGCGTGGAATTGTGGTTCTATCCAAGTCGGTTCGCAAAGAACGATTGGCGGAGAATTTCAATGTGCTCGACATTGACCTGAGCACGGATGACATTGCCGCCATTTCTACACTGGACACCGGAACCAGCAGTTTCTTCGACCATCGTGACCCGGAGAAGGTGAGATGGCTGGGCATGAGGGAACTCGATGTGTAGCAGAGGAGGTTCAGTCTCATGGTCAGGAGGCGCGAGTTGGAGGTGTCAGTGAGGGACAGCACGGCGCGGATGGCCTACTTCTCTGCGGTCATGATTTGTGGGTGCCCTTCTGTCTTCGCAGGCACTCCTGCCATTGATGCTGCGCTCGCAGCTCATTACAAGCACGGCGCGCCGAAGGCCTATCAGTATGCTTTAGTAGATCTCAACGGAGACGCAGTGCCAGATGCGGTAGTTTTGATAAGCGACCCACGCTACTGCGGATCAGGTGGGTGCGATCTGGCGATCTTGCGCGGCATCGGGACTTCTTACCAATACGTTTCAGGTTCGATAGTCTCCAGAGTGCCAATGCGCGTACTCAAGGAGTCTCGAAAAGGTTGGAAGTCTCTGTCGGTCTCAGTGGCTGGAGGCGGGGTAAAGTCAGGTGAGGTTGTGCTGCGCTTCAACGGACGGCATTATCCGCTTAATCCAACAACGCAACCCCATACCAGAGCCACAGACCTTGAAGGCTCTGCGGAATTGGTTCTCGAGAAGTAGACAGGTGAAAGTTGCGTCTAACAAAACGCTCGAGCGGCCTCGGTCCGATGGAGTAGAGACGCGAGAGAACGGAGCATGAACAGGAATAGGGTGCCTGGCGTGAAACAGCAGCAGCTCGCCGCTCAACGCGATCATTAGAGGGCAGTTGCAATGCGCCAGGTTGCATTTCTCGTCGCGGCGGCATCGGGTCTGGTGGTTTTCCATCTGTTCACACTTACGTACGCCGTCACATACGCTGCGATCACAGTGACGCCGACTTGGTGGCTCGGTCTTTTCGCAGCGCAACGGATAGCACACCTATCTTGGGTTGTGGGGTCGCATGCGCTCGCGGTCTTAATAGCTTCACTTCCCATTGCAGTATTGGCTACTGTCGCGTTTGGCCGGGTGGCCGTACCAGCGGCGGTAGCAATCGCGACGGTTGTGTTTCTCACGATCGAAGTACCGGTGCTGGGCAACGTTCTCCACTCGTCGACGCTACAGCGCGAGGTCATGGCTCTGGAAGTAATAGAGGTGCTTGTGTCACTGCCCTTAAGCGTGTGGCTGTTGCGGCTACTGCCGTCTAACTACGAGCTCGAGCGGACGATCAAGTGGCGTCGCCATCTTCGGCGTGATCGCGCCGCCGCTCAGGGCGAGCGTTAGACGGCATGCGCGCGCCGCGCATTGCCTCCGCGATCACTTCGCTACGCGTCGTAAAGATCATTCACACTCTGGTGTGGGCATTGTTTGCGGGTTGCATCGTGGCGCTCCCGATTATGACGTGGCGCAGAAATCTCGGTGGCGCACTCGCGCTGATTGTCGTGGTTGCCGTTGAGGTGTTCGTTCTGTTGATCAATCGGCTGCGCTGCCCCCTCACCGATGTCGCGGCGCGCTATACCTTAGATCGACGCGACAACTTTGATATCTATCTGCCATGGTGGCTCGCCCGGTACAATAAACATATCTTCGGAACGCTATACGCCGCGGGTATCCTCTATACCGCTGTGGTGTGGCGCGAAATGAGATGATAGATTTATGCCTTCCAACCACGCGTTCGAGCACCGCCGTGCTGGATGAAGTGTCAAGCCCTCTGCGTCGCATCCGGCGCGCTCGGCTCAAGCATCGGACGACACTCATGCCACGTCTCCCCCTGGTGTGCGGGTTGTCGGCCGCAATAGACTGGCCGCGACGTGGCCTATCCATTGTCGGCGAGCGAGCTCAGGGAAAGGGATGGGTATGCCGTCATGCTCGTCTCCATCCTGTCGCAGGAGGCCCGGGAGCTCCCTCCGACCCGAGTCTTTGTCAGCTTCGATGGAAAGGAATATGCGCTGACGCCAATCACTTCAGCGGTTCCCGACCTTTCTCGAGGCGAGTTGGTGGAGCGCGTGCTGGGGCAGGAAATGAAGCTGGTCTCGCGGGAATTCCCCGGCTTCGTCAAAGCGCCATGACACGAAACGCATGTTCGGGGGTGTCGCGCGCCCAGCTTCGGTAACAGGCAGCAGGCAAGGTACTCACATGGACTATCCCCAACTCCTCATCTTCGCCGTATTTGCCGTGATACTCGGGCGCTTTCTGTACGGCAGAATCAAGTACGGCAGCTGGACCGGTTCGTTCCTGAAGGGAAAGATTCAGCGAACGCTGGGTGAAGTCGATCTGCAGAAGTCTTTTGGATCGAGACAGAGGCTCGCCGTTTACGCCATGACCAACGAGGGCACCGGCGAGGACTTCGTGGGTCTGTCGGTTTCGTCAAGGGCCGCCCTTGGCGCCAGCATGCAGCCGTACAAGCTGTCCAAGTCCCAAGCCCGTGAACTGGCCGACTTGCTTTCCAGAGCGGCGAGCTGATGCAACCGCTCAACAGCAGGCTCGATCGCCCCGTCAACCACAGAGTACCATTCACGCTGATCGATCCCACCGGCGCGCTGTGGCGCATCGGCCAGAACCTGCCGGCCCAGGCACGCCAACGCAACAGCGACCCCACCTGGCGGGTTGCACCGATCCGCCAAACTATCTATCGTCATCATCGCGGCCCACGGAGTGCGACGATGAAGGTGCCCTACGCAACCAAGTGGCAGAAGGAAACCGATCAGCTGCGAAAGATCGCGCTGAAAAGCGGGCTGACGGAAGAATCGAAGTGGAGCAAGCCCTGCTTCACCTTGCAAGGCAGGAATGTGGCGATCGTCATCCCGCTGAAGGAAGCGTGCGCGTTTTCCTTCTTCAAGGGCGCGCTGCTGAAAGACCCTGAGCGAGTGTTGCTGAAAATCGGCAAGAACACGCAAGCGGGCCGCTGGATCAAGTTCGCTTCGTCGAAGGAAGTCAGGGCGCTCACACCGACTTTGAAATCCTGTCTCGCCGAGGCCGTCGAGATCGAGAAATCCGGCACGAAGGTCGCGAGGAAGAAGCCGTCGCAGTACAAAGTACCCGGGGAATTGCAGGCGCTGCTGGACGCGACGCCCAGGCTGAAGGCTGCCTTTGCCGCCTTGACGCCAGGGCGACAACGCTCGTACCTGCTGTACATTTCGGATGCCAAGCAGGCCACGACGCGCCTCCGCCGTGCGGAGAAGGCGGCGCCGATGATCCTGAGCGGGCGGGGTTACAACGAATACCAAGGGTGATCCGATGCCGGAGCTTCCGCCCGATCGCGTGTCCATCTCGCCGCAGGAGTGACGCGTGAAGCGCACCTGGACGGTCATCGGTGTTGATAACGTGCCGCGCAGCTTCGAGTGGTACCAGTCGCTGTTCGGCCAGGCGAAGGCGGCGCCGGCCCATGACTACTGGGGACAATTGCTCGACGACGACGGTGAGGTGCTGCTCTGCCTGCATGCGTGGGGCGCGCACGATCATCCTTCGCTCACGGATCCTGCGCTGGCGCGACCAGGCAACGGTCTGCTGCTGTTCTTCCGCGTCGATGATTTCGACGCATGCCTGCTGCGGGCGCGCGCACTGGCCGGGAAGCTGGATGAAGAGCCGGCCAGGAATTCCGCCACCGGAACGCTGGAGTTCGCGCTTCGGGATCCGGATGGCTATCATGTGATGGTCAGCGCGCTGTCATAGGAACTGCCCCATGACCCTGGATCAGGTCCGAAAGTTTGCGCTGTCGCTTCCTGAAGCGGAAGAGCTCCCGCACTTCGACCGCACATCGTTTCGGGTGCGCGGCAAGATTTTTGTTACGGCACGACCGCCCGAAACACACATCCACATCTTCGTCGGCGATGAACACCGTGAGCCTGCGCTCGCGATGTATCCGGAGCACGTCGAGAAGTTGTTCTGGGGTGCCAAGGCGGTTGGACTGCGCGTGTCGCTGCCCAAGGCGCCACCTTCGATGGTGCGCGACCTGATCCGCACGGCCTGGGAAACCAGGGCGCCGAAGAATCCCGCCAACACCGGCCGCGCCGGCAGTTCTGCATGAACATACCCCGGCCGCGAGCCCGCTGGATGTGACGACACCTGGAGGTTGCGTGAGAACCAAGTTGCTGACGGGTCTGCTGGTGTTCATGCTCACTTCGCTGGCGCCCGCGTTCGCGGCGTCGGCTGGCACCTCGCCGCTGATGGGCAACTGGGCGGTCGACATCTCGCGCCTGCCGATTCCACCGGAGGCCAGGCCGAAGAGCGTCAACATCGTGTTCAGAAAATCAGGCAAGGACTCGCTCACCATCATGGTCGATATCGTCGATGGCGCCGGGAAGCTCAGTCACGCCACATCGACGGCCACGCTGGACGGCAAGCCCACAGAGGTATCCGGAGGGAGCGAAGCGGATGTGGCGGCCGCGATGATGCCCACGGCGAACGTGTTGGTGCTGGTGCTCGGCAAGAATGGCGTGGGCGGTTCGACGCGCGTGTACACGCTGGCCGCAGACGGCAAGACGATGATCGAAACCGCTACCTACTACACGCAGGACGGCCAGCCGCTGTTCCGCACCAACTATTTCACGCGCTCGAAGTGAGCGGCAGGCTCCGGCCGGGGCGTCGCGGCCGCGGGGCGTTGCACTGCGCCCGCAGCTGACGTACCGTCCAGCGTTCGCATGGAAGAGAACATCGCACCCCAGGACAAGCAGCCGCTGCGCGCCAGGCACGAGCGCGACGAAGCGGTGCGTGTCGCGCGATTGCTCGACGCACAGTCGAAAGCCGCGGAACTGTTCGTGGCGGTGGAGCAGGGGCGCATCCTGCGTCCGGGCGTCACCGACAGCGGCGCCAGCGATGCCGTGCGCGATCTCGCGGCCGAGCGCTTCGGCGTGCGTCGTCACTGGCACAAGCGCATCGTTCGTTCAGGCCCGAACACGCTGCGTCCTTACCAGGAGTCGCCGCCCGATCGCACCCTGCAGGACGATGACATCGTGTTTGCGGATTTCGGCCCGATCTTCGAAGGCTGGGAAGCCGATTTCGGCCGTACCTGGGTGCTGGGCACCGATCCCGTCAAGCAGCGCCTGCGCGATGATCTGCCGCGCATTTTTGACGCGGGCAAGCGCTTTTTCCGGGAGCACGCCGCGGTCACCGCGGCGCAGTTGTACGCGGAAATCGTGCGTCTCGCCGCCGAACGCGGCTGGCAGTTCGGTAACCACCATTGCGGCCACCTGGTCGGCGAATTCCCGCACGAGAACCTGGACGGCAGTCGCATCGATTCGTTGATCGCGGCCGACAACCACGTGCCCCTGCGGGGGAAGGATCCGTCGGGACGGGTGGCCCACTGGATCCTGGAAGTGCATCTGGTGGATCGCGAACGCCAGATCGGTGGCTTCCACGAAGAACTGCTGACAGTCTGAGCCATGACCGGGCACGACCGACAACCTCTCGCGGACCTGCATTGGCAGCTGGTTCGCGTGCAGTCCAGTGGGGAGCCGCTGGCATGAACGATCATCCGCTGCGGTGCCGGTGTGGCACCGTCAAAGGTTTCGTGACCCGGCCCGGTGCCGCGACGCGCGCGATCTGCTACTGCAAAGATTGCCAGGCGTTCGCGCGCTTCCTGGGGCGCACCGATGCGGTGCTGGATGTGAACGGCGGTACGCCGATCGTGGCGACGTTGCCAGGCGGCGTGCATTTCACGCAAGGCATCGAGTCCTTGCGTTGCATGTCACTCTCGCCGCGCGGTCTGCTGCGCTGGTACGCGGGCTGTTGCAACACCCCGATCGGCAACACGCCGCGCAACTACAGGATGCCGTACATCGGCCTCGTGGAAACCTGCCTGCACAGCGACTCGCCCACGCTGCAGCAATCGTTCGGGCCGGTGCGCATGGTGGTCAATACCGGGTCGAGCCGGGGACCGGTGCCAACGATGCCGCTTGGCACCCTGCTTTCGCTGGTGCGCGTCATGGGCGCCGTGATCGGCGCGCGACTGAGCGGCGCGTATCGGCGCACGCCTTTGTACGATCCGGCCACCGGAGTGCCGCGCGTCGCGCCCCGCGAGCTCACTTTGACCGAGCGCAGGGACCTGTACTGATGCA
Source organism: Steroidobacteraceae bacterium (assembly GCA_035499515.1). Lineage (GTDB taxonomy): Bacteria > Pseudomonadota > Gammaproteobacteria > Steroidobacterales > Steroidobacteraceae > FEN-1191. The sequence goes on along the minus strand of DATJYR010000041.1, from coordinate 76,284 downwards.
GATCGCGTACGAATGGCTGTTCCCGGTGCTATGGACGACCTGGTGCGCGTGCTGGCTGATCGCTTCGCGCCACGTCAAGGTGGCTGTCAAGAAGGAGACCGCAGCTTCGCGTTTGCTGCACATCATTCCTCTGGTGCTGGCGGTGGTGCTGCTGTGGGCGCCGATGCAAGGCGTACCCGTGCTCGGCCGGCACTTCATGCGGTCCACGGTGCAGGGCTTCTGGATCGGTGCGGCGCTGACGGTCGCGGGTCTGCTGTTCACCGCCTGGGCGCGCGTGGTGCTGGGCAGGAACTGGAGCGGCATCGTCACCGTCAAGGAGGGACACGAACTCATCACCAGTGGCCCGTATCGCCTGGTGCGACACCCGATCTACACCGGATTGCTGCTGGCCTTCACCGGCTCGGCGATCGCGCGGGCCGAGTGGTGTGGCGTGCTGGCCGTGGCGCTGGTGTTCGCGGCGCTGTGGCGCAAGCTGCGCAACGAAGAGCGCTGGATGCGGGAGCAGTTTGGCGCTGCCTATGATGCGTACAGCCAGCGCGTGTCGGCGCTCGTTCCCGGGCTGCTCTGACGCAATCGACCGGGCACAGCGAAATGTTCGCGTCTGTCGCCGATTACCAGGCGTTCATCGAGCAATTCGCAGCGGGGCAACTGCCGCGCGCGAAATGGACCCACGAGGCACACCTGGCCGTGGGCCTGTGGCATCTCGCCCAGCACGCACCCGACACAGCACTGGCGCTCGTGCGCGAGCGCATCAAGGCGCACAATGTGGCGGTGGGCACGCCCAATACCGACGCTTCCGGCTATCACGAGACGATCACCAGGTTCTATCTGCTGGCCATCGAAGCGCATCGGCAACGCCAGCCCGGGCGCGCACCCCTCGAAGCGCTGGAGGCCTTGCTGGCCTCGCCGCTCGCGGACAGCCGCTGGCCCCTGCAGCATTATTCCGGCGAGCGGCTGTTCTCGGTCGCGGCGCGACGCGGCTGGCTGGAACCGGACCTGAAGCCGCTGTGAACCCACCATGACCTCCGCGGAACTGCAGGACTACCTGCATGCGCACATCCCGCTGTCAAAGGCGATGGAGGTGTCGGTGTTGCAGAGCGGACACGACGCCGTGGTGCTGGGAGCGTCCCTGGCGCCGAACATCAACCATCGCGACACGGTGTTCGGCGGCAGTTCCGCGGCGCTCGCCATTCTCGCCGCCTGGGGACTGCTGCATGTGCGCATGAGCGAAGCGGGACTCGCCAGCCGCCTGGTGATCCAGGGCAGCACGATGTCGTACACGCGACCCATCGAGGGCGCGTTCACGGCCACCGCAACGATCCCGGAAGCGGAGCGGTGGTCGCAGTTCCTCAAGGTTTATGCGCGCAGGGGCCGGGCGCGGATCACGGTTGGCGCGACGTTGACGTTCCGGCAGCAGACTGCGGGAATCTTCTCGGGCGAATTCGTGGCGCTGCCGGGGCATGTACCTGGTCGCGGTGATGATGGCGTTCACGCTGCGGGTCTGGCTGGGTGAAGAGCCCTGGCTGGCGCAGCGCTACGGAGTCGAATGGCAGCAGTATGCCGGCCGCGTCCCGCGCTGGCTTTGGGAGCGAAGCGATGCCGTCCGTGTTCAGCAAGCTGAATCTGAAGGATCAACGCGAGATCGTGGTGATGGACCCGCCATCGTCATTCGAGCCGGAGCTGAAGTCGCTGGCTGGCGTCAAGGTGGTGCGCGATGCCGCCAGGGTGAAGGCGGTGTCGTTCGCACTGGTGTTTGCCACCACCCAGTGGCAGGTGGACGCCGCGATCAAAGTGCTGGCACCCAAGGCTGCGGGCGATGCATTGCTGTGGTTCGCCTATCCGAAGGGCACGTCGAAGCGCTACCAGTGCGATTTCAATCGCGACACCGGTTGGGCGGCGCTCGGCAAGGCCGGATTCGAGCCGGTGCGCATGGTCGCCATCGACGCCGACTGGTCGGCGCTGCGCTTCCGCCGCACCGAGTTCATCAAGACGCTCACGCGCGACGCGTCGCGCACTTTGTCAGCGGCAGGAAAGCGGCGCACCGGCCGCTCATGACGCGCTCAGCGCAGGCCGATGTGCTGGTGCTGGGACTGGGGGCGATGGGCGCGGCCATCGTGTACCAGCTCGCAAGGCGCGGCCTGAAAGTCATCGGCATCGACCAGTTTTCGCCGCCGCACACTCACGGCGCAACGCATGGCGAGACGCGCATCACGCGTGAAGCGATCGGCGAAGGATTGCAGTTCGTGCCATTGGTGCGACGCTCGCACCAGCTCTGGCGCGAGCTCGAGGCAGCCAGCGGCGAGCGGTTGCTGACCGCCTGCGGTGGACTGATCATGGCGCGGGCTGGCCAGCGCTCGCCGATGCACGGCCGGCCCGACTTCCTGGGGACGACGCTGCGGGCGGCGCAGGAGTTCAAGATCCCCCACCAGACGCTGGACGCCGCGGCCATCACCAGTCGCTTTCCGCAATTCCAGCTCCAGGGCGACGAGCGGGCGTACTACGAACCCGGTGCGGGCTTCCTGTTCGCTGAAGCGTGCGTGGCGGCGCAACTGCGCCTGGCGACGCAGCTCGGCGCACGGCTCATCACGAATCGTGCGGCGAGGCTGCGGACCGCGGGCACGCAGACGGTGGTGGAGTGCGATGGCGACGAGTATCGCGTCGGCACGACGGTGATCGCCGCCGGCCCGTGGTTGCCGCAACTCGTGCCCTCGCTGGCGTCGCGGTTCACTGTGCGTCGGCAGGTGATGTACTGGTTCGCGCTGGAAGCTGGGGTGTCCTATGAGCCGGGCGCGTTCCCGGTGTTCATCTGGAATTGGGGCAGCGGCGCGGACCAGGTGTTCTATGGGTTCCCTCAGGCCAGCGGGCGGCGTGAAATCAAGATCGCCACCGAACAGGATCTCGAGACCACGACGCCGCAGCAGGTGCGGCGGGAGGTGGCTGCGGCGGAGGTCGCGGCCATGGTGCGCCGGCACCTGCTCGACAGGCTGCGCGGCGTCAGCGGCGAATGCCGTCGCGCCGTGACCTGCCTCTACACCAGCACGCGCGACGCGAACTTCCTCATCGACTGGCTGCCGGACCAACCGGATACGCTGGCGGTGTCGGCCTGCTCGGGCCACGGCTTCAAGCACTCCGCGGCGATTGGCGAGGCGGTGGCGGACATGGTTGAATCAGGCCGAACCCCGCCCGTGCTCGAACCGTTCGCGATGCAGCCATGAATGAGGGCCCCCGGAAACTGGTCGCCGCCGACATTCCCGACACCGCGCGGCTGGCGATCCGCAGCGTGAGGGAAGCAGATCTGGCTGCGCTGCTGGACGTCAATGACAACGCCGAGGTCAACCACTTCCTGCCTTACGCCCGTTGGCAGGGCATGGCGGACGCGAACGCGTGGTTCCAGCGCATGCAGGCGCTGCAGGCCACGGGCACCGCGATCCAGTACGTGATCATCGGCCACGCGCAGGCCCGCGCCATCGGGTCGGTGCTGCTGTTCCATTTCGACGCCGGCAGCGCGCGCGCAGAGCTGGGCTACGTGTTGGGGCGGCAGTACTGGGGGCAGGGATTCATGCGCGAGGCGCTCACCGCCGTCATCGACAGCGCGTTCGGTCCGTTGCGGTTGCGACGGCTGGAAGCGGAAGTGAATCCCGACAATCAAGCGTCGGTGCGGTTGCTGCGCAGCGTCGGGTTTCGGTGCGAAGGGTTGCTGCGCGAGCGCTGGGTGACCAATGGCGTGGCGCACGACGTCGAGCTGCACGGCCTGCTGGGCCGCGACTGGCGTAACAGAGATTGAAGACACACGCGCGGTCGTGCACCATCCGATCGAGCCACTCATGGCAGGACGTTCCCGCGTCACCGACCAGACGGAAATCACGGGGCCCGCGGCGGCCGACTTCGAACCGCGGGTAACGACGATTTCCCCGAGGTGCCGGGCGCGCTCAAGGCACTGGCGGAGCAACAGACATGATCTTCGATCACCTCGGCATCAGCGTGCGCGACTACGCGGCGAGCAAGGCGTTCTTCAGCCAGGCGCTGGCACCGCTGGGCATCGGGCTCGTCATGGAGGTCGAAGGCTGGGCCGGCATGGGCCGTGGCGACAAGCCGGAACTGTGGTTCGGCGAGCACACGGAGCCGCAGCGCCCCATGCACATCGCGTTCACCGCGCAATCGCGTGAACAGGTGCGGACCTTTTACGCGGCCGCGCTGGCGGCCGGCGGCCGCGACAACGGGCCGCCCGGGATCCGCGAGCACTACCATCCCAACTACTATGCGGCGTTCGTGCTCACGCCGGACGGCCACAACATTGAAGCCGTGTGCCACACGCCCGAGCCCGCCCCGGTGGCGGGCACGAGTTCCGATATCTATCCGAGCCTGACCTACGAGGATGCCGCCGCCGCCATCGACTGGCTGTGCCGCGCGTTCGGCTTCACGCGCCGTTTCACCGTGCCGGGGGCCGATGGCCGCATCGAGCACTCCGAGCTGACGCTGGGCAATGGCGTGATCATGATCGGCTCGCCCAAGACGCAGGACAACCGGCGCAGTCCGAAATCGCTGGATGGCGTGGCGCAGGCGCTGAGCGTGTACGTGGCCGACCCGGATGCGCACTACAAAGTGGCCATGGCCGCCGGCGCGCGACTGGTGCGCGACCTTCGCACCGAGGAATACGGCGCGCGCGGTTACATGGTGCTCGATCCCGAAGGCCATCTCTGGTATTTCGGCAACTATCGTCCCGGCGGTTACTGGGAGCAGAGCGGATCGTGAAAACGCAGCGTCGACCCAACTGGACCGTATTCCTGCTGCTGTTGCTGGCCGCGGTGGTGTTCATCCACAAGACCGGCCAGCGCCTGCCGGAACTCATGGCAGCGCACTTCGACGCCTCGGGCGCGGCCAGCGGCTACATGATGCGCAGTTCGTACCTGACCTTCATGAGCGCGATCGCAGCAGGCGTGCCGCTGTTCATCGCGCTGCTGCAGTCGCTGGCGATCCGCCAGGCGACATCACTGCGGATTCCGAACCGCGACTACTGGCTGGCCGAGGAGCGCCGGGAAGACACGCAAGCCTACCTCAACCTCCAGGGCATGCGTTTCGGCCTGCTGCTGGCGGCCTTCCTGTGTTACGTGCACTGGCTGGTGGTGCAGGGCAATGCCGCGCAGCCGCCGCGTCTCTCGAACGCGATGTTCATCCCGGCGCTGGTGTTCTTCCTGCTGGTCACCGGTCTCTGGGCCGGCAGTTTCTATTTTCATTTCCGGCGTCCCTGAGCACCTGCTCAGGGTTGCGTCACGGCTTCGATGCGCGTCAGTTCCGGTGCGGCGTTGCAGGCCTGCTGCGCGCCGGCGGCGGCGGCCGCAAGCACGCTGGCCTCGGAGGCTTTTTCCAGCGTGGCCAGCAGGTCGTTGCCCTGCGGGGAACGTTCCACGTTCAGGCCAGTCAGAACGCCATTGCTGAGCGTGACGCCGAGTTTGTCGGAGGAGAAGGGCGCCGGATGTTCGATGAGCACGCGCGGATGGGCATAGTCGGCCAGCGTGGTCAGCTCTTCCTTCTGCGCAATGGCCACGCAGGTGCCGTTGCCGGCGCGGCCCAGCACCTGGCCGCCGCGATCGACCAGCACGGTGAATTCATAGTGCAGTTTGTAGAGCCGGGGTTCGTAGTAGCGTATGCCTGCAATACCGCTGTCATCCGACTGTGGCAGATAGGGACGGGTTTCGAAACGGGTGACGCAACCTCCGCACAGCGAGAGCACGCCGATGAGCAACAAGGCCTTCATATCTCCCCCTGGAATTGTGTATAAACCGCCAATGACAGTCCGCAGCGCAACGATACTCCTGACCCTGCTCTGCATGGGAGGGGCCACGCCCTCCCTGGCCAGTGACAAGCCGAAGAACTGCCCGGAGGCGCCTGCGGCCAGCAAGGTGCAATACCTGCTCAGCTCGCAGGTGGACGTCACCTCCATGCTGCCGCCGCCGCCGCACGGGGCCGCCCAGCAGCAGCAGGACCTGGACGCCGTGCTGGCCGCGCAGCGCGCGGCCCACAAGGCCGGGACCCTCGAGCACGCCATCGCCGACGCCACCGAAGACTGCGTGCGGTTCAGCGACGCGCTGGGCTACGACCTGTCGGCCAAGGAGGCGGAAAAGGCGCTGGCGTTCGTCAACAAGGCCGCACACGAAGCGGGCAACACGGTGGGCGCAGCCAAGAATTACTGGAAGCGCCCGCGGCCTTACATGGCCAGCAGCCAGGTGGAGAAGTTGGCGGACATGACGCTGGCGTTCTACCAGCAGGACTATGCGAAACAGCAACAGCGGCGCAGGGAGGAGGAGGCGCAGCGCGATCCGGCCTGTCCGGCGCCCAAGGCCGAGCCGCCGGACGACCTGCAGAAGCTGCAAGCCGGCTGGGAAAAATATCTGCGCGAGGATGCCTATCACTCCTACCCGAGCGGCCACACGACGTTCGGCACTGCCTGCGCCATCGTGCTGTCGCAGCTCGTGCCCGAGCAGCGCGACGCGCTGTTCGCGCGCAGCCGCGACTACGGCAATTCACGCATGGTGGTGGGCGCGCACTACGCCAGCGACGTGGAGGCGGGCCGGCTGGCGGGCACGTCGGCCATGATGCTGATGAGCGAGAACGCCGGATACGAGCGCGACCTTGCGACGGCCCGTACGCAGCTGCGCGCGCTCATGAAATTGCCGGCCGAAGTTCCCGACCTCGAACCGCCGAAGGTCTCCGACAAGACCGCTTCGCCCTAGGCTTTGCGCATGCGCTGGTAGGCGGCCAGCGCCGCTTCCCGCGTCTCCTTGAGATCGACGATGGGCGCGGATGGCGCGGACACGTCTGCGAGCCAGCGCTGCCGGTAGTGCTGCTCCGGATCGAACTTCTCCGCCTGGCTGAGCGGATTGAAGATGCGGAACCACGGCGACGCATCCGCGCCGCAGCCCGCGGTCCACTGCCAGCCCAGCGTGTTGTTGGCGAGATCCGCGTCCACCAGTGTGTCCCAGAACCAGCGTGACCCGCTCTGCCACGGCAGCCGCAGGTGCTTCACCAGCAACGATGCCACCACCATGCGCACGCGGTTGTGCATCCAGCCGGTGCGCCACAGTTCGCGCATCCCGGCGTCGACCAGCGGGATGCCGGTCGCGCCGCGCTGCCATGCGCGCAGGCCCGCCGGATCCTCGCGCCATTCGAAGCGCTGGAATTCCTCGCGCAACGGTTGGTCCGCGGTGTGCGGGAAGTGGTACAGCAGATGATGCGCGAATTCGCGCCAGACGACCTCCGCCAGGTACTTGCCGCCCGCACGCTCGGCTGCCGGCAGCGCGCGCCAGATCTGGCGCGGCGAGAGCTCGCCGAAATGCAGGTGCGGCGAGAGCCGCGAGGTGCCGGGCAGATCGGGGCGGTCACGGCGTTCGCTGTAACCGGTCAGCGCCGAGGCCACGAAGGCTTCGAGTCGGCGGTGCGCACCGGCTTCGCCGGGCTGCCAGCTGTCCTCGAAGCCCTGGTACCAGCCGAGCTTCGGCAGCAGTTCCAGCGCATCGAGGGGCAGCGAGGCGGGCCAGCGCCCGACGCCCGGCCAGGTGCGCGGCGCCGGCACCGCCTTCGGTACCGCGAGCTGCTTGAGGAGCTGGCGCATGAACGGCGTGAACACCTGGAACGGCTTGCCGCTCTGGTTGCGGATGTCCCACGGTTCCACAAGCAATGCCGCGTTGCCGCTTTCGGCGATGAGGCCTTCGGCGCGCAGCGCCTGCTTGAGGCTGCGATCGCGCGCCAGCACCGCGGGTTCGTAGCGGCGGTTCCAGAACACCGCATCGGCGCCGGTTTCCTGCAGCAGCCTGCGCAGTTCCTGCAGTGCCGCGCCCCGCCGCAGGATCAGCGGCGCGCCCAGCGCCTGCAACTCAGCCGTGAGCGATTGCAGCGAGCGATGCAGCCACCAGCGCGACGCTGCGCCGGGCGGCCAGTCGCCTTCCTCGCCGAAGCTCTCGATGTACACCGGAATGACGGCGCCGCGCTGCAGGGCCGAATGCAGGGCCGGATTGTCCTGCAGCCGCAGGTCCTGGCGGAACCACAGCAGGCTGCGCGGCGCAGTGGCGTCGTGGCTGGCGTTCACCGCAGGCGCTGGTACTGCGCCGGGGCGAGATTGAGCTGGTTGAAGTAGCTGCCGCGCGCTTCGGCGCTCAGCGACTGCCAGTCCACGCGCTCGGGATAGCTGAGCGCGAGTTCGTCGTCGCCGATCTCGAGGCTCGGCACGGCATCGGGCGCGGTGTCCGCCTGCGTCAGCACCGGCGACAACGCGCTGCTGCGGCGATCCTGCAGCAGCTCCACGCAGCATTGCGCGACACCGGCATCGCGCGGCAGATCGCCGTGCTCGCAGACCACGTAGTGGCAATCGGGCGTCACCGCGGCCGAATGCACCGGCACCGTGCCATCGCCCTGCAACGTGACGGTGTAGCGGAATTCGCCGGCCCTCGCGGCGGCGGCGACGATGGTCGGTTGGTGCATCCCGACCACGCAATGCACGCGCCCATCCAGCGGCGCCAGCGCGGCCGGCAGGGCTGCGCGCAGTTCCAGCAGGTGCGCATCCGGCTGTGGACCCGTGCGCGGCCAGGCGGCGGGCGTGCCCAGCTCGAGCGTGTCCGCCAGCAGCGTGTCGGGCAGCATCTGGTACAGGCTCGGGAAACTGCCGAACACGTTGGCCGCCAGCACTTCCGCACCGAACCTGCCATCCAGCGCGGCCAGCCGCCGCACCACCGAGTAGCTGCCGCGCAGCGCCTGCAGCGCCGAGAAGGACCCGTGATGGGGAGTGCCCAGCGTGATGAGCTGCGAGACGCGATCGCCCGCGCCATGCAGCGCGGCGCGGGCCAGCAGGCCGCCCATGCTGTGCGCCACGATGCGGATGTCCGGCGCGGGATCGCGGGCGAGGTCCTGCGCCAGCGCGGCGCCGAGCTGCACGATGTCGCGCCGCCAGTCGTAGTCCCACAGCCGCACGTCGAAACCGGCACAGTTGAGTTCCAGCTTCAGGCTCAGGTAGCTGTAGGCGATGATGCCGAGCGAGTGGATGTCGGCGCCTTCGGGTAACCGCAAATCGGAAAGGAACCCACCAACGACATCGGCCGGATCGATCCACAGCAGATCGGGCGGCTGGCCGCTGCCGCGCCAGGTGCCGAGCTGCGAACCGAGCATGCCCGGCAGCAGATAGACCCGGGTGCGTGGCGCCGCGCCCGGGGGTGTCGTGCCGCCCGCGCCCGCGTCGGCGCGCGGCAGTGACGCCATCAAGCGCAGCAACCGCTGGTATTCATCCGCGCCGAAGTACGCCGCGAGATCACGCGCGTGCTTGCCCTCGCGCAGGAACTCTTCCAGCAGGCTCACCGGCCAGGCCATGCGATCGTAGGCGGAGATCTCGCGCATCAACCCAGTCCGTGGTGCTTCGCCAGCTGCTCGCACAACGCTTCGATGGCCGGCAGCCGGGCGCTGCTCTTGCGCCACACGGCGCCGATGTGGCGCGTGGGAGCGGGTTTGGCGAAGGGCAGGATCTTCACGCCCTTGGCGTGGCCGTATGCGCCGCGGCTCGCGAGCGCCGGCAGCAGCGTGACGCCGGCACCGGCCGCCACCATCTGCCGCAGCGTCTCGAGGCTGGTGGCGCGGAAGTCCTGGTGCTCCTGCACGCCGCTGCGCGCGCAGACCGCCAGCGCCTGGTCGCGCAGGCAATGGCCGTCCTCCAGCAGCAGCAGCGTCTCGTGGTCGAGATCGCTGGTGCGCGCCTGGGCGCGCTGCGCCAGGCGATGCGCATCGGGAACGGCCAGCACGAACGGCTCGTCGTACAGCGCGCGTTGCTCCAGGCCCTCGCGCTGGATCGGCAGCGCCAACACGCCGACATCGATCTCGCCCTTCTCGAGGCGCTCCAGCATGGGCTCGGTCTGGTATTCGTACAGCAGCAGGTCGAGCCGCGGCAGCGCGCGACGCAGCTTCAGCGCCACCAGCGGCAGCAGGTAAGGCCCGATGGTGGGCAGGAAGGCCACGCGCAGCCGGCCCGCCAGCGGATCGCGCAGCGCGTGGGCCAGCGAGCCGATCTCGTCGCTGGCCTCGACGATGCGGCGCGCGCGCTCGGCCACCGCCTCGCCTGCCTCGGTCAGCGCGACGCGCCGCGGCTGGCGTTCGATGAGCTGCACCCCGAGGTACTCCTCGAGCTTGCGCAGCTGCGCCGAGAGCGTGGGCTGGCTGACGAAGCACTGCGCGGCGGCCCGGCCAAAATGCCGGGTATCGGCCACCGCCAGCAGGTAGCGCAGGTCCTTCAGCTTGATGTCAACCATTACGGCATTATAAGGATCGCGGCCTTGCCGTAACCGATATCGGCCGGGTTATGCTACGGCACCGTGCAAATACTTCTGATAGAAGACGATCTGGAGGCCGCCCGGCACGTGGTGAAGGGCCTGCGCGAGGCGGGTTACACCGTGCAGCACTGCCCGGACGGCCGCGACGGCCTGTTCCACGCCTCCGAAAGCCAGTTTGACCTGCTCATCATCGATCGCATGCTGCCCTACCTGGACGGCCTGTCCATCATCAACACGCTGCGCCAGAAGGGCGACCACACGCCGGTGCTGGTGCTGAGCGCACTGGGCACGGTGGACGATCGCGTCGAGGGCCTGCGCTCCGGCGGCGACGACTACCTCATCAAGCCGTTCGCGTTCTCCGAACTGCTGGCGCGCGTCGAGGCGCTGCTGCGCCGGGCCACGGGCGACGTGCAGCACCTGCGCATGCTCAAGGTGGCCGACCTCGAGCTCAACGTGCTCGCGCGGCGCGTGACGCGCGGCGGCCAGGAAGTGGACCTGACCGCCAAGGAGTTCCAGCTGCTGGAGTTCCTGATGCGCCGCGCGGGGCAGGTGGTGACGCGCACCATGCTGCTCGAATCGGTGTGGAACCTGCACTTCGATCCGCAAACCAATCTCATCGACGTGCACATCAGCCGGCTGCGGCAGGCCATCGACAAGGGGCATGACAAGGCCCTGCTGCACACGGTGCGCGGCGCGGGATACATGATCCGCGACCAGGAATAGTCGCCGCGCGGCGGCACTGGCCCATGCGCTCGCCCTCGTTCCGTTCCTCCGCCGGCCGTCTCGCGACGCTGTACGTCTGCAGTATCGTCGTGAGCGTGAGCGCGCTGCTGTGGACCGTGTACCTGGTCACGCAGCGCGCGCTGGAGCGCGAGGTGGATCTGGTCATCGAGACCGAGCTCGAGGATCTCAAGGAGCAGTACGACACCGATGGCCTGTCGCGGCTGGTGCAGTTGCTGAACCGCCGCGTCGACAGCTGGGGTCGCACCGGCGCGGTGTACCTGCTGGTGGATTCCTCCGACGAACCGCAGGCCGGCAACCTCACCAGCTGGCCGCGCGAGACGCCCGACGCCGGCCGCTGGCTGGAGTTCACGATCATCGCCCGCGAGCACGGCATGGACGTGGACCATCCGGTGCGGGCGCGCATCTTCAACCTGGGCGCCTACCGCATGCTGGTGGGCACCGACGTCTCGGAGCGCCAGCGCGTGGTGCGACGGCTGCGCGCCGCGACGCTGTGGGGCATCACGCTCACCGCGCTGTTCACGGCGCTGATCGGCGTGTGGTACAGCCGCCGCGTCGCCGGCCGCGTCCGCGCCGTCGCCGAGACCTGCGAGCGCATCATCTCCGGCGATCTCGCGCAGCGGCTGCCGCAGGGCACCCCGCCCGACGAATTCGACCAGCTCGCGGGGGCCGTGAACCACATGCTGGATCGCATCGAGCACCAGACCATGTCGGTGCGCACCACGTTTGGCAGCGCGGCGCACGACCTGCGCGCGCCGCTGCACCGCATCCGCGTGCGACTGGAGAGCGTACAGGACGGCGACGTACCGGAAACCCAGGCGCAGGAGATCATCCGCGACACGGTGGCGGACCTCAATCGCGTGCAGCGCACGCTGGCGGCGCTGTTGCAGATCGCCCAGGCCGAGTCGGGCGCGCTGCCCAACGAGGAAACCGTCGACATCGGCGAACTGGCGCGCGAGATGGCGGATCTGTACGAGCCAGCGGCGCGCGAACAGGGCATGCAGCTGCACGCGGCCATCGGCCGGGACATGATCGTGTCCGGCAACCGCCAGCTGCTGGCGCAGATGATCGCCAACCTGCTGGAGAACGCCATCAAGTACGCGCAGCACGGCCGCATCGACGTCGACGTCGCCAGTCTCAACGACAAAGTGCGGCTCACGGTGCGCGACCAGGGGCCCGGCATTCCGGAAGCCGAGCGCGCGCAGGTGCTGCTGCCGTTCCGGCGGTTGGCGCGGGATGAGGCGCAGAGCGCGGGCAGCGGGTTGGGCCTGAGCCTGGTGGCGGCGGTGATGCGACTGCACCGCGGGAGCGTCGAGCTCCATGACAACCAGCCGGGGTTGCTGGTGCGCTGTGTGTTTCCGTCAGCGCCGGCGGGGCGGTTGCGGGCTGGGCAGGACCCGGGGCAGGGTCATTGACCCTGACCCCGGGCTGCCGTTCCGGGGACTGAAAGTCTTCAGCTGGCCTTCAGACAGGTCTTCATGAAGCTCTTGCGAGCGTCACCCGTCAGCGCCTGCGTCTTGGCCTGCGCGTTGCAGGACTTCATGCGCTCCTGAGGCGTGGTCGGCGCCGCGGCGGTGCCCGCCGAGTCGCCGCTCAGGCAGCTCTTCATGAAGGACTTGCGCGCGTCGCCGCTCAACGACTTCGTCTTGGCGTCCGCATTGCAGCTCTTCATCTTCTGCTGCTGGGGACTGAGTTGCTTGACGGTCGCCGTGGCCGGCGGGCTGGCGGTTGGGGCCGAGCCCGAACCATCCGCGGCCCACACCGACGAGGCGGCGCCCAGCGCCAGGATCAACAGACCGGTTGCGGCCTTCATGGCTTACTTGCCCGCAGCCTTCATGCACTTCTTGATGGCGGCCTTGCGCGCCTTGCCGTGCAGGCCCTGGGCCGTCGCATCCTTCGAGCAGGACGACTTGGCCGAAGGGGCGGTGGCCGGCGCAGCGGCGGTCGTGTCCGCGGCGAACGCGGTGCCGGCAGCCAGAAGGGTCGCGCAGGTCAGAACGGAAAACAGTTTCATGGGCAGGCTCCTGAAAAAAAATGGGTCTTGGATCGGTTCGACGTGAACACGATAGGCGAATGATGATTGCCGCCGGCCTAAGCGAATATTAAGTCGCTGTAACACTTACAATCTGCGGTGGCAGCAGTTTGTAGATCACGGGCGTGACCAGGCGCGCCAGCAGCGTCGAGCTGATCAGGCCGCCGATGATCACCCACGCCATGGGCGAATACAGCCCGATGTTTTGCAGTGCCAAAGGCAGCAGGCCGCCGATCGCGGTGACCGAAGTCAACAGGATGGGGAGGAAGCGGATCTCGCCCGCGCGTTCGATGGCCTCGTCGAGGCCGACGCCCTGCAGGCGCAGCTGGTTGGTGAAGTCCACCAGCAGGATGGAGTTCTTGATCTCGATGCCGATCAGGGCCACGAAACCGATGCTGGCGACAAACGAGATGTCGTTGCCGGTGAACAACAGCATGAGCAGGCCGCCCATCACGCCCAGCGGCACCACGGTGAGCACGATCAGCGTGGCGCGGAAGCTCCCGAACTCCAGCACCAGGATGGCGAAGATGCCGAACAGCGCCACGATGATGGCCACGCCGATGCCGCCGAACGATTCGGCGCTGGACTCGGCCTCGCCGCCCAGCACGTAGTGATAGCCGCGCGGCCAGCTCATGGCATCCAGGCGCTTGACGAGCGCGGCGGTGACCTTGCCGGTGTTGAAGCCGTTCTGCACTTCCGAATCCAGCGTGACCGAACGCTCGCGCGCGAAGCGCTCGATGACCGTGGGCGCGCGTTCGAATTCGAGGTGCGCGAGCTGCGACAGGGGCAGCAGCTGGCCCGTGACCGTGGGCACCTGCACCTGGTCGAGCGCCGAGAGATCGGCGCGCGTGCCCATCGGCGTGCGCAGCACGATGCCGTACTGCTCGCCGTTGTCGGCCTTGTAGTTGCCCGCCGGCAGTCCCGACACCGCCAGTCGCACCGCGCGCTCGAGCGAGATGGCGGGCACGCCGAGCAGGCCGGCTTTTTCAGTGTCCACCTGCAGCTTCAGGTTGGTGCGCGGCACGCGCAACGGATTGCTCACATCGCGCGTGCCCGGCGTCGACTCGATGACCTGCTGCACCTGCCGCGAGAGCGTGTCGAGGCCCGCGAGCTCCGGGCCGATGACGCGCACCGCGATGGGCGCGGTGATCGGCGTGCCGTTCACGAACTCCTTCACATAGATGTGGGCGGCCGGATAGGCCGCCAGCGCCGTGCGCAGCGCCTCGAGATCCTTCGGCGTCTGGTGCGTGTCGTACCGCTTCAGCTGCACGAACATCTCGGCGTAGTTCGGCGAATCGTTGTGCACGATGTGGTTGTAGTAGATCTGCGGGTTGCCGTGGCCGAGGTTCGAGAAGTAGCCGGCGAGCTGGGGCACTTTCGCCACCTGCTGTTCGGCGAACTTCAGTGCGCGTTGCGTGGCGGCGTAGCTGCTGCCGTTGGGCGCCTCGATCGTCACCAGGAACTGCGGCGTGTCCGCTTTGGGGAACAGGCTGCTGCCCAGCAAGCGCGTCAGCACGAAGATCAGCAGCAGCGAGCCGCCGATGGCGACGCCCGCCGCGGCGCGCGGCCGCGCCAGGCAGTACTGCAGCGCCGGCCGGTAGTAGCGGTGGATCGCGCCCATGATGCGATCCAGCAACGGACTGGCGTGCGAGTCGGTCTTGGCCGAGAGCATGCGGCTGGCCATGAACGGCGTGATGAACAGCGCGATCAGCAGCGAACCCAGGATGGTGGCGACGATGGTGACGGGCAGCACGCGGATGAACTTGCCCGGGCTGCCCGGCAGCGCGATCAGCGGCAGGAAGGCGAAGATCAGCGCGGCCGTGCAGCCCAGCACCGCGACGAAGATCTGGCGCGTGGCGGCCAGCGCCGCCTCGATGCGCGATGCGCCCTCGCGCAGGTGGCGCGCGATGTTCTCCACCACCACGATGGAGTCGTCCACCAGGAGGCCCAGCGCCACGACGAAGCCCGCGATCGAAATCTGGTTCAGCGAGTAACCCATGAAGTAGATGGACGCGATGCCCACCGCCAGCGACAGCGGGATGGAGATCATCACCACGCTCGCGGCGCGCCAGCCCAGCGGCAGCAGCGTGAGCAGCACCAGGCCGATCGCGATGCTGAAGTCGGTGTAGAGGCGATTGAGGCGCGCGCTGACGTTGCGCGCCTGCTCGAAACCGCGGGCGAGGTGAATGCGCTGCGGCAGCGTGGTCTCGAAACGATCGAGCGCGGCGTCGAGGCTCTTCTGCACCGCCAGGATGTTGTAGCCATCCTTCTGGTTGGCGGTCACGAACACGGCGCGCTGGCCGTTGTAATCGCCCGTATAGGTCAGCGTCTCGTTGTCCCAGGCGACGTCGGCCACGTCGCGGATGCGCACGATGCGGCCCGCGCTGCCCGCGATCACCGTGTCGCGCACCTGGTCGAGCGAGCTGTAGCTGCCCGTGGATTTCACGCTGAACGTGCGGCTGCCGAGATCGACGAAACCCGCGGGCACGTTGGCGTTGCCGCTCTGCAGCGCCTGCAGCACCTGGTCAGGCGTGAGCTGCCAGGCGGCGAGCCGCGGCAGCTGGAGGGTGACGCGCAGCTCGCGGGCGGGATAGGCCCAGGTCTCGGCGGTGCGGATGCCGGGCACGGCGCGCAGCACATCGCGCAGCTCGCGGGCCCGGTCCTCGAGTTCGGCATACGGCGCATCCTGCGACACCAGCGCCAGCTGCTCGATGTTCACCAGCGCGGGCGCGATCTTGCGGATCTCGAGCCGCGCGAGGTCGGCCGGCAGCTCGGGCCGCAGCGCGTTGATCTCGCGCGTGATCTCGTCGTACTTCTTGTCGGGGTCGGTGCTGGCGTCGAATTCGACGGCGATGAACACCACGCCGTCCACCACCGTGGTCTCGAGTTTGTGCACGTCGTCGAGGCCCGCGATGCGATCCTCGATGGGCTTGGCCACCAGCCGCTCCAGGTCCTTCGGATCCGAGCCCGGGCTGATCGCGGTGACGAAGAACACCGACAGCTTCAGGTGCGGGTCCTCCTCGCGTGGCATGCCCATGAACGAATACACGCCGAGCGCCACCAGGCACAGGAACGCCACCAGCGTGAACTGGTAGCGGCGGATGGGGAATTCGAGCAGGCGCATGGCGGCGGAGCGTCAGGGCGTCGCGACTTTGACGCGTGCGTTGTCGTCCAGGTAGGACGCACCGTCGGTGATCACGGTGGTGCCGGCCGCAAGGCCGCTGCTCAGCGCCACGTCGCTGTCGTCGATGAAGTCGATCTGCACGGCGCGCTTGCGTGCGATGTCGCCGTCCAGCACGAACACATCGGCCTTGTTCCCGGCGGCCGCGACCACCGCGCCCAACGGAATGTGCACGCGCTGCGCGCCGCCCGCGGGCGGTTCGATCTGCACGGTGGCCACCATGCCGCTGGCGAGGGGTGTGCCGGGGGCTGGCACCGCCACCACCACCGGAAACAGACCCGTGGCCGGATCCGCGGCGCGGCTGATCTCGATCAGCCTGCCGGGCAGGGTCCGCGACGGATCCGCGTCGAGCCGCACCGTGGCCGCATCGCCCCTATGCAACTGCAGCAGGTCGCGATCCGAAACGGCCGCCCGCACCACGGTGCCGCTCGCCGCATCGCTGATGAGCAGCACCGGCTGGCCCGGCGCCACCACCTCGTGCTCTTCGGCCAGGCGGCGCAGCACCACGCCGTCGGCCGGCGCGGTGATGACGGACTGGCCGCGGTTGAAACGCACCGCACTGAGCTGCGCGGCCGCCACCTGGTGCTGGGTGCGCAGGTTCTGCAGCTGCTCGAGCGTGATCACCTGCTCCGCATACAGGTGCTCGCCGCGCTCCAGGTCGCGCGCGGCGCGCGCCTCGAGCGCCTGCGCCTGCGTCAGCTGCGCGTCCACCTCGGCGAGCTGGATCTCGGCCAGCTGCTGGCCGCGCCGCACGCTGTCGCCGGGCCGCACGGCGATGCTGCGGATCAGGCCGCCCACCTTGAACGACAGCTTCAGCTCATCGCGGCTCGCGACCACGCCGTGGAGCGCCAGCCGGCGCGAGGCGGCGCCCAGCTCCGCGCGCGCGATGCCCACGGGCGTGGCGGGTCTGGCGACATTCGCGGCTGGCTGTCCCGCGCCGCCGCAGCCGGCGAGCAGCAGCAGCGCGGTGGCGATCGGACCCGCAAGCGGCAAGGGAAGGTGCTTCATGGCGTCACAGGGCTCCCGCCGTCGCGTATTCGTATTCCGCCCGGCGTATCAGCGCGTCGTAGCGCGTCAGGTTGAGATTCAGTTCGGCGTTGCTGAGCGTGTTGCGCGCGTCGAGGAATTCGACCTGGCTGGCCATGCCCTCGTCGCGCTTGTGGCTCAGGATGCGAAACGCTTCGCGGCTCGCCACCGCGCGCGCCTGCGCGGTGACCCACGAGTCGTGCGCCAGCTGCAGGTTGTCGCGCGCCTGCAGGATTTCCAGCGCGATGCGGCTGCGGGTCTGCGTCTGCAGGTGGTCGAGCTGGCGGCTGGCGCTGCGCGCCTGGTCGATGGCCGCCGTGCGTGCGCCGCCATCGAACACGGTCCAGCTGAACAGCAGCGAGCCGGTCACGAAGTTGTAGCCGGGACCGAAACGGTACTCATCGCCCTGCGTGCCGGCGTCCACACCCAGCGCGAGCGTGGGCAGGCGGGCATCCCGGGCCGCGTCGAGCTGGGCCTGGCTGGCTTTCAGGTTGGCGGCGATCTGCTGCAGCTCGGGGCGATCCGCGCCGGGCGCCGCGGGATCGCCGGGCGCCACCGCTGGCGCGACCGCGACCGCGGCCGCCACCGCCGGCATCCACAGTTCCGCATCGTCCACGTCGGCGGCCACCAGCGGCGCATCCAGGGCGCGATTGAGCAGGAAATTGAGGTAGCGCTGGCCCTGCAGCACGCTGTTGTCCGCCTCGCGCTGCTGCTGGTCCACCGCCAGCAGCTCGGCGCGCGCGCGCTCGACCTGGTCGAGCGTGAGCTTGCCCTCGCGCGAGAGGGCCTCGTTCACGCGCAGGTTCTCGGCCAGCAACGCCTCGGCCGAGCGGACGATGTCGGTGGCCGCGCGGGCCTTCAGCCAGTTGTAGTAGGCGATGCTGATGTCGCGCTTGAGTTCATTGCGGTAGGCCGCCAGGGAGTAGCCTGCGGCGTCGTGCTGCGCGGCCGCGGCACGGGCCCCGGCCGACAGCGCGGGCGCGTACAGCGGCTGCCTGAGCGACAGGCGCGTGTCCTGCTCGCGCGGCAGCTGCAGCGGAATGCTCACGTCGCTCACGGTGGGGAAGCGCGGCGCTTCGCCCTGCGCCACCAGCAGCTCGTTGAGCGTCTGGTAGGCGGGGTTCAGGAGCTGGGAGACCGGTATGACGATCTGCCGCCCGCCCTCGGCGCGCGTGTAGCGGGCCGACACCGACACCTCCGGCAGGAAGCGCGCCCGGGCCGCCTCCAGCGCCGCGCGGCTGCGGTCGAGCTCGAGCGACTGGTTCTGCAGGGTCAGGTTGGATTGCAGCCCCTGGTCGATGTACGTGCGCAGGACGTCGGTGAGCGAGGCGCCGGCTTCAGGTTCGTCCGCAGCGGCCCGCGACGGCGCGAGCAGCATCCCGGCGGGAAGCAGCGCCAGCGCCAGCAAGGCCAGCGCCGGGAGAACCCGGGGCCGCGAGGTCCCTCGCCGCGGCAGCGGCACCCGGAGCGGTCCCATCAGTCGTGCAGTCATTGGACGCGTGTCAATCACGGCGCAAAAAAACCCTCTAGGCAGGTGCCAGTGCGCGGGTGGCCAGCTTCAGCGCCTGCTCCTGCAGCGCGCGGGTGTCGAGGCCCAGTTCGCCGAGCAGGGCGGCTTTGGTGGTGCTCAGCTGGATGATGCCGTGCATGAAGCCCCACAGGGTCAGGGACACCGCGAGGGGATCGCCAGCGGCGGGGCTGATGGTGCCATCGCGCTGGCCCTCGGCGATGACGCTGGCGATGATCTCGTGCAGCCGGGCGCTGGCGGCCAGGCAGGCGGTGAGTGAGCCCGCGGCGGTCGCCCCAGGGGACTGCGGCAGCTCCGCCTCCTGGGCCTGGAAGCGCGCCAGGGCATCGAAATAAACGGGGAATTCCTGCGAAAATGCAACGTACGCGCGGCCAATGGCGATGATCTTCGCAAGTCCCTGCATGGGTCGGCGATGGGCTTCCTCGAAGCGTTGCGTGAGCAAGGCGATGCCGCGCTCGCAGAGCCCGAAGTGCAGGTCCAGCTTGTCCTTGAAGTACAGGTAGATCAGTGCCCGCGACAGGCGCGCGCGTCGCGCCACCTGCTCCATGGTCAGCGACTCGATGCCGGAAGTCGCGGCGACGGATTCGGCGGCGTCCAGGATCTGGCTGCGGCGGCGATCTTTCTCCTCCAGCCGGCGCTCGGAGATGTAATCTGTGGCCACTTCGCTCATGGCGCGCATCCTGCCAAGGTGCTGACACAGTGTCAATCTCTGGACTCATGCCAAGTCGTGCACGTTCATCCCTGACGCGGCGCCTCCGCCTGGCGCTTGGGGGACGTCGCTTGGTGCTGGCGGCCGCTTTGCTCGCACTGGCCGGTGCCGTCGCGGCTGCCGAGCGCCGGATCATGGACGACACCGGCCGGGTACTCCCGCTCGCCCATCCCGCCCAGCGCATCGTGAGCCTGGCGCCGGGCGCGACGGCGATGTTGTTCGCGGCCGGTGGTGGGGCGCGCATCGTGGGCACCAGCGAGTATTCGGATGAACCCGCCGCGGCGCAGCGGATCCCGCGCATCGGCGACAGCCAGAGCTTCGACGCCGAGCGCGTGCTGGCGCTCCATCCCGACGTGGTGGTGGCCTGGGAGGGCGGCACGCCGCCCGCCAGCATCGCCCGGCTCGAGCGCCTCGGTCTCACGGTCTACCGCCACAAGGTGACGCGGCTGGATGAGTTCGCACCGGCGCTGCGTCGCCTCGGAACGCTGCTCGGCACCGAGACGCAGGCGGAGCAGGCGGCTTCGGAACTCACGACACGGCTGACGGCCTTGCGCGCGCAACACGCGGCAGCGCGCGGCAGCGTGCTGATCCAGGTGTGGGACCGGCCGATCTACACAGTGGGCGGTGCGCAGATCCTGTCGGACGTGCTGGCGTCCTGCGGCTATCGCAATGTGTTCGGCGACCTGCGGGAGGCGGGTCCGTCGGTGAGCCGCGAGGCCGTGCTGGCGCGCGATCCGGACCTCATTTTTGCGCTCGGCCCCGACGCGGCCACCGGCGACGCCTGGTTGCAGAACTGGCGCTCGCTGCCTACGCTCAAGGCCGTGGCCAACCATCGGCTGGTGCAATCCGCGGATCAGCGTCTGACGCGACTCGGGCCCTCGACGATCGTGGCGGCGGAGGAGTTGTGTGCGAAGCTGGATCGCTGACATCGCGGCGCTGGGCGTTTCGATGGGCGCCGTCATCGCGCTGGCGATGTCCGCTCCCTCGCGCGCGCAGCCTGCGCCCCGTGGCGCTCCGCCGCCGCTGCAACTGACAGCCGCCGCGCGGCAAACGCTGGAGCAGCTGGCCTGCCTGGGGCCGCACCAGCAGCCGCTCCAAGACATCCAGGCGCGCGGGATTCCCGCTGGCCAGGCTGCGCGCGCGAGCGTGATCGAGGCGGAGGTGCGCTGCCAGCCGCACGGCGAGGTGCAGGGAACGCCACTGCACTTCCTGCACGTGTGCGATGACACCGGCCACCAATGGCACTGCAGCCAGGCGTTCGTGGAATTTTCCACCCATCTCAACGGGCGGGAGGTGCTGCTGAGTGCCGCGGATCTGGCGCCGGATGAGATGCTCGCGATGGCGAAAAGCGTCGGCATTGCCGCCGTGATTCCGGCGCCGACGGATGCCGCGGCGCCGGCGGCCGGCCCGGCCCATTGCCGCATTGCCCCGCGTCCCGGCGCCGATCCGGAGCTGTACCGCTTCAGTTGCGATGTCTGGGAGCTGCTGGTGGTGCGTCGCTGCCGGCAAGGACGCTGCAGTTACCGCGCCATCGATCGCGGCGCGCCGCTGTTCTAGAGAGACGCGCGCTGCTGCCGCGCCGACGCGCCGGCGCCAGCGCCAACTCGATCGTCGTCAGCAGGCGATGGCCGGGAACCCGTCCGCGCCCGTGCGCCATGGCACCCACGCGAGCGCGATCTCGCCGATCGCGAGATCCGACTTGCGCGGCGCCAGCTGCAGCACGCGCAGGGTGATGGCGGCGGGATCGAACTGCTGCGCCAGCGCCGCGCTGCGCGCATCGCAGTCGCTCTGCAGATCCTTGATCTGCTGTTCGACGCTCGCGACACTTTCATCGGCCTGCGCGGCTTCCTGGCGTTCCTGCCCGATGCGCGTCGCGCTGCGCATGGCGGTGGCGGCACGCGACACGGTGGTGGCGCTCAGGGCGCGCCGGCCGAGGAATGCGCCCAGCACTGCGGCGCCCACCGACACCACGGTCTGCAGGGTCTGCTGCGTCGCCTGCGAATGCTGCACGCCGGCGCGGCCCTGCGCCTGCTGCAGCCGCACCTGCAGCGCTGCCAGCCTGGGCGCCGCATCGGCGCGCAGTTTTTCGACGTTCGCGTCACGCGCTTCACGCAGCCCCTGCGCGAGCCGCGCGCGGAAGTCGCCCTCGCTCTCGCCGGGACTGGACACCTGCTTCAGCGCATCGCAGATCTGCACATTGGCGCGGGCCGTTTCGTACAGCTGCGCCGCGAGCGACTTGCTCCAGCCATCGTAGGAGTCGGCGCGCGCGGCGGCACCCGGCAGATTGGCAAACGTCGCTCCCGGCTGCGGCGTCGCGCTCGCCTGCGCACGCAGCGCAGTGGCATCGCGCGCCTCGGCCCACAACACGTCGCGGCCGTCGTCGGACAGCGGCGCCAGCGACTGCAGCGTCTGCCAGGCGTCGACGCCACTCTTGCTGTCGACGTAGTGCAGCTTGGCGGCGCCCAGGATCATGGGCCGGTACTGCGGCGGCCCACCGCCCTGCGTGGGCGTGAGGAAATATTCGCGCACCTGCGCTGCGACCGGAGGCCGCGAACCACCGGCGCCAACCGCAAGCGCAGGACCTGCCGCGCCGCCGGCCTGGTCCGCGTCCGCCGCCTGCCGCCGCGGCCCCATCAACCGCGAGATCTCCGGCGTGGTGAGCGGACCGCGCAGCCACGACAGCGTCCAGCGCGTCTTGATCAGCCGCGGCGCGTCCTCGTGCGCATTGCGCATCAGGAACACCCGTGGCGCGAGCGCGGCCATGAGCTGGTTCAGTCTGTCGCTGTCGAGCGCCGCGCCGTTGTCCACCGCGCTGGTCAGGCCTTCGACCACACGCATCTTGTCGCGCTCGGTCTGCAGGCGGCCGATGAACCAGGTGCCCGCGTTGCCGAGCCCGCGGTAATCCAGGTCGACCGGGTTCTGGGTGGCGAGGAGGCATCCCAGTCCAAAAGCGCGCGCCTGCTTGAGCAGCGTGAGCATGGGCGGCTTGGAAGGCGGATTCGCGGTGGGCGGGAAATAGCCGAAGATCTCGTCCATGTAGAACAGTGCGCGCAGGCTCGAGGTGCCGCCCTGGCGCCGCATCCAGCCCACCAGTTCGTTGAGGATCAGCGTCACGATGAACATGCGCTCGGCGTCGGCCAGATGCGCGATCGAAATGATGGCGATGCGCGGCTTGCCCTGCGGCGTGAACAGCAGACGTTGCGCATCCAGTGGTTCGCCTTCGGTCCAGGCGGCGAAGCCGGGCGAAGCGAGCAGCGCGTTCACGGCCATGGCGAGGCCGAGCCGCTCCCTGGCCGGATAGAAAGTCTCGAGGTCGAACGCGCCGAGCTTGTCGAAGCCGGGTTTCTGGATGGCGCCGATCAGCGCCGTGAGATCGAGGCCGACGCCACGGTTCCAGCTGTCCTCCACGATGCGCGCCAGCAGGATGTAGTCGCGGCTCTGCACCGGATCGGCGTCGCGACCCAGCAGCGCCAGCAATGCGCCCACCGTGCCGCCGATCTGCTCGCGCAAGGCCTGCGCGTCGGCGCGTGCGGTTTCCGGCGGCGCCGCCAGCGAACGCAGCACCGACAGGCCAAGCCCGCCCGCGCCGCCCGGCGTGTAGATGGCGACCTCGGCCGCCGCGCGGAATCTGGCGATCCGTTCCACCGGCTGGTCCCATTCGGCGAGGCCTTTGCGCCAGCGATCCGCGGTCTGCGCGGCGAGTTGATCGACGCTCAGGCTCTGGCGTGCGGCTTCGGCGGCGTCGATCCAGGGCGCGAAGTCCTCCGGCCGCAATCCGGGAAAGCTCAGCATGAGATCCGCGATGTCGCCTTTGGGATCGATGCAGATCGCGGGAACGCCATCGATGGCGGCTTCCTCGAGCAGCGCGAGGCACAGGCCGGTCTTGCCGCTGCCGGTCATGCCCACGCACACGGCGTGCGTGGTCAGGTCCTTCGAATCGTAGAGCAGCGGTTCGGCGCCGAGCTGGCCCCTGGCGGCGTCCCATTCGCGGCCGATGTAGAAGACGCCCAGCTTTTCGTAATCGGTGCTCATGGTTTCGCGCGCCTGTTCAGGGATGCTCAGGCGGTCGCCCGCCGGGCCCGATGATACTGGTTCGCGAATGAATACCCCATCCATGAAGCGCGTCGCGATCGCTGGCGGTGAACTTCAGCTGGCACCCCTGAGCCGGTCCCGCTGAAGTCACCGCCGCGAGGCGGGGGCCATGCAGCGCTTCAACCCTGTCCGCCCTTCTTGCCGTTCCACATGGCGAGCAGCACCGGCGAATCGATGCGGGCGATCGCATCGTGGAGCGTCTGGCGGTAGCAGGCCTGCCAGCGGGCGTAGTTCTCCAGGCTGTCATTGCGGCTGTACGAGGCGTTGCACACCTTGCGCGAAGCCTGCTGCAACTGCTGGAACAGATGTGCCGCGGCTTTCGGGTCCGCCAGTTCCTGGCGGTGGTAGCTCACGTGCACTTCCGTGGTCTGCGGCTGCAGGGACTCACCCGCCTGGGCCGAGGTGCCGCCGATGCCCGCGATGGCGACCAGGCCCAGCACCGAAATGATCAGCAAGCCTCCATGGAACGTATCGTGGGAATTCATGACGGGTCTCCTTTGCGTGGGATGAAGTAATAGAGAAGATTCGCGGCGCCGAACGCGGCGGGGACCAGGCCCCACATCGCGTCATCGCCATTGCCGGTGTAGTACATGGCCACGATCACGGCGACGCCGATCAACAGCCAGATCAGGCCCTTGCGCAGGTACTCGGTGTGGTTGCGCGGCCGGCTCCGGAACTCGTTGAAGAAGTTGTCCGGCAATGGCGGCACGTCCATGCCTTTCTCGATCGCGACCAGCCGTTCCTTGTGGTGGAGCGCGTAGATGTCGCGCTTCTTGCGGTAATCGAGCCACAGCGCGAGCATGCCGATGCCGATGCCCATCACGATCGCGATGATCGGGATCATGAGCGCGAGCACTTCCTTGGTGGAGGAGCCCGGCGCGGCGGCCACGGCGGCGGCAGCCACGTTTGCGACGGCGCCCGTTGAGTCATCCATGATGCTAACCTCGTGAAAGTGACTGTGTGTTTGACTGGACGTCGTTAATACCCGGCTACCCCCCGTCCGGTTACAGACTATTTTTTGAAACCGGCTGCTGACCCGCGGGGTATCAACGTGGTCAAGGAGTGATACGTGCAGCAGCCTGCCGCAGAACGCGACCGGGAAATCGTGGAGCTGCTGGCGGGCGGAAGGCGGGAGGCCGCGTTCGGGCTGCTGGTCGAGCGTTATGAGGTCAAGGTGTATCGCCTGTGCTGCGCGCTGCTGGGCGTGGCGGCCGATGCGGACGATGCGGCCCAGGAAAGCCTGGTGCGGGTGTGGAAGGCGCTGGCGGGTTTCGATGGCCGCGCGTCGTTGTCGACCTGGATCTACACCATCACGCGCAACCGCTGCCTGAGCTCGCTCGAACGCCGGCGTGAACACGGATCGCTGAGCGACGAGGCGACGGCGCTCGAGGCGGATGCGCAACGACACGCTCCGGCGCCCGAGGCGGGCGATCATCTGGCGCTGCTGCGCGAGCTGGTCGACGGGTTGCCGCAGAAGTATCGCAGCACGCTGACACTGTTTTACTACGAGGACCGCTCGGTGGCGGAAGTGGCGCAGATGCAGGGCGTTCCCGAAGGCACGGTGAAAACCAACCTGTTCCGGGCCCGTGCGCTGGTGCTGGAGCAGCTCAGGAAGCTGGGGCTAGACCGCACGGAACTGTGGCTGGAGGAATCATGACGGAGCAACGCTTGCCGCAGGATCATGCAGCGGGACTGGAGCAGGCCCTGCAGGGCGCCTTGCAGCGCGCGCTGCCCGCACCCGCACTGCCGGCCAACTTCCGCGCCCGGCTCCATGCCGCCGTGGCCCGCAGCGCAACGGCCGATCCGCGGCAGCGCCAGCAGCTGGAGCGCGAGCTGCAGCTGCGGCTGGCCGAGCTGCGCAAGGACTACCTGAGTCTGCGCCGGCGCACGCTCGGCAGCCTGGTGGGGGGCGCGTTCGTGGGTGGCATCGTGTTCGCGCTGGCCTGGCCGTGGCTCAGCAGCGAACTGGGGAGCCTGGCGCGGTTCGCGCTGCCGGTGGGTGGCGCCGCGGTCGGCATCGGCCTGGGCGCGTCGGTGTGGCTGCGGCGCAGCTTCCTGGCAAGGTTGCTGGACTAGCGGGCCGGCCGGGCCAGTTCCAGCAGGCAGGGCCAGGCCGGCGGGTCGCCGCGCGCCGGCTCCGATCCCGTCGGCCAGCCATGCAGGGCGGGCGTGTCCGTCAAGTGTCTGTCGCGATCTTTGCCGATGGCCAGCAAAGCCAGCCGCAGATCGGGGCGGGGTGCGTAGGCCCACGCGCGCCACGCGCTGCGGATCGGCAGCCGGGCCTGCCAGCCCGCGCCTTCCAGCCACCATTCACAGTCGCGCAGGGCCTGCAGCAGGGCCAGCCCCAGGGCCTTGGTGCAGGCCTCCTTGAGCGTCCACAGCAGGTAGAAGCGCGCTTCCTGTTCTTCCAGCGGCAGCTCGCTGAGCTGCTCGAACTCGCGCGGGCTGAACCAGTTGGCGGCCAGATCGAGGAAGCGCCGCGGCCGGCAGCGCTCCAGGTCCACGCCCAGGCTGAATCCGGCCGGGCCCAACGCGAGGGCGGCGTGCCCGGCGGAGTGGCTCAGGCTCCAGGCCCCTGCCGCGGCGGGCGGACGGTGCGCCAGCAGGGCGCGGCTGCTCATCCAGTCGGCGCGGCGTTGCGGGCTGCGGATGGTCTGCCAGCGTTGCAGGTCGGCGGCGCTGAGCGTGGCGGGATCGAAGAAATTTCCGGCCTCTGGCGTCGCCAGCCAAAGCTCCAGCTGCTGCATGGCCGGGATTATGCGGCATGCTGGTGCCTGCGCGCGCAAATGGTTAGCCTATGCGCCTCGCTACGGAGGGTATGCCATGTCCAGAAAAATTCTGACTGTCGCGTGCGCGTTGTCTGCCGGCCTGCTGGTGAGTACGGCTTACGGCATGGACGCTTCGGCCCAGCGCTACGCGCAGATGCTGGCCAGCGGCGGCGTGTCGTCGATGCAGCGTGCCGCTGAGGAGATTTTCAACCAGAGCCTCACCGATCAGGAGCTGCTGGACGTCACGGCCGAAACGCTGGCGGAGAAGTTCACCACCAACACCGGCGAGACCTTCGTCGACACCATGGCCTGGCTGTGCAAGGCGCTCGGCAATTCCGGCAATGGCCGCTACAAGGCCCTGCTGACGGACATCGGTGGCAAGGCCACGCAGCGCAAGGAAAAGGGTTACTGCAAGAAGGGCGCTGACAACCTGCCCAAGGGCGTTGCGCCCTACGTGGTCGGCAGCATCAACCTCGACAACTACAAGGAAGGCGGTTCGGCATATGCGGGCGGTGGCGCCGCGAAGCCGGCGGCCGCCGCGCCGGCCGCGCCGGCCCGTGCCCCGGGTGCCAAGGCCGACTTTAGCCTGGTGAAAGAAGGCATGAGCATGGAAGAGGTGTACTCGACCATCGGCGAGCCCACCGCGACCACTTCGCGCATGACCGGCAAGGCGTTCCGTCCGTTCAACTTCAGCGGCAAGGACAATGTGCGCCAGACCGCGCTGTACAAGGGCGTGGGCCGCATCGTGTTCTCGAACAGCAGCGCCTACACCTCCACGTACCGCGTCATCGAGATCGTGCCGGATCCGACCGAGACCGGGTTCCCGTAAGGGGCTGGCGCCCCACTGCTACAGGGTCTGCTTTGCAGACCCTGTACGGGAATGGCCGGGAGCAAGACCAGCAGCTGGAAGCGGGCGGGCGCGTCAGACCACGTCCTTGCCGCTGGTCACGAGTGCGATGATCAGGTCGCCGTTCAGGATGACGGTGTTCCGATGCTCCACGCGCACGCGATAGGCGCGCCCGCCGGGCGTCACCGCCGTGCGGCGCGCGAAGATGTCCAGCGCGCCGGGCAGGTCATCGAGCCGCGTCACCCGCCACTCCAGATTGCTCACCACGGCCAGGTAACCCATCTGCGCCGGTGCATCGGGATGCAGCTCGCGATTGAGCAGTCCGCCGTGGATGCCCGCGGCTTGCGCGGCGTATTCGATCAGCGCGTGCGCGGGCAGGTGGCCCGCGTGGCGCAGCGGGTTGTCGGGGTTCTGATGACTGCTGGCCGTGCAGGTGATTTCATTGCGATCGAAAGCAATGACGTCGTCGATCAGGAACATGGCGCCCTGATGCGGCAGCAGCGACTTCAGATTCATGGATGGATTGTCCCCCGGTCGGACCCTATACTTGTGCTCTGCATTATCCTTGGATTGCACATGATTGTTGCGGATTCGCATCCTGCCTTGCCGGGTCATTTTCCGGGCATGCCGGTGGTGCCGGGCGTGGTGCTGCTGAGCGAATTGCTGGGTGAACTGTCGCGGCAGCGGCCGGAACTCACCGTGCACGGCATCCGCAAACTGAAGTTCCTGCGCATGCTGCTGCCGGGCCAGCAGTTCCACGCCGAATTCGGCCACGCTGAATTCGTCGCGGGCGAGCCGGCCGAGTCCGCGGCGGGACGGCTGCGCTTCAAGTGCTGGATCGACAGCGAACTGCTGGCTGAGGGGCATCTGGCCGTGGCGCGGCGGAGTTGACGCCATGAAGCGCGTGCTGGTCGTCTACTACTCGCAGACCGGACAGCTCGGCGACATCGTCGACTCGCTCACCGCGCCGCTGCGTGCCGACCCGGCGAACTTCGACGTGGTGCTCGCGCCGCTCAAGCCGCTCACGCCGTTCGTGTTCCCATGGTCGTTCTGGGGCTTCTTCAACACCTTCCCCGAATGCATCTTCGACGATGCCGGACCCAACGCGCCGCTCGCGATCGCGGATGGCGCCGAGTTCGATCTCGTGATCCTGGCCTACACAGTGTGGTTCATCTCGCCTTCGCTGCCCACCACGGCATTCCTGCAGAGCGAGCAGGGCGCGCGGCTGTTGCGCGGCAAGCCGGTGATCACGGTGATCGGCTGCCGCAACATGTGGCTCATGGCGCAGGAGCGCGTGAAGCGGAAACTGCAGGCGCTGGGCGCGCGCCTGATCGACAACGTTGCGCTCACGGAGCGCACCCACGGCGCGAAGTCGGTGGTCACGACGCCCTGGTGGCTGCTGAGCGGCAACAAGGGCCCGTACCTCGGCGGGATGTTCCCGCGCGCCGGTATCTGGGACAGCGATATCCGCGACGCGGCGCGCTTCGGCAAGGCGATCGCCGCGCAGTTGCCGCAGCGATCGGCCGCCGACAACCGCCCCATGCTCGGAGGTCTCGGCGCTGTGATCGTGCACCCGGGTTTGATCAGTTCCGAACAAATCGTACAGCGCAGTTTTCGCCTCTGGGGTACATTACTGCGCGCCTGCGGCAAGCCGGCTGCGCTGCTGCGACGCATGATTTTGGCCCTGTACGTGCTGTTCCTGGTTGCGATGCTGTTGACCGTGGTACCCGTGGTGTTCCTGCTGAAAACCCTGTTGTCGCCCCTGACCCGCAAGCGCATTGCACAGCAACGGCAGTACTTTGCGGCCCCATCGGGTGAGTGACCTATGAGTGGACTGGCTTACATAACGGGGACGTCGGCGTTCCTGCCCAATGCGCCTGTCGCCAACGACCAGATGGAGCGCATCCTCGGGCAGCTCGGCGACAAGCCCTCGCGAGCCCGTCCCACGGTATTGCGCAGCAATGGCATCCAGACGCGCCACTACTGCATCGATCCCGTCACGCTGCAACCCACGCACAGCAATGCCACGCTGACCGCGGCGGCCGTGCGCCTGCTGGCGGCGGATGGTTTCGATCTGAACCAGCTCGACTGCCTGGCGTGCGGCACGTCCATCGCCGACCAGCTCATGCCCAACCACGCGTCGATGGTGCACGGCGAACTGGGCCTGCCGCCGCTGGAAGCCGTCGCCACCACCGGCGTGTGCCTGAGCGGGTTGGCCTCGGTGAAGTACGGTTACATGGCCGTGGCCTCCGGTCTGCATCGCAATGCCATCGCCACCGGCTCCGAACTCTCCTCCGCGATGATGAGCGCGCGCAACCTGCAGGTGGAGTCCGATCACGACGAACTCGAGGCGCGCCCCGAACTCGCCTTCGATCGCGATTTCCTGCGCTGGATGCTCTCCGACGGCGCCGGCGCGTTCCTCATGCAGCCCGAGCCGCGTCCCGGCCGCGTCAACCTGCGCATCGACTGGATCGAGATCTTCTCGTACGCGGGCACGATGGAAACCTGCATGTACGCGGGCGCCGTGAAAGCGGCCGACGGCAGGATCACCGGCTGGGCGCGCTACACGCCCGCCGAGCGCGAGCGGCACACCATCATGGCGGTGCGCCAGGACGTGAAGCTGCTGAACGAGCACGTGATGGTGTACACCGTGCAGAAGCCGCTCGAAGCATTGGTGCAGAAGCGCGGCCTGCAAGCGGACCAGATCGATTTCTTCCTGCCGCACTACTCATCGAAGTTCTTCCGCGACAAGGTGCACGCGCACATGGCCAGGGCCGGTGTCGACGTGCCGCAGGAGCGCTGGTTCACCAACCTGCCCACCAAGGGCAACACCGGCTCGGCATCGATGTACATCATGATGGACGACCTGGTGCGCTCGGGACGCTTGCAGAAGGGCCAGCGCCTGATGTGCTACGTGCCGGAAAGCGGCCGCTTCGCCACCGGCTTCATGCACCTGACGGTGGTCTGAGACTTGGATCGCCAGTCCGTCCCGCAGGATGCTTCCGCGACGTACGGTGGGCTGCGCAAGCTCCTGTATGCGGTCGACGAGCAGGGCGAATACACCGGTGTGCAGTCCAGCGGCTGGGAAGCCGAGAGCTTCTCCACCGAACTGGCGGTCGAGGAGCTGCGCCGGCTGAGCCGCGACGCCTGGCAGCGCGCGCGCGACGGCAAGACCTCGGCGCTCGAATACCACATGTACCGCAACCGCATGGACTTCGACACGCTGGTGATGGTCAGCGGCCTGTGGCGCTGGCGCGTGAAGCGCCACTTCAGGCCGGCCGTGTACGCCAAGCTTCCCGACCCGCTCATGGCGCGCTACGCGGAAGCCATGGGCGTGGGCATCGCCGAGCTGCGGCAGTTGCCGGCGGCGCCATGAACGCGGTGCGCGAGGCAGTTGGGGGCGGCGCCGGCACGGGCGGCCGCGGCGGCGGCTTCCAGCACCGGCAGGCCGCGCATTGCGAAAGCGGCGTGGTGTCCGCGCTGGTGACGCACTACGGCCTGCCGATGAGCGAACCGATGGCGTTCGGCCTCGCATCGGCGCTGGCGTTCGCCTACATCCCGATCATCAAGATGGCGGGCATGCCGCTCATCTCCTACCGCATGTGGCCGGGCGCCATCGTGAAGGCCATGCACAAGCGCCTGGGCATCGAGATGGTGCGCCAGAAATTCAGTTCGCAGGCCGAAGGCGTGCGCGCGCTCGACGCGCAGCTCGATGCGGGCCGCGTGGTGGGCCTGCAGACCTGCATCTACTGGCTGCCGTACGTGCCCGACCAGTTCCGCTTCCATTTCAACATGCACAACCTCATCGTCTACGGGCGTGAGGGCGATGACTACCTCGTCAGCGATCCGCTGTTCGAGATGACCACGCGCTGTCCGCGCGAGGCGATGACCAAGGCGCGCTTCGCCAAGGGTGCGTTGCAGGCCAAGGGACTGATGTACTACCCGACGCGCGTCGCCCCGGACATCGACTTCAGGAAACTGATTCCGATCGCGATCCACGCCAACTACCGTTACATGATGCAGCCGATGTTCCCGATGATCGGCATCAAGGGCATCCGCTATCTCGGCCGCAAGATCCTCGAGCTCGACAGGCGTGCGGACCGGGCGCGTTACCTGCCGCTGTACCTGACGCACATCGTGCGCATGCAGGAAGAGATCGGCAGCGGTGGCGCGGGCTTCCGTTTCCTGTACGCCTCGTTCCTGCAGGAAGCCGCGCAGCTGCTGGGTGACCAGCGCCTGGCGCAGGCATCGAAGCAGCTCACGGACGCCGGCGACGAGTGGCGGCGTTTCGCGCTGCGGGCGACCAAGATGGTGCGCGGGCGTGAGGCGATGGACCTGGCGGCGCTGCAGGCGGCGCTGAACGACATCGCGGACCGCGAAGCGGCGGTGTGGAAGCCGCTGCAGGCGTTCTAGGAGCGGCGCCGTACCAGCAGCGCGCTGTAGCGGCCGTTGTGATCCGCGTTGAGGTGCAGCAGCTGCCCCGCGTCCGGGGCGCGCAGGAATTCGCCGATCACCGCCGCGCTCTGGCTGTCGTAATAGGGTAGCTGCGAGCGGTACACGAACACGCCCGCCACGCCGGACTCGGTGCGCAGCAGGTCGAAGTCGGCGGCGTCGAGGAATTGCCCGCAGGCCAGCAGGCACTTGCCCGAACCGAGCTGCTGCTGGCCGATCCACTGCAGCAACGCGCTGCGATCGGCGAAATGACGCGCGGCCAGCAGATCGCCCAGCCGTGGGCGCGCGCGATGGGGTGCGCCCATCCACAACCAGTGTGAGGCTTCGCCCATCCGGGTTCCGGGCGGCACGCCCAGGCGGCGGCGATGTTCGTCGAGCGGCGCGGAAGCGATGTCCACGCTGCCCACCAGCGCCGAATCCACCACGGCCGCCTCCAGGTCCTGCACCGCGAGCTGCAGCACGCTCTCGAACGCGAAGTGGCGGCTGCCGACGAAATTGCTGCGCGACTGCAGCTGCAGCAGCTGCGCGACGTAGAAGCAGGCGGCATTGCTCACCGTGTTGACGAAATTCAGCGGCTTCGGACTGTGGCCACCCTTGAAGAGCTGCGTCATGATTTCCAGCGTCAGCTCGAGATCGCCGCGGCCCGAGGCCAGGTACACCGCGGTTTCCGTCGGTATCCCGATGTCCGGCGGACGGCAGCGCGCAGCCCCGATCAGCGCCAGCTGGATGAACCGGCCCACGCGCCGCACCGCGCGGCCGGTGCTCGCCTCCAGCAGCGCTTTCAACGGCGGCAGCGGATCGTCCACCGCGTGCTGGTGCTCGCCGGCGGCGTAGATCTGCCACGCGCTCATGCTGCGTCCGCCGCGAGGTTGCTCACGATGAGCGCGGTGTTGTTGCCGCCGAAGCCGAAGTAATTCATCAGATAGTGGCCGCGCGGCAGGTCGCACGGCGCCTGGTTCAGGGTCACGCCGAGTTTCTCGTCACCAACGCCGATGCCGGGCGTGGCGATCAGGAAGCCCTGGTCGGCGGCTGCGCGGAACAGCAGCAGTTCGTTGAGGCCGCAGGCGCCGAGCGTGTGGCCGAGGTACGGCTTGAGCGCGCACAGCGGCGGAGGCGTCGCGAACACGCGCCGGATGCCCGCGGCTTCGGCTTCGTCATTGGAGAGACTCGCGGTGCCGTGCGTCTTGATGGCGACGATGTCGCGCGGTTCGAGGTTGGCGCGCTCCAGGGCGCGCTGGATCACCCACGCCACGGTCGAGCCGTCGGGATTGGCGGCCGACATGCCGTAGGTGTCGCACTGGTTCGCGCTGCTCACCAGCCGCCACGGATGGGCGCCATGCGGCCGCGCGCCCAACAGCAGCACCGAGCAGCCTTCGCCCAGCACCAGGCCGTTGCGCTCGGGACTGAACGGGCGCATGCCGGTGCGCGTGAGCAGTTGCAGTCCGTTGAAACCCAGCGCGGTGATGGCATTGAAGCTCTCCACGCCGATCACCAGCGCATGCTCGAGCTGGCCATTGCGGATCATGCCGTCGGCATACACGAGCGCGTTGGCGCTGGCGGTGCAGGCGGTGTTGAAACTGTAATCGGGTCCGCGCAGCCCGAAGCGCTGCACCGTGTCCGCCGCGAGGTTGCCGAGGCTGCTGTTCTCCTCCAGCGCGAGCGCGTGGGCATCGTGCAGCAGCGCCTCGCGGTACAGCGCCTCGCCGCCGCCGATGTCGAATGAGGAGGAACCCACGAACAGGCCGCAACGGGACTTGTCCTGCGAGGACAGGCCGGAGTGCTCGAACACCTGCTCGATCAGCGCGTCGAGCACGCGGTTGAGCCGCGTCTCCTGTTCCACGAGCGGCGCGCCGGCCAGCAGCTTGTAGGGCAGCCACTGGGTCTGCTGCGCGTACTCCACGGCGACCTGCTCCGGACCCACGGGTCCGCGTTCGAGCGCCTGAAGGTGGGCGGGCAGGTCCTGCCCCGCGCTGGTGTGGAGGGCGGCGCCGGAGAAATAGCAGGCTCGCATCAGCAGTCGATCAGGCGGTTGCGGATCACGCGGCCCTGGCGTCCAGGATGGTCTGCGCCAGCGCCGCCACGGACGCCAGTGCCTTGCGCGCTTCGGGGCCGTTCTCGATGCGCACGTCGTAGCGATCCTTGACCGCCAGGCAGATCTGCAAGGCATCGAGCGAATCCAGGTCCAGCGGTCCGCCGATCAGCAGTTCCTCATCGCCGATGCTGGCTGGCAGGACGTCCTTGTCGCATTCGGTGACGATCATCGACTTGAGGTCCCGTTTGAGCGTTTCGATTTCCAGTTCAGCCATGCCGTCCAGCCATGATGGAGAGTTCAGTCGCTGCGCCGCGATTGCAGCAGCCAGGCCAGCAGTATTGTCGCCAGCCCGAGGGCGGTCAATCCGCCCGCTTCTGGTGCAATCTCGCGCAATCCGCCGCCGCGCAACAGCACGTCGAGGAAACCCTCGAGACCCCAGGACATGGGCGAGAACGCCGCGACGCTCTGCATCGCGGCGGGCATCACGAACTTCGGGATCATGATGCCGCCGAGCGCCGCCAGCACGATGTTGCCGGTGCCGCTGAGCAGCGTGGCCTGCTCGGTGGTGCGCGAGGTGACCGCGACCAGCAGCGCCAGTCCCAGCGCCGCGCAGCTCAGTGCCGCCGCCATGATCGCCAGCAGCCACCACGCGCCGTTGATCTGCAGCGCCTGCCCGCCCAGCAGCGGCACCAGGTAGCGGCCCGCCAGCAGCATCATCACCACCTGCAGCTGGTTGATGAGAAAGTACGGAACCAATTTGCCGAGCAGCAGCGTGAGCGTGCCGAGATTGGTGCTGCGGAGCCTGCGCAGCGTGCCCTGCTGGCGCTCGCGGATCAGCGTGTTCGACAACGGCACCACCACGAAGAACGCGCCGAACACCAGCCAGGCGGGCACGCTCTGCTGCACGGCGGTGGGCTGGACGGCGGCGGCCCGACCCGCGGTGTCGCTCGCGTAGGCGTAGTGCAGGCCGATGGCGTTGTCGGTCGCGGGTTCGGCCGGCGCGTTGCCGCCCAGACCCAGCAGCAGGGCGCCCATGCGCGCGCGACCCAGCGCCGCACGCACGCTGCCTTCGAAGATCGCCTCCATCTGCCGGCTGGTGTCCGGCGCCACGCTCAGCGTGACCAGCGGCGGGGCGCCCGCGGCGGGCGTGCCGAGCAGGTTGCCGGCGTAGCCATGCGCGATCAGCACTGCGAACGCGTAATCGCCCCGGCGCAGCGCGCGGTCGGTGAGGGTCGCGTCCTGCGCCGTGTCGTCCGTCACGAACCGGAACGCGTTGCTGCCGGTGAGCGTCTTGACGAGATCGGCCGAAGCCGGACTGTGGTCCGCGTCCGTCACCAGCACCGCGAGTTTGGCGCCGGCCTGGGTCGCGAACTGGTCCTGCAGCGCCAGCGACATGATGAGCACGAATGCCAGCGGCATGAGGAACAGGAGCGCCAGGCCGTGCAGGTCGCGGCCGAGCAGCAGCAGCTCCTTGCGGATGCACGCCAGCAGCGCCGAGCGGCTCACTTGAGCAGCTCCAGGTAGATGCGCTCCAGCCGGCTGACGCCGAACTGCAGCTGCTCGATCTGCAGCCAGTGCGCGCGGCAGGCTTCGACCACCAGCGCGAGCTGACCCGCGTCGCGCAGCATGAGCTCGTACTGGCCATCGGGCAGCGCCACCGGCGACCACCCGGCCAGCGCAGCGAGCGCCGCGGAGCCAGGCGGTGCGGCGAAGCGCAGCAGCAGCGTCTTGCCCGCCTTCTGGTGCAGCAGATTGGCGGTGCTGTCGCGCGCCATGACGCGGCCATGGTTGATGACCGCGATCTGATCGCAGATCGCCTCGACTTCCTCCATGTAGTGCGAGGTGTAGATCAGCGTCGTGCCGGTGGCGCGCAGCGCCTGGATGGCTGCGATGATCACCTGGCGCGAAATCGCATCGATGCCCACCGTGGGCTCATCGAGGTACAGGATGCGCGGCGCGTTCAACAGGCCGATGGCGAGGTTCAGGCGCCGCTTCATGCCGCCCGAATAGTCCTGCGAGCGTTTGCCGAGCAGCTCCTGCAGGCCGCATACGCGCGTGACGTAGTCGAGGCGATCGCGCCATTGCGCGGCGCTGAGCCCGTAGACATCGGCGAAGAAGCGCAGGTTCTCCAGCCCGCTGAGCTGCAGGTAGAACGCCTGGTCCTGCGGCACCAGCGCGCTCAGGCCGCGTACCCGGCGCGTGGCCCGCGCGACGTCCAGTCCGGCCACGCGCACCGTGCCCGACTGCGGCCGCTGCAGTCCCATGAGGATGGACAGCAGCGTGGTCTTCCCCGCGCCATTCGGACCGAGCAGTCCGAAGCTGCTGCCGGCCGGGATCTCGAGGCTCACGTCATCCAGCGCCGGCGCGGCGGCGCCCGGGTAGCGGTGGCTGAGATGCGCGATGCCGATGCCTTCGCTCACCGCGTGCGCCGCTGCGCTCATGGCCCGCCGCCGCCGGCCACCGTCACGTGCGCGAGCAGCGCATCCGACAGGGCCAGCACCGCGCTGCCCGCGCCCCGCGCGATGGCCCGCAGCAGCGGCAGTCCGCGCGCGGCCGGATTGCCCTGGCGCAGCGCTTCGAGTCCGACGTGCGGCAGGGAGGTCTCGGCGCCCGGGCCGGTCTCGAACGCCAGGCGTGCCTGCGTGTTGGGTGTCGGCTCCGGCGTGAGCACCAGCCCCACGCCCACCGCCACCGTCAATGGCCGCGTGGCCAGCAGCGGCGCCGGCGCGGGCACGTCGTACGCGATCAGCAGCGTGGCATGGCGTTCGACGCTCACCATGCCCAGCGCTTCCATCAGTCCGCCCGCGAAGCTGTAGTCGTAGGCCGCAACCGCGGTGGACGGCCCGGTGGCCAGTGCGGCGATGCTCCAGTAACCGGCGGCCGCGTTGTGCACGGAGTTGTGGAAGTCGGTGGGCGAGACCGTCTGCTGTGGTTCCGCCAGCGCCAGGCACAGCTTGTGCGCGATGTTGAGATCGCCATCCGAAGAGGCGAACACGCAGGCGAGCCGGTTGGCCGCGATGCTGCTGGCCCGGGTCGCTTCCTCCGCGACGCGGAACGCCAGGCGCACCGTCTGGCTCGCGCGGCGGCGCTCGTTGGGCGGCAGCAGCGCGGGCTGGTACACAGGCAGGTCGCAGGGCTGGTACAGCTGTTCATCGCGCAGCACGCGCCGCGTGGTG
This sequence comes from Steroidobacteraceae bacterium, assembly GCA_035499515.1. Lineage (GTDB taxonomy): Bacteria > Pseudomonadota > Gammaproteobacteria > Steroidobacterales > Steroidobacteraceae > FEN-1191. The sequence goes on along the minus strand of DATJYR010000041.1, from coordinate 39,396 downwards.
AGCCAGTCGGGCAGGCCGGGCGCGGCGAAGCCGAGGCTTTCGACGTAGGCGACGCGCTTCACGGGCTGCCGTCTCCGCCGTGCCCGAACACCAGCACGCAGTTGCTGCCGCCGAAGCCGAACGAGTTGCTCATCACGTGGCGCAACGGCGCGCGGCGCGATTCCATGAGGAGGTTGGCGCCCAGCGCCGGATCGCGCTCGCGCGTGTTGAGGCTGCGCGGCAGGAAGCCGTTCTCGAGGCACAGCAGGGACAGGCCGGTCTCGACGATGCCGGCCGCGCCCAGCGTGTGGCCGGTCCAGCCCTTGGTGGAGCTGCAGGGCGTGCTGGTGCCGAGCACCGCGCACACGCCGCGGTCTTCCGCCGCGTCGTTGGCCCTGGTGCCCGTGCCGTGCAGGTTGACGTAGTCGATGTCGTCGGGACGCAGCGCCGCGCTCAGCAGCGCCGCGCGCATCGCGGCGGCCGCGCCCTCGCCCTCGGGATGGGGCGAGGACATGTGGTGGGCGTCGCCGCTCTCGCCATACCCCAGCAACGACCAACCGGCCCGGCCGCTGGCGGCGGCCGTCTCGACGATCGCGAAGCCTGCGGCCTCGCCGATCGAAATGCCGCGGCGCTGCGCGTCGGCCGGACGGCACACGTCGTCGGAAATCAGCTGCAGCGAATTGAAGCCGTGCAGCGTCGTGAGGCACAGGCTGTCCACGCCGCCCACCACGGCCGCGTCACACAGGCCCAGCTGGATGCTGCGATACGCCGCGGGGAACACCTTGGCGCTCGAGGAGCACGCGGTGGAAATGGTGATCGCAGGCCCTGCGAGCTGCAGCGCCTGCGCGACGACGCCGGCCACCGAGAACAGGCTCTGCGTGTGCCGGTAACTGAAGCTGGCGGCCAGCGCGGTGTCGGGTGCCGCGCGAGCGCGATAGGCGAGTTCGGTGCTGTGGATGCCCGCGGTGCTGGTGCCCATGAACACGCCCACGCGGCCGGCGCCGTAGCGCTCGCGCAGCTGCCCGGCCGCGGCGACGAACCCGTCCTGCTGCAGGGCCAGCCACGCCAGGCGGTGGTTGCGGCACTCGTAGGCGATCAGGTCATCGGGCAGCGCCTGCTCGAGTCCCGGCACCTCGCCGAGGTGCGATTGCAGGATGCTGCCATCGAACCGCGCCGGCGCGAGGCCGGTGGTCGCGGACTCCAGCGCGCGCCAGTGCGCCGCGCGACCCCGGCCCAGCGCCGAGGTGAGCGTGAAGTGGGTGATGCCGAGCAGCTTCATCGCGCCGATTGTAGTACGGCCTGCAAGGCGTCCTGGGTGAGTTTCCCCACCTCGTTGCGCGGCAGCCGGTTCACGATCAGCAGCGGTCGCGGCAGGAACACCGGATCGATGTGCAGCACCAGGCTGTCGAGGATCTGCGCGGGAGTCAGCGTGCGCGTCACCACCAGCGCCGCGGTGCGGTCGGCGCCCGGCGGCAGGAACACCGCGCCGTCCTCGACGCCGTCGATGTCGAGCAGCGTCTGCGTCAGATCGCCCAGCGCGGCGCGCTTGCCCGCGATCTTGACCAGGTCGCTGGCGCGTCCGAGCAGGCGGAACTCGCGCCGGCCGTGCAGTTCGATGTGGTCGGTGAGCGGCAGCGGATCGGGCAGGTGCAGCGCGTGGAACACGCTGCCGTCGGCCTGGCGCTCGATGCTCGCCCCTGGCAGCAGCTGCCAGTAGTCGCTCTGCGTGGTGCGGCGCGTGGCCATGGTCCCGGCTTCGGTGGAGCCGTAGATCTCGAGCACTTCGGTGGCCCAGAACGATTCGGCGCGCGCCGCGAGCTCGCGCGGCATCGGCGCCGTGGCCGACAGCACGAACTGCACGGCGGGCAGGCGCACGCCGGTCGCGAGGCACACGCGCAGCTGCGCCGGCGTGCTGATCAGCGCGCGCGGCTCGGGCACTGATTCGAGCGCATGACGCACGTCCGCGGGAAAGAACGGCCGGCTGTCGTGGATGGCGCAGTGGCTGCGGAACGGCAGCAGCAACGTGGTCTGCAGGCCGAACATGTGCTGGCCCGGCACGGTGGCGACGAGATTCACCGGACGATCGTGCACGAAGCGCGCGGCGTCGAGATCGCCGGTCCGCGACAGCGCCTGCCAGGTCTTGGCGTGCGCCACGGGCGCGCCGGTGCTGCCGGAGGTGTAGAGCATGGCCATGACGCGCCGTGCATCGGGCTCGAGGTCGGCGCTGGCCGGCGTGTGCCAGTCGAGCTGGTGCAGGCAGTTGTCGTCGAGCGTGATGGCGTTGGAATGCGCGGCGGCGATCTTCGCCACCGCGCCCTCGGTCTGGTTCGGCGGCAGCAGCGTGACCTGCTCGGCCAGGGCGGCGGCCACCCAGCCCAGCATGAATGCCAGCCGCGAGTTGCAGAGGTTGATGCAGTAGCTGGCGCTGGGCAGGCGCCGCGCGAGTTGTTGCGCGGCATGCAGGAAGCCCGCGCGGCTCACCGCGCGCCCCTCGTGCCACACCAGCGTTTCGTCCAGCGGCGCGGTGAAGATCATCGCACGCCGCCCTTGAACAGCGCGCCCACCATGGTGGCGAAGCGCTCGTGCTCCAGGTGCCGGAAGCGCCAGCGTCGATAGCCGTATTCCAGCACGAACATCGCGCCCAGGATGAGGTACATGACGAGGTTGGTCATGAGCGACCACAGCTCGCGGCTGGCGAACAGCGCGAACAGCAGCGAACTCGTCGCCAGGCAGGCCAGCACCGCGGCCCACACCTGCGTCACGCGCCGCGTGTAGCGCTCGAGCTCCGGCGGCAGCGCTGTGCCGCGGATGCGCGCCGCGAGCTGGCTCACCAGCGGCGTGTGCCCGGCGCGCAGGCTGCCGGCGAACACCAGGCACACGGACAGCGGAATCAGGATCGGCGGCAGGTAGATCAGCTGCATCGCCAGGCCGCTGCGCGCCAGCAGCACCAGCGTCGTGGCCGAGGCCAGCAACACCAGCCACGCGGTGCGCCGGCCATGCAACAGCTGCGGCAGCAGCGGGATGGCGATGAACACCACGAGCGCGAGGCCGGCCAGGGCCTGGCTGTGCAGCAGCGCGGCCAGATGGGCCAGCAGCGGATACGCGAGGAACAACCAGGGCATGCGCGTCTACCTTTTCCCAGGCTGGCGGCTGCCGGACCGCGCCGCAGGATCAGTTCTTGCGACGTTGCTGTACGTAGTTCGTGAGGCTGCGCAGGGAGGTGAACGCGGCGCGCGCCTGCTGGTCTTCGGAGCGCAGCTCCACACCGTACTGCTGCTGCACCATGAGCGCGATTTCCAGCGCGTCGATGGAATCGAGCCCGAGGCCATCGGCGTGGCTGCCGAACAGCATGGCCTCCGGTGCGATCGAGCTGGCTTCGATGCCCTCCAGGCTCAGGGCCTGCACCAGATTCTGGGCCATGCTCAGCTCTTCCGGGGTCATCGTGGCGCTCGCGGACATGCTTGGAATCTCTGAAAAAGTGCCGCAATCTTACCGGCCGGCCCAGGGTTTGCCTACCTGCGGTTGCGTTATGCTTGGCGCCGGGCAGGAGGGAGAAAACGGTGCTGGATCGTGGATGGCGCTGGCTGGCCACCGGCTTCGTGGTGGCGATGTTCGGTATCGGCGCCGTCATCGTCAGCCTGACGGTGTTTCCCGTCCTGCGCCTGGGCTCGCGCAACGCCGAAGCGGCCCGGCTGCGCATCCAGCTCGGCATGCACCGCACGTTTCGCCTCTACGTCTGGGGCATGAAGTCGCTCGGCCTGCTGACCTACGAAGTGCACGACGTCGAGCGGCTGTGGCTGCCCGGCCAGCTCGTGATCGCGAACCACCCCAGCCTGCTGGACGTGGTGTTCCTGGTGTCGCTGATGCCACGGGTTGATTGCATTGTGAAACAAGGGCTGTGGCACAACCCGTTCCTGCGCTGGCCGGTGGCCTGGGCCTCGTACATCCCGAATCTCAGCGGCGAAACCCTGGTGCAGGAGTGCGCGGCAACCTTGCGCCGCGGCAACTCGCTGCTGGTCTTTCCGGAAGGAACGCGCAGTTATCCGGGTCGGCCGCTGCTCATGCAGCGGGGCGCCGCGCACGTGGCGCTGGAATCGGAGGCGCCGATCCTGCCGGTCACGATCCAGGTCTCGGAACCCACCCTGACCAAAGGCTACCCCTGGTACCGCGTACCGCGCCGGAGGCCTCATTTCTGCATTAAAGTCGGTGAGCCGTGGCCGCCGAGCGTTTACAATCCCGGGGGCCAAAAGGGGGCGTTGGCGGCCCGCCGGCTGACCGGCTTGTTTGGCGCCTATTACGCGGCCGCCGCGGGGCCGGGAACTGTCCACAGCGAAGGGGCGGGCGCATCGGGAAGAGCGATCAATGATGACGAAGACACGCGAAGAAGTAGCCGAGCACCTGCACGAGACGCTGGTGGACCTGTTCGAGATTGATGCCGCCAAGATCACTCCCGACGCCAACCTGTACGCCGATCTCGACATCGACAGCATCGACGCCGTCGACCTGGTGCTCAAGCTCAAGGAATTCACCGGCCGCAAGCTCCAGCCGCAGCAGTTCAAGCACGTGCGCACCGTCAACGATGTGGTCGAAGCCGTGCTGGGCATCCTGGCCAAAGATCCGCCGGGCTGAGGTCCGGTGACCGAACCCGAAATCCTCAAGGTCGAGCGGCTGGCGGGCGAGGTGCGCATCTGGCTGCGCATCCAGCCGGAGCTGGCCTGGTTCAAGGGCCACTTCCCGGGCACGCCGCTGTTGCCCGCCGTGGTGCAGACCAGCTGGGCCGTGGCGTTCGCGCGCCAGTACTTCCCGTTGCCAGCTGAATTCCGCTCGCTGAACAACATGAAGTTCATGCGTTTCATCATGCCGGGCTCGGAGGCGCAGCTGCGGCTGCGTTACCACCCGGCGAAGCAGGAACTGGAATTCGCCTACCGTGACGGCGAAGCCGTCAGCGCCAGCGGCAGGATGGGGTTTGGCGCCTGATGGGCCAGCCGCTCCCCGCGTGGTGCGTGGTGATTCCGTTCTTCAACCACGCCGGCAGCATCGGCACGGTGCTCGAGGGCGTGAAGACGCTCGGGCTGCGCTGCTACCTGGTGGACGATGGCTCGGATGCCGACAGCGAAGCGGTGCTCGCCGCGCTGGCCGATCGCGAGGGCGCGTGGTTGCGCCTGCTGCAGTACCGGCCCAACCAGGGCAAGGGCATGGCGGTGGTGACCGGCCTGCGCGCCGCCGCCGCCGATGGCTACACGCACGCGGTGCAGATCGACGCGGACGGCCAGCACGACAGCGCCGACGCGCGCCGTCTGCTCGAGCTGTCGCAGCGGGATCCTTCGGCCATGATCACGGGCTTTGCGGTGTTCGACGCCAGCGTGCCGCGTTCGCGCCTGTACGGCCGCTACGTCACGCACGTGTGGGTGTGGATCAACACGCTCTCGCTGCAGATCCGCGACACCATGTGCGGGCTGCGCGTCTATCCGCTGGCGGACACGCTGGCGGCGTGGCGCGGCGCCGGGCGCTTCTGGCTGCTGGGAATGGGCAAGCGCATGAGTTTCGACACGGAAATCCTGGTGCGGCTGTACTGGCGCGGCGTGCGCATCGTCAATGTGCCGGTTCCGGTCACCTATCCGCTCGATGGCGTGTCGCACTTCAGGCTGTGGCGTGACAACCTGCAGCTCAGCGGCGCGCACGCGCGCATGTTCGTGGGCATGCTGTGGCGCTCGCCGCTGCTGCTGTTGCGCCTGGCGCGGCGCCACCTGGCGGGAGCCGCGGCATGAGGAGCGCGCAGCTCGAACTGGAGATCCCGTTTTACGATCTCGACCCGGTCAACATCGTGTGGCACGGAAACTATGCCAAGTACTTCGAGCGGGCGCGCTGCCTGCTGCTGGAGCAGTTCGATTACAACTACGACCAGATGCGCGCCTCGGGCTACCTGTGGCCGGTGGTGGACCTGCACGTGCGCTATCTCAAGCCGCTGCGCTTCAGGCAGCGCGTGCTGGTCAAGGCCACGCTCAAGGAATGGGAATGCCGCCTGAAGATCGACTATCTGATCGTCGATGCGCAAAGCAACGAGCGGCTCACCAAGGGGTCGAGCATCCAGGTGGCCGTGGATCTCGCAACGCGTGAGCTGTGCCTGGTGTCGCCGCGCGTGCTGTTCGAGAAACTGGGGCTGGAGTATCCCTCATGAACGCGCGACACCGGACCTGTGCCGCGCTGCCGGCGATCGCCCTGCTGTGGAGCGGACTGCTGGGCAGTCCTGCGGCGCGGGCCGATTCGGTGTTCGATCATCCGCAGACCGCGCAGCAGCTCCTGCAGGGACCGCTGGCCGAGCCCACCGCCACGCTGCGCGGTGCGCAGCTCATGCGCGGCACTTTCGTCTACCGCAAGTTCCTGGTGGAGATTCCGCAGCCGCTCCTGTCGCGGGGTGACTTCGTGTTCGCCAGGGACCTGGGCATCGATTGGCACACGCGCCAGCCGTTCGATTCCGATTTCGTGCTCACCGCCAAGGGCATGAGCCAGCGCGATGACGGCCGGACCACGCTGCAGCTCAGCGCCAGCGACCAGCCTGCCGTGAAGGTGGTGGCGCGGATCTTCCTCGCGCTGCTGTCGCTGGACGTGAATTCGCTGCAGAGCTCCTTCGAGCTGTCCGGGGTGCAGCAGGGCAGGCAGTGGCAGGTCGGGCTCAAGCCCACGGTCGCGGCCGTCGCCGGCGTGTTCAGGCAGGCCGTGCTGAGCGGTGGCGCGCAGGTGGAGAAGCTGGTGCTCACCGACGCCAATGGCGATCGTTCCGAGATCGAATTCAGCGACCTCAGGTACGCGGCGGCGATCGGCGCCGGGGACCGCGCGCTGTTCACTTCGTCCGCGCAGCAATGAGCGGCGCAGCAATGAGCGGCGCAGCGAGGCCCGCGCAGTCGCGCGTGATCGCGCTGCGCTTCAAGGCGTGGTTGCTGGCCATGGTGGCCATGCTGGCGGTGTTCGCGCTGTACGTGATGCCGCGGCTCAAGGTCGAGACCGACATCCTGGCGCTGCTGCCCGTGGCGGCCGACGATCGGGCCAGCAATTCCGCCATCGACCATTTTTCCCAGGCGCTGGCGGCGAAGATCGTACTGCTGGTGGGCGCCCCGGAACTGGAGCAGGCCCGGCGGGCGGCACAGCGCTTCGCCGCCACGCTCGCCGCTTCGCACGCGTTCGCCAGCGTGACGCTCGAGCAGGGCGCCTACACCCAGGAGACGTTGCGGCTGTACGCCGCCCATCGCGGTTACCTGCTCTCGGCGCATCAGCTGCGGCTGCTGCAGTCCGGGCAGCAGGCGCAACTGCAACAGGAGGCCGTGCGCGCGGCGTTCACGCCCACCGGCCTGATGCGGGCGGTCAGCTTCAGCGACGATCCCCTGGGCTTGGCCAATGACTACTTGCTGCAGCAGCTGCCCGGCACCGGCGCCGCGCAACTCGATGGCCGGATGCTCGTCATTCCGGGCGACACGCAGAGCTACGTGTTGATCACGGCGGATCTCGCGGGCAGTCCGTTCGCCACCCAGGTGGAAGACGACGCCGGCGCCGCGCTGGCGAAGGCCCAAGCGGCTGCCGCCGCCGCGATCGCGCCCGCGACGCTCGATGTCGTGATGTCGGGCACCGTGCAGCACGCGGCCGCCGCGCGCAATCGCGCCAACAACGAGCTTTCGGTGTTCGGCACGCTGGAAACCGCGTCCGTGGTGCTGCTGCTGGTCACGATCTTCAGCGGCGTGCGACCCCTGCTGCTGGGCGCGCTCACCACCGCGCTCGCGTTCACGGCCGGGTTGTGCGCGACTTTCTTCGTGTTCGGCACGGTGCACGTGCTGGCGCTGGTGTTCGGCTCCAGCCTGATCGGCGGCGTGATCGACTACTCCATCCATTTCTTCGCCGACCGCTTCCGCGGCGATCCCGACTGGACGCCGGCCAGCGCCGTGGAGCATGTCGGCGGCGCGGTGCTGCTCGGACTGGTGACGACGCTGCTGGGTTACGTGGTGCTGCTGCTGGTGCCGTTCCCCGGGCTGCGGCAGATCGCGTTGTTCTGCGTGGCGGGCCTGGCCGTGGGGTGCGCAACGGTGTTGTGCGCCTATCCCGTGCTGTATCGCGCGCCCAGGCGGCGCGCCGCGTGGGGTCCGCGACTCGGCGAGTGGCTGGCGCGCGTGTTCAGCGAGTGGCGCTGGAACGGACTGCGGGCGGGCGTGGCCGTGCTGTTGCTGCTGGCCGCGCTGGCGGGACTGCGCGCGCTGCTCGTGCAGGACGACGTGCGTGCGCTGCAGTCTTCGCCGCCGCAGCTGGTGGCGGCGGAGAAGCGCGTGGCGGCGCTGCTGCGCACGGGCACCGACTCGCGCTACTTCCTGGTCCAGGCCACGACACCCGAGGGCCTGCTCGAGACCGAGTCCACGCTGACTGGTCGGCTGGACACCCTCAAAGCCGTTGGCAAGCTGGGATCCTATACCGCCCTGTCGCGCGCGGTGCCGCCGCTGATCCAGCAGCAGCAGGCGCACGCCCTGCTCGAAAGCAAGGTGCTGGCGCCCGACGGCATTCTGCCCGCCGTGCTGCGCCAGCTCGGCTTTCCGCCGGCGGCTGTCGCGGAGCGCACCCGGGCCTTTGCGGCCGGGAGCACGCCGCTGCAGGTGGACGACTGGCTGGCCAGCGACGCGTCGCGGCCTTACCGGGAGCTGTGGCTGGGCCGGCTGGGCGGCCGCTACGCGAGCATCGTCACGCTCGCGAACGTCAGTGACGTGCCGGCGCTGGACGCCACCGCGGCCGCGGTGCCCGGCGTGCGCCTGATCGATCGCGTGCAAACCGTCACCGACGTGCTGTACAGCTACCGCCGGGCCATGTCGTGGTTGCTGGGCGTGGTTTATGTCATCGCCATGGCGCTGCTGTGCTTCAAATTCGGCTGGCGCGAGGCGCCGCTGCTGCTGCTGCCCTCGGCGCTGGCCAGCGCCGTGACGCTCGGCCTGTTCGGCTGGTTCGGGGTGCCGGTGAACCTGTTCACGCTGCTGGCGCTGTGGCTGGTGCTGGGGCTGGGCGTGGATTACGGCATATTCCTGCGCCATGGACGGACGGCCTTGCCAACGGCCGTGCTCAGTGTGAGTCTGTCGGCCATCACCACGCTGCTGGCATTCGGCATGCTGGCCGCAAGCAGCACGCCGTTCATCCGCAGCATCGGGTTGACGCTGCTGTTTGCCATCAGCCTGTCGTGGTTGTTTGCGATGCTGAGTTGCCTGACGCTGGAGCGAATACATGAATGATGTGCTGGTGATTGGCGCGGGCCCTGCGGGTGCCGTGGCGGCGGCGCTGCTGGCGCAGAAGGGCTACGAGGTGCTGGTGCTGGAGCGCCAGCTGTTCCCGCGCTTCTCCATCGGCGAGAGCCTGCTGGCCAACAGCATGCAGATGCTGCTGGAGGCGGGCATGGCCGAGGCCGTGCAGCGCCGCGGCTTCCAGTACAAGAACGGCGCCGCGTTCGTCTACGGCGCGGAAAAATCCGACTTCAACTTCGTCGACAAGGTGACCGAAGGCCTGCCCTACACCTTCCAGGTGCCGCGCGCCGAATTCGACCAGACGCTGATCAACGAGGCGGCGCGCTACGGCGCGCAGGTGCGCCACCAGGTCGAGATCATCGCCTGCGATGTCGGCGGCGAGCGCCCGGTGGTCACCAGCCGCGATGCGGACGGCAGGCTCGAGAGGCATACGCCGCGTTTCGTGCTCGACGCCAGCGGCTTCGGCCGCGTGCTGCCACGGTTGCTCGAGCTGGAGAAGCCCTCGGCACTGCCGCCGCGCGCCGCGCTGTTCTGCCACGTGAAGGACAATGTGGTCGCCGGCGCCTTCGATCGCCAGAAGATCCGCATCGGCATCAATCCCGTCGACCGCGACATCTGGTCGTGGCTGATCCCGTTTTCCAACGGCAACAGTTCGCTGGGCATCGTCGCCTCCCAGGAGCAGCACGCGCGCTACCCGGGCAGCCCGGAAGAGCGGCTGTGGAAAATGGTCGCCGCCGAGCCGGCGCTGCAGGAGCTGCTGGTCAATGCGCACGCGGTGCGGCCGGTGGGCGAAATCGTCGGCTACTCGGCCAACGTCAAGGCGCTGCACGGCCCCGGCTTCGCCTTGCTCGGCAACGCCGCCGAGTTCCTCGACCCGGTGTTCTCCTCGGGCGTGACCATCGCCATCAAGTCCGCCAGCATGGCCGCGAACCTGCTCGACCGCCAGTTCCGCGGCGAGACCGTCGACTGGCAGCACGATTTCGCGGAGGGCCTGATGTTCGGCGTCGAGACGTTCCGCGCCTTCGTCAACGGCTGGTACGATCTCTCGCTGCAGGACGTGATCTTCGCGCCCAACAAGGATCCGAAGATCCATCGCATGATCTGCTCGGTGCTGGCCGGCTACGTCTGGGATCCCGCCAATCCGTACAACGGCCCGCAGTCGGCGCGGCGGCTGCATGCGCTGGCGCAGATGTGCCGGAAACAGGTGGCCTGAGTGGGGCCGCGAGCCGTGGCCGGTGCGCGGGCGCTGGCCGGTTGGCTGCTGGGCGCCGTGGCCTGTGCGCTGGCCGGCTGCGTCACGACGCCGCCGCGCGCCGGCCACGTGCCCGCCGCCACCGCCAACGCCACGAACGATGCGGGTGCCGCGCCCGCCACCCTGCCGCTGCTGGCGCCCGCCAGCCTCGGGCAGACGCGGCAGTTCACGCAGCTGCTGCGCGGCGATTACGGCGACACCAGCTTCAGTCTGCGCTGCGTGGTCAGCATCGACGACCGGCAGCTCAGCGTCATCGGCCTCACCGCGCTCGGACAACGTGCTTTCACGCTGAAATACGACGGTGCGCAGCTGGACGAGGAACGGGCGCCCCAGTTGCCGCAGGCCATCGGCGGCGTGCAGCTGCTCAACGATCTGCAACTGGTGTACTGGCCTTTGCCCGCATTGCAAAAAGCGTGGCAGACTGCGGGCGGTGAGGTGAGCGAGCCGTATCCGGGCACGCGGCGCCTGAAGCGCGGCGGTCGCCTGGTCGCGGAAGTGCATTACGCGGCCGACGCCTGGAGCGGTCGCGTATGGCTGCGTCATTTCGATACCCCGTACAGTCTTTTCATCGAGACCGAATGAACACCGTCGAGTCTTTCACCGTCGCGCAGCTCCTGCCCCATGAGGGCCGCATGCTGCTGCTCGAAGAGGTGCTGGCGCGGACCGACGATTTCATCCGCACCGCGCTCACCATCCGCGCCGACAGCGTGCTGTGCGATGGCGTCGCGGGCGTGCCCGCCTGGGTGGGCATGGAGTACATGGCGCAGACCGCCTGTGCCTACTGCGGCGTCGAGGAAGCGCGCGCGGGCCGGCCGGCCAGCGTTTCACTGCTGCTCGGTTCGCGCAGCTACACGGCGCGCGTGCCGGTATTCCCGATCGGGACGCGGCTCATCATCAACGCCGACCTGCTGGTGCGCGGCGATGACAACCTGGTGGTGTTCCGCTGCAGCATCCGCGATGCCGCCGACGATGCCGAGCTCGCGTGCGGCGACATCAAGGCCATCCGCCCCACCAACCTGCCCGAGCTGATCGCGGAGCAGCTGCGTGGCTAAGCCGGTGCTGGTCACGGGTTCGAGCCGCGGCATCGGGCGCGCCATCGCGCTCGCGCTGGCGAAGGAGGGCCATGACATCGCGGTGCACTGCCACAGCCAACGCGACGCTGCCAATGCCGTGGCCGCCGAAATCGCGGCGCTCGGCGTGCAGGCGCGCGTGCTGCAGTTCGATGTGGCGGATCGCGCCGCCACCGCCGCGGCGCTGCTGGCCGACATCGCGGCGCACGGCGTGTACTACGGCGTGGTCTGCAACGCCGGCATCACGCGCGACGGTTCCTTCGCCGCGCTGGGCGAGCAGGACTGGGACCAGGTGCTGACCACCAACCTCGACAGCTTCTACAACGTGCTGAACCCGCTCATCATGCCCATGGTGCGTGCGCGCCAGCCGGGCCGCATCGTCACGCTGTCGTCGATTTCCGGCGTGACGGGCAATCGCGGCCAGGTGAACTACAGCGCGGCCAAGGCGGGTATCATCGGCGCCACCAAGGCGTTGGCGGTCGAACTGGCCAGCCGTAAAATCACCGTCAATTGCGTGGCGCCAGGAATGATCCGCACCGACATGACCGCCGAGCTGCCCATGGAAGAAATGCTGAACGCGATTCCGGCGCGGCGCGCCGGCGAACCGCAGGAGGTCGCAGCCGTGGTGAGCTTCCTGATGTCGGAAGGCGCGGCTTATGTCACGCGCCAGGTGATCGGCGTCAACGGCGGGATGGCGGGATGAGCGGCCCACGACGCGTGGTGGTCACGGGCATGGCGTCGATCACCGCGCTCGGCGATTCCTGGGAGCGCTTCGAGGCCAACCTGCGCCACGACGTCAGCGGCGTGGCCAGCATGCCGGAATGGGAGCGTTTCGAAGGCCTCAACACGCGGCTGGCCGCGCCCGTCCCGGACTTCAAGCTGCCTGCGCAGTACAACCGCAAGGCCACCCGCAGCATGGGCCGCGTCGCCATGCTCGCGACGCGCTGCGCCGAGATGGCGCTGGCCGACGCCGGGTTGCTGGAGGATCCCGAGATCAAGACGGGGGCGATGGGCGTGGCCTACGGCTCCTGCATGGGCAGCACCGACGCCACGCAGGAATTCAGCTCGATGGTCATGACCGGCGAAGTGGGCAGCATCAACGCCACCACCTACCTGCGCCTCATGCCGCACACCACCTGCGCCAACATCGGCGTGTTCTTCGGCCTCAAGGGCCGCGTGATCCCGGCCTGCAGCGCCTGCACCTCGGGCAGCCAGAGCATCGGCTACGCCTACGAGGCCATCAAGTACGGCCAGATCCCGATGATGATCGCCGGCGGGGCGGAGGAGCTCTGCCCCAGCGAGGCCGCGGTGTTCGACACGCTGTACGCGGCCAGCCTGCGCAACGAGGCGCCGACCACGACGCCGCGGCCGTTCGACCGCGATCGCGATGGCCTCGTGATCGGCGAGGGCGCGGGCACGCTGATCCTCGAAGAGTACGAACATGCCAAGGCGCGCGGCGCGCAGCTGCTGGCGGAGCTGGTTGGCTATGCCAGCAACTCCGACGGCGATCACCTGACGCATCCCAACACGGCCACCATGGAGGTGGCGATGCGTATGGCGCTCGACGACGCGCGGCTCGCAGCCGGGGCCATCGGCTACGTGAACGCGCACGCCACCGCCACCGAGCAGGGCGACATCGCCGAATCGCAGGCCACGTTCCGGCTGTTCGGCGGGCGCATGCCGGTGAGCACGCTGAAGGGCCATCTGGGTCATACGCTCGGCGCGTGCGGCGCGATCGAAAGCTGGGCCGCGATCCAGATGATGAACCGGGGCTGGTTCGCGCCCACGCTGAACCTGCAGAACCTCGACCCACGCTGCGGCGAACTCGACTATGTGGTGAACGGCGGCCGCGAGCTGCAGTGCGACTACGTCATGAACAACAATTTCGCGTTCGGCGGCGTGAACACGTCGCTGATCTTCAAGCGGCTCGGCTGAGCTCGCCGCAGCCCGCCGCGGCTAGCTGATCCGCTGGCCGATGCGGCCCAACAGCGGCCAGTGATCCGGCAGTTGCCAGTTGAACCAGATGCGCGTCGCGCGCCCCACCAGGTTCCGTTCCGGCACGAATCCCACGTCGGGGAAGCGGCTGTCTTCGCTGTCGTTGCGGTTGTCGCCCATGAAGTAGTACTCGCCTTCGGGCACCACGGCTTCGAAGTCGGTCGCCAGGCGATCCGGCGCGAACATCAGGACGTGCTCGGCGGCGCCGAAGCGCTCCAACGCGAGCCGGGCGCCGGAGAAGCCGTAGCCACCGGCGTAAGTGCCGTCCGGCCGCTGCGGCTGTTCGATGCCGTTGATGGACACGCGGTTGTCGCTCACCACGATATGATCGCCCGGCAACCCGACCAGACGCTTGATGAAGTACACCGAAGGGTCGCGCGGCAGGCGAAACACGATCACGTCGCCGCGCCGCGGCTCGCCGGTGCGCAGGATGCGCGTGTTGAGCACCGGCAACCGCAGGCCGTACGAATACTTGGCGACGAACACGAAATCGCCATCCACCAACCCCGGCATCATCGACGCCGAGGGAATGCGGAACGGCTCGAACACGAACGAGCGGATCAGCACCACGATCAGCAGTACCGGAAAGAACGAGCGCGACCACGACACCAGCAGCGGCTCCGCGCCGCTGCGCTGGCGGCGCCAGAGGAGAGCGTCGAGCAGCCACACGATGCCGGTGGCCAGCAGGGCGATGACCAGTGCGATTTCGATCATGGCCGGTGCGCCGGGAGGACGCGCGCCGGCTGCGCGGCGTGCGCCGGCCGGTCGTGCGGCGCATCGGTGGCGACTTTCAGCGCGCCCGCCCAGCTCAGGGTGCCTGCGCCGAGTGCCGCCACGCCGGCCAGCGCCAGCACGGCACGCGCCCAGCGCCGCTTGCGCGCGACGCACCACTGGCCGGCGCGCGCCAGCAGTCGCGCCAGCGCGCGGGAGCGGGCGAGGGCGATCGCGGCCAGCGTTTCCCGCCAGAACCAGCATGCGCCCCGGCCTTGCGCGTATTGTTCCAGCAGATCGCCCGCCAGCGATTCGCTGCGGTAACCGTTCCCCAGATGGCGCAGCAGCCGCGCGGCCAGGCGCAAAGTCCCTGCGCCGCTCACGCCGTGTGCTCCTGCAGCCCGGGCAGGCCGTCGCACAGCCGCAGCAGCGTGCCGTGCGCGTCGCGCGCCACCCTGAGGCCCGCCGCCGTCGGCTTGAAGTAGGTGCGCGCCCTGCCGCCGCGCTCCGCCGTCGGCTCGCCGAGCGTCGATTGCACCAGGCCCTTGTCCTCGAGCCGCTCCAGCGCCGCGTAGACGCTGGCGAGCGCCACGTCGCGGCCGCTCTTGTCGGAGATCTCACGCGAGATGGGCACGCCGTACGCTTCGCGCCCGACGCGCATCACCGCCAGCAGCACCATGAGCTCCAGTTGGCCGAGATAATCGCGCTTCCTCATATTTTCTACAATAATGAAGTAATTGACGGATTGCAACTGCGTGCGTGACACGCGCTTCGGCCACCCTTATTCTGCAGATCGAGAATATCCAATGGGGATTCGATCTTGTCAGCCTTGGATGGCATCCGCGTGCTCGATTTCGGCCACTACGCCGCCGGCCCGCTCACCGCGCTGCTGCTGGCGGAGAACGGCGCGGAGGTGATCCACGTCGATCGGCCGGGCCCGTTGTCGATGCCCGCCCACGACGATGCGTTCCTGAATCGCAGCAAGCAGCGGATCACGCTCGACCTCAAATCCCCCGCCGACCGGAGCACGGCGCGCTCGCTCGCCGCGTCCTGCGATGTGCTGATCGAGAATTTCCGGCCGGGCGTGATGCGGCGGCTGGGCCTGGACGCCGCGGCGCTGCGCGAACCCGCGCCGCAGCTCATCTACTGTTCGCTGCCGGGTTTCGCCGCGCGCGATCCGCGCGCGGCCGTGCAGGCCTGGGAGGGCATCGTGTCGGCCGCGGCCGGGCTCTACAACGAGCGGAGTCCGGCCGGGCAGCTCGCGCGGGGTGCGTCGCCGTACTGCGATCTGCCGCTGGCGTCCAACTTCGCGGCCTTCCAGGCGGCCACGGCCATCGTCATGGCCCTCATCGCGCGCCGCAAATCCGGCCAGGGCCAGCAGATCGAAGCGCCGCTGTTCGATGCCGCCATCGAGCTGCTGGGTCCGGCCGTGCCCGACACCTTTCCCAACTACACCATCATCTACGGCGGCGGAATCTACGCCTGCGCCGCCGGCCACATCTTCTTCAACGCCAACAACCCGCGCTTCCTGTTCTGGCTGCTCGACGCGCTGGGCGTGACGGCCGACTGGCGCGCCGCGGGCCTGCTCGATACCGAGAGCATCAATGGCAAGGACGCGGCGCGCAACGCGGTGCTGCGCCGCAGACTCGCCGACTGCTTCCTCACCCGCACGGCGGCGGAGTGGGAGGAGTTCGGCGCGCAGCATCAACTGCCGCTGGCGCGCATCGGCACCGCGCAGGAGTGGCAGCGCAGCGCGCAGGCGCGCGCCTCGGGCGCCGTTGCGACCGTGGAGGATCCCGAGCTGGGAACGCTGGCGCAGCCCGGGCGTCTCACGCATCTCTCGCGCGATGGCGAAGCCATCCGCCACCCGCGCCATCGCATCGACCAGGACCGCGCCGCCATCCTCTCGCACCTCCGGCCGGTTGCGCCGTCCCCCGGCGCAGTCAGTCAAACGCCGTCGCCCGCCGCGAGGCCGGCCGATTCCATCACCCCTGCATGCGCCGGGGCCCTCGCCGGCATCCGCGTGCTCGACCTCGCCAACATCCTGGCGGGTCCCTCGGTGGGTCGCTGGCTCGCGGACTTCGGCGCCGAAGTGATCAAGCTCAACGATCCGAATTCGCAATCGGTGGCGCTGCACGACTACCTCAATCGCGGCAAGAAGTCCGCGCTGGTGGACGTGACCGTGCCCGCCGGCCGCGATGTGGTGCTGCGGCTGGCGGCGGGCTGCGATGTGTTCCTGAGCAATTTTCCCAAGCCCACGGTGGCGCGCTACGGCTACGACGAGGCGGCGCTGCGCCAGCACAATCCGCAGATCATCCACGCATCGGTGAGCTGCTATGGCGCGACGGGCCCGTGGAGCGAGCGCCGCGGCTACGAACCGCAGGCGCAGAGCTGCGCGGGGCTGATGGCGCACTACGGTGGGACGGAGTCGCCTGTCATGCTGCCGTACCTCGTCAACGACTACGGAACCGGCATCCTCGGCGCTTTCGCAGTGGGTCTGGCGCTGTTCGCACGCGCCAGGTCGGGCATGGGGCAGCGCGCCGAGTGCTCACTGGCGCAGACGGCCACCTGGCATCTATGGGGCACATTGCCGCAGTCATTCAACCAGCGGCTCTACCGGGCCGCCGATGGCTGGTTGTACCTGGGCACGCGGGCCAACGACACGCTGGCGCTGCTGGATCTGTTCCACATCCAGGACACGCGCCATGCCAGCGATGCCTCGCTCGGCGAATTCATCGCGTCCGCCATCGCGCGCGAGCCGCGCGCGCACTGGCTTGCGGCCTGCGCGGCGCGCGGCATCGCGGCCATGGCGCTCGCGACGCAGCGCGAAGCCATGCAACACGAATACGCGCTGGCGCGTGGCGTGACCCACGCGGCGCGCCAGCGGCTGTCGGGCACGCTCGAGCATCCGGGCATCACCGTGCATCTGTCGGCCACGCCGAAGATCCACGGCGCCGTGCCGGAGGCGGTGGGGAGCGATCTGGACGAAGTGCTGGGCAAGGCGGGACTGGCTGCCGCCATGCCGGAGCTGCTCGCGGCAGGCGTGATCAGCCGCACGCTGGCCAAGCCGAAGATCGCGCCGCCGAAAGCGTAGTCCGCAGACGAGAACCCCCGCCGCCAGCGGTGCCGGGGGCGGGGGTCGATGCGCAGCGCCGTGCGTCTGGCGCCAGCTTACTTCTTCACGCCGATCGTGATGCCGAACAGGGCGCCCGGCGTCATCTGTTCGGCGGTGGGTCCCTTGCGGTTCGGGTCGTTCGCCTGTGCCGGCTGCATCAGGTTGCCATCGCCGCTGCCGGTGGTGAGCTGCTGGGCGATGTTGGCGTCCCGCGCGTACGGCACGATGAAGTCCTTCGACCAGTTCGCGAGGTCGCGATTCGCCGCCGGATTGAGGATCTCACCCAGCACATTGCGCTCGAGTTCCTCGTGCAGCTGGATCATGGTCAGCAGATAGGCGTGGTCGAATTCCGCGCCGGAATATTTCGCCAGGCCATCGAGCACCGCCTTGTTGCGCGCGCCCGGGCCGCCACCGCGTCCGCCGCCGCCGCCAGGCGCTGCGCCACCCGGACCCCCAGCTCCGCCCGGTGCTGCGCCACCCGGGCCACCGGCTCCGCCCGGCGGACCGCCCGCTGCAGCACCGCCCGGAGGCGCACCGCCCGGGGGACCGCCTGCTGCAGCACCGCCCGGGGGACCGCCTGCTCCGCCCGCGCCGCCCGCTCCGGGAGGGGCGCCACCCATGCCGCCGACGCCCGGGATGCCGAGCTGATCGGCGATGGCGACGATCTCCTTCTGGCGCGCGTCGAATTCGGCGCTGGTGCGCCTGGCGAACGTCTGGATCGCCGGCGTGGTCGACTTCTGCAGCGCGAGCTTGTTGATCTCGCCCATGAGGCTGGTGCGATCGCGCAAGGCGCGCACGTAGTGCTCTTCGCTTTCAACCACCTGGCTGGCCGCGAAGCCACTGGCCGCGAACAGCGTGAGACCGGCGATGCCAAAGCAGAGCGCCGTGATCCGATTGTTTCCCATTCTTCCCCCCTTGATTGGAATGAACCCGAAAGATTGCGTCGCGAATCTACTTCGCGACGGGCAACAGACCCGCGATGGCCTGATTGAGTTCCGGTGACTCGGGCGTCACTTTGCTGCCGAAGTGCGCGGCCACGATGCCATCGGGCCTGACCAGATACTTGTTGAAGTTCCAGCTCGGCGCTTCGGTCTGCCTCGCCAGCTCCTTGAACACCGGGTTCGCGTCCTCGCCCTTCACCGGCGACACCGACAGCATGGTGAATTTCACGCCGTAGTTGAGGTAGCAGACTTGCGCGGTCTCGGCGTCGTCCCGGGCTTCCTGGTGGAACGAATCGGAAGGGAAGCCCACCACCACCAGGCCGCGGTCCTGGTAGCGCTCGTGCAGCGCTTCGAGACCCTTGAACTGCGGCGTGAAGCCGCAATGGCTTGCGGTGTTGACGATCAGCAGCGGGTGACCGTCGGCCAGCTGGCAGAGATTCACTGTTTCGCTGGAGTGCAGCTTCTGGAAATCGTGGTCCAGGTAGGCGGGGCACTGCGCCGCGTGCGCGAGGGTGCCCACGGTCGCCGCACCCAGCGCGAACCATGCCATCGTTGCGGTGCGGACCATGCGACTACTCCCTTGCGGTGCATTGGGGGTGGATGCATAAGATTATCCGAACGGACCCGCGGATTCTGTGGCGATTTGTCAACCATCGGGTAGCGCTGCCGTTAGCCTTCAGCATGAGCGTGCCAGCAGCCACCATCGCCGCCAACCGCTTCGGCCTCGGCGCCCGGCCGGGTGACATCGCCGCCATGAGCGCGGATCCGCGTGGCGCGTTGCGCGCGCAGCTCGAGGGCGGTCCACCCCTGCTATCGGCGGCGGGGCTGCCCGACAGCGCCTCGCTGCTCGCCCAGGTGGCCGAATTGCGGCAGGAAAAGCGGCAGGGCGAGGCGGCGTTGAAGCTGGGCCAGCTGTACCGACCGGTGTACGTCGAGGAAGTGCGCGCCCGGCTGCAGCAGGGCGTGACCACCGACCGCCCCTTCACCGAAAGACTGGTGCAGTTCTGGAGCAATCACTTCGCGGTGTCGGTGGACAAGGCGGCGGTGCTGGGATTGGCCGGGTCGCTGGAACGCGAGGCCATCCGGCCCAATGTGCTCGGATCGTTCGGGAACCTGCTGCTGGCGGTCGAGCAGCATCCGGCCATGCTGCTGTATCTCGACAATGCACGCTCGATCGGTCCGCACTCCGCACTCGCGCTGCGCGCCGAGCGGCGCGCCCAGCGTCTGGGCAACGCCGAACAGAAACTCGGTCTCAACGAAAACCTCGCACGCGAAATCCTCGAGCTTCACACGCTCGGTGTGAACGGCGGATACTCGCAGGGCGATGTCACCGAATTCGCCAAGGTGATCACCGGCTGGTCCATTGGCGGTGGCCAAGGCCAGCTGCGCAGTGGCACGCCCGGGCGCTTCCAGTTCCGCGACAACCTGCACGAACCGGGAGCGCGCGTGCTGCTGGGACGCCGCTACGGCGAGTCCGGCCTGGCGCAAGGCACTGCGGTGCTGCACGATCTGGCGCAATCGCCGCAGACCGCGCGCCACCTGGCCACCAAGCTGGCGCGTCACTTCATCGCGGACGATCCGCCGTCGGCCGCGGTGGAGCGGCTGACGCAGGCGTACCTCGACAGTCGCGGCGATCTGCCCACGGTCTATCGCGCGCTCATCGACGCCCCCCAGGCGTGGGCCGTGCCGCTGGCGAAATTCAAGACCCCCAGCGACTTCGTCTACTCGAGCTTCCGGGCGCTGCAGGCGCCGGTGCCGGAAGCGGGCAAGGCGCTGGTGCCGTTCGAACTGCTGGGCCAGCGCGTGTATTCGCCCGGTTCGCCCGCGGGGTGGCCCGATACGTCGGCCGACTGGGATGGTTCGTCCTCCTTGTTCAAGCGCCTCGAATGGGCGGACCAGATCGGGCAGCGACTGGGCTCGCGCATCGACGCCGGCGAGCGCGCGGCCGACGTGCTGGCGGGCGTGCTGGGCGCCGACACCCGCACTGCGATCGCGCACGCCGACAGCGGCGCGCAGGCGCTGACCCTGATGCTGGCCAGTCCGGAATTCATGCGGCGCTGAAGGAGGAGGCAGATGGACCCGCTCACACGCAGGAACTTCCTGCTCGCCGGCGCCCAGGGCGCCGGGCTGCTCGCGCTGTCGAAATTCTCCTTTGCGCTGCCAGCGAGCGGCAGCCATGGCGATGGCCGCTTCGTGTTCATCCTGCTGCGCGGTGCGCTGGACGGGCTCAGCGCCGTGCCGCCCTATGGCGATCCCGCCTATGCGGCCCTGCGCGAAGCCAACGCCATTGCGCCGCCGGGTGCGGCCCAAGGCGGCCTGAAACTCGACAATACCTTCGCGTTGCATCCGGGCCTGGCGTTCCTGCACGAGCGCTACGCCGCGGGCGAGCTGCTGGTCGCCCACGCCGTGGCCACGGCGTACCGGGAGCGTTCGCACTTCGACGGGCAGGATGTGCTGGAATCCGGCATGCCGGTGCCGCATGCATCGGCCAGCGGCTGGCTCAACCGCGCGCTGCCCGCGCGCAAGGAAGCGGGCGTGGTGCTCGGCGCCAACCTGCCGCTGGTGATGCGCGGTCCCGCGCCGGTGGCTTCATGGTCGCCGACGCGCCTGGCGAGCCTCAGCGAAGACACGCTGCAGCGGATCACCGATCTCTACGCCACCGACGCCCTGCTCGGTCCGCGGCTCGCCGACGCGCTCAGCAGCAATGCCATCGCCACGGGCTCTGAAATGACGGCTGCCGCAACGCCGGCACCGACGCCTGGCGCGGATGCGATGCAGGGCGCGGCGACGCTGGGCGCGGCGACGCCGGGCGACGGCAGCGATGCGTCGGCGAATGGTGCCGCGGATCGATCCACCGTCGTCGGCAAACGCGGCGGCGTGCAGCGCTACGCGGAGACGGTGCGCGCGGCGGCCGGTTTCCTCAAGCGCGAGGATGGCCCCCGCGTCGCGGTGTTCGACACGCTCGGATGGGACACGCACGCCAACGAGGGCGGCGCCGAGGGATTGCTCGCCCAGCGTCTCGCGGCGCTGGATGCGGGCCTGCGCGAACTGCACGATGCCCTGGGTCCGGTGTGGAACAGGACCGCGGTGCTGCTGGCCACGGAGTTCGGTCGCACCGCTGCCATCAATGGCACGCGCGGCACCGATCACGGCACCGGTGCGGCGGCATTCCTGGTGGGCGGCGCCGTGGCCGGCGGCCGGGTGCTGTGCGACTGGCCGGGCCTGTCGAACCGCGCGCTCTACCAGGGACGCGACCTGCGACCGACACTGGATCTGCGCGCGCTCATCAAGGGCGTGCTGCATGAGCAGCTGCAGGTGTCCGATCGCCAGCTGGAGGCGGAAGTGTTTCCGGACAGCGGCGCGGTGCGTCGCACCGAAGGACTGATCCGCGCCTGAGAGGTGCGGGTCCGCGCCTCACGCGCCGCGCGGGTTCAATCGCCGCGGCTCGGGTCCGGCGTGAGCGCGAGCACTTCGCCGATCGTCGTCAGCCCGGCCGCCACCTTCTCGGCGCCCGCATGGCGCAAGGGCCGCATGCCGCCCTTCACCGCCAGGCTGCGCAGATCCACCAGGTCGGTGCTGGCGCTGATCGCCGCCCGCAGCGCGCCGCCCACCGGCATGAGTTCGTAGACGCCGCTGCGGCCGAGAAAGCCGGTCTGGCGGCATTCGAGGCAGCCCACTGCGCGCTGGATGTTTTCCGGTATCGGCACCGACGCGCCCACGTTCAGTTCGCTCCACTGCGCGGCGTTCATGGGCTGCGGCGCCTTGCAGTGCGGACACAGCGTGCGCACCAGTCGCTGCGCGAGCACGCCGATGAGGGTCGCCTTGATGAGGTACGCGGGTACGCCCAGTTCGAGCAGCCGCGTGATGGCCGAAGGCGAATCATTGGTGTGCAGCGTGGAGAGCACCAGGTGGCCGGTGAGCGCCGCCTGCACCGCGACGTCCGCGGTCTCGAGGTCGCGGATTTCGCCGATCATGATGATGTCCGGGTCCTGCCGCAGCAGCGCGCGCACGCCGGTGGCGAAATCCAGGTCGATGTTGGCCTGCACCTGCATCTGGTTGAAGCTGCCGTCGATGAGTTCGATCGGATCCTCGATCGAACACACGTTCACTTCCTCGGTGGCGAGCTGCTTGAGCGAGGAATACAGCGTCGTGGTCTTGCCCGAGCCCGTCGGGCCCGTGACCAGCACGATGCCGTGCGGCTGCCCGATCATGTCGTTCCAGGTTTTCGTCTCGGCGTCCGAAAAACCGAGCCGGCCGAAGTCCCGCACCAGCACTTCGGGATTGAAGATGCGCAGCACCAGTTTCTCGCCGAACGCGGTCGGCAGCGCGGACACGCGCAATTCGATTTCCTTGCCATCGGGCGAGCGGGTGCGGATGCGGCCGTCCTGCGGCCGCCGCTTTTCCGCGACGTCGAGCCGGCCGAGGATCTTGATGCGGCTCGACACCGCGGGCATCACCGGCGCGGGAAGCTGGTAGACATCGTGCAGGATGCCATCGATGCGGAAGCGCACGTTGCCGGTGTCGCGGCGCGGTTCCAGATGGATGTCGCTGGCGCGTGAATCGAAGGCGTACTGCAGCAGCCAGTCGACGATCGCCACCACGTGCTGGTCTTCGGCGGTGAGTTTGCCCGCGCGACTGAGTT
The DNA here is from genome assembly GCA_035499515.1 of Steroidobacteraceae bacterium. Classification (GTDB taxonomy): domain Bacteria; phylum Pseudomonadota; class Gammaproteobacteria; order Steroidobacterales; family Steroidobacteraceae; genus FEN-1191. The sequence goes on along the minus strand of DATJYR010000041.1, from coordinate 16,428 downwards.
CGGTGAGCTGCTCGAGGTTGCGAAGTCCCGTGGGCCCGAGCTGCGCGCGCTCCTCGCCGGTGATCTTCACCGAACGCGCGATGGCGTAGAACTCCACCAGGTAGCGATCGATGTCCTGCGGGTTCGCGCCGACGCGCTTGATCGGCAGCTTGAGCGCGGGTTCCAGGTCCTTGATCCACTCCAGCGCAAACGGATCCTTCACCGCGAACACCACGCCCGCGGGTCCGCTGCGCACGGGCAGGATGCCGGCGCGCGAGGCGTACGCATACGGCAGCACGGCGGTGAGCTGCGCGACGTCGAGCGTGAGCGGATCGATGCGCATGAACGGGATGCGCGCGCGGTGCGCGAGCCAGCGCGTCAGCGCCTCGAGGCTGAGCTTGCCGCCTGCGTTGCGCGGATCGGGCCAGTCCTGCGCGGCGGCGATCACCAGCGGGTGCGGCGGTTCGCCGGCCTTCTTGCCCGCCGGCATCACCACCCGGCGCGAGGCCTCGGCCGTGATGAGCTGCGCCCTGACCAGTTCGGCCAGCAGCCAGGGGAGGCTCAGCCGGGCCGGATCGGGGTTTTCGGACTTGCGGGACATCGGGGTATGGACTGTACCCCCATCCACTGGTTCCAATACCGCTTGACGCCTCCGCCGCGGCCTCGCCATACTCTTGGGCTATGTCGAAAACTGCCCTTTCTGCCGCGAATCGCTGGTGGTGGCCCCGCTTCTAGGAGTGGGCACTGGGCCTTCGTTACTTCGAACCGAACAGCACTGAATTCAAGCGAGCACCAGACCCATCTCCGGACAGCCTCCGGGATGGGTCTTTTCACATATGAAGCCACCTTTTGACATCGCGGGCGATCTCGACACACCGGTCTCGGCGTTTGCCAAGCTGGCCGCTTTCAACCCCTGCTTCCTGCTCGAGAGCGTGGAGGGCGGCGAGCGGCTCGGCCGCTATTCGTTCATCGGCTTCGGCGATGCGCTCGAGGTCAAGCTCGATGCCGGCGGTTTCCGGATCGGCTCGGAGCGCCTGCCCGTGCCGCAGGACGCGGCCGGACTGCTGGCGGGCCTGCGCCGCGCGCTGGCCGCCGCACCGCGGCCGCAGCCGGAGATCCCGCAGGTGCCGCTGGCCGGGGGGCTGGTCGGCTACACCTCTTATGATGTGGTGCGCTACTTCGAGCGCCTGCCCGCCATCGCCGCGCCGCTCCCCCATGCACCGCCGCTGCTGCACTACACGGCGCCGCGTTCGCTGCTGGTGTTCGATCACCTCACGCGCGGCATCGCGCTGCTGCACGCGGGCACCGCAAGCGAGCGCGCCAGCCTGCGCCTGCAGGTGGTCGCGGCGCTGCGCGGCGCGTTGCCGCCGTGGCCCAACGGCAAGGGCAGGCACTCGCCGCCGACGGCCGCACTGGGCCGCGAGCAGTTCATGGCCGGCGTGCGGCGCACGCAGGAGTACATCGCGGCCGGCGATGTGTACCAGCTGGTGCTGTCATCGCGCTTTTCGGGTCGCCACGACCTCGATCCGTTCCAGGCCTATCGCGCGCTGCGCCTCATCAATCCCTCGCCGTACATGTTCTATTGCAGGCTCGGCGATCTCACCGTGGTGGGCTCCTCGCCTGAAGCGCTGGTGAAACTGAACCAGGGCCGCGCCGAGCTGCGCCCCATCGCCGGCACGCGCCCGCGCGGCGGCGATGCCACGCTCGACGCCGCGCGCGAAGCCGAGCTGCGCGCCGATCCCAAGGAGAATGCCGAGCACGTGATGCTGGTGGATCTGGCGCGCAACGACCTCGGCCGCGTGGCGACGGCAGGATCGGTGCACGTGAACCCGTATCGCGCCATCGAGCGCTACAGCCACGTGATGCACATCGTGAGCGGCGTGCACGGCCAGCTCGCGCCGGGCCGCGATGCGTTCGACCTGTTCGCGGCCACGTTTCCGGCCGGCACGCTGGTCGGTGCGCCGAAGGTGCGCGCCATGGAAATCATCGAGGAGCTCGAGCCCGTGCGGCGCGGCCTGTACGGCGGCACCGTCGGCTACTTCGGCGCGCGCGGCGACATGGACCAGGCCATCACCATCCGCACGCTGGTGTTCCACGGCGATGAATACAGCTACCAGGCGGGCGCGGGTATCGTCGCCGACAGCCGGCCCGAGGCGGAGCACGACGAGATCCTGGCCAAGAGCGGCGCCGCCGCGAGCGCGCTGGCGATGGCGGAGGAGGGGCTGTGAGCGCGCGGCTGCTGCTGATCGACAACTACGATTCCTTCACCTACAACCTGGTGCAGGCGTTCCTCGTGCTGGGCGCGGAGGTGCTGGTGTACCGCAACGACGCGATCACGCCGGAGCAGGCCGCGGCGCTCGCGCCCACGCACCTGTGCATCTCGCCCGGGCCGGGCACGCCCTCGCAGGCCGGTGTCTCGATCGCGATGATCCGCGCGTTCGCGGGGAAGATTCCGGTGTTCGGCGTGTGCCTCGGCCACCAGTCGATCACCGAGGCATTCGGCGGCAAGGTGGTGCGCGCGCCGCGCCTGATGCACGGCAAGACCTCGATGATCGAGCACGATGGCCAGGGCCTGTTCGCGGGCGTCGCCAGCCCATGCGAGATCGGCCGCTATCATTCGCTGATCGCCGCGGCCGAGGCGCTGCCGGCGGAGCTCGCCGTGACCGCACGCACCGCCGAGGGCGAGATCATGGGCGTGCGCCACCAGCGGCTGATGGTGGAAGGCGTGCAGTTCCACCCCGAGAGCGTGCTGACGCCCGACGGACCGGCGATGATGAAGAACTTCCTCGGTCTCACCGCGGGCAGGCGCTGAGGCGACGCCATGGCCATCGCGCTCAACACGACGCTGGATCGCCTGCTGGACGGCCAGTCGCTGGCGGAACAACAGGCCTACGAGCTGCTCGTGGCGCTCACGGAACCCGAGCTGGCGCCGGCCATGGGCGGCGCGCTGCTCGCCGCGCTGCGCGCCAAGGGCGTCACGGCCGACGAGCTGCGCGGCTTCGCGAGCGCGATGCGCGCGCGGGCGCGACGGCCTGCGATTCCGGCCGGTGTCGCGGCAGTGGACATCGTGGGCACGGGCGGCGACAAATCCGGCAGCTTCAACATCTCCACCGGCGCCGCGCTGCTCAGTGCCGCCGCCGGCTTGAAAGTGGTCAAGCATGGCAATCGCTCGGTCTCCAGCCGCGCGGGCAGTGCGGATGTGCTCGAAGCGCTGGGCCTCAAGCTGCCGCTGGACGAGCAACGGGCCGCCGATTGCCTGGCCGCCACCGGATTCACCTTCCTGTTCGCGCCGTACTACCACCCGTCGATGAAGAACGTGGCGCCGGTGCGCACGGCCATGGGCGTGCGCACGGTCTTCAACATCCTCGGGCCGCTCAGCAACCCCGCCGAACCCGCCTTCCATGTCATCGGCGCGTTCAACCTCGCCACGGCCGAGCTCATGGCCCAGGCGCTGCAGGGCATGCAGCTGCAGCGCGCCTTCGTGATCCACGGCGCCGAGGGTTGGGACGAGCCGACACCGCTGGGTCCATTCGAGATCTTCGATGTGCGTCCCGGCGGACTGCGGCGCGAAAAGCGCCGTCCCGAGGACTATGGCCTCAGGCGCTGCCACAGCGTGGAGCTGGCCGGCGGCGATGCGCAGTACAATGCCGCGGGGCTGGCACGCGTCCTGCGGGGCGAGGATCGCGGCGCCCATCGCGACGCGCTGCTGCTCAATGCCGCGCTGGCGCTGGAAGTGAGTGGCACGGAAACCCAGCCGCGCGCGGCCCTCGCGCGCGCGGCGGCGGCCATCGACTCGGGAGCGGCCGCGCAACTGCTGGCAAGGCTGGTGCACACATGAACCAGGATTTTCTCGATACCATGGCCCGCTCCAGCCGCGCCCGCGTGCGCGAGGCGCGCGCCGAACGCAGCGAAGAGGAACTGCGCGCGCAGATCGCGCGCGTGCCCGCGGCGCCCCCCCTGGCGCTCTCGCCCAAGCGCTTCGATCTGATCGCCGAAGTGAAGCTGCGTTCGCCGGCGCACGGCCAGCTGCGCGGTGCGGACGACAACGTGGTGGAGCGGGTCGCCAAGTACGCCGCCGCCGGCGCCGCGGCGATTTCCGTGCTCACCGAGCCGAGCCGTTTCGACGGGTCGCTGCAGCACCTGGAAACCGCGGTGCGTTCGCTCGCCGGCCGCGCGCCGGCGATGCGCAAGGATTTCGTGGTCTCTCCTTACCAGCTGCTGGAGGCTCGCGCCGCCGGCGCCGGTGGCGCGCTGGTGATCCTGCGCATGCTGCCGCGTCCCGACACGGAAGCGTTGCTGGAAACGGCGCGCGAGCTCGGGCTGTTCCTGCTGCTGGAGGCGTTCGACGAGCGCGACCTGGAACTGGCCGGCGAACTGGTGAGCAGGCGCCGCGCCGATGACCAGTGGCTGGTGGGCCTGAACTGCCGCGATCTGGTGAGCCTGCAGGTGGTCCCCGGCCGGCTCGAGAAGCTCGCGTACCTGCTGCCGCATGGCCTGCCGCGCGTGGCGGAAAGCGGCGTGGCCACGCCCGATGACGCGGCGCGCGTCGCCGCGGCAGGCTACGACATGGCGCTGGTGGGCAGCGCGCTCATGCAGCACCTGGAACCGCTGACGCTGGTGCGCGCCATGCTGGCGGCGGGGCGCGCGGCGCGCTGATGGCCGGATGGATCAAGATCTGCGGCATGACGACGCCGGCGGCGGTGGCCGCCGCGGTGGCGGCCGGGGTCGATGCGATCGGCTTCGTGTTCGCGCCCTCGGTGCGCGCGCTGAGTCCGGAGCGCGCCAGTGAGCTCGCGGCCCCGGCACGCGGTCGCGTGAACTGCGTGGCGGTGACGCTGCACCCGTCGCAGGCCGAAGTGAACCGCATCCTGGAGGTGTTCCGTCCCGACATCCTGCAGAGCGATGCGCAGGACCTGCTGCTGCTCGCGTTGCCGAAAACGCTGGCGTTGCTGCCGGTGTGGCGCCCGGACGTCCGGCTGCGGGGCGGATTGCCCACGCAGCTGCTGTACGAAGGCGCGCAGAGCGGCACGGGCACGCTCAGCAACTGGCAGGAAGCGCATGAGCTGGCGCGCAAGACCAGGGTGGTGCTGGCCGGTGGCCTGACGGCGGGCAATGTGTCGACGGCGATCCGCGCCGTGCAGCCGTTCGGCGTCGACACCTCGAGCGGCGTCGAACACAGTCCGGGCCTCAAGGATCCCGCGAAAATCCGCGAATTCGTGGATGCCGCACGCGCGGCATTCGACAGGAAGGTTGCATGAACGCCTATCTCGATGAATTGCTGGCGGGGCATTACCCCGATGCGCACGGCCGCTACGGTCCGTACGGCGGCCGCTATGTGCCTGAAACGCTGATACCCGCGCACGAAAGGCTGGAAGCCGGTGCGCGGCGCTGGCTGGCCGACGCCCAGTTCCAGCATGAGCTGAACCAGGAGCTGAAGAGCTGGGTCGGCCGTCCCACCGCGCTGAGTTTCGCGCCGACGCTCTCCAGGCGCTGGGGCGCGCAGGTGTGGCTCAAGCGCGAGGATCTCGCGCACACCGGTGCGCACAAGATCAACAACGCGCTGGGCCAGGCGCTGCTGGCCAGGCGGCTCGGCGCGCAGCGCATCGTGGCCGAAACCGGCGCCGGCCAGCACGGTGTCGCCAGCGCGGCGGCCTGCGCGCGCGTGGGACTGCCGTGCACGGTGTACATGGGCGCCGTGGACATGGAGCGGCAGGCGCCGAACGTGGGCCGCATGAAACTGCTGGGCGCGAAAGTCGTGGGCGTCACCAGCGGCGAGCAGACGCTGCGCGCCGCCATCGACGAAGCGATGCGCGACTGGGTCAGCGATCCGCAGGGCACGTACTACCTGCTGGGCTCGGCGGTGGGCGCGCATCCCTATCCCTACATCGTGCGCGAGCTGCAGGCCGTGATCGGCCGCGAAGCGCGCGCGCAGATGCTGGAGCAGGCGGGTGCGCTGCCCGATGCGCTCATCGCCTGCGTCGGTGGCGGCTCCAACGCCATCGGCATTTTCCATCCGTTCCTGGGCGACGCGTCGGTGGACATCATCGGCGTCGAAGCGGGCGGCCATGGCGGCGGACTGGGCGAGCACTCCGCGACCCTGAGCCGCGGCCGGCCTGGCGTGCTGCACGGTTCGTACACCATGCTGCTGCAGGATGCGGATGGGCAGATCCAGGAAACCCATTCGGTGTCGGCGGGTCTCGATTATCCCGGCGTCGGACCCGAGCACGCGCTGCTGCTGGCCGCGGGACGCGTGCGCTACGAATCGGCCACGGACGAGGAAGCGCTCGCCGCCGTCAAGGAGTGCTGCGAATGCGAAGGCATCCTGCCGGCGCTCGAAAGCGCGCACGCGCTGGCGGGTGCCAGGCGCTGGGCTGCGACCCACGCCGGCCAGCGGGTGCTGATCGGCCTTTCGGGACGCGGCGACAAGGACATGCCCACGCTGGCGAAGACGCTGATCGCGCGGCTGGACGAGGTGCGCTCATGAACCAGCCGCTGCCGCGCGAGCGCATCGCGAATGCGCTGCGCGCCGCCGCCGCCAAGGGCGATCCGGGCCTGGTCGCATTCCTGACGGCGGGTTTTCCGTCGCGCGAGAAATTCCGCGAACTCCTGGCGGCCGTTGCCGTCGCGGCCGATGTGGTCGAAATCGGCGTCCCGTTCACCGATCCGATGGCGGATGGCGTCACCATCCAGCGCTCCAGCCAGGCAGCGCTCAGGCAGGGCGTGACGCTGCGCTGGATCCTCGCGGAACTCGAAGCCATGCCCAGGACGGCCACGCCGCTGCTGCTCATGAGCTACCTGAACCCGCTGCTCGCGTTCGGCTACGGGGCGCTGGCCGCCGCCGCGACGCGGGCCGGCGTGTGCGGCTTCATCGTGCCTGATCTGCCGCTGGACGAAAGCGCTCCGATGCAGGCCGCGCTCGATGCGCACGGCCTCGCCCTGGTGCAGATGGTCACGCCCGTGACGGAGCCGGCGCGGCTCGCGCGGCTGTGCGCGGCCAGCCAGGGTTTCGTGTACGCGGTGACGATGACGGGCACCACCGGCCGCAGCGTCGCGAATCCCGAAGACATCACGGCGTACCTGGATCGCGTCAGCGCCAGCGCCAGGGTGCCCGTGTGCGCCGGCTTTGGCATCCGCACCCGCGAACAGGTGGCGCAGCTCACCGGCCACGTCGCGGGCGTGGTGGTGGGCTCGGCGCTGGTCGAAGTGGTGGAGCGCGGCGAGTCGCCGCAGGCCTGGTTGAGCGCGCTGAGATCGCAGGCGAAGTGAGCGAAGTCGAACACCCGCGACGGCTGGCGGTGATGCTGGCGCTGCTGTCGGCGCTGGGCCCGTATTCCATCGACGCCTTTTTCCCGTCGCTGCGCGCGATGGCGCGGGATTTCGGCGTCAGCTATTTCCAGGTGCAGCAGACGCTGACGGTGTTCATGGTGCCGTACGCCTGCATGTCGCTGGTGCATGGTTCGGTGTCCGATGCGCTCGGCCGACGCCGCGTGGTCCTGGTCGGCATCCTGCTGTACACGCTGGCTTCGCTGGCGTGCGTGTTCGCACCCAGTTTCGGCTGGATGCTGCTCGGCCGCTTCCTGCAGGGTTGCGTGGCCGGCGCCGGCCACATCGTGGGCCGCGCGATCATCCGCGACCGTTTCCACGGCGTGATGGCGCAGCGCCTGATGAGCACTGTCACCATGATCTTCAGCCTGGGGCCCGCGCTCGCGCCCATCATCGGCGGCTGGGTGCACGTGTGGTTCGGCTGGCGCGCCGTGTTCGGCACCATGGCGCTGTACAGCCTGCTGCTGCTGATCCTGGTGTGGTTCAAGCTGCCCGAGACACATGCCCTCGAACATCGCGTACCCATGCACGTGCGCTCCGTGGTCAGGAACACCTGGAGCGTGGCGCGCAGCCGCGAGTTCTTCCAGCTCACCTCCGCCAGCGGCCTGTGCTTCGTCGCACTGCACCTCTACATCGGTTCCGCGCCCGCCATCATCTTCGACCACTGGCACCTGAAAGAGACCAGTTTCGCGGCGCTCACGCTGCCCATCATCACCGGCTACACCATTGGCGCCTTCCTCTCCGGCCGGCTGGCGGGACGCTTCCCGCCAGATCGCCAGGCGCGCGTCGGGTTCAGTTCGCTGCTGGTGCCGACGATCTCGATGCTGGTGCTGCAGTTCACCGTGCGCGACCCGCCGATCTGGCTGCAGGAATTGCTGCTGCTGCTCACCGCCACCGGGCTGCAGCTCATGTTCCCCATCGTGACGCTGCGCATCCTGGACCTGTTTCCCGAAGCGCGCGGCGCTGCAGCGTCCGCGCATTCGTTTTTCAGCCTGATCCTGGGCGCGGTGACCATGGGTGTGCTCGCGCCGTGGCTGTCGGTGTCGATGCAGCGGCTGGCCGTCACCGCCTTCCTGGTGAATCTCGCGGGATGGTTGATGTGGCAGGTCTCGGAGCGGTACCGTATCCGGCATCATGGCTGAGTTCACGGTTGCCGCACGGTTCTGCGGGCCTCCGGGGTGCGCGAACGGCGGCTATTTCTGCGGCCTCGTGGCCGCGGCGGCAGGCCGGAGCGTGCAGGTGCGGCTCGAGCGGCCCGTGCCGCTGGAACGCGCCCTGCGCCTGGGCGAGGTCACCGACGGCCAGCTCGGCGTCTTCGACGGCACGGAACGTGTCGCACTCGTGACCGCCGCGGCGCTGCAGCTCGCGGCGCCGCCCGCACCCGACTACCTGCAGGCGCTGGAAGCCTCGCGTCGCTTCATCGGCTTCGGCCGCCACGCTTTTCCCAATTGCTTCGTCTGCGGCACGGATCGCGCGCGCGGCGACGGGCTGCGCGTGTTCGCAGGGCAGTGGGGCGAGAGCGTCGCGGCGCCATGGGTGCCGGACGCGTCGCTGGACCAGGGCGACGGCAAGGTCGCAGCCGAGTTCATGTGGGCCGCGCTGGATTGCCCCGGCTACTTCGCGGCGCGCAGCGATGGCGTGCCCATGCTGCTCGGGGAATTCAACGCGCATGTCGACCGGCGCGTGCACGTCAGTGAATCCTGCGTCGTGGTCGGCTGGCGCCTGGGGGTCAGCGGCCGCAAGTACGAAGCGGGCACGGCGCTGTTCGACGAGGACGGCGAACTGTGCGGCCGCGCACGGGCGCTGTGGATCGAACCCCGCAACAGCCCCGGCGCCGCTTGAGCGACCCACCGCTGCGACGCGTGGCGCATCTCGACATGGATGCCTTCTACGCGTCCGTCGAGCTGCTGCGCCATCCCGAACTCGCGGGTCTTCCGGTGGTGATCGGCGGTGGTCGTCGCGCGCGCCCGGCTGCCTCGCCGGAGCAGCGCGGTGAATTCCGGCGGCTGCGCGATTACAAGGGCCGTGGCGTGATCACCACCGCCACCTACGCGGCGCGCAAGTTCGGCGTGCACTCCGGGCTGGGCCTGATGAAGGCGGCGGCGCAGTGTCCCGACGCCATCCTGCTGCCCGCCGACTTCGACGAGTACCGCCGTTACTCGCGGCTGTTCAAGGAAGTCGTGCTGGCCGCGGTGCCGGCGATGGAGGATCGCGGCATCGACGAGGTCTACATGGACTTCACCAGCGCCAGGGACGGACAGGAGGCCGGCGGCCGCACGCTGGCCGCGCGCATCCAGCGCGACATCCACGCCGCCACCGGCCTGACCTGCTCCATCGGCGTCGCGCCCAACAAGCTGCTGGCCAAGATGGCCAGCGAGTTCAACAAGCCCAACGGCATCTCGATCGTGCACGAGGCCGACCTGCGAGCGAAGATCTGGCCGCTGGCGTGCCGCAAGATCAACGGCGTCGGCCCGAAGCTGGCGGCGAAGCTGGCAGCGCTGGGCATCCACACCATCGGCGAGCTGGCGACGCACGATCGGCCATGGCTGGTGCGGCACTTCGGGCCCGGCCACGGCGTGTGGCTGTACGAGTGCGCGTGGGGCTGGGACGATCGGCCGCTGGTGACTGAAAGCGAGCCGGTGTCGATCAGCCGCGAATCCACCTTCGAGCGCGACCTGCACGCGGTGCGCGATCGCGCCGAGCTCACGGCGCTGTTCACCGACCTGTGCACGCGGCTCGCGGCCGATCTCGAGCGCCAGGGCTACGAAGGTCGAACCGTCGGCGTCAAGCTCAAGTACGACGATTTCCGTACCCTGACGCGCGAGCTCACGCTCGATGAGTACGTGCGGGACGCGAGGCGCATCCGGCGCGCGGCCGGACTGTGCCTGAAGCGCGCGCCGCTGGAGCAGAAGTTGCGATTGCTTGGCGTGCGCGTGGGCAGCCTGCGCAGGTCCGGTACCCTGGAGGCGCCGCCCGCCGCAGAGCCGGACGCCCAGCCCGAGTCCCCGCAGCTCCGGCTGCGCGACCTGTGAGCCGCCGCGCTAGGTCCCGGGATTCTCGAGGCTGAACGTTTCGCTCTCGTCGTCGTACGCGAACGCCTCCGCGTAGCGCCCCCAGCTGATCGCCGCACGCAGCGTCATGTCGGCGTCGTCGTCGGCCATGTGGTCCTCGAGCTCGTCGAGGAAGCGGCTCTTGCGCGCCTTGTGCGAGGCGCGCTCATCGAGCACGCGGCGGATGTGCTCCGCCAGCGGAATGTAGTTGAGCAGGTGGCGCGCGAAGATCTTCTTGCGTTCGTCGAGCGCCGCGCCCGCGAACGCCTTGCCGGCATCGGTGAGCGTGATGTCGCCGCCTTCGACTTCGGCGAAGCGCATCATCTGCAGCGTCTCCGCCACGGGCAGCAACTCGTCGCTGTTCATGCGCAGGTCGGAAGCGATCTTCGGCAGGTCGGCCTTGCCGTTGAACGGCGCCCCGGCCACGGCCTCCATCAGGCCGGCCAGCAGGTTCGAAGAAACATGGGTCAGCACGCTGCCGACGCCGAGTCCGGGGAAGCGCTCGACGCGCGCGCCGGGCGCGGCGCCCTTGCGATGCGCGGTCATTTCCACGTACAGCCGTTCCACCAGTTCGCGGAAGCTGGGATCCAGGCGGTTGCGCGGCTGCGGCAGCGTGACGGGGATTTCGGTGAGCACGCGGCCCGGGTTGCTGCCGAACACCAGGATGCGATCGCACATCAGCACCGCTTCCTCGATGTTGTGGGTCACGAGGATGACGCCCTTGATGGGCATGCGGCCCTCCGACCACAGGTCGAGGAAATCGGTGCGCAGCGTTTCGGCCGTCAGCACGTCGAGCGCGGAGAACGGCTCGTCCATGAGCAGGATGTTCGGGTGCACCACCAGCGCGCGCGCGAATCCCACGCGCTGGCGCATGCCGCCCGACAGCTCGCGCGGATAGGCGGACTCGAAGCCGTCGAGGCCGATCAGGTCGATGGCCTCGAGCGAGCGCTTGCGGATTTCCGCCTTGGGCATGCGCAGCGCCTCGAGGCCGAGCGTCACGTTCTCGAACACCGTCAGCCAGGGGAACAGCGCGAAGCTCTGGAACACCATGGCGATGCCTTCGGCGGGTCCGTGCACCGGGCGGCCGCGATAGGTGAGGTGGCCCGCGGTCGGATCCGACAGGCCGGCGATCAGGCGCAGCAGGGTGGACTTGCCCGATCCCGAACGGCCGAGCAGGCCGACGATCTGGCCCTCCTGCATGGTCAGGTTCACGCCTTCCAGCACCAGCAGTTCGCCGCCGTCGGGCTTGGGAAAGGACTTGCGGACCTGTTGCACGTCGAGCAGTTGCGCGTCTTCCATGGCTGCGATCTCAGGTGAGCCGGAACTTGCGTTCGGCGTAGTAGTACAGCGGCCGCCAGAACAGCCGGTTGATGGCCACCACGAACACACACATGGTGGCGATGCCGAGGATGATGCGATGGTAGTCGCCGGCGGTGGTCGCCTGCGCGATGTAGGCGCCGAGGCCGTGCGCGATCACGGTGGTTTTGCCCCAGGTGGCGATCTCCGCCACGATGGCCGCGTTCCACGAACCACCGGAGGCCGTGATCGCGCCCGTGACATAGAACGGCAGCACCGCCGGCAGCGCCACTTTGCGCCACCACAACCAGCCCCCGACGCGGAAATTCTGCGCGGCGTAGCGCAGCTCGCTGGGCATCTGGGAGGCGCCCGCGATCACGTTGAACAGGATGTACCACTGCGTGCCGAGGATCATGAGCGGACTGAGCCAGATGTCCGGATCCAGTTTCCATTCGACGATGGCGAGCACCGCGAGCGGGAACAGCAGGTTGGCCGGGAACGCGGCCAGGAACTGCGCGATCGGTTGCACGACCTGCGCGGCGCGCGGCCTGAGGCCCACCCAGATGCCCACCGGCACCCACAGCAGGCTGGCCAGCGCGATCAGCACCGCCACGCGCAGCAGCGTCAGGCAGGCGAGGCCGAGCACCTCGAGCAGTTCCGCCGAGGTAGTGCTGGCGATCAGCGTGCGCGCGATGTGCCACAGCGCGAGGCCGACCACGGCGGCGAGCAGCAGCAGCCACAACGGGTTGGCACGCCGTGCCGCGGCCGTGGGGTGCGTGGTGGCCGCGCGCGGACGCGGCAGCGCCCAGCTGGTCCAGCGCACCGTCGCGTAGAACGCCTGCGACAGCGCCGCGATCAGTTTCGAGCGCCGCATCATGGTCAGCGCCCAGGAGGGCGCTTCGAGGCCACCCGGATCCTGCTCGACGCGGAAGCGGTCCACCCAGCTGATCAGCGGCCGGAACAGCAGCTGGTCGTACAGCAGGATCACGATCAGCATGGTGAAGATGGCCCAGCCGATGGCGTGGAGGTTGCGCTGCTCGATGGCCAGCGCGATGTAGGAGCCCACGCCGGGCAACGTCACGGTGGTGTGACCGACGCTGATCGATTCCGACGCCACCACGAAGAACCAGCCGCCCGACATCGACATCATCATGTTCCACACCAGCGCCGGCAGCCCGAACGGCACTTCGAGCTGCCAGAAGCGCATCCACGGCGTGAGCAGGAACGAATCGGCCGCCTCGCCGAGCTCGGCCGGCACCGTGCGCAGCGACTGGTAGAAGCTGAACGCCATGTTCCATGCCTGGCTGGTGAAGATGGCGAAGATGGCCGCGAACTCCGCGCCCAGCACGCGACCCGGCGCCAGCGACATGAAAAACACCACCGTCACCGAAATGAAACCCAGGATCGGCACCGACTGCAGGATGTCGAGGATGGGCACCAGCAGCTTGCCGGCGCGTTCGTTCTTGGCGGCCCAGGTGGCGTATGTCAGGGTGAACAGCAGCGACAGCGCCAGCGCGGCGAGCATGCGCAGCGCGGTGCGGGCGGCGTAGAAGGGCAGGTTGGCGGGATCGAGCGACAGCGGCGTGGCGTCAAGCCTGGCGAGCGGCTCGAACAGGCCGCGGCTGGCTTCGCCCAGGAAGACGATCAGGCCGATCACCACGACGGCGGCGATCAGGTCCCAGCGTGTCGCGAAATCGCGCGCGAAGGCGAAAGGTTCGTTGCGGTTCATGCTTGCCAGCTGCACCGGGAATCAGCCGCGCGCCCGACTGGGTGCTGGTGGCCTGTGGGGCGCGATGATAGTGCATGTCGCGAGCCGCCCGCAGCTCCGTCTGCGCGGCCCGCCGCAGCCTTCACACAGTCGTAATGAACCCCCGCTGTCCGCCGCGTCTCAGGCGCCCGCGGCGGTGCGCCCGACGCCGGAGCTCGCCGGTCGCTGTGGCGCCCAGTCCATGCGCCGCGTCAGGATCGCAAACCATCCCAGCAGCGCGCCGGTGTGGCGCATGAGCTGGAAGCTGAAGGGTTCGATGAGCGCGGCCAGCGCGGCCATTGGCCACAGCCCCGCCGGCACCGGCCGCCCCAGCCAGCGCTGGTACAGGCGCAATGCCCAGAGCTGGTAACACAGGTCGATGATCACCTTGGTCAGGATCAGGATCAGTACCGGCCGCAGCACCGGACTGCCGCGCACGAGGAAGCTGACCAGCAGGGCGAACGCCGTGATTCCGTACACGGGCTGGAGGGTATCGACCAGCTTCAGTGGCAGCATGAAGCGTCCGACGCGACCGTAGCGCGGGTTGCCGGTCATGTCGCGGTTGCGGTATTGCGTTTGCAGGAAGCCGGCGAACCAGCGACGCCGCTGCCGCAGGAAACCGGCCAGGGTGCCCGGCGCGTGCGTGTCGGCGATCGCGTCCGCCACCACGCGCACCCGCCAGGTCAGACCATGGTCGCCCGCGTAGCGATGCAGGCGGTGCATGAGCTCGTAGTCCTCGACCAGGCTGGTGGCGTCGAAACCCCGCAGCTGCTCGAGCACCTCGCGCCGATAGCCCGCAAAGGCGCCCGACACGAGCAGCAGCGCATCCGCGCGCATCCACGCGGCGCGCGAGAGGAACGCACGCAGGTATTCGAAGCGCTGGAACCACTGGAAGCCGCGGGCCACCAGGCCGGGTCCGCAGTTCGGCCGGAGGATGCCGCACACGGCCGCCAGGCTGGGATCGCCGCCGAACGCAGCGCGCAGCGCCGCCAAAGCGCCGCTTTCGAGCACGGTATCGGCGTCCAGCGTGACCACGACGCTGCCGCGCGCCACGCGCAGCGCCTGGTTCAGCGAATCCGCCTTGCCGCTGTTCGGCTTGCGCAGCACCCGCAATCCGCGGCGCGTGAACGACGCGGCACACGGTCCCGAACCGCCCGCCGGAATTCCGTACGCTTCAGCCAGCAGTGCGCTGGTGCCGTCACTGGACCCATCGTCCACGACCAGGACTTCATCACCGGGCTGCAACTGCGGCAGCACCGCATCCAGGGTCGCAGGCAGCGCGGCCGCTTCGTTGCGCGCCGCCACCAGCACACTCAAGGTGACGGGCGTCGCAGGCGCGGGCGCGCGCCGCTGTGCGCGCGCCGCCGCGATGGCCCGCCGCGCCATCACCGCCACGTAGAAAATGAGCCAGGTGTCGTAGCCCGCGTACAGCAGCCCGGAACTCCACGACAGGACGCCGCGCCACACCCAGCTGCCAGCGATGCTGGCGATCCACAGGATCAGTATGGCGAAGAACAGCGTCGCGCCTGGCAGGCGGCGGGTGGGAGGATTTTGCGGCATGTTTGGTTTAGAGTAACGGTTGTCCGCTTCGGTTCAAAACTGTCGCCAGATGGGCGCAATCCACGCATGAAACTCCAGGATCCTTCGCTGCTGCGGCAGAAGTGCTACGTCGACGGCCAGTGGGTGGATGCGGACAGCGCGGTCACCGTGCAGGTGCGCAATCCCGCCACGCTGGAACTGCTGGCCACCGTGCCGAAGGCCGGCGCGGCGGAGACCCAGCGTGCGATCGCCGCCGCGCAGCGTGCCTTCCAGGACTGGAAACAACGCACGGGCGAGGCGCGCGGTCGCATCCTGCGGCGCTGGTTCGACCTGATGATGCAGCACCAGGAGGACCTCGCGGTGCTGATGACCAGCGAGCAGGGCAAGCCGCTGGCGGAGTCGCGCGGCGAGATCGCCTACGCGGCGTCCTACATCGAGTGGTTCGCCGAGGAGGCGCGCCGCGTGTACGGCGACGTCATTCCTTCCCCGTGGCCCGACAAGCGCATCGTGGTGACGCGCGAGCCCGTCGGCGTCTGCGCCGCGATCACGCCGTGGAATTTCCCGGCCGCGATGATCACGCGCAAGGTCGCGCCCGCGCTGGCCGCGGGCTGCACCATCATCGTCAAGCCCGCGATCCAGACACCGCTGTCGGCACTCGCGATGGCCGACCTCGCCGCGCGCGCGGGCGTGCCCGCGGGCGTGTTCAGCGTGCTCACGGGCGATGCGCGCGCGATCGGCGGCGAACTCACAGCCAGCCCGATCGTGCGCAAGCTCACGTTCACGGGCTCGACCGAGATCGGGCGCGTGCTGGCTGCGCAGTGCGCGCCAACGCTCAAGCGCATGTCGCTCGAACTGGGCGGCAACGCGCCGTTCATCGTGTTCGAGGACGCCGACCTCGACGCCGCCGTCCAGGGCGCGATGATCTCCAAATACCGCAACACGGGCCAGACCTGCGTGTGCGCCAATCGGCTGCTGGTGCAGGAGAGCGTGTACAAGGCGTTCGCGACGAAGCTCGCGGCCGCGGTCGCGGAGCTCAAGGTCGGCAACGGCCTGGACGCCGGCGTTACGCAGGGGCCGCTCATCGACCCGCCCGCGCTCGCGAAGGTGGATGAGCTGGTGGCGGACGCGAAGGCGAAGGGCGCGCGTGCGCTGGTGGGCGGCAAGCACCACGCGCTGGGCGGCCTGTACTACGAGCCCACCATCCTCGCCGACGTGAGCCCCGACGCGCGCATGGCAAAAGAGGAGATCTTCGGCCCCGTGGCGCCGCTGTTCCGCTTCAAGGACGAAACCGACGCCATCCGCATGGCCAACGACACCGAATTCGGCCTGGCCGCGTATTTCTACACGCGTGACGTCAGCCGCGTGTGGCGCGTGGCGGGCGCGCTCGAATACGGCATGCTGGGCATCAACTCCGGGCTCATCAGCACGGCCGTCGCGCCGTTCGGCGGCGTGAAGCAGTCGGGCATGGGGCGCGAGGGGTCGCGCTACGGCATC
>DATJYR010000040.1:0-59120 GCA_035499515.1 Steroidobacteraceae bacterium | reverse complement strand
CGCCAGCAGCATCGCGTACAGCACGAACTGGCCGAGCTGGCCGGCCGTCATGCGCATCGACAGCACGTCGATGGCGCCGATCCACAGCACGCCCACCACGCACCCGCCCACCAGCATGATGACGATGGCGGTCATGCAGGCCCGCATGCGCGTGCGGCGCACCGCGGCCCGGAACGAATCCTCCACCGCCACGCCGAACAGGCGGCGGTCCTCGTCCTCGTGCGTGAACGCCTGCACCGTCTGGATGGAGTTCAGCGTTTCGCTGGCCATCGCGGCCGTATCGGCGATCCGGTCCTGCGAACTGCGCGACAGCCCGCGCACGCGCCGTCCGAGCGTGATGATGGGAACCAGCGCCAGCGGCAGCCCCGCGAACGCCAGCGCCGTGAGCTTGGGGCTGGTGATGGCCATGAGCACCACCGAGCCGATCGCCATGACGAGGCTGCGCAGCGTGAGCGAGGCGGATGAACCGACCACGGTCTGCACCAGCGTCGTGTCCGCCGTCAGCCGCGACAGCACTTCGCCGGTGCGCGTGGTTTCGAAGAACACCGGCGACAGCGACAGGATGTGGCTGAAGACCTTGTGGCGCACGTCGCTCACCACGCGCTCGCCGATCCAGGTCACCAGGTAGTAGCGCATCGCGGCGGCCACGCCCATCACCACCGTCACGGCCATGAGGCCGAGGAAGTAGCCGCCGATGTGGTCGGGACTGGCCGCGGCCGAGAAGCCCTGGTCGATCACCTTGCGAACCGCGCCCGGCAGCACCAGCGTCGCGCCGGCCGCCACGGCCAGCGCGATGGCGGCCAGCACGATCTTGCCGCGATGCGGACGCAGGAACGGCAGCAGCGCCGCAAGCGGCGTGAGATCGCGCGAGCCGGGGCGACGGCGTGCGTCGTCGTTGCCGGGTGGAGGAGGCATGGCCGTGTCAGCCCGGCGGCGGACCGAGCGCGCGCAGCTGCGCCATCCCGGAGATGTGCGCCGCGGCGCCGCCATCCACCAGGATGGATTGCCCGGTGATGTAGCGCGCTTCGTCGGAGGCCAGGAACGCGACCGTGTAGGCGATGTCGTCCGCCTTGCCGACGTAAGGCACCAGGTTCTCGGACTCCTGGATCTTCCACAGCGGCGGCGGCAGGTTCTGCTGCGCGCCCTCGGTGGCGATCAGGCCGGGCACGATGGCGTTGCAGCGGATGCCGTGTTTGCCGTGCGAGGTCGCGATCGAACGGCTGAGCTGCATCACTGCGGCTTTGGAGGCGGCGTAGGCGGCCTGCACATCCGCGCCCTGCAGACCGAGCGCCGAAGCGGTGTTGATGATCGACCCGCCCTGCTGGCGCACCATGTGCGGCAGCGCGTGCTTGCAGCAGAGCATGGTGCCGCGCACGTTCACGAGGAACACGCGGTCCCACACTTCGGTGTCCATGGTCTCCACGTTCTGGTCGCGCCGGGTCACCGACAGATCCGAAGCATTGTTGTGCAGGATGTCGAGCCGGCCGAAGCGCTGCACCACGGTATCGATGAGCGTGGTGATGGATTTGGGATCGGCCAGGTCGAGCGGCAGCGCCAGCGCACGGTAACCCTTGCCACGCAGCGATTCCGCCGCTGCCTCGACGTTCGCCACGCGCGTGCCCGTGAGCACCACGCTCGCGCCGCGCTCCGCCATGACCCTGGCGGTCGCGAAACCGATGCCGGCCGCCGCGCCCGTGATGATCGCGACCTTACCCTCGAGTTGTGCCATGGAACCGCCTCTTCGACGCTGTGGAACGCCCGCCATTATGCGTCATACTGCGCGCCATGAAACGCCTGGATGGTCTGCGGATCATCGCCCTGTTCAAGCTCGCCAAGGCCGTCCTGCTGGGCCTGAGCGCCTATGGCGCCAGGCTGCTGGGCAATCCCGGCATCATCGAGCGCCTGCACGAGTGGTCCGACACGCTCGGCGACCGGCCGGAGCGGGCGCTGGTGGAACGCGCGCTGGAATATGTCGACCACCTCGGCGTGTCGGCGCTGCATAGCGTGGTGGTGGTGACCGGGCTCTACATCTGCCTGCTGGTGGTGGAGGGCACGGGATTGTGGTTGCGCAAGGTATGGGCGGAGTGGGTGACGGTGGTGGCCACGGGCTCACTGATCCCGTTCGAACTGTGGAAGGTGCTGTTCCACGCTGGCAAGCACAAAGCGCTGCTCGCCGGCGTGGTCCTGGTCAACATCGCGATCCTGGTGTTCCTGGTCTGGCAGCTGCGGCGCAATCGCAGGCATCGCTGAACCGGGCGCCGGGCGGGCGCGTGCCTACAGCCAGCGCGCCGCCGCCGTGATCGCGTACGCCGCCGGCACCAGCAGCAGCTGCGCCAGGATCGTCCCACCCAACCGGCTCGCGAGCAGCCACACCACCGAGCGGCGGAAGAACGGCTCGGTGGCGCGACCCTTGATCACATCGTCCGTGACCAGCGACAGGTACGGATCCACCACGATGAACAGCAGGATGGTGGACACGCCGTTGATGATGCCGGAGAGGTTGCTGGCGGTGGAGCGCAGGCTGGGGTTGAGGTAGCCGGCGTAGATCGAGGCGAACACGCCGACGGTCCACACGGCGGTCGCGATCATGTTCATCGCGATCACGCCGATCGAGATGCGCGACTGGCTGAACAGCGCGCTGACATTGGCCGCGCGCGGCAGCGCCAGCGCCTGGCGGATGTGCATGAACCCGACCGGCGAGAAGGTGCGGAACATGAGCCGCGGCAGCGAGCGATGCGCGGCGAAGCCGTCGACCCCCTTGGCGAACAGCCGCTGGAACGTCGGCGTCAGCACCGCGCCGGCGAGGGTCGCGAGCGAGGCGGCGGCGATCAGCCAGCGGAAGTCGGCCAGGCCGGTGCGGGCGAGCGCTTCGCCCGCGCCCGTCTGCAGGTGCTGCTCGACGCGCTTGGCGAGCATCGGCGCCTGGAAGGAATTGGCGGTGCGCGAGACCAGCACCAGGATGTTGTACATCGAGAACGAAACCGCGATGCGCATGGTGCGCACGCCGGCGATGCGCACCGAGTACGCCAGGCTCCCCACCAGATTGATGATGAACGTCAGCGCGAACAGGATCAGCAATTGCGGGTCGGGCAGCATCCGCCTATCGTAAACCATGCTCAGCGAACGCATGCGCCAACTGGGTCCGGGCCTGATCACCGGAGCCGCCGACGACGACCCCAGCGGCATCGCCACCTATTCGCAGGCCGGCGCGCAGTTCGGCTACGGGCTGCTGTGGACGGTGGTGTTCACCTTCCCGCTCATGGTCGGCATCCAGCTGGTCAGCGCGCGGCTGGGCTGCCTCACCGGGCGCGGACTCGCGGCCAACATCAAGCGGGTGTTCCCGCGTCCGCTGTTGTACGCGGTGGTGGCGCTGCTGCTCGCGGCCAACCTCATCAACGTCGCAGCCGACGTCGCGGCCATGGGCGCCGGGCTGAAGCTGCTGCTCGGGGGCTCGGCCCACGTCTATTCGCTGACCTTCGGCTGCCTGTGCCTGCTGCTGCAGGTGTTCCTGCCTTACCGCACCTACGTGCGATACCTCAAATGGCTGACGCTGGCGCTGTTGTCCTATGTGGCGGTGGCGTTCACGGTCCAGGTACCGTGGTCGCAGGTACTGGGCAGTTCGCTGTGGCCCGGGTTGAGCCTCGACAGCGGCACGCTCACCATGATCGTGGCCGTGCTCGGGACCACCATCAGTCCGTACCTGTTTTTCTGGCAGGCCGCAGAGGAGATGGAGGACTCGCGCCAGCTGGTGCGGCTCGACGCGAACCGGCAGCTGGAGCCGCAGTCCGAGAACGCGGTGCGCGGGCACCTGCGACGCATCAAATGGGACACCTGCGTCGGCATGGGGTTTTCCAACCTGATCGCGTTCTTCATCATCCTGAGCACGGCGGCCACGCTGCATGCCGCCGGCATCACCGACATCCAGACCTCGGCCCAGGCCGCCGAGGCGCTGCGGCCGGCGGGCGGCGAGTTCACCTTCCTGCTGTTCAGCATGGGCATCATCGGTACGGGCCTGCTGGCGGTGCCGGTGCTGGCGGGCTCGGCGGCCTATGCCGTGGCCGAAGCGCTGGACTGGCGCAATGGCCTGGACCGCAAGCTGCACGAGGCCAAGTCCTTCTACGGCATCATCGCGCTGGCCACGCTGGGCGGGGTGGCGCTGGATTTCACGTCGGCCGACCCCATCCGGGAATTATTGTGGAGCGCCATGATCAACGGTGTCATCGCGGTACCCATCATGGCCGTTATGATGCTGTTGGGCGGTCGCCGGGACGTGCTGGGCCAGTTCGTGATCGACCGGAAACTGCGCCGGTTGGGCTGGTTTGCCACGTGTGCGATGGCGCTCGCGGTGGTGGCGATGCTGGTCAGCCTGTGGTTCTGAACGGGCTGTAATCCCTGAACTTTCAGGCCGGCCGCATACTCCAACGACAGGCAAGATGCACACTTGGGCACGGAGGGTCGTCAGATGTCAAAGCTAACCGTTGCTGGCCTCGCACTGGGTCTCGGGGCCACGCTGCTCGCAGGCTGCGCCGCGCCCGTCCGTTCGGATTATGACAGCCATGTCGGCATGTCCGCCTGCCACAATTACGCCTGGCTGGAATCGCCGCGCGCCGAATCGCGCCGCGCCCAGGCCTTCGACAATCCCCTGAACACCAAGCGCCTGCGCGATGCCGTGCAGGCCAACCTGGCCGAGCACGGCCTGCAGCCGGTGGCGGAGGGCGCCGCCGCGGACTGCACCGTGGCGTACGCGATCGGTTCGCGGCAGCGCCTCGACGACGGCTATCCGCGCGTGGGCTGGGGCTTCGGCTTCGGCTGGGGCTCTCGCCGCAGCTTCGGCAGCCTGGCCTGGGACGACGATGTCTACGCCTACCGCGAGGGACGGATCTCGGTCGACATCTACAACGCCCGCAACAACGAGCCGATCTGGCATGCTTCGGTGGACGAAGACGTCACCTATCTGACAGGCTCGGATGCCGAAGCCAGGATTGGCTCGGCCGTCAAAGCGCTGTTCAGCAAATTCCCGCCTGCCGCAAGGACATAAGTAGCGCACAGGGGGGTGTTCATCCTGCGTTCAGTCGCAGGAAACTAGGCTTGGCGCCAGAGTCCGGATTCAAGGAGAAAGCCGTGCTGCAAGCCAAGTCAGTCGTGAAACAGTGGGCGCTCGTCCTGGGCGTGGCCGCCGGCTTGGGGTTCGCGCTCGCCCAGGCGCAGGAGGCGCCCGCGCAGGACGCGCCCTACCCGGATTCCAGCGCCCAGTACGCGGCCAATCCGCCCGACGATCAGGCGGTGGACCCGCCCGGTCGCGTGGCGCGCGTGAATCTCCTGCAGGGCACCGCTTCGCTCCTGCCCGCGGGCTCGGACAGCTGGGACGACAATCTCGTCAACCGCCCGCTCACCAGCGGCGACAAGCTGTGGATCGAGGACAGCTCGCGTGCGGAGCTGCACGTGGGTTCGACCGCCATCCGCCTCGACGCGCGCACCGGCCTGCAGCTGCTGGCCATCGAAGACGAGCGCGTGCAGCTGCGCCTCACCGCCGGCACCGTGAACCTGCGCATCCGCGAACTGGACCGCGACGAGCACTACGAGATCCAGACGCCCAACGCCACCATCGAGCTGCTGCGCGTCGGCGAGTACAGCGTCGCGACCGACGACAATGCCAACCACACCGAGCTCAACGTGTTCAGCGGACGCGCCGAGGTGCAGGGCGACAACCGCTACACCACGGTGAACGCCGGCCAGCACGCCGTGTTCGACGGCGACCAGGGCGGCGGCACCTTCGTCGAGCGCATCTCGGGCCGCGACGATTTCGATCGCTGGGCGCAGGATCGCGACGAGCGCGAGGACAACTCGCCGTCCGCGCGCTACGTCTCGCGCGATGTGATCGGCTACCAGGACCTCGACGGCTACGGCGACTGGCAGACCGTCGATGCCTACGGCCCGGTCTGGTATCCGCGCGTCGACGCCGCCTGGGCGCCGTACCACTATGGCCGCTGGGTCTGGGTGGCGCCGTGGGGCTGGAGCTGGGTCGACGAACAGCCCTGGGGCTTCGCGCCCTGCCACTACGGCCGCTGGGTCCGCTACGGCGGTCGTTGGGGCTGGGCGCCTGGCCCGCGCATCGTGACGCGGCCGGTGTATGCGCCTGCGCTGGTGGCGTGGGTGGGCGGCGCGGGCTTCGGCGCCAGCGTCGGCTGGTTCCCGCTCGGCTACAACGAGATCTACCAGCCCACGTACCGCTACAGCCCCGGCTACCTGCGCAACGTGAACCGCAGCAACACCACCATCAACGTGACGGTGATCAACAACTACATCCGCAATCCGCGTCCGCGGGGAGCGCCCGGTGCGCCGGGTCGCCGCTATGCGCACCAGGGGGTACCGGGCGCGGTCGCCGCGGTGTCGCGCGATGACTTCGCGGCGCAGCGCCCGGTGGAACGTCACCTCGTGCCGGTGGCCCAGCGCACTGCCGCGACCGCCCAGGTCGGCGCACGTCCGCTGGCGCCCTTGCCGCAGCCGGTGAACCGTGGCGGCCTCACGGGTCGTCAGGTGGGCGGCCCCGAGACCCGCGGCCAGATGAGTCGCGGCAACGGGATCGTGCAGGGTCCGGCCCGGAACGCGGCCCAGAACCCGGTACAGAACCCGGTACAGAGCCCGGTGCAGGCGCCGGCGCCAGGGCGCTCGTTCAGCGACCGTCCTGCCAACACCCCGGCAAGCCGTGGCATCCCCGAGCGTCGCAGCGGGTTCGGGGGCGGCCTCGGCCAGCAGCAGCCCGCTCAGCAGCAGCAGCCCGCTCAGCAGCCGGCGCCCGCGCGGCAGTTGCCGACCCTGCCGTCGCAGATCGACCGGCCGCAGCAGAACGATCGCCAGCAGCGCGTGCAGGAATTCCAGGCGCCGCAGGGTTCGCCGGAAGTGCAGCGCATCCCGCCGCAGCGGGTCCAGCCGCAGCCGGTGCAGCAGCCGGTGCAGCAGCCGGTGCAACAGGCGCCCGTTCAGCAGCGGCGCGTGGAGCAGCCGCTCCCGCGTGTCGAGCAGCCGCGCGTGATAGAACAGCAGCGTCCACAGCCCGTGCAGCAGGCGCGTCCGCAGCCCCGCCAGCAGCAGGTCGAAAGGGAGCGCGAGCGGCGCAAGGACCAGGATCAACAGTAGGGGTGGCCGCGGGCATGCGGTAGAGTAGCCGCATGCAAAAAGAACCGCGTGGAGGGCGCCTGCAGCCACTGCTGGCGCTCGGGGGCTGGTACCTGCTGCTGCAGAGCCTGTTGCGGGTGGTGCTTTGGGCGGCGTTCGGCCGGCAGACCGGCGTCGGCGGCTGGCAGCTCAGCTGGGTGCTGCCGATGGGGGTGCTGTCCGACATCATCGAAGCGGTCTACCTGCTGATCCCCTGGGCGCTGCTGTTGTGGCTCATGCCCGATGGCTGGTATCGCACCCGCTGGTTCCGCAACGTGCTGCTCGGGACGGCGTTCCTGTGGATGGCGTTCCTGACCTTCGCGGCCATCGCCGAGTACTACTTCTTCGACGAGTTCAACGCGCGCTTCAACCTCGTCTCGGTCGATTACCTGATCTACCCGACCGAAGTGGTCGGGGACATCCGCGACGAATATCCGCTCGGCAAGGTGTTCGCCATCGTGTTCGTGGTGGCGGCAGCTTCGTCGTGGTGGCTGCGGCGCCGCTTCACCACCCAGGCCGGACCCGCGTTCGGCTGGCGGCAGCGGCTGGCGTGGCTGGGCGGTTATGGCGCGCTGCTGGCGCTGGTGATGGCGCTGTTCTCGGCCGGGAGCTTCGCGTTTTCCGGCAACCGCGTCACCAACGAACTGGCCGCCAACGGTGCCGCGACTTTCTTCCGCGCGCTGCGCACCAGCGACATCGACTACAAGGCGTTCTATGCGACGCGCGATCGCCAGCAGAACCTGAAACTGCTCACCGCGCAGCTCGCCACGGGCGGCGGCGAATTCACGCGCCTCGCCGAGGGCCGCCTCGACCGCAGCTTCCCGGCGCGCCCCGAGGGCCTCGGCAAGCTCAATGTGGTGGTGCTCGCGAGTGAATCGTTCGGCGCTGAATTCAGCAAGCTGTACGGTTCGACGCGCGACTGGACGCCCGAGTTCGACAAATTCGCACGGCAGGGGCTGTGGTTTCGCAACATGTACGCCTCGGGCACGCGCACGGTGCGCGGGCTGGAAGCCGTGACCGCCTCGTTCCCGCCGATTCCCAGCGACTCCATCGTGCGCCGTCCCGGCAACGACAACATCGCCACCTGGGGCAAGGTGATGCGCGGCCTCGGCTATTCGACCAGCTTCCTGTACGGCGGCTACGGATACTTCGACAACATGAACGCGTTCTACGCCGCCAACGGATTCGAGATCCGCGATCGCAGCGCGATCAAGGGGCCACTGCGCTTCAGCAACGTATGGGGCGTGTCGGACGAGGACCTTTACGACATGGCGCTCTCGTATTTCGACGAGCAGAGCGCGCAGGGCAAGCCGTTCTTCTCCATCATCATGAACACTTCGAACCACAAGCCGTTCACCTTCCGCGAGGGCGTGCCCGGCGTGAAGGCCAGGCATGGCGGCCGCGAGTCGGGCGTGCGCTACGCGGATTTCGCCACCGGCTACCTGCTGAGCGAAGCGGCCAAGCACAAGTGGTTCGGCGACACCGTGTTCGTGGTGGTCGCCGACCACGGCGCGCGCGTGTACGGCCGGGCCGACATTCCGCTCAAATCCTACGAGATCCCGCTGCTCATCTATTCGCCCGGACACATCAAGCCCGCCGAGAACGACGGCCTGACCGGCCAGATCGACATCGCGCCGACGGTCATGGGGCTGCTGGGCCTGCCCTATACGGCGCCCTTCTTTGGCCAGGACGTGCTGCACACGCCGGAAGCGGATCGCATCGCGCTGTTCGACCACAATCACGACGTCGCACTGTTGAAGGGCAACAAGCTCGCCATTTTGGGGCTGCAGGACAGCGTGCAGACCGTCGCATACGACAAGGCGCATGAGCGGTACACGCCGCTGCCGCACGATGCGGCCCTGGAAAACCTGGCGATCGCGTACTACCAGACCGGCTTCGAGTTGTTCAAGAGCCACACCTACGAGTGAAAAGCCGGATTTGTGGCGGGATCTTGATGGAACTCAGACGAAACTTTGCAGTCCCAATGGCACGATCCGATCCTCAAACCTGTGCCTCGGGGGGCAAATGAAACAGATCCTGTTGGGCGGCCTGGCAGCGGCGGGCCTGATGCTGGCGGCCAATGCCGCAATCGCCAAGGACAAGACCAAGGACGGCGGCGTCATCGGCAATTCCTATGGCAGCCAGATGGTGGTGGTCAACGACAACACCATCCGCATCACCACGCGCAAGCGCATTTCCGGCGACCTCAACGAGGTCAACACACCCGGCACCACCATGGCCAAGGCCCTGCAGCAGGTGTCCGACGCCGCGCTGGTGCGCGCTGGCGTGGAAGGCCGCGCCATGGGTTACCACGTGCTCAAGGTGGTGAGCTCGCGCAATCTGTCCGCCACCGAGGAGAAGCGCAACGCTTCGAACGGTCAGGCGCCTGAAACCGGCTTCACGTTCGCGCCCGGCCATTACACCAATGACGTGATTCTATCCATCGAAGTGACGGTGCAGGGCGTGCCCGGCGCCATGCCGGAAAATCCCGATCCGTCGCTGATCGACGTCGACGCGCTGCTCAAGAAGTGGGGCATTCCGGACGACGAGAAGTAGCCGCCAGGCGGCAGACGGCTCACCGACGGCGCGGCTGGCGATTCCGCCGCGCCGTCAGCGTTCCAGGCGCACCAGCAGCAGCGCCGCCAGGCCGGCCAGCACCAGCACCGGCACCATGTTCAGCAGCACCTGTCCCGGGCTGCGTCCCGCACCCAGCAGCAACCCCGCGAGCAGCGGGCCCAGCACCGATCCCACGCGTCCTGCCGCCACCGCTGCGCCGACGCCGGTGCCGCGATACGCCGTCTCATAGCACAGCGGAACGATGGCGTAGACGATGGCCTGCGCGCCTACCGTGGTCGCGCCCGCCGCGCATCCGGCTGCCGCCAGCGGCAGCAGCGACGAAGCCGCGTTGGCGAGCCAGACCAGGCTGAACACCATGGCCAGGTACGTCGCGAACACCGTGAGGGCGCGGCGCGGCTGATCCATGAGCGCGCCCACCAGCAGCGCGCCCAGGGCGCCGCCGATGTTGAACGCGACCTGCACGGCGGCGGCCTCGGGTTTGCCGAGTCCGCGGGCGACCAGCAGCGAGGGTAGCCAGTTCAGCAGCAGGTACAGCACCAGCAGCGTCAGGCCGAATGCGATCCACACCGCGAGCGTGGCGCGGGCGCGGCCGCCGCCGAACAGGGCGTGCGCGATGTCGAGTGGCTCGCGCGCGGCGAGGGCCCGGTAGCCGCGCGACTCCGGCAACCACCAGCCCAGCACCGGCGCCGCCAGCACGGGCGCAACACCGCCCACCCAGAACACCACCCGCCAGTCCCCGGTGCTGAGGAAACTGATCAGGCTGATCAGCGCGCCGCCGAGCGGCATGCCGCAGTACATGGCCGCCAGAGCGAAGCCGCGTCGCTTCGGGTCGGCGTTCTCCGCCACCAGCGCCAGCATGTTGGGCATCGCGCCACCGAGACCTGCGCCCGTGAGCAGCCGCATGGCGAGCAGCACGGGCGTGGTGGTCGCGAGCGTCGTGCCCAGCGAGAACACGCCGAAGGCGATCATCGAGCCCACCAGCACACGCTTGCGTCCGACGTAGTCGGCCAGCCGTCCCCCCAGCAACGCGCCGATCAGCAGGCCCAGCGTGCTGGCCGAGAGCACCCAGCTCTTGGCCGTGGTGTCGAGCAGGAATGCCGCGGCCATTTTTGGCATCGCAATGCCCGCCGACTGCAGATCGATGCCTTCGAACAATGCGGCGAGGAAGCACAGGGGCAACGTGAGCCCGGCTGCCAGCGCGATCCGTGGTGAATGTTGCTGCATGGAGGCACTGTATATCGTCATTCGTCTGGTGTCATAAGCCGGATAAACCCGCCCGGGCCGCGGCCGCGCCCGCTAAAATCGGGCCCGATGAACGCGCAGCTCAAACTTCCCGGCCTGCAGGTCGAGCCGCCCGCCCCGGAGGGCGGCGATACGCAGCGCCTGCGCGAGATTCCCTACAACTACACTTCGTTCAGCGACCGCGAGATCGTGTTGCGGCTGATGGGCGAGCGCAACTGGCAGCTGCTCGAGGAGCTGCGCCACGAGCGCCGCACGGGCCGCTCGGCACGCATGTTGTTCGAAGTGCTGGGCGACATCTGGGTCGTGCGCCGCAATCCCTTCCTGCAGGACGACCTGATCGACAATCCGCGGCGGCGCAGGCTGCTGGTCAACGCGCTGCGGCACCGGCTGCACGACATCGACCAGCGCCGCGATCCGGCCGACGTGGAGCGCAACCGCAAGGTCAGCGAGCTGCTCGAGGCGGCACGCGAAGCCGTCCACACCTTCGAAACCGACTTCGCCGCCATGATCGCGCTGCGGCGGCGCGCACGCCGCGCGCTGCTGCGGCACACGCGTGCCGACAACATCCGCTTCGATGGCGTGTCGCGCGCGGCGCACGTGACCGATGCCACCGACTGGCGCGTCGAATACCCGTTCCTGGTGCTCAAACCCGACAGCCAGAGCGAGATCCCGGGCCTGGTGCGTACCTGCATCGAGCTGGGTTTGACCATCATTCCGCGCGGCGGTGGCACCGGCTACACCGGCGGCGCCATTCCGCTGACGCCGCTGTCGGCGGTGATCAACACCGAGAAGCTCGAAGGCATGGGCGAGGTGGTGCGCAGCTTCCTGCCCGGCGTGGAAGGCCAGGTGCCGACGCTGTACACGGAAGCCGGCGTGGTCACGCGCCGCGTCGCCAACGCGGCCGACAAGGCCGGGCTGGTGTTCGCTGTGGACCCGACGTCGGCCGACGCCTCGTGCATCGGCGGCAATGTGGCGATGAACGCCGGCGGCAAGAAGGCCGTGCTGTGGGGCACGGCGGTCGACAACCTCGCGTGGTGGCGCATGGTCGACGTCGAGGGCAACTGGCTCGAGGTTTCGCGCCTGTCGCACAACCGCGGCAAGATCCACGACGTCGAAACCGCCGAGTTCGAGCTGGTGTGGAAGGAAGGCAGCACCGATCCCGACAGCGCGCGCGTGTTGCGCACCGAACGGCTGTCGATTCCCGGCGCGTCGTTCCGCAAGACCGGCCTCGGCAAGGACGTCACCGACAAATTCCTCGGCGGCCTGCCCGGCGTGCAGAAGGAAGGCTGCGACGGACTGATCACCGCGGCGCGCTGGGTGCTGCATCGCATGCCCCCGCAGGTGCGCACGGTGTGCCTGGAATTCTTCGGGCAGGCGCGCGAAGCCATTCCCGCCATCGTCGAGATCCGCGATTTCCTGGGCCGTGTGGGCCGCGACAGCAGCGTGAAGCTCGCCGGCCTCGAGCACATGGACGACCGCTATCTCAAGGCCGTGGGCTACAGCACCAAGTCCAAGCGCGGCACCCTGCCCAAGATGGCGCTGTTCGGCGACATCGTCGGCGATGTGGAAAGCGAAGTGGCCGCGGCGGCCTCGGAAGTGGTGCGCATCGCCAATGCGCGCAGCGGCGAGGGTTTCATCGCGGTGAGCGCCGAGGCGCGCCGTAAGTTCTGGCTCGACCGGGCACGCACCGCGGCCATCGCGCGCCACACCAACGCCTTCAAGATCAACGAAGACGTGGTGATCCCGCTGGATCGCATGGGCGAATACACCGACGCCATCGAGCGCATCAACATCGAGCTGTCGCTCGCGAACAAGCTGCGGCTCACGGAGCAGCTGCGCGACTACCTCGCCGGTCCGCTGCCGCTGGCGCGCAGCGAGGATCCGGAGCTGGATCGCATGGCGCCAAAGGAAGTGCTGGGCGATCGGCCCGAGCTCGCGCTGCAGCTCATCGACAGCGTGCGCGGGCGCTGGCGCTGGCTGGCGCAGAACCTCGATGCCAGCGTGCGGCAGGCGACGCCGACGCTCGAGCAGCTCGGGTACGGCGAGCTGTTGCGCGGACTGGCGCCGCGCATTGCGGGCGATCCGGAGCTGAAAGTCTTCAACCTGCTGCAGGATCGCGTGCTGCGCGCCTCGTGGAAGCGCGAGATCCGCGCCCAGCTGCAGGAACTGTTCACCGGCGCCGCGTTCGCGCCGGTGCTGGCGGGTTGCACCGCAGTCCACCAGCGCGTGCTGCGCAGCCGCGTGTTCGTGGCGCTGCACATGCACGCCGGCGACGGCAATGTGCACACCAACATCCCGGTGAATTCCGACGACTACCAGATGCTGCACGAGGCCAATGCGGCCGTGGCGCGCATCATGGTGATCGCGCGCGGACTGGGCGGCGTGATCTCGGGCGAGCACGGCATCGGCATCACCAAGCTGGAATTCCTGCAGGATGCCGAGACGCGCGAGTTCCGCGCCTACAAGCTGCGCATCGATCCGGACGGCAATTTCAACCGCGGCAAGCTGCTGCCCGGTGGCGACCTCGGCAACGCGTACACGCCGAGTTTCAACCTGATGGGCCATGAATCGCTGATCATGCAGCAGTCCGACATCAACTCGATCTCCGATGCCATCAAGGATTGCCTGCGTTGCGGCAAGTGCAAGCCGGTGTGCGCCACGCACGTGCCGCGCGCCAACCTGTTCTACAGCCCGCGCGACAAGATCCTGGCGACCTCGCTGCTGATCGAGGCGTTCCTGTACGAGGAGCAGACGCGGCGCGGCGTGTCGCTCCGCCATTGGGACGAATTCTCCGACGTCGCCGACCATTGCACGGTGTGCCACAAGTGCGAGACGCCGTGCCCGGTGGACATCGACTTCGGCGATGTCTCGATGGCGATGCGCGACCTGCTGCGGCGCATGGGCAAGAAGCGCTTCAACGCCGGCACCGCCGCGTCGATGTTCTTCCTCAACGCCACCAACCCGCAGACCATCCGTCTGGCGCGCACGGCCATGATCGGCTGGGGCTACAAGGCGCAGCGCGCGGCGAATAGCCTGCTCAAGGGCTTCGCGCGGCGGCAAACGGCGCGGCCGCCGGCCACCACCGGCAAACCGAAGATCGCCGAACAGGTGATCCACTTCGTCAACAAGAAGATGCCCGGCGGCCTGCCCAAGAAAACGGCGCGCGCCCTGCTGGACATCGAGAATGCCGACTACGTGCCCATCATCCGCGATCCGGTGCAGACCAGCAGCGACACCGAGGCGGTGTTCTACTTCCCCGGCTGTGGTTCGGAGCGGCTGTTCTCGCAGGTGGGCCTCGCCACCCAGGCCATGCTGTGGCATGTGGGCGTGCAGACCGTGTTGCCGCCGGGTTACCTGTGCTGCGGCTATCCGCAGCGCGGCTCGGGCCAGTTCGACAAGGCCGAGAAGATCATCACCGACAACCGCGTGCTGTTCCACCGCGTCGCCAACACGCTCAACTACCTCGACATCCGGACGGTGGTGGTGAGCTGCGGCACCTGCTACGACCAGCTGCAGGGCTACAAATTCGAAGAGATCTTCCCGGGTTGCCGCATCATCGACATCCATGAATACCTGATGGAGAAGGGCGTGCGGCTCGGCAGCGCCACGGGCGTGCGCTACATGTACCACGACCCGTGCCATTCGCCGATGAAGAGCTACGAGCCGCTCAAAGTGGTGAACACGCTCATGAACAGCGCGCAGAACGGCAAGATCGAGAAGAACGATCGCTGCTGCGGCGAGTCCGGCACGCTGGCGCTCACGCGCCCGGACATTTCCACGCAGGTGCGGTTCCGCAAGGAGCAGGAAATGCGCGCCGGCGCCGAGCGCCTGCGCGGCAAGGAGGAAGACGCCGCGGTGAAGGTGCTGACGTCCTGCCCGTCCTGCCTGCAGGGGCTGTCGCGCTACGGCGAGGACACGGGAGTGGAAGCGGACTACATCGTGGTGGAGATCGCGCGCCACGTGCTGGGGCAGGACTGGCTGGTGGATTACGTGGCGCGCGCCAACGATGGCGGCATCGAGCGCGTGCTGGTCTAGGACGCGCGCTGGTCTAGAAGGAGAACAGTCCTTCCGCCACGGTTTCCGACAGCGGCCGGCGGCCGTTGGGCTGCTCGCGCGCCTGCAGGTGATCGGGCAGGTCGGCCTTGTTGCCGAGCTTGCCGATCACCGCCATGGCTTCGACGGCATACTCAGGCGGAATCTTCAGCTCGGTACGCGCGCGCGCGGCATCGAAGCCGCCGATGCCGTGCAGCGCGTAGCCCTGCAGGTAGGCCTGCAGCGCGAAATTCTGCCAGGCCGCGCCCGTGTCGTAGGAATGCGTGGTGCAGGGGCGGCCGTCGTCCATCACGGTCTTCGAGAGGAACAGCACGATGGCGCCGGCGTGCTGGGCCCAGACACGATTGCCCTCGAACAGCAGGCCGACGTAAGTGGACCACAGCGGCGTGCCGCGCCGCACGTACAGCATGCGCCACGGCTGGAAATTGGAGGAAGAGGGTGCCCAGCGCGCGGCTTCGAACAGCACCATGAGCTCGGCTTCGGTCAGCGGTTCGCCCGACATCGAGCGCGGCGACCAACGGTCGATGAACAGCGGATGGATCGGATGCGCGGCCTTGCGTGTGCTGCTGCCTCTCTGCATATTGTGATCATAACAGGAGTCAAACGCATGGTCATGACGCAGTCTCGTATGCTTGCGCTGGGCACCCGCGCCCCGGATTTCAGGCTTCCGGACGTCGTTTCCGGCAACAAGCTGAGCCTGTCCGACATCCCTCCCGGACGCGGGCTGATGGTGGCGTTCATCTGCAACCACTGTCCGTTCGTGAAGCTGATCCTCGATGGGCTGGTGCAATACGCGCACGATTACGCGCCCCGGGGCATCGCCAGCGTCGCGATCAGCTCCAACGACGTGGGTTCCTATCCGGAGGATTCGCCGCAGGCCATGGCGACGCTGGCGCGCGCCAGGCATTTCGGATTTCCGTATCTGTACGATGCCACGCAGGCGGTGGCGAAAAGCTATCAGGCGGTGTGCACCCCGGACCTGTTCCTGTTCGACGGCGAGCGCAAGCTGTTCTATCGCGGCCAGTTCGACGGCGCGCGTCCCCGCAACGGAGTTGCCGTCACGGGCGGCGACCTGCGCTCGGCGAGCGATGCGCTGCTGCAGGGAAAGACCGTGGACCAGCAGCTTCCGAGCGTCGGCTGCAACATCAAATGGCTGTCAGGCAACGAGCCCGGTCCGCAGTGACGGCGGGAGATGGGTGGCGCGATCAGGGTATAATTCCCCAATCATCAATTGGGAGTCCACTGACCATGCGCAATGCTGTTGTCCTGTCCGGATTGGTACTGCTGGCCGCCGCGGGTTCCGCCCAGGCGGAGTGGAAAGGCAAAGGCGAAGCGGGCCTGGTGTTCGCGCGCGGCAATTCCGACACCAACAACATCAACTTCAAGCTCGGCATGACCGATGAAGTCGACCAGTGGAAGCACTCGCTCGACATGGCGATGCTGTATGTGACCGCGGATGGCCTCGCCACCGCGAACCGCTATTCGGCCGCCTGGCAGTCAGACTACAAGTTCAATCCGGCCACCTTCGTGTTCGGCGGCGTGCGCTACGACAAGGACCATTTCAGCGGCTTCGATTACCAGGCCAGCGCCACGGCCGGCGTCGGCCACAACTTTGCCGACAGCGACCGGCTGAAGTTCAGCGTGCAGGCCGGCGTGGGTTACCGCCGCATCGAGAACGACGGCGACGCGGTCAATCCGAACGAGACCAGCGGCGACGCCATCTTCACCGCCGGACTGAACTACGAGAA
Organism: Steroidobacteraceae bacterium; assembly: GCA_035499515.1. Classification (GTDB taxonomy): domain Bacteria; phylum Pseudomonadota; class Gammaproteobacteria; order Steroidobacterales; family Steroidobacteraceae; genus FEN-1191. Next base: position 42,345 of record DATJYR010000040.1, on the reverse strand, counting down.
CAAGCTCACCGACACCACCAAGGTGCTCGACAAGTTCACGCTCGAAACGGGCAAGGACGACACGCTGCTGGCCAACTTCATCGGCGTGGAGGTGAAGATGAGCACCGCGCTGGCGTTGTCGGTCGGCCTCGATACGCACTACAACACCAGCCCGCCGGCCCAGCTGCCGCCGGCCGCGCCGCTCAAGAAGCTCGATACGCTGACGACGGTGAACCTGGTCTACTCGTTCTGACCTGCCAGGCGTCGCCAGCGCGCGGGCGCTGGCGACGCTACCAGCGCGTCAGGCGCGCGCGCAGCGCCCCGGCCTGCTGCTCGAGCTGCTCGATGCGCTCCAGCAGCGTGAGCGCCAGCGCCAGCCCCGACGTGTTGAGATCGAAATCATCGCGCAGCCGCCGCGCGGTGCGCGCCCGCAGCAGCGCCAGCGCGTTGTAGCGGGAGGTGAATGCGCTGGCCGCGGCATCCGTGTCCAGCGCGGCGATGGCGCCGCCGCTGACCAGCTCGTTGAGCTCGGCCTGCGTCAGTCCCGACAGTTCGAGCAGCTCCGAGAAGCTCAGTTCCTGCCGTTCCGGCCAGTTCAGCTCGGTGATCTCAATGCGCATCGCCGCTCTCCTCGCCGAACCTGGCCCGCGGGTCGAAGTTCGAACTGGCCTTGAGCTGTTCGTACAACGCGCGTTCCGCGTCGCTCTGGGTCGCCGGCACCACGATCTGCACCAGCGCGTACAGGTTGCCGCTGCCGCCTCCCGGCTGCGGCAGTCCGCGGCCGGGCAGGCGCAGCTGCCGGCCGGCCTGCGTGCCCGCCGGAATCCTCAGGCGCACAGCGCCGCCCGGGGTCGGGATTTCCACCTGCGCGCCGAGCACCGCTTCCCACGGTGCGAGCGGCAGGTCGAGGTAAAGGTCGTGCCCATCCACGCGAAAGCGCGGGTGCGGGCGCAGCGTGATGTCGAGATAGAGATCGCCGTCGCGGCCGCCGCCGAAACCCTTGCCGCCCTTGCCGGGAATGCGCAACCGCTGGCCGTCGGTGGCGCCTTTCGGAATGCGCACCTTCACGCTCTTCGGCACTTCACGCAGCCGTCCCTGCGCGTCGTACTCGGGCATGCGCAGGTTCAATTCAAGCTCGGTGCCGCTGAAGGAATTCTCGATGCTCAGTTCGATGGGGATCTCGAAATCCTGCCCCGGCAGCGCCATGCCCGCGGCGCCGGCGCCGGAACGCGCGCCGCCGCGTGCCCCGCGGCCGCCGGCCCGGCCGCCGCGCAGCTGCGCAAACAGCTCCGACAGATCGAAATCCTCGGCGCCCGTCCCGAAGCCGGCGCCCGCGCCGGCGCTGTTGAATTCGCGCTCCCAGTCGCGCGAAGGCTGGAATTCCTCGCCGGCGGGGTGCGTGCCGAGCCGGTCGTACGCCGCGCGCTGCTCCGGATCCTTCAGCGTCTTGTACGCCTCGGCGACTTCCTTGAATTTCTCCTCGGCGTCCGGCTCCTTGGAGACATCCGGATGGTACTTGTGCGCCAGCTTGCGATACGCGGCCTTGATGGCCGCTTCGGTGGCGTTGCGCTCCACGCCGAGCGTGGTGTAGTAATCCTTGTATTTCACGCCCGCGACCTCACACCAGCGCCAGCACCAGCACGCCCAGCGCGATGCGATACCACGCGAACAGCGTGAAGCGATGCGCCTGGATGTAATGCAGCAGCCACTTCACCGCAATGAAGGCCACCACGCCCGATACCACGAAGCCCAGCGCGAACTGGCCCCAGTCCTCGCCGGCCAGACCCAGCGTGCCGCTGCGCGCGCCTTTGAGCAGTTCGTAACCCGTGGCGGCGAACATGGTCGGAATGCCCACCAGGAATGCGAACTCCGTGGCTGCCGCGCGCGAGGTGAGCCCCGCCAGCATGGCGGCGAAGATGGTCGCTGCCGAACGCGAGATGCCGGGGAACACGCCGGCCAGGATCTGGCACGCGCCCACCCAGAACGCCACGTTCCAGGTGACCCTATCGACCACCGGCCGGTTCGCCACCAGGCGCTCGACCACGAGGATCAGCACGCCGCCGACGATCCACGCGATGGCGATGGGTTGCAGCGTCTTGGGCAGTTCCGCGCCGAGCTTGTTGGCGATCAGGCCGCCGATCGAGGTGACGAGGAACGCGAACACCAGCTGCGCGAAGTAGCGTCGCTGTCCCGGATCACGCCAGCCGGTCAGCAGGGCGTACAGCCGCGGCCAGAAAATCACGATCACCGCCAGGATGGCGCCGGCCTGGATGCCGACGTTGAAGATGTCGGAGCGCTGCTGCGTGGCCCAGTGCCGGGCGATGAACCAGTGCTCGGTGATGATGAGGTGGCCGGTGCTCGAGATGGGCAGGAATTCGGTGATGCCTTCGACGATGCCGAGGAGGATGGTCTGCAGGGTTTCAGTCATGGAGTTCCAGTGTCAGCTGCCTCAACCGTGTGTCCTGGCCAGGCCGGCGGCATCGCGCGCCAGCAATTCGATGGCGGCCCAGTCCCTGGCCTGCACGACCGCATTCGGCACCACCCACGAGCCGCCCACGCACAGCACGTTCGGCAGCGCGAGGAATTCCGGTGCGTTCTGGCGCGTGATGCCGCCGGTGGGACAGAAGCGCGCGTCCGGAAACGGTCCGTGCAGGGCCTTGAGCATGGGCACGCCGCCGGCCTGCTGCGCCGGAAACAGCTTGCAGATGTTGAAGCCGGCGCCGCGCGCTGCGATGAGTTCGGTCGGCGTCATCACGCCGGGCAGCAGGGGAAAGGCGGCTTTGGCAGCCGCCGCGACCAGCTTGGGCGTGAGGCCGGGCGTGACCGCGAACTGCGCGTCGACCTGCATGCAGGCCTTGAAGTCTTCCGGCCTGGTGAGCGTGCCGGCACCCACCACCGCCTCCGGGATGGCCCGGCGCATGGCCTGGATGGCCGCCAGCGCCACCGGCGTGCGCAGCGTGACTTCGAGCACCGGCAGGCCACCGCGCGCCAGCGCCTGGCCCAGCGGCACGGCATCTTCCAGCCGCTCGATGACGATCACCGGAATCACCGGCGCGAGTTTCAGGATGCTGGCGAGATCCTTCACAGGCATGCGTACGCTCCGGCTTCGGCATCGGCGGCCCGCGCCCGGAACCCGGCGAACAGTTCGCGGCCCATGCCCCATTCATTGGCGGACAGGTCCGGTCGCGGGATCTCGCGCCGCTTCCACTCGGCCTCATTCACCAGCGCCTGCAGCGTGCCCGCTTCGCTGTCGAGGCGGATCACATCGCCATCGCGCACCCTGCCGAGCGGGCCGCCGTTGAGGACTTCCGGCGTCATATGGATGGCGGCGGGCACCGTGCCCGACGCGCCGGACATGCGGCCATCCGTCACCAGCGCCACGCGCTGGCCGCGCTTCTGCAGCACCGACAGCGCCGGCGTCAGGCCGTGCAGCTCGGGCATGCCATTGGCCTTCGGACCCTGGAAGCGCACCACGACCACGACATCGCCCGTGAACTGGCCGGCCTTGAACGCCGCGATCACGTCTTCCTGGTTGTCGAACACGCGCGCCGGCGCCTCGACGATGCGGTTGCCGGGAGCCACCGCCGACACCTTGATCACCGAGCGCCCGAGATTGCCGGTGAGCAGCTTGAGCCCGCCCTCGCTGCTGAAAGGCGCGCTGACGGGACGCAGGATGTCGGGATCGCCGCTCACGGCCGGCGGATCGCGCCACTTCAGCACCTCGCCGTCGAGATACGGTTCGCGCGCATGCGCCGACAGGCCGTGCCCCAGCACGGTGGTCACATCGTTGATGAGCAGCCCCGCATCGAGCAGCTCGCGCATCAGGAAGCCCATGCCGCCCGCGGCGTGGAACTGGTTCACGTCGGCGTGGCCGTTGGGATAGATGCGGGCCAGCAGCGGCACCGCGGCGGACAGCTCGCTGAAATCCTGCCAGTCCACCAACACGCCGGCGGCGCGCGCCATGGCCACCAGATGGATGGCGTGGTTGGTGGAGCCGCCGGTGGCGAGCAGACCCACGATGGCGTTGACCACCGCGTTCTCGTCCACCGTGCGGCACATCGGCAGGTACTCGTTGCCCAGCGCCGTGATCTGCGCGGCGCGCGTCGCGCTGGCACGCGTCAGCGCATCGCGCAGCGGCGTGTTGGGCGGCACGAACGCCGTGCCCGGCAGATGCAGGCCCATCACTTCCATGAGCATCTGGTTGCTGTTGGCGGTGCCGTAGAACGTGCAGGTGCCGGCCGAGTGGTAGCTGCCGCTTTCGGATTCCAGCAGCGCATCGTTGCCGACCTTGCCTTCCGCGTACTGCTGGCGCACCTGCGCCTTCTGCTTGTTGCTGATGCCGGAAGGCATGGGGCCGCCCGGCACGAAGATCACCGGCAGCTGGCCGAATGACAGCGCGCCGATCACCAGGCCCGGCACGATCTTGTCGCACACGCCGAGGCACAGCGCGGCGTCGAACATGTCATGCGACAGGGCGATGGCAGTGGCCATGGCGATCACGTCGCGCGAGAACAGCGACAGCTCCATGCCGGCGCGTCCCTGCGTCACGCCATCGCACATCGCCGGCACGCCACCCGCGAATTGCGCCACGGCGCCCGCTTCGCGCGCGGCCATCTTGATCAGCGCCGGATACCGTTCCAGCGGCTGGTGCGCCGAGAGCATGTCGTTATAAGCGGAGACGATGCCCAGGTTCGGCCAGATCATTTTCTTGAGTGCGTCCTTGTCACCCGTGCCGGAGGCCGCGAAACCGTGCGCCAGGTTCGTGCAGGCGAGGCCCGCGCGCACAGGACCGGTGCTGCGCGCTGCCTCCATGCGGCGCAGGTAATCGCCGCGCGATTCGCGGCTGCGCTCGCGGATGCGGTCCGCCACTGCCTGGATGGGCGCCTGGGTCTTGAATGGCCTGGAATTCATGCTGTGCGCTGGCTCAGTTAATGAATATCATGGCCCATGGTAAATCAAAACCAGCTTCCTGAGTTCGATCTGGTGCTGTTTGGCGGCACCGGCGATCTGGCGCGGCGCAAGCTCCTGCCCGCGCTGTACCGCCGGTTCGTGGCGGGGCAGTTTCCGGCTGGCGCGAGGATCCTCGGTGTGTCCCGCAGCAACATCGGCCGCGACGGGTTCTGCGCCCTGATCGAACAGAGCTGCCAGGAGCACGCCAGCAGCGAATTCGACGCCCAGCGCTGGCAGGCGTTCGCGAAATTGCTGGATTTCGTCGAGCTGGACCTGGACGCCGAAGGCGACTATCGCAGGCTGGGCGACAAGCTCGCGGGCCGGGACGCCGTGGAGCGGGTGTTCTTCCTGTCCACGGCGCCGGCGCTGTTCGCGGCCGCGGTGGACAATCTTGGCAAGTCGGGCCTGGTGACGTCCAGCTCGCGCATCGTGCTCGAGAAGCCGTTGGGCCAGGACCAGCAATCGGCCGAACGCATCAACCAGCACGTGGGCTCGATCTTCGGCGAGCACCAGATCTATCGCATCGACCACTACCTCGGCAAGGAGGCGGTGCAGAACCTGCTGGCGCTGCGCTTCGGCAATTCGCTGTTCGAACCGCTGTGGCGCCGCGGCCGCATCTGCCACGTGCAGATCACGGTGGCCGAGGACCTGGGCGTCGCCGGTCGCGCCGCGTTCTACGACCAGACGGGCGCGTTGCGCGACATGGTGCAGAACCACCTGCTGCAGCTGCTGTGCATCCTCGCCATGGAGCCGCCCTCCAGCAACACGGCGGATGCGATCCGCGACGAGAAGCTCAAGGTGCTGCGCGCGCTGCGGCCGCTGTCAGGGCCGGAGGCGCTGGCCAACACCATTCGCGGCCAGTACCGCGCGGGCGCCATCGATGGCGCCCCGGTGGTGGGGTATCTCGAGGAAGAGGGCGTCCCGGAAGACAGCGCCACCGAAACCTACGTGGCGCTCAAGGCCCACATCGACAGCTGGCGCTGGGCCGGCGTGCCGTTCTACCTGCGTACCGGCAAGCGGTTGCAGGACGGCATGGCCGAAATCGTGCTCACCTTCGACGACGTGCCGCACTTCATCTTCGAGAAGATGGGCAGCGAACCTTCGCAGAACAAGCTCGTGATCTCGCTGCAGCCCAAGGACAGCATCACGCTGACCATCATGGCCAAGCACCCGGGCGAGGCCATGCGCCTGCGGCCCGTGTCGCTGCAGCTCGACATGGCAGACACCAAGAAGACGCGCCAGCTCGACGCCTACGAGCGCCTGCTGTCGGACGTCATCAAGGGCAATCTGACGCTGTTCATGCGCCGCGACGAGCTCGACGCCGCCTGGAAATGGATCGACCCGATCCGCGCCGCCTGGGCGGCATCCGACGAGAAGCCGAAGAGCTATGTGGCGGGGAGCTGGGGGCCGGCTGCAGCGAGCACGATGATCGGGCGTGACGGGTTCGCCTGGAACGGCGAGGGCTGACGGCCAGCTGTCAGGCCTCGATGCCCTCGGGGAGCGTGTAGCCAGCACGCGGCAGCAAGCGTTTGAGCAGCGGCCCCGTCATGACCGTGGTCACCACCGCCATGATGACCAGCATCGTGAAGATCTTCTGCGGGATGAAGCCCAGGTCGTAGCCGATGTTCAGCACGATGAGTTCCATGAGCGCACGCGTGTTCATGAGCGTGCCGAGCACCGCGGACTCGTAGTGCGGGAAGCCGGTGAGCCGTCCGGCCAGGTACACCGGCACCACCTTGCCGAGGATGGCGGCCACGAGGATCAGCGCCAGCCACTCCAGGTCGCGGGCGCTGTCGAGGCCGAGCACGTTGGTGCGCAGTCCGGTGTACGTGAAGAACACCGGCAGGAAGAACACCAGCACGAACTGGCCCACCTGGCGCCGCCACGCCAGTACGAAAGCCTCGTGGCGATGGAACAGCAGGCCCGCGGCGAAGCCGCCGAAAATCGCGAAGATGCCCAGCCTGAACGTGCACATGCCGAGCGCGAACACCAGGCAGCAGACGCAGGCCATGAGGTTGGGTTTGAGCTCGCCGTGCTGCACCGGCATGCGCCGCACCAGCCAGCCCGCCAGTGGTCGCAACACGAACCACAGCGCGGCGACGAACAGCGCCAGTCCCAGCACTTGCAGCAGCACATCGGCGCCCGAGAATCTCGCGGCGGCGTAGGCCGAGATTCCCGCCAGCATCACCCAGCCGAACACATCGTTCACGGCCGCGGCGGAAATGGCCACCACGCCGATCCCGGTGCGCGTCAGGCCGTACTCGCGCAGGATGCGACCCAGGATCGGCACCGCGGTGATGGCCAGCCCGACGCCGCAGAACAGGCTGTACGTCAGGACATCGATGCCGGGCGCGAACACCGGCGCTGACTGCCGGCCGAGCAGCAGGCCGAGTGCGAACGGCACCGACACCGACAGCAGTGCGATCGCGATCACGCCGCGGCGATTGCGCTGCGTGGCCAGGTGGCTGAACTCGAAGTCACTGCCGATCTGGAACATCAGCAGGATCAGTCCGATCTGGCTGATGATGGTGATGGGCAGCGAGGCGCTGGCGCCGAACAGCGCGAGCGAGGCGTCCGGGAAGAAATGGCCGAACAGCGACGGCCCGAGCACCAGGCCCGCCACGATCTCGCCGATCACGCCGGGCTGGCGCAGCGCGCGGAACGCGGTGTTGAGCAGACGTGCCGCGCCGATCATCACGATCAGCTGCAGCAGGATGAGGAACAGCGTGTTCTCGGTCTGGTGGACGGTGGCGTGCATGGCGGCTCAGGCGCCCCCGGCAACCGGCCCGCTGGATTCGCGCACGATCAGCGTGTGCGGATGCAGGAGCTGGCGCGGCGTGGTGCCGCCGCTGCGCTTGCGGCGGATCTCCTCCATCACGAGGTCGACCGCCGCGCGCGCCATGGCGGCCACCGGTTGATGCACCGTGGTCAGCGCCGGCCAGACCGTCACGGCCATCGGCGTGTCGTCGAAGCCGACGATGGAGATGTCTTCCGGCACGTCGAATCCCAGGCGATGCGCCAGCGCCGCCGTGGCCGCGGCCATGTCGTCGTTGGCCGCGAAAATCGCGGTGGGCTGGCCGTGCCTGTCGGCCAGCAGCTTCTCGGCGGCATCGAGCCCGGAGCGGTAGGTGAAATAACCCTGTTCGATGCGCACCGATTTGCGGTCGATGCCGGCATGCTTGAGCGTCGACAGGAAGCCGTTGAGCCTTTGCTCGCTCACGGTCTGGTTGGGATGGCCCTTGATGAAGCCGAAGCGCCGATGGCCCAGCGCCAGCAGGTGCTCGGTGAGTTCGCGCGCAGCCGCCTCGTTGTCGATGCGGATGGTGGCCATCTCGGCACTGGCGTGGCCCGGCGCCACGCCCACGGCGGGCGCGCCCGCGGTGCGCACATCGGCCAGCAGCTGCGGCGATTCGCACAGCGGCGGCGGCAGGATCAGTCCATCGACGCCGGCCTTGAGCAGCTTGGCCAGCGACACGCTCGCGAGTTCGCTCTCGGCGCATTTCTCCACCAGCAGCTGGGCGCCGGTGCGGCTGCTTTCGTCCAGCGCGCCGAGCAGGAACTCGCTGAGGTAGCCGGTGGACGGGTTGTCGTACAGCAGGCCGATGCGGAACGGCTCGGAGCCGGCCAGGCTGCGTGCGGCGGGGCTTGGCGTATAGTTCAGTTCGCGGATCGCGGCGTCGACCAGCTCGCGCGTTTCGGGGCGGACGTTTTCCTCGTGGTTGATCACGCGTGAAACCGTCATGGGCGAGACACCCGCCAATGCCGCCACGTCGCGGATGGTCGCGCCTTGGGTGGATCTGCGCCGGGTTCGTTCCATGCTCGATAGATTAACTGCTAACGGGGGTCATCGTCTCATGCGCTCAATCGTCCGGCTGTTGCTGATGTGGCTGGTCTGCGGCATGGCCGCTGCGCAGGCGCCACCACCCGCGGGCGCGCCGCCCGACATGCCCGCAGGCGGTCCACCGCCCGCAGCGCCGCGCGTCGCCAACGGCCTGGCGCTCACGCCACCGATGGGCTGGAACAGCTGGAACCGTTTCGGCTGCAACATCAACGAGACACTGATCCGCCAGACCGCGGATGCCATCGTGGCTTCGGGCATGAAGGACGCCGGCTACCAGTACGTGATCATCGACGACTGCTGGCACGGCCAGCGCGACGCGGCCGGCAACATCCAGCCCGACGCCACGCGCTTTCCGTCGGGCATCAAGGCGCTGGCGGACTACGTGCATTCGCGGGGCCTGAAGTTCGGCATCTACTCCGACGCCGGCGAAAGAACCTGCGGCGGCAAGCCGGGCAGCCGCGGCCATGAGTACCAGGACGCCGCGCAGTACGCGGCCTGGGGCGCGGACTACCTCAAGTACGATTGGTGCAACACCGGCACCGAGGATGCGCACGCGGCCTACCTCACCATGAGCGACGCGTTGCGCGCCACGAACCGCGACATCGTGTTCAGCATGTGCGAGTGGGGCACCGCCAAGCCCTGGCTGTGGGGCGAGACCATCGGCAACCTGTGGCGCACCAGCGGCGACATCTACGATCACTGGCAGGGCAAGAAGGCGTTCATGCTCGGCGTACTGGACATCCTCGACCTGCAGGCCGATCTGTACCCGTATGCGGGCCCCGGCCACTGGAACGATCCCGACATGCTGGAAGTGGGCAACGGCGGCATGACCGACACCGAATACCGCGCGCACTTCAGCCTGTGGGCCATGCTGGCCGCCCCGCTGATCGCCGGCAACGACGTGGCGAACATGAGCGCGGCCACCAGGGCCATCCTGCTCAACCGCGACGTCATCGCCGTCGACCAGGATGCGCTCGGCGCGCAGGCCCGGCGCGTGTGGAAGAACGGGGATTTCGAAATCTGGGCGCGGCCACTGAAGGGCGGCGCGCGTGCCGTGCTGCTGCTGAACCGGTCGGCGCAGGCGGCTCCCATGACCTTGCAGCTGCGCGACCTGCAGCTCCCGGACGCGTTGCGCGTGACGCTGCGCGACCTGTGGAAGCCGGGCTCCGCGCCCATCCGCATGAAGGGGCATTACACGACCACCGTCCCCTCGCACGGCGTCGCGCTGTACCGGCTTGCCATCGTGCCGGAATCGGCGCTTTAGTGGTCCAGTCCCAGCGCCAGCGCGCAGGCGCTGAGTTCATCCAGGCGTTCGCCCGCGCCCTGACGGGCGCGGACCGTTTCACGCGCCGCCCGCCAGGCCGATCCCAGCCCTGTTTCCAGCGCGGCCAGCACCAGGCCGCGCACGCGCTCCTGCACCGGCCCACGGCGCCCCGCGCCGTGCGTCGCATGCGCCGCGTCCGCGCACAGTTCGATGTCGGCGGCCGCCACGGCATGACCGGACAGGCAGGCCAGCCACGCCATGGCGTCCAGCACGGCATAGAGCCGGCTGCTGTCGAAGCGCTGGGCGTGGTCGAGCAGCTCGGCGCCCGTGACGCGGGCTTCATCGGCCTCGCCTGCGATGAGCAGTGCGCTGAAATTCAGCACCAGCACTTCGAAGCGCGTTTCGCGCCGTCCCAGGTGCCGCAGGCTCTGCGCCAGCGGCCGACCCAGCTGCAGCGCGGCCGCGATGTCGTCGCGTGCGATGTCGAGCTCCACCACGTGCACGCTGGCCGCCAGCGCCTCGCGTTCGCTGAGCGTCAGTGCGTGGTGCATGGCCCGCAGGTAGGCCTCGCGCGCCGCCGGATAATCGCCGGCGCAGGTGTGCAGCGCGCCGGCGGTCAGCGCGCCATGGGTCAGCAGGCGTGCGGGCCAGCCAGGGTTCTCGAGCCGGCGCGCCGCTTGGTACGCCGCCCGCGCCTGGGGTGAGTCCTCGCGCCAGTTGAACGCCAGCAGCATGAGCGCGTAGTAGTGCGCGCGCACGTCGCTGTTGGTGGCGTGCATGGTGGCGGCCAGTTCGGCCGCGTACCGGGCGCGATCGCACTGGCGGGTCGAATCGAAGGTGGCGATGGCATTCCAGAACCTGCCGAGTCGCGCCCGCGGCAGCGAATCGGAGAGCTGCGACAGCACCTGCCCGTAGCGCACGCGACCCTCGGCCGCGAGGTCGTGCTCGACGAACAGCGGCCAGCTCGAACCGTACAGCGCGACGCTCAGCGCGGCGTCATGCAGCTGCGCCCAGTCCATCGCGGCGCGCGTGTTGTCGATTTCGGGCTCATAGCGGTGCAGCCACAGCGCTTCATCCAGCGACCAGTAGGCTTCGAACGCGGCATCGAGCAGCTCGCCCATGGCGCGCGCCATCCGCCCGCGCGCCTCGTGCAGCCGGCCGCTGGCCGCCAGCCTTTCGAGCGCGTAGTGACGCGCGGTTTCGGTCAGCACGTAACGCGGAGGATCGACGGGCAGCGCCATCACCAGCGAACGGTCCACCAGCCTTGCGATGAGATCGATGGCCGCCGCGTCGTCGCGGCCTGCATCGCCCGCGCAGCGCGCGGCCACCGGCAGCGCGAAGCTGCCGGCGAACGCGCCGAGCCGGTCGAACACCTGCTGCTCCTGGGGCGTGAGCAGCGCGTAGCTCCAGTCGAGCGCGGTGTGGAGGGCGCTGTGGCGCGCCTCGCCGGCGCCGGTGAGTTTCAGCAGGCGGAACCGGTCGTCCAGCCGCGCCAGCAGTTCGTCGAGGCCGAGCGCGGGCACGCGCGCCGCCGCCAGTTCCAACGCCAGCGGAATGCCGTCGAGCCGGCGGCAGATCTCGCTCACCAGCGGCGTGTTGGCCGCGGTGAGCGCGAAGCGCTGGTCGGCGGCCGCGGCGCGCTGTGCGAACAAGGCGATCGCAGCGTAGTGGCCGGCCGCATCGGCGGGGGTGTCGCGCGCGGGTAGCGGCAGCGCGGCGAGGCGATACACCGTCTCGCCCGCCACGCCCAGCGGTACCTGGCTGGTCAACAGCACGCGCAGTTCGCTGGTCTGCGCGATCAGCCCGGCCAACGGCGTCGCCAGCGCGGTCGCGAGATGTTCCACGCAATCGAGCACCAGCAGCAACGGTTCCTGTTCCAGTGCGCGTGCCAGGGCATCGAATCCGCCGGTATTCTCGGGCAGCGCAAGGCCCAGCACCCGCGCGATCGCCGAGGGCACATGTCCCGCGTCCGTGAGGGGGCCCAGCGCCACCCACGCCACGGGCTGCGCAGGCGCCGCTTGCGCGCGCGCGACAATCTCGCGGCCCAGGCGCGTCTTGCCCACGCCCGCGGTGCCGACCACGCTCACGAGGCTGCAGCGTTGCAGCGCCTGCTCCAGTTCACGCAATTCCACGTCGCGACCGATGAGCGGTCCCAACCGGTCCGCCCAGCTGCGGCGGGGAATCACCAGCGTACCGGTCCTGCGCGCCGGGGCGGGAACCGCAGCGCCGGCGCACACGGGCGTCTCCGGCAGCGCCGCCACAGGCAGGTCCAGCCGATAGCCGTAGCCCTGCACGGTCCGGATGGCGTCGGCGCCCAGCACTCGCCGCAGGCTTGCGATCTGCGCGGGCAGGTTGTTCTCATCCACCACCAGCTTCGGCCAGACGCGCTCCAGCAACGTCGCCTTGCTGACCAGCCGACCAGGCTGTTCCGCGAGCACCCGCAGCAGATCGAACGCGCGCGCGCCCAGCTCCAGCGGCTGGCCCGCCGCGGAGAGCGTGCGCTGCGAAGCGCACAGCTCGAAGCCGCCGACGCGCAGACGATCCATGTCAGTGCCTCAAGCCCATGAAAAACAAGTGATATTCCCCATCGCGGACGCCGCCACGAGGCTTGCGGAGCGTCTTTCAGAAAACTTTCAGGAGCGCTTCAAGACCCGACGCGCCGACCGCGCGACACTGCAACCGCGCGCTGGAACCGCGCCATCGGCCACCACACCCAGGAGCACATCATGCCCAAGTTCGTCATTGAAAGAGAAATTCCCGGCGCCGGCAAGCTGACCCCGGCCGAACTCAAGAACATCTCCAGGAAGTCCTGCGGCGTGCTGAGCAGCATGGGGCCCAGCATCAACTGGCTGCACAGCTATGTCACCGGCGACAAGATCTACTGCGTGTACCACGCCGCGGACGAGTCGCTGGTGCGCCGGCATGCGGAACTCGGCGGCTTCCCGGCCAACAAGATCTCGGCGGTGACTTCCGTGATCGATCTGAGCACCGCCGAGTAGCGCACCACCCGGTCAGCCGAGGAGCGGCGTCACCACGCGCGCCAGCCGCTCCTCGGTCCACACCGGTTGCCGGTCATCCCAGCCATTTTCCACCAGGCGGCCGTCGCGGCCGATGGTGAAGTTCACCGGGATACGCCACAGACGGCCATACCCCGGCAGCCGGTCGCTTCCCACCAGGCCCACCGGGAAACTCAGCGTTGCCGCGATCCGGCGCACTTCGGCGAGCTGATCCGGTGTGTCCAGCGAGAAGCCCAGCACACGCAGTCCCTGCGCCGCGTGCTCGGCGGCGTAGGCCGAGAGCAGCGGCAGCTCCTTGCGACAGGGGGAACACCAGGTCGCCCAGAAAGTCAGGATCACGACCTGTCCGATCAGATCCGGCGTCGCAATCCGGCTGCCATCCAGGGTGGTGAGCGTGGCGGCGGGCGCGGGCCACCCCACGCGCAACGTTTCCTCTTTGGCATTCGCCCTGTCCCAGCGACCTGCGCCGAGCAGGGCGAAGGCACCTGCGGCGCGCAAGCATGCGCGCCGCGATTCAGAGTGCATAGCTCAGACCCACCGATGCCGACCAGTGCGGGAACAGCTGGTAGCCGTCGAGGTTGCTGTACACCGGCACCTGCACGAATCCGTACACATAAAGACCCTGTGCCGCCTTCAAGGTCAGGCCGGGACTGAGGTAGGCCACCGTGCCTGCCGTGTCGAACCGATCGGCGAGCGCGCCCTGGTCGGCGGCCTTGTGCAGCAGGTTGACCTGCAACTGCGGGATCCAGCCGGGATGCGCTTCGTAGCGCAAACCGAAACTCATGCTGGCCGAATTTCCCGGCCGGAAATCGTTGCCGGTGTCGTTCTGCCGTTCGGCGATGGCGGACTGGTACTGGGCGTTCACGAAGGCGTCGAAATCCTGGCTGATGGCCCGAAAGAAGTAGGCGCCCACGATCAGGTCGGTGCTGCCCGTGCCCGCCTGCAGGCTGGCATCCAGCGCATCGCCCGCCATCGGACCGCTGTCGAAATTGACTGCGGTGCCGTAGCGGCCGGTGGGCAGTTTCAGGCCGAGCTGCAGGCCGAGGCTGTGGGTGGGCAACAGGCCCTGCCAGCTGGCGATGAGTTTCGCATCGCCCAGACCCGACACATGCGCTCCGCTGAGCTGGTCCGGGGCGATCTCCGCCGGGTCGAAGGGCTGGTCCTGGTCGCCATAGCTGGTGTGCCCGCGCGAGACATACGGCACGCGCAGGTCGAAATTCCAGTTGGCGCCGGGACTGTAGGCCAGGCCCAGGGTCAGGTAGCGATTCAACGTGTCTTTTTCGATCTCGCCGCCGTCGGCGGTCGGATCAGCGGGTTCATCGACCACCTGCCCGGGCGTTGCGCGGTGCGTGCCGCCACGCAGCTCGTCCTGGTCGATGAAATCGAATTCGGCGCTGACTCGCCAGCCTGTGGCGCTCGAATAGCCGGTGGCCGCGTCGGCACTGAGCGTGCAACCGCAGGTGGCGCAGGCCCAGGCCGGCGCCGGAACAAGTGATGCGAAGGCCGGCAGCAGCGACGCCAAAGCGCCCGACCGCCAGCGACGGGAAATGCTGGTCATGGTTCTCTCCAGGGTTCGTCACAGGAAATATGAGCGACACTCAGGAGAGAGTGGGCGGGGCCCTCGACATCTGGATGCGCAGCGGTCCGGATTGCGCATGGTGCTGCGGTTCGGAGCGTTCGACCTCGAAGCTGGAAGTGCCGATGCGGAACAGGCTGGCGGTGGGCAGCGCGGCGACGGGAGCCAGTCCCGCGGCGGCGGCGAACACGCAGAGCGTGTCCTTATGGGAGGTGGGCGCCGGCGCGGGCGCTGCCGGGTCCATGCCCGGCATCTCCATTCCCGACATGTCCATGCCGGACATGTCCATTGCGGGCATCGGCGTTGCCGCCGGACTGCCCATGCTGCAGGGGACCAGCTCGATGCCATGAGGGCCAGCCATGGGCATGACGCCGACGGGCAGCAGCAGCCGCAGCGCGAGCAGCGGCAGCAGCGAGCGTAACCAGCGTTGCGCACTGCGGCGGGTCATGGCGATCGAGTATACACGGCGTGCTTGCGTGCGAGTGCGCGCGCCAGGTCGCGCGGCGCGCAGCCGGAGCTCTTCACTGCGGCGGCGAAGCGCTGCGCCGTTTCAGAGCAGTCCGCGCTCGGCAAACGACAGGCAGCCCGTGTCCGCGACGATGAGGTGGTCGAGCACGCGGATGTCCACCAGCGCCAGCGCCTCGCGCAGGCGGCGCGTGATGAGCTCGTCCGCCTGGCTGGGCTCGGCGACACCGGAAGGGTGGTTGTGCGCGAGGATCACCGCAGCCGCATTGCGCGCCAGCGCCTGCTTGACCACTTCGCGCGGATGGACGCTCGCGCCATCGATGGTGCCGCGGAACAGCTCGTCGAAAGCGATGAGGCGGTGGCGGTTGTCGAGGTGCAGGCAGCAGAACAGCTCGTGCGGCGCGTCGCGCAGGCGCGCGATGAGGTAGTTGCGCGTGGCCAGCGGGGAGTCGAGCAGCGAGCCGCCCTGCAGGGCGGTGGCGTAGTGGCGGCGCGCGAGTTCCAGTGCGGCCTGCAGGCGGCAGTAGCCTGCGGGACCCATGCCGGGTTCAGCCATGGCCGTTTCCGGGTTGGCGGTGAGCAAGGCGCGGAGCGAGCCATGGCCCACCAGCAGCTGGCGCGCGAACTCGACGATATTGACGCCGGGGAGCGAGGAGCTGCCCAGCAGCAGCGCCAGCACTTCGGCGTCGGACAGGCTCTGCACGCCGGTGCGCAGCAACTTCTCGCGGGGCCGCTCGCCGGCGGGCCAGAGCTTCAGGTTCATGTCGGGCAGTCCTCGTGTGAACCCATTCTCGGTCGATATGGCCCGGACGTGCGATCCACATATCGGCCGTGCATGGGCCAAATGCCGGGCCTTGGCCGATAATCCCCGGCATGCGCGGCAAGAAAATCCTGCTTGGCGTCACGGGCGGCATCGCGGCCTACAAGAGCGCCGATCTCGTGCGCCGGCTGATCGAGCGCGGCGCCGAAGTGCAGGTGGTGATGACGGCGGCGGCGCGCGAATTCGTCACCGCCACGACGTTCCAGGCGGTATCGGGCAGGCCCGTGCGCGAAAGCCTGTGGGATCCGGCAGCGGAAGCGGCCATGGGCCACATCGAGCTCGCGCGCTGGGCCGATCTGGTGCTGGTGGCGCCGGCCACCGCGGATTTCCTCGCGCGGCTGGCGCAGGGTCGCGCCGACGACCTGCTGGCGACGCTGTGCCTTGCCACCGAAGCGCCGATCGCGGTCGCGCCGGCGATGAACCGGCTGATGTGGGCCCACGCCGCGACCCAGGCCAATGCCGCGACGCTGGCCTCGAGGGGCGTGATGCTGCTCGGTCCCGGCGTGGGCGAGCAGGCCTGTGGTGAAACCGGTGCCGGCCGCATGCTCGAACCGCTCGAGATCATCGAACGGCTGGCGCCGCTGCTGCCCGCGCCGCAGGGCGCGCTCAGCGGCCGGCGCGTGGTGCTCACCGCGGGCCCGACGCGCGAGTGCATCGACCCGGTGCGGTTCATCACCAACCGCAGTTCGGGAAAGATGGGCTACGCGCTGGCCGGTGCGCTGCGTGAGCTCGGCGCCGAGGTCACGCTGGTGAGCGGACCGGTGAACCTGCCGACGCCGTTCGGCGTACGGCGGCTCAACGTCGAATCCGCCGCGCAGATGCAGGCCGCGGTGGAACGCGAAATCGCGCAGGCGCAGATTTTCGTGGGGACGGCTGCGGTGGCCGACTACCGTATGCCGCAGGTGGCAGAGCAGAAAATCAAGAAGACCGCCGAGCGCTGCAGCTTGGAACTGGAGCGCACGCCGGATATTCTGGCCGGCGTCGCGGCACGGGCCGACCGCCCGTTCGTGGTGGGGTTCGCCGCCGAAACCGAAGCCGTCGAGCAGTACGCCCGCGACAAACTGGAGCGCAAGAACCTGGACATGATCGCCGCCAATGAAGTGGGCCACTGCAAGGCCTTCGACTGTGACGACAACGCGCTGCTGGTGCTGTGGCGTGGCCAGGACCCGGCGGATCCGGGCAAGGCCGAATTGCCCAGGAATTCCAAGCCGGAGCTCGCGCGCCAGCTCGCCGCGCTCATTGCCGCGCGCTTCCACGCCGCGCGCTCGTGACCCCATGAACGACAGCCGCAGCGCAGCCGGGCGTCCGGCATTGAAAGTGCGCATCCTCGACGCGCGCATCGGCAAGGAATTCCCGTTGCCCGCTTACGCCACCGGCGGGTCGGCCGGCATGGACCTGCGCGCCTGCCTCGAGCAGCCGCTGGTGCTGCCCCCGGGCGGTGCCGAGCTCATTCCCACCGGCCTGTCGATCTGGATCGAAAATCCCGGGCTGGCCGCGGTGCTGCTGCCGCGTTCAGGGCTGGGGCACAAGCACGGCATCGTGCTTGGCAACCTGGTCGGGCTGATCGATTCCGACTACCAGGGTCCGCTGCTGGTGTCGTGCTGGAACCGCGGCAGCCAGGCATTCACGGTGCAGCCGGGCGAGCGCATCGCGCAGCTCGTGGTGGTGCCGGTGGTGCAGGTGGAGTTGCAGGTGGTGGATGAATTCGCGGCCAGCCAGCGGGGCGCTGGCGGATTCGGCCACACCGGGCGCGGCTGAGCGCGCGCGGCCGTTTCAGTTGGTGGCGGTGAGCCCGCCGTTCTTGGTCAGTTCCTTGTAGCGCGCCAGATCGTCGTTGAACTGCGTGCGCACCGTGTTCGATTCGTTCTTGCGCCGGTCCATGGCCTGGTTCTGCTGGTTGCGCTCGCTCACCGTGCGCACCAGTTCCTCGGCCAGATCGTCGGGCATGCGCCGCGCGTCGGGCTTCGAATTGTAGGGCTTGAAGAGCTGGGCGCGGTCCTGCAGGGCGGCCAGACGGCTGTCGAGCGTGCTGATGTACAACGCCGTGGCCTTGACCTGGCCGTCGAGCTGGTCGAGGCGCTCGTCGCGCAGTCGTTCGATGTCCTTGGTCGAGGTGTAGGTGCGCAGCAGGAACTGGTCGTGCTGGCGGCGTTCGGCCTCGGCCTGGGCTGCGGCGTCAGCGGCCAGCTGCTGCTCGGCGGTCTTGTGGCCGGCGACGCGGCCGATCTCGACGCCGCGGTTGTTGAGCACCGAGCGTTCCTTCTGCGCATACTCGGCCGGCACCGTATCGCCGTAGTGGGTCACGCCCTGGTCGTCGACCCACTTGTAGAGCTGACCCTGGTTGCTTTCCGCATGCAGCGCGGCGGAACCGGCGGCCAGCGACACGAGGACGAGACCTGCAAGGTTCAGGGTTCGCAGACTCTTCAGCATCCGCGCATTGTCCACGATGGGAGGCAGATCGCAAGCGGTCAACCGTCCACTCCGTACTCTTTGCGATACTTTTCGAGACTGGACAGCGCGTTCGCGTCCAGCGCCGGGTGTTCGGTGCGGGTCAGCGCCTCGATCAAGGCCTGCAGATCAAGAATGCTCACACACTTCAGGCCGAACTCGGCTTCCACTTCCTGGACTGCGGAACGTTGCGACTGGCCGCGCTCCTGCCGGTCCATGGCGAGCGCCACGGCGATCGGCGTGGCGCCCGCGCGCCGGATCAGCTCCACCGATTCGCGGATCGCGGTGCCGGCGGTGATCACGTCGTCGACGATCACCACGCGTCCCTGCAGCGGACTGCCCACGATCAGGCCGGATTCGCCGTGGTCCTTGGCTTCCTTGCGGTTGAAGGCCCACGGCAGGTTGCGGCCTTCGGCCTCGGCCAGCGCGATGGCCGCGGCCGAAACCAGCGGGATGCCCTTGTAGGCGGGCCCGAACAGCATGTCGAAGGCCAGTCCCGAGCGCACCAGCGCGGCGGCGTAGCAGCGGCCCAGCTCGACCAGCGAGGCGCCGTCGTTGAACAGGCCGGCGTTGAAGAAGTAGGGACTGATGCGGCCGGACTTGAGCTTGAATTCACCGAAGCGCAGCGCCTGGCGTTCCAGCGCCAGGCGCAGAAAGCGGAGTTGATGATCGAGCATGGCCGCCACGGTGCCCTGCGGACCAGGGGCTGTCAATGCGCTGCCTGCCGGCGCGCGCGGCTCGCGTATCATGCAATCCCCATGAGCGCACCCGAATCCTCCCAGCCGCCGCAGCCGGCGCCGCGCCCGGTGCCGCGCCGCTGGCTCGATGCCGTGCGGGTGTATTTCCAGCCGCGCATGCTCTCGATGCTGGCGCTGGGGTTTTCGGCCGGCCTGCCTTTCTACCTGGTGTTCCAGACGTTGTCCGCGTGGTTGCGTCTGTCGGGCATCGATCGTTCCACCATCACCAAGCTGGCGTGGGTGGGCCTGGCCTACACGCTGAAATTCCTGTGGGCGCCGGTGGTGGATCGCGTGCCGGTGCCGCTGCTCACGCGCTGGCTCGGTCGTCGCCGCAGCTGGATGCTGGTGGCCCAGCTCGGCATCGCCATCGGGTTGTACAACCTCTCGCTGGGCGACCCCGCCAGCGGCGTGCTGCGGCTCGCGCTGTGGGCCACCTTCACGGCCTGCTTCGCGGCCACGCAGGACATTTCCATCGACGCCTGGCGCATCGAGACCGCGGGCGATGCGCTGCAGGGCGCCATGGCGGCCGCCTACCAGATGGGGTTCCGGCTGGCGCTGATCTGCGGCAGCGCCGGCGCGCTGGCGCTGGCGGACCACACGGGATGGCGTGCCAGCTACGGCGTGATGGCGGCGCTGGTGGGCGTGGGCGTGATCGCGACACTGCTGTCGCGCGAGCCCGCACGCGTGGTGCGCACCGCGGACGCGCTGCGCGAGCAGCGCGTGGTGCAGTGGCTGGAGGACAAGGCGCACTGGCCGTCGTCGTTGCGGGCAGCGGGCGAATGGTTCATCGGGGCGGTGATCTGCCCGTTCACGGATTTCGTGGCGCGCTACGGCGTTTCGCTGGCGGTGCTGCTGTTGCTGTTCATGGGCAGCTACCGGCTCACCGATTTCTCCATGGGCGCGATGACCAACAGTTTCTACGTGGACAAGCAGTACACGCTGACGCAGGTGGCCACGGTGGTGAAGGCCTATGGCCTGCTGGCGGGCATCGTTGGCGTGTTCCTCGCGGGCATCGTCATCACGCGGCTGGGGCTGGTGCGCTCGCTGGTGCTGGGCAGCCTCATGGTGATGGCCTCGAACCTCTGCTGGTCGCTGCTGGCCGCGACACCGGGCCATCCGCTGCTCGGGCTGGGACTGGTCAACGGCTTCGACAACCTGGCGTTGGCCATGCACGGCACCGCGCTGGTGGCGTTCCTCTCGGGGCTGACCAGCGCGCGCTACACGGCCACGCAGTACGCGCTGTTCTCGTCGCTGTATGCGCTGCCGGGGAAATTCCTCGAAGGCTATGCCGGCAATGTGGTCGACGCCATCGGCTACCCGCGTTTCTTCATCTATACGGCCAGCCTGAGCATTCCGGCGCTGCTGCTGCTGTGGAGCCTGTCGCGGCGGGCTGCCGCGTGGCGTGCGGCCACGCCTGCATGAGCGGCGCGGCGGCGCGGCGGCTGTGCCGGCTGGACGAGATCGGCCCCAGCGGCTGCCGGGAATTCCGGCTCGGGACCGGCGCGTGGCCGATGCGCGGCTTCGTGATCCGCACCGACGGCGCCGTCCGCGCTTATGTCAATCGTTGCGCGCATCTGCGCTATCCGCTGAACTACCTCGAGGATCATTTCACGAGTTACGACGGCCGCCATATCGAGTGCTTCGTGCACGGCGCCTTGTTCGAGAAGGACAGCGGCCTGTGCATCGCCGGGCCGTGCCTCGGCCAGTCGCTGGCGAGCATAGCGGTGGTGGTGGAGGCGGGCGAAGTGCTGCTGGCGCCGGAGCTGGACGCGGAGGAACTGGCGGCGCGCTACGCGTGAGGGGCTATTCGAACAGGTCGATGCCGTCGAGGCTGCTGGCGTTGAGCCGGCGGTCGTTCTCGTAGCCGCCGTAACCGGATTCCTCGCGCTCGGATTCCACGTCCACCGAACCGCTCCAGTCTTCCGGCGCTTCCGTGCCCACGATGACGCCGGTGCTGGTCTGCGCATTCCAGTCGTCGAGGTCGATTTCCTCCACCGTGCCATCGAAGTACTGCACTTCGACGGAACGATCGTCGCTGTCCACCGCGACCACTTCGAAGATGTCGCCACCTTCGACGCGATACCACTCACCGATGCCGGGCAGATGGGCGCTCATCGCATGGCCTCCATGATGCCAACAACAGATGCGGAACAGATCGAACTCGCCGATTCATGGTGCTCCGCCCGAAGGTCGCTGACAAGCGCCGCGATTAGTGCGCGGCAGCATGTGCGCGGGAGTCGCGGATCGCCGACTATTTTTTGCGGAACGTGAGATCGCGCACGGCGTGGCCGAGTTTTTCGCCGCGGCGCTCGAAGCGCGTGGCCGCGCGATACGCCGGGCGCGCACTCCACACCGCGGCGCCGGCGGCGTTCTCGAGCAACGCACAGTTTTCCAGCACCAGCCGCATGTGCTCGGCGTACGGTTCCCAATCGGTTGCAAGCTGCAGTTCGCCGCCGCGTCGCAGCCGGTCCGCGACCAGCGCCACGAAGGCCGGCTGCACGATGCGGCGTTTGTGATGGCGCGACTTGGGCCACGGATCCGGGAACAGCAGCTGCACCTCGTCCAGCGTGCCGCTGCCCAACCGGTGTTCCAGCACCTCGACGGCATCCTGGCGAATCACGCGCAGGTTGCCCAGTCGGGCGCGCGCCGCCGCGTGCAGCAACTGGCCCACGCCGGGGCGATGCACCTCGACACCGAGGAAGTTGCGCTCGGGCGACGCCGCCGCGCGCGCCACCAGATGCTCGCCGTTGCCGAAGCCGATCTCCAGCGTGCACGGCGCCTCGCGCCCGAAGAGTTCCGCGAGCACCAGGGCGCCCTGGCCCGCTTCGATGCCGTACCGCGGCCACAGTTCGAGCCAGGCGCGCTCCTGCGCCGCCGTCATGCGGCCGTTGCGCAACACGAAGGAGCGCACCGTGCGCAGCCCGTTGCCCGCCGCGTCCATGATGTTGGGGTCCATTGACATTAATTTGCTTGGAGAGCCGTGCGACGCACTGGTATACCAAAACAGGTCGGCGGATTGGAGTTCTTTGGTGTTCCAGTGGCTGTTTGGCTACCCATGGGCGGAGTTTCTGCGCGGCCGCCTGGTGCTGGCCCGCGACACGCCGCTGTGGGTGCCGGGACTGTGCTTGCTCGCCGGCGCGCTGCTGTGGGGCTGGCTCGGCTGGCGCCGCCGCCAGGCCCTGGGAACCGCCCGGTTCGCCATCCTGTGGGTGTTGCAGATCGCCGCCTGGGCGCTGGTGCTGCTGGTGCTCTGGGAACCCACGCTGCTGCTGCAGAGCCTGCGCGAGCGCGCCAATTCCGTGGCGCTGCTGCTCGACACCTCGGGCAGCATGCAGCGCGCTGATCCCGACCCCACCCGGCTCACGCAGGCGCGTGCGGCGCTGGCGGATCCTGCGGTGCAGCGGCTGCAGGCCAATTACCGCTTGCGGCGCTTCAGCTTCACGGACGCGGCGATCGAAGTGAACGATTTCAACGCGCTGCCCGCGCCTGGCGGCACCACCGACATCGGCCACGCCGTGCTCGGGGTGCTGCAGCAGCTGCGCGGCGAGCCGGTCGGTGCGCTGCTGCTGGCCAGCGACGGCGCCGACAACGCGGGCGCACTGGATCCATCGGTGCTGGAGCAGATCGTCGCGTTCGGCGTGCCCGTGCATGTGATCGGCGTCGGACGCGAGCGCATGCCGGAAGACCTGGAGCTGCAGTCGGTGTCGGTGCCCGCGCGCAGCCTGCCCGGCACCAGCCTCGAGGCCCGCGTGGTGGTGCGCCACGACGGTCCGGGCACGGCGCAGCTCAAGGTGTATGACGGCGACCGCCTGCTGCTCGCGCGCCCGATCGCCTTGCCTGCGGCGGGCGAACTCACCAGCGCCACGGTGCCGCTGGAATTGCCGGAAGCGGGCTATCGCTCGCTGCGCTTCGTGCTCGATCCCGCGCCGGGCGAGCGTGAGCTGGGCAACAACGAGCGCAGCGCCGTGGTGCAGGTGGCGGAAGGCAAGGCCAGCATCCTGTACGTGGAGGGCGAGCCGCGCTGGGAATACAAGTTCATCCGGCGCGCGCTGGACGACGACACCAGCGTGCGGCTCGCATCGTGGCTGCGGCTGAGCCCGAACGGCTATTACCGGCAGGGCATCGAGATGCCGGAGGAGCTCAAGGACGGTTTCCCCGTCGATGCGGCGACGCTGTTCCGCTACAGCGCGCTCATCATCGGCAGCGTGCCCGCCGCTTCATTCACGCCGGCGCAGCAGCAGCTGATCCGCGACTTCGTGAGCGAGCGGGGCGGCAGCCTGTTGATGCTGGCCGGCCCGAACGGTCTGGGTGATGGCGGCTGGGGCAACAGCGTGGTGGGAGGCGTGCTGCCGGTGGCGCTGCCGGGCACCGGCAGGAGTTACGTTCGCCAGCGGCTGTCCGTGCAGCCCACCAGCCGCGGCCTGCGTCAGCCGCTGCTGCAATTCAGCGACGATGCCGCCGACAATCTCAGGCAGTGGCAGGGGCTGCCGCCCGTGGCCGACTACCAGCTGGTCGGCGCGCTGCGGCCCGCGGCGCTCACCCTGCTGGAAGCGAAAAACGGCGAACGTACCCAACCCATGCTCATCGGGCAGACTTACGGACGCGGTCATGCGCTGGTGTTGGCCACTTCGGGCACCTGGCGCTGGCAGATGGGGCTGCCGTTGCAGGACCAGCGCCACGAACTGTTCTGGCGCCAGCTCGCGCGGTCGCTGGTGATCGATTCGCCCGAGCCGTTCGAGCTCACGGCCACGGCGCGTGGCGCGAATGTGGCATTGCGCGCCGAGCTGCGCGATGCGCGCTACCAGGCGCAGGGCGGGGCGCAGCTCACGGTCACAGCCGCGCAAGGCAGCGAGCGCACGCGCATTGCGCTCACTCCGGTGGCGGGCCAGAGCGGTGTGTACGCGGCCCAGTGGCAGCCGGACAGTTCGGGCGACTGGTTCCTCGAGGCGGAAGCCGTGCGTGATGCGAAGTCGCTGGGCAAGGCGCGGGCGGTGATCCACTACCAGAAGGGCGGCGCCGAAGCCTTTTCACTGCGCCAGAACCGCGCGCTGCTGACCGGTCTGGCCTCGGCCACCGGCGGCCGTTACTGGGAGCCGGGCGCATTGCAGGGCCTGCCCGACGCGATCCGCGCGTCGCGCGCGGGCGTGAGCGAGCAGCAGTCGTTGCCGCTGTGGCATGCGCCGGCGTCGTTCATGATGCTGTTGCTGCTGAAGGGCGGGGAATGGCTGCTGCGGCGACGCTGGGGCGTGGTATGAGGCGTGCCTGGGCTTTGCGGTTCGGGGCACTGGCGCTGCTTGGCCTGGCGAGCGCTGAGTGCGGGGCGGCTACGCAGGTGCTCATCGTGTCGGGGCTTGGCGGCGACAGCACCTACGCGCAGGAATTCGCAAGCGAGGCCGAGGGTTTCGCGCGCCTGGCGCGGGGCCTCGCCCCGGACG
Organism: Steroidobacteraceae bacterium; assembly: GCA_035499515.1. Taxonomy (GTDB): domain Bacteria; phylum Pseudomonadota; class Gammaproteobacteria; order Steroidobacterales; family Steroidobacteraceae; genus FEN-1191. The sequence continues at coordinate 17,813 of DATJYR010000040.1, read as the reverse complement.
GCGACATCGATGTGATCAAGGGCGCGGCGGCGAGCCGCGACGCGGTGCGCGTGGCGCTGAAGTCGCTGGCCGGTTCGCTCAAGGCAGACGACCAGCTCGTGCTGTACCTGATCGGCCACGGCAGTTACGACGGGCAGGAATACAGGTTCAACCTGCCGGGGCCGGATCTGACCGGGACTGAGTTGGCGCAACGGCTGAACGCCGTGCACGCGACCCACCAGCTCGTGGTGATCACGGGCAGCGCGAGTGGCGCACTGGCCGACCTGCTGCAGAAGCCAGGTCGCGTGGTGGTGGCGGCCACGCGCAACGGCAACGAGAAGAACGCCACGCGCTTCGGCGCGGAATTGCTCGCGGCGCTGGCCGACAGCGCCGCCGACACGGACAAGAATGGCGTGATCTCGGCGCAGGAGGCGTTCGATGCCGCCTCGCGCCGCGTGAAGGAGAGTTACGAGCGCGACCGGAAGCTCGCAACCGAACATCCGCGTCTGCTCGGACCGACGGCGGGCGTGTTCACCATGGCGCGACTTGCGCCGGCTGGCGAAGGCGCCGCGCAGGGTGCGGCGGCTTCCATCGCGACGCCCGCGGCCCCTGCGCCGGCCACCGGACCGCTGGCCGAGGAGCGGCAGCGGCTCAACGAGCGCATCGAAGCGTTGCGCCTTACGAAGTCCACGCTACCCGGGGCCGAGTACGACCGGCAGCTCGAAGCGCTGTTGCTGGAGCTGGCCAGGCTGCAGGAGAGGATCGACGCATCCGCCGGAGCGGACCATGCACCTTGAGTCGCGCCGCCGCGGGTTGCCTGCATGGTTCGCCGCGGCGGCAGTGATGGCTGCGCCCGCGGCCCTGTACGCGCGTGGCATTCCCTACGGCGCGGTGAGCGACGCCGCGCTGGTTCGTTGCGACGAGCTGGAATGGCGTGGGGCGCGCACGGAATCGAAAGCGTGCTACGAGGCGCTGGCAAAGAGCACGGGCGCGACCGCCAGCGTCCGCGCCGAGGCGGCCTGGGCGCTGGGCGATGCGCAGCGCGCGAACGAATGGTTCCGGCAGGCCGCCGCCGCGGCGCCCGGGGACAGCCGCGTGCGCACGCGCTGGGCCGATCTCTACGTCGAAACCCACCAGGATGCCCAGGCGCTGCAACTGTACGAGGAGGCGCTCAAGCTCGATCCCGCCAACGCGTTCGCCAAGGTGGGCGCAGGCAGCCTGCTGGCGGGGCAGTTTTCGACCGAGGCGGACCAATACCTCGACGCGGTGCTCAAGGATGCGAACGCGCCGGCGGGCGCGCGGCTGCGCGCGTTGCTGCTGGCGGCCACGGTGGCGCTGGAAAACGGCGATTCGGCCGCCGGCGCCGCGGCGCTGATCGAGCAGGCAGCCGCGCTGGCCACGCAGTCGCGGTTGCCGCTGCTGGAAGTGAACGCGCTGCGCGCCGCGCAGGATGAACTCGCAGGCAGGAGTCCCAGCCCGTGGATCGCCGCCACCTTGCAGCTCGATCCGGCGTGGGGCGGCATCTACGCCGTCCCCGCACACTTCTACGAGATGCGGCGGCGTGCAAACGAGGCGCTGGCGCTGTATCGCAAGGCCGTCGAGCTGCAGCCGGATCTCTGGTCGGCGCGCGTGAGCCTCGGCAGCGCGCTGCTGCGCGAGAACCGGCTCACCGAAGCACGCGCGCAATTCGAGGCGGCGTATCGCGGCGATCCGTTCGATCCGCGTACCACCAACACCTTGCGTCTGCTCGATTCGCTGGCGCAGTCGGTGGTGGTGACCTATCCGCCGCTCGGCGCGGCGGGCGGATCGCAGCCGAAGCTGCTGCTGCGCATGAACCGGCAGGAGAGCCCGGTGCTCGCAGGTTACGCGCAGCAGCTCGCGCTGCAGGCCATCGACACCTATTCGAAGCGCTACCGGTTCGAGCTCAAGCAGCCGGTGATGATCGAGATCTACAAGGACCATGAGGATTTCGCGGTGCGCACCGCCGGCATGCCCGGCCTCGGCCTGCTGGGCGTGACTTTCGGATACGTGCTTGCCATCGATTCACCCGAGGCCCGCGCGGTGAACGAGTTCCACTGGGGTTCCACGCTGTGGCACGAGATGGCGCATGTGTTCACGCTGGAATCGACCAACCACCGCGTGCCGCGCTGGTTCAGCGAAGGCCTGTCGGTGTTCGAGGAGTGGCGCACCGGGCCGGTGAAAGGCATCGACATTCCCGGCTACGTATTCGCGGACCTGCGCGACGGCAAGGCGTTGCCCGTGGCCGACCTCGATCGCGGCTTCATCCGCCCCGACTATGCGGAGCAGGTGCAGGTGTCGTACATGCAGGCCGGGTTGATCTGCGACTACATCGAACGGACCGCGGGCTTCGACCAGCTGGTGGCGCTGCTGGACCAGTATCGGCGGGGCGCCGACACTCCGACCGCGTTCCGCGCGGTGCTCGGCACCTCGACGGAGGATTTCGATGCGCGTTTCCGGGCGGACATGAAGCAGCGCTATCGCGCGGTGTTCGAGCAATACCCGGCCTGGCGCAGCGAACGCGCGGCGGCGGTGAAGGCCGCAGCGGCGCAGGACTGGTCCGCGGCCCTCACGCACGCGCACGCGGCGCTGGCCATCCTGCCGCAGGATGTCGAGGACGACTCGCCGTGGCTGCCGCTGGCGGCCGCATTGCAGGCCACGCAACACGCGTCCGAGGCCCGGCAGGCGTTGTATGACTATTGGCAGCGCGGCGGCCACGACCCGGGCGCGCTGAAGACCCTGGCCGCGCAGTTCCACGCCGCGAACCAGCCGCAGCAGGCGCTGCAGGTGCTGCAGAGCGTGAACTACGTGGCGCCGTTCGACGCGGGCCTGCACGGCGAGCTGGGCGACTGGCTGCTGGAACTGCAGCGCCCGGCCGAGGCGTTGGCCGAGTACGGCATCGCCGCCGCGCTCGACGCGCCCGACAAGGCGGAACTGCATCTGCGCCTCGCCAAGGCGCACCAGGCGCTCGGCGAGCGCGCGCAGGCGCACAGCGAAGTGCTGCAGTCGCTGGAAATCGCTCCCAACTTCCGCCCGGCGCAGAAGCTGCTGCTGGAGCTGTCAAAGAACCCTTGAGCCATGAGAACACCATGAACGCAGAATTCGACGCCGATTCCACCCGCGCGCTGGTCGAGCGCTTCCGCGCCGTGACGCACCGGCTGCGCGAGGAAGTGCACAAGGTCATCGTCGGCCAGGATGAAGTGGTGGAACACCTGCTGGTCACGCTGCTGGTCGGCGGCCACTGCCTCATCACCGGCATGCCGGGCACGGCCAAGACGCTGCTGGTGCGCACGCTGGCCGATGCGCTGGGACTTCACTTCAAGCGCATCCAGTTCACGCCGGATCTCATGCCCACCGACGTCACGGGCACCGACATCATCGAAGAGGACTCGATCACCGGCAAACGCGTCTGGACTTTCGTGCCCGGACCGCTGTTCGCCAACGTGGTGCTGGCGGACGAGATCAACCGCACGCCGCCCAAGACGCAGGCCGCGTTGCTGGAAGCCATGCAGGAGCATTCGGTGACGGTGCGCGGCCAGCGGCACGCGCTCGGCGAGCCGTTCTTCGTGCTCGCGACGCAGAATCCGATCGAGCTGGAGGGCACCTATCCGCTGCCGGAGGCGCAGCTCGACCGCTTCCTGTTCAACGTGGTGCTGGACTATCTCGGCGCCGAAGAAGAACTGGCCGTGATCAACCGCTTCACCTCGCGCGTGGATCTGCCCGCGGTGGCCGCCTGCACCAACGCGGAGGAGATCATCCGCTTCCAGTGGCTGGCGCGGCAGGTGGCGGTGGCGGAAGAAGTGAATCGTTATGCCGTGAACCTGGTGCGCGCGACGCGGCCGGAAGATGCGCTGGCCGGTGAGCAGATCAAAAAGTATGTGCGCTTTGGCGCGAGCGTGCGCGCCACCATGTTCCTCACGCTCGCCGCCAAGGCGCGCGCCTTGCTCGACAACCGCTACCACGTGACCACGGACGACATCCGCGCCATGGCGCTGCCCGTGCTGCGGCATCGCGTGCTCGGCAACTACCATGCGGAATCCGAGAGCCTCAGCGTCGACACGCTGCTCGCTGGCCTGCTGCGCGGCGCAGGTGCCGTGCAGTGAACGCGAAGCTGCTCCCACCGCAGCTGCTGGCCGGGCTCTCCAGCCTGGAATTGATCGCGCGCACCGTGGTGGAGGGCGCGCTGGTGGGATTGCATCGCTCGCCGTTCTTCGGCTTCAGCCAGGAGTTCGCGGAGTACCGCGCCTACGTGGAGGGCGATGACACGCGCTTCATCGACTGGAACGTCTACGCCCGCACCGGCCGCACCTTCATCAAGCGCTTCCTCGGCGAAACCAACAGCCACCTGATGATCCTGCTCGACGCGAGCGCGTCCATGGGGTTTGCCTCGGGATCGATCTCGAAGTTCCGTTACGCGCAGATGCTGGCGGCCAGCCTGGCCTGGCTCGCGGCGCGCCAGCACGACGCGATCGGGTTGATCGCCTTCGACGAGGACGTGCGCCTGCTGCGGCCGCCTTCCAGCCGCCGCGGCCAGCTGCCGGCGCTGCTGCACGCCATCGATGCGCTCACGCCCGCCAGCCGCACGGCCTACGGCCCGGCCCTCGAAGGCCTGCGTGCGCTGCAGGCGCGGCGCGGCATGGTGGCGGTGATCTCCGATTTCTACTGCGATCCGCAGCAGATGCTCGAAGCCGTGCGCCCGCTGGCATTCCAGGGCCAGGACCTGGTGCTGTTCCAGGTGCTGGATCCCGCGGAACTCAAACCCAGCGTGAGACAGGCGACGCTGTTCGAGGACATGGAGAGCGGTGCGAGCATCGAAGTCACGCCCGATTTCATGCAGGACCAGTATCCGGCGCGCATCCGCGCACACATCCGGGCGCTGGCTGACGCGGCGCGCGGCATGGGCGCCGACCACGTGCTGATCGACAGCGCGGCACCGCTCGACCGGCCGCTGCGCCAGTACCTCATGTTCCGGGGGCACCGCGCGTGAGCTGGCTCGCACCCCTGTTCCTGGTGGGCCTGGCGGGCCTGGCGCTGCCGTGGTGGCTGCATCGACTGCAGCGGAAGAACCCCGCGCGGCAGCCGCTGCCTTCCACCATGCTGCTGGCCACCACCGAGCGGCGGCTGCTGGTGCAGAAGCGGCTGCGCTACCTGCTGCTGCTCGCGGCGCGGCTGGCGTTCATCGCGTTGCTGGCCCTCGCGTTCGCGCAGCCGGTCTGGCGGCTGGCCGCGGGCGCGCAGGCCACGGCGCGACCGCAGCTGCTGCTGATCGTCATCGACACGTCGTTGTCCATGCAGGCCGGCGGCGAGTTCGCCGCCGCGCAGCGCGCCGCGCTGGCTGTGATCGGGAGCATGGACGCGTCGCAACGGGCGTTGCTGGTCAGCGCCGGCGACACGCTGGCGGTGATTGCGGCGGGCGGCAGCAACCAGCCCACCCGCGATCGCAACGCGCTGCGCAGCGCGGTGCGACTGCTGCGGCCGGGCGAGGGCCGGCTGGATTTCAGCACCGTCACCGGCAGCCTGGAGGCGCTCGCAGGCGATGAACGCGGTCCGGTGGTGGCGCATTTCATCAGCGATTTCCAGCAGAGCGCGGCGCCGCTGAAGTTCGCGGAACTGGTGCCGCGCGCCGGCAGCGGCCGCTCGTTGCGGCTGGAGCTGCATGCGGTGGGTGCGGCCAGTGCCGCCAACTGGCGCGTGGCGAGCATCGCGACAGGCACGGATGGCATCGACGTCGTGGTGCGCGGCCTGCACACGCCGGCGCGCCGGGTGGCGGTGACGCTCGCGGTCAACGACATGGCACGCGGCCGGCAGGAGGTGCTGGTGCCCGCCGAGGGCAGCGTGAGCGCGCATTTCCCGGCCATCAAGCCCGGCAGCGGCGAGAGCCGGATCAGCGCCGGCATCGTCGTTGACGATGCGCTGGCGGCCGACAACACGCGCTACGCAGTGCTGCAGGACCTGCGCGCAGCAAGCGTGCCGCTGCTCAGCGCCGATCCGCAGGGCCTGGCGGCGCGCTATCTCGACGCGGCGTTCATCGCCGCGGGCCGGCACTACCAGATCGCGCCGCATGCCCTGCAGGGCTTCGACGCGCGCACGCTGGAGCGCGACAGCTGGGTCATCGTCGACGACCTCGGCGCGGCGGATGCAAACCTGGTGCAGTCGCTGCGCAGCTACCTCATGGGAGGCGGCGCCGTGTTCGCCGCGCTCGGGCCGCGTGTGGTGGGCGAGAAAACCGTGCCGCTGTCCGGTGAATCGATCGATGCGGTCCCGACGCGCACCGATGAGCCGATGCTCGTCGGTGCGACGCAGAGCGCGCATCCCGTGCTGGCGCGCACGCAGGGATGGGGCGCGGTGAGCGTGGCCCGGCTCGCGGTGTTGACGCCTGCCAGGGACGATCGCGTGCTGCTCGCGACCGAGAGCGGCCAGCCGCTGCTGATCGAGCGCGCCGTCGGCGCGGGGCGACTGTTGTTGTGGACCTCCAGCCTCGACAACCAGTGGAACGATCTGCCGTTGCAGCCGGTGTTCGTGGGTTTCGTCGCGCAACTGGCCGACTACCTGGCCCAACGCCATGCCAACGACAGCAGCTTCACCACGGGCAGTCGCTTCGCGCTCACGGCGGCGGCGGGTGGAGGGCAGATCATCGATCCCGCCGGCCATGAAATGCTCGGGCTCGCGGACACCGGGCGGGCGCTGTCGGTGCGGCTGGGGCAGAGCGGCTTCTACCAGGTGATCACCGCCAGCCGCGAACGGCTGCTGGCGGTGAATCCCGACGCCCGCGAATCGGATCTCGTGCCATTGTCGGCAGAGTTCATGCAGCAATGGCGCGCCGCCGCCAGCAGCGCCGCGCCCTCCGCGCCGGGCACCCAGGGCGCGGCTGCCGGGCCGCAGCCGGTGGTCGAGCTGTGGCGGTGGTTGCTGCTGGCGCTGGGCCTGGCAGTGGTGGCAGAGTCGGCGCTGGGCATGCTGCATCTGCGCGCTGGCGGCGGAGCTTCGTCCTGACCATGGGCAGCCAATCCACCAATCGGCTCGACGACTATTTTGCCGCGTGGCAGGCGCGGCTATGGCGCCGTGAATGGCTGTGGGGCGCGGCGCTGCTGAGCGGCGTGGCACTGCTCGTGAGCCTGTTGGTGGTGTGGGTGGGCATGCGCGCGGGCTTCGCGGCCTGGCTGATGTGGCCGGCGCGTCTGCTGCTGCTCGTCGCGGGCGTCGCGGGGATCGGCTGGCTGCTGACGCGCGGTCGCGATCGGGTGCGCCACGCGGTGGCAGCCAGTGTCGAGCGGCGCGTGCCGTCGTTCGCCGGCCGTGCGCTCACCTGGCTGGGACTCCGTGATCGCCGCTCGCCGCTGCTGGAGCTGCTGGCCGAGGACACGCTGCAGGTCGCGGACCATCACGCTCCCGAAGCGGCGCTGTCGCAGCGCGAGCTGGCGCTGCCGGCAGCCGGCGCCGTGCTGGCGCTGGCGGCACTGCTGGGGCTGGGCATTGCGGGCCCTGGCCTGTGGTCCTACGGCGTGCGCGACCTGTGGCTGGGCTGGGCATTCCCGGGCCTGATGCCGACGCAGGCGCTGCTGGTGACGCCGGGCGATGGCACGCTCAGGCGCGGCGCCAACTTCGCCATCAGCATCCAACCCCGCGGCTTCGCGCCGGCGACCGCGACGCTGTATGCGCGGCGCGGCGCGGGCGACTGGCAGGCAGTGCCGCTGGACGCCGCGGCGGGGAAGTTCGCGTTCACCTTCTTCGCGCTGCGCGAGCCGTTGCAGTACTACGTGGCCAGCACCGGCGTGCAGAGCCCGCGCTACCACGTCCAGCTGGTGGACGTGCCCGGCATCGAGAACCTCAAGCTGGTGTACCACTATCCGTCCTGGACGCGTCGTGCCGATGAAACCCACCAGCCGGGCGGCGACATCAACGCACTCGCCGGCACGCAGGTGCAGCTCGAGGTGAAAGCCGACGCGCCGCTGGGCGCCGCCGAAATCGTGCAGGATGGCGCCTCCAGGCCGCTCGCCGTCAGCGGCAAAACGGCGCAGGGCGCGTTCGACATCGCCCGGGACGGACGCTACTACCTCGCGACGCGCATTGGCGGCGAGCGCGTGCGGCTCACCGACGACTATTTCATCAAGCTGCAGCCCGATGCGCCGCCACAGGTGAAAGTGTTGCGGCCGGGGCGGGACTACAGTGCCAGCAGCATCGAGGAAGTCGCCGCCAGCGTCGAAGCCAGCGACGACTTCGGCCTCGAGTCCCTGCAGCTGCGATATGCCGTCAATGGCGGCGCGTGGCAAACGCTGCCGCTGCAGGCCGGCGGAACCAGCGCGCGCGACGACGCGCTGCTGATGCTGGAAAACCTGCGCGCCGACAGCACGGGACGCGCGCTCGAACCCGGCGATCTCATTTCCTATTACGCCGTCGCGCGCGATCACTCGCAGAGCACGCAGACCGACATGTACTTCATCGATGTGCGGCCGTTCGACCGGCGTTTCGAGCAGGGTCAGGCCGCGGGCGGCGGCGGTGGCGGCGGCGATGGCGACAGTGACGAAATCTCCCAGCGCCAGCGGCAGATCCTGGTCTCGACCTGGAACCTGCTGCGCAGGAAGAATGCCGCGCAGCGCTCCACGCCCGGCGAGCCGGCGCCCACCGATCCCGCACAGCTCGCGGACAACGCGCATCTGCTCTCGCAGCTGCAGAAGACCCTGGCCCAGCAGGCGCGTTCACTGATCCAGCGCAGCCGCTCGCGCGAACTGACCACCGGCGACGATGACGTGGCGCGCTTCGCCAGATTGATGGAAGGCGCGGCCGCGGCGATGGATCCGGCAGCGCAGCAGCTGGCGACGGTGGATCTCGAGGCCGCGATCCAGCCTGAACAGCAGGCCTTGCAGCAGCTGCTGCGCGCCGAGGCCGTGTACCGCGACGTGCAGGTCACGCAACAGCAGGGCGGGGGCGGTGGTGGCGGTGGCGGGCAGTCCGGTCGCGACCTGGCGCAGCTCTACGAACTCGAGATGGACCTGCAGAAGAACCAGTACGAGACCGGCAGCACCGCCACGCCTGGCAGCACCAGGCAGCAGGCGGATGAGCTCAGCCAGAAGCTGAAGGAGCTGGCGGCGCGCCAGGAGCAGCTGGCGAATGAAATGCGCCGGCAGCCGCAGAGCACGCCCGAGCAGCGCTGGCAGCAGGAGGCGCTGCAGCGGGAGGCCGAGCAGCTGCGCCAGCAATTGCAGCAGGGACAGCAGTCGTCAGCGCAGAACGGCGCGTCGCAAGGTGGCGCATCGCAAAGCGGCGGGACGCAAAGTGCCGCGAACGCCAGCGCCAATACCAGTGGCAATGGCAGTGCAGGCAGTGCGGCCGCGAGTCAGCTCGAAAACGCCATCCGCAGCATGAGTGCGGCAGGCCAGGCGCTCAACAACGCGGAAACCCAGGACGCCAACCGCGCCGCACGTGCGGCCAAAGACGCCAGCGAGCAGCTCGCCAACGCCCGCGGACAGTTGAACGAGCAGCAACAGGCCAACGAGCAGCGCTCGCTGCAGAACCTGGCCGAGCGCGCCGCCGGGATCTACAACAGCCAGGCAGCCAGCGATACGCAGCTGCAGCAGGCGTTGCGCTCACTTGGCGGTTCGCTACCCGGGTCGGATCCAAGCAGCGGCGGCCTGAGCTTCTCGCAGCAGCGCCAGCTCGCGGCCGACAAGCGCGCGCTGACGCTGCGCTACCTGCAATTGCAGTCTGATCTGGCCAACCAGACGCAACGCCTGAAAACCAGCGCGCCCACCACCGCCGCGACGCTGGAGCAAGCCCAGCAGGAGCTGCGCGACGCCCAGGTCGACACGCGCATCGCGCTGGCCGCGCAATACATCGAACGCGGCCGCGCCGCGTACATCGCTCCCAGCGAGAGCATGGTCACCGACGAGCTGCGCAACCTGCGCGACACACTGCAGCGCGTGGCCGCCACCGGACCCGCCACCGGCGTGACCGAGCAGCAGGACGCGCGTTTCGCGCAGACCCTGGCCGAGGTGCAGCGGCTGCGGCAGGAATTGCAGCAGCAGGTGGCGAACGCGCAGCGCGCGGCTGCGGCAGGTGCAAGCGCGCAAGGCGGCGCTGCGCAGGCCGGTGGCGCGCGGCCGGCTACCGTCAGCGGCGCGCCCACCGGCGGCGCCACTTCACCACGGGGTGGTGGGGTAACCGAAGGACTGGAAAATGCCCCATCGGTTGCGCCCGCGGCGCTCGCGGGCGAACTGCGCAATGCCGGTCGCGCGGCCAGTGCCGTGGGACCGCTGCTCGCAGGCCAGGGCGCCAGCCAGCAGGAAGTGGAGCAGCTCCGATCGCTCGCGCAGCAATTGCAGGGTGCGCGCCTGGGCGAGCGTGGCGATGCGCTGGAGCAGGAGCTGCGGCGCAATCTCGGCCTGCTGGAGCAGCTGGAATTGCGCATGCGCCGGACGGCGGCGAAACAGCCGCTGCGCGCCAGCGTGACCGAGCCGGGTGCGCAGGACGATGAAGACGCGGTGGCGGAGTACTACCGGCAGCTGAGCCGGCAGTGACCCCGCATCCCGCGCATGTTCAACCTAGAAGTTGAACGTCGCCGTCAGGCCGATCGTGCGTGGCCGCAACGTCGTGTACGAGAAGATCGGCGAACTCACCGAATCCTCCGTGTTGAAATCGTAGCCGACGTAGTGCGTGGCCTGCGGATTCACGAACCGCGGCGTCGCATCCAGCACATTTTCCACGAACAGCGACAGATCGATGCCACTCCACTTCCGGCCGAAGCGCAGGTCGAGCTGGTTGGAGGACGGACCCGGCTGCAGATCGTCGTCTTCCACCGGCGAGTTGGGTTCCTGGTAAAGGTACGGGCCGTTGTTCGCGCTCTTGAAGTCATCCGTGATGCGCGCGTAGAAACCGGAGGCCTCGCCCATGGCGAAGCGGTATTCGAGGCTGGTGTACACCGTCCACGGCGCCTGACCCAGCGTCTGGCCGTCGTAGACCGATCCGGGATAAGTGGTGTTGGTCTGCGTGAACTTGGCGTTGGTGTAGCCGATGTCCATGCTGGCGATCAGGTTCGACGTCAGCTTGCCGTTGAGCTCGAGGTCGAAGCCCTTGCTGGCGGCCTTGCCGAGATTGAAGACGATGCCGTAACCGCAGTCGGGCAGGAAGTAGTACCACTGCACGTCTTTCCAGTCGATGTAGAAGACGCTGGCGTCCAGCGAAAAGCGGCCGCCCGCGTAGCGCTGCTTGGTGCCCAGTTCGTAGCTCCAGGTGGAGTCGGATTTGTAATTGGGAACCGGGGCGCTCGGGTCGAGACCGACCGCGATCTCGTCATCGCCGCAGGCGCCGGCCGGCACGTGGCTGTTGCCGCCCCCGGGCCGGTAGCCCTTGGCCACCGAACCGTAGTAGAGCGTGGCGTCATCCTGCTGGAACGACAGGCCCAGCTTGGGCGTCACAGGCGTGGCGTCGGCACTGCCGCCGCCCACCGACTGGCCATTGTTCACCGGACCGTCTTCAGCGGCCACGAAATTCGACTTGGTCTTCTCGACCCGCAGCCCTGCGTTGAGGATCAGTCGCTGTGTGATCGACCAGTCGACATTGCCGAACAGCGCCATCTGCCGGTCGCGCGAGTGCTCGACGCCCTCGTAGGCGATGCCGCCGGGCAGCAGCCCGGTGCAGGTGCCGACGCAGTCATCCGTGTAGAAATAGTCATCAAAGGCGCCCGCTCCCTGCTGCTCGTCGAACAGGTTCTCGATCTGGGGATTGGTGTTGACCTGCGAATCGCGCAACCGGCTGTTCTGGTAGTAGAGGCCTCCGACCCACCGCACCCTCGCGCCAGGGTCATTGCTCTGCAGCCGCAGCTCCTGCGTGACGATGAATTGCCGGGTGGCGCCAATGAACAGATCCTGCACCGGATCGCCGCTGGCCACCGTCGGGAAAAAGTTGTCTTCGCCGTTGGCGCCCACCGCTCCGAGCGAACCGGGGATGTCATAGTTCGTCACATCCGAAACGTTGGTCTCGTTGCGATAGAAGTACGAGCTGATGGACGTGAACAACGTCGAACCCATGTCCACTTCGATCTTGAGACTGGGCAGGAAGAACTGCTCGGTGCTCTGCTGGCGTGTCCCGTAGCCGTTGACGAACTTGTGCGAGCCCGGGTCGGACAGATATGACCAGTAATCCGGCGTGTCGTTGTCGTGCGAGCTCTGGAACAGCACCGAAGGCGTGATGTTGACGGCATCGGAGGGCTTCCACAGCAGCGCGAGGCGGCTGCCGCCGCTGTCGGTCCAGTTCGCGTTGCGGAAGGTCTCGCCGGTCTGCCAGCTGGTGCGATCCACCCAGCCGCCGTCGTGCCGGTACCAGCCGCTGACGCGCACGCCGAGCGTGTTGTCGACCAGCGGACCGCCCCAGGCGGCGCCGGCTTCATAGCTCGGCGTGCCCGACTGCGTCATGGAGAACTCATCGCGCGCGTAGACGCTTTCCTTGTTCAGGCTCGGCTGCGGGGTGATGAAACGCACCACGCCGCCTTCGGCGCCGGCGCCGAACAGCGTGCCCTGCGGTCCGCGCAGCACTTCGACGCGTTCGAGGTCGAACACGTGCGGGAACACGGTGCCCGCGAGGTTGACCGGATTGCTGCGGCTCTGCAGTGGCGTGTCGTCGATGTACACGCCGGTGGTGGAGGCGCCGCTGTTGGAATCGATGCCGCGGATCGAGATGCGATCGCCGGTGCCGTTGGAGCCCTGGTCGCCGAGGTCGAGGCCCGGCGTCTGCGCGACGATGTCGTTGATGTCCTGGATGCCGCGCTCGTCCATCATCTCCTGCGTGTACGCGCTGATGCTGATCGGCACCTTGTCGATCTCACGGGAGTCCTTGGTCGCGGTGACCAGGACTTCCTCGAGCGTGTCGGAGGTGTCGGAGGGGGCATCGCTGTCGGCGGCCCGCAGCGTGGCTGGCAACGCCAGCGCGAACGCGGACAACGACAGGACGGTGAGGGTGGCGCTGGCCGGCGGACGAAGCTTCATCGCGGACTCCCTTGGGAGAACTCCCTTGGATTTGTGCCACCGATTATGCGGTCAGGCCCGGCGTCTGCATAGGCCCGGCGGTGGCGCGGCAATAGTGCAGCACGCCGCGCATCTGCGCCGCCGCGGTGCGCGGGCGGCAAAGGATTTCAGGGAATGTGGTACAGATCCATCGACATGCCGACGCGCTGCACCGGCTGGTAATTCGACAGCCAGCTGTAGCCCGCGCGTTTTTCCTTGAGGCTCAGCATGTCGATCGCGACCCAGCCATGCACCGGCTGTCCCGGCACCAGCGCATGCCAGGGCGGCAGCGCCTCGCGGTTCAGATCCGCGGTGCCCATGTAGCCGATGTAGACCTCGGGCACCTTGCGCGCCGCCAGCACCTTGGTGAGCCGCCTGAGGTCCTGGCCCCAGTCCAGGTCGGAGTCGACCAGGATGCGTTCCGGGTGCGCGCCGGCCGTGAAGTTGAAGTAGGCGAGATAGTCGGGGTAGGCGGTGACGATGGTGGACACCTGCCAGGCCAGCAGCACCGCCACGGCTGTCTTTATCCACAGCTCGCGGCGTTGCCACAGCCGGATCGCGGCCCAGGCCGCGCCCAGCGCCAGCAACGGATACAGCACCAGCACATGGCGCACGCCGATGTTGATGTGGCTGTAGGCGCAGCAGAACACCAGGATGGACACGAAGCAGGCGGTGGGCGCGAGCTTGTAGAGATTGCGTTCGCGCCAGCCGCTGATGCCGAGCCAGGCGAGGCCCGCCAGGCCCAGCAGCAACAGCGGCAACGGCGTCTTGTAGTAGAGCGCGACCGGATAGAAATACCACCAGCCGTAGCGTTGCGTCTCGCCCAGCAGGAACGACAGGTGTCCCACCTGGTTGTGCCATTCCACGCCGAGGAAATTCAGCGGCACTTTCTCGATGCCGATGGGCAGCGGCACGCGCGCCGCGAAGTCATACAGCTGGTCGTGCAGCCAGCCGCTCCTGCCGGCGATGAGATTCAGCGCCTTGTTCGATGCATGATCGGGCGTGGTCAGCAGCACGCGCTTGTCGCCGTACACGCCCACGGTGATCAGCACCACCAGCAGCAGCATGAGCGCGACTTCGGAGCCGCGTCGCAGCAGCTGCCACGCGACGATGGGCCGCGAGCGCAGCCAGCACAGCCGGATGCCGATCAGCGTGAGCGCGGCGATCGCGATGAACGGCACGGCCGACAGCTTGGTCGCGATCGCAAGCCCGCAGGATGCGCCGAGCGCCAGGGTGCGGCCCAGGCTCGGCAGTTCGAACCAGCGCAGCAGCAGGAACAGGCTCAGGATGGTCAGGCCGGACACGGGCACGTCGAGCGCGACGATGCCGGCATGCCCCAGGATCACGGGCGTGCTCACGCACAGCAACACCGTGAGCGCGGCCATGGCATCCCCGTACCAGCGCCTGACCCAGAACCAGGTGGCGACCAGCAGCACCACCAGGAACGGCAGCATGCCGATGCGCGCCAGCGTCAGCAGCGTGTCGTAGCTGGCGCTGGAACCATACAGGACATCGCGACCCTCGATTTCGCCGCTCGGACCCGCGTGCCCTTTGGGTCGGGCGCCTGCCAGGTACGGGCCGATGGCCGCCGCCATGCGGGCCAGCGGCGGATGCTGGTTGTCGTAGATGTAATCGCCCTTGTCGATGAGCACCAGGCCGGCTGCGATATGCTCGGGCTCGTCCCAGATGTTGCCGAAGATGTGGTACGTGGAAACGCACAGCGCCACTGCTGTCAGGGTCAGCAGGACCAGCGCGGCGGCAGACCAGTGGCGGGGCAGGGATGGCATGGAACTGGCGGCGGATTATAGTGAACTGTCCCGGCGCCGGGTGCGGCCGCTGTTTAAGAGTGAGTAATGATGCAAGCTTCTGTCACGGATCTGCTGTGGTTGCTGGTTCCGGTCGGAGCGATTCTCGGGGGTTACTTCGTGCTGCGCCGGCGGCGCCTGCCTGCGACCGCCGGGGCGGAACGATCGCCGGCGCCTTCCGCGGTGGCTGCCGCGACGCCGGTCGTTGCAGCGGCCGACCCCGAAGCAGCCGAGCCCGGCCTGCATGAGGCACTGGCAGCAGCCAGCCACCAGCTCTGGAACCGCTCGTTTTCCGCATCCGGCACCACGCGCAGGTTCGACGCCGCACACACCCGCGTCCTGAACGATGTGGAAGCCCTGATCGCCGGCGGCACCATCTCACCGCAACACCTGCCGCGCCGTCCCGCCCTGATGCCGCAGCTGCAGGCGGCGGTGAACGACCCGGACGCGGGTCCGCGGCGGCTGTCCGACATCATCGCGCAGGACCCGGTGCTGGCCGTGGACGTGCTGCGGCTCGCCAACAGCGCGTTGTTCCGCACTTCGGGCACGCCGGTGGAAACCATCCAGCGCGCCATCATCGTCTGCGGTACGGATGGTTTGCAGTCCCTGCTGGCCGCGGCGCTCATGCATCCGGTGTTCCGGCTCGGTCAGGGCGCGACGCAGTTTCCGGTGCTGCTGTGGGAGCGCAGCACGCGCGCCGCGATGGCGGCCGAGATGCTGGCGCTGCGCGCCGGCGGCAATGAACGCTTCACGGCGCAGCTGCTCACGCTGCTCTCGGCGCTGGGCCCGCTGGTGGTCTATCGCATGGTGGTCGAGCGCTACCAGCAGGCGCGCACGTTGGTGCCGGAGCCCGACCTGTTCGTCACGCTGATCGAGAAACATGGCGCGGCCTTGTCGCAGCAGATCGCGCGACAATGGCAGAGTCCGCCGCGGCTGGTGGCCGCACTGGGCGAGGACTCGGGTGAACCCTTGTCCAACCTGCTGCAGCGGGCCGAGCTGCTGGCCACAATCTCGCTGCTGCAGCGTGACGACGGGGTCGATATCGACACCGGGCCGCTGGCGAAGGAAGTGGCGGCGCCCATCCTCGAGCGCCTGAGGCGTTCCACTGCAACGACAGGGAGTGCTGCATGAAGAAGCTGCTGTGGTCGATCGCATTGCTGCTGGCTGCCTGCAGCCCAGCCTCTCCCCCGACGCCGTCCGTCCCGGCCGCCGCCGTGCCCTCGGCGTGGTCGAGAGTGTCGGCCCGGTTCATCGACAACTATTTCAGGACCTCGCCTTCGTTCGCGGTGTATTCCGGGCGCCACGAATACGATGGACAGATCGGTGATCTGGGCGCGGACGCGATCAAGTCCAGGGACGCGTGGCTGCACACGGCGCGCGCGGAAATCGCGGGTGTCGACACCGCGGGCCTCACCGCGATCGAAAAACTCGAGCGCGAGAACCTGCTGGTGGCCATCGACAGCGACCTGTTCTGGGACGAGGTGGCCGAGTACCCGTTCCGCAATCCGACGTATTACTCGGGCGCGGTCGACCCCGACGTCTATCTGAGCCGCAACTATGCCCCGCTCGGGCAGCGCATGCAGGCCTACATCGCCTACGCGCGCAATGTGGTGGCCGCAGCCGCGAGCATCAGCGCCAACCTTCGCACGCCGATGCCGAAGAGCTACGTCGAATACGGTGTCGCCGCCTATGGCGGCTTTGCGGATTTCTATCGCCACGATGTCCCGGGCATCTTTGCGGGGATCCAGGATGCGGACCTGCAGCAGCAGCTCAAGGAGGCGGACGAGGCCGCGGCGGTGGCCATGGACAGGCTCAAGGCCTGGTTCGTCGCGCAGCGCAAGTCCGCCACGCAGGATTTCGCGCTGGGCAAGGACCGCTTTGTGCAGATGCTGGCGGCCACCGAGCGCGTGGACCTGCCGCTGGCGCAGATCGAGGCGGCAGGACGGGCCGATCTGGCGCGCAATCTCGCCGCGGTGAAGACGGAGTGCGCAACCTTCGATCCTGGCGCCACGCCCGCGGCCTGCATTGACAAGGTGCGCGCTCACAAGGCAGGTGACAACGCGGTCGTCGACGCACGCGCCCAGCTCGCCGGCCTGAAGGCGTTCATCGTCAGCCACCAGGTGCTGTCGATCCCGAGTCCGGTGGATGCGCTGGTGGCCGAGGCGCCGCCCTACAACCGCCAGAACGCGGCGTTCATCAGCATCCCGGGCACTTACGACCGGGGCCTGCCCTCGATTTACAACATTTCCCCGCCCGACCCGAAATGGACCGCGGCCGAGCGGGCGGCCTACGTGCCGGGCAAGGCCATTCTGCTGTTCACTTCGGTGCATGAAGTGTGGCCCGGGCACTACCTGCAGCACTTGCACGCGCAGCTGCAGCCTTCGCCGGTGCTGAGCCTGTGGGAGAGCACCGGCCTGTCCGAGGGCTGGGCGCATTACTCCGAGCAGATGATGTACGACATGGGCCTGGGGCAGGGCGACGCCGAAACCCATCTCGGCCAGCTCGAGGAAGCGTTGTTGCGCGACGTGCGGCTGATCTCGGCGATCGGCATGCATACCGAAGGCATGACACAGGCCCAATCCGAGAAGCTGTTCCTGACGGAGGCGTTCCAGGATCCCGGCGATGCCAGGCAGGAAGCGGCGCGCGGCACGTACGATCCGTCGTACCTCGTGTACACGCTGGGCAAGCTGTCGATCAACAAGCTGCGGGATGAATGGGTGGCGAAGCAGAACCCCGGCGAGGCCGATCCGAAGGCGCACTGGCACGAGTTCCACGACCGGTTCCTGTCATACGGCGGACTGCCGGTGTCCCTCATCCGGCAGCACATGCTCGGGGAGAGCGAGGACCAGAGCAGCAGGTCGCTGCTCTGATCCGGGCGCGGCCGCGCGCAACGCTCACTCCGGCCGCGAATGCAGCAGCGCGATGATGGCTTCTTCGGTGACGGGCTGGCTGTAGTAATAGCCCTGCGCCTCGTCGCAGCCGCATTCGCTCAGGAACGTGGCCTGCTCGACCGTCT
>DATJYR010000039.1:0-9842 GCA_035499515.1 Steroidobacteraceae bacterium | reverse complement strand
TTGGGCGATCGCAAAGGTCCGCCGCCGATGGTGCCGGGCGCCGAGCCCGGCGTGCTGGTGGACCAGGCGCTGCTGACGGCGGTGAACACCGGTCCGCTCACGCCGTACGCCGAGACACAGAAGGAATCGGACGCCAAGCGCACCGTGTTCCGCTGGAACTACATGTCGATCATCCTGGGCAAGCGCAAGGAAGCCGCGGCGATGTTCCTGGCCGACAACTTCTGCGACCACAGCCATATGGTGACGCGCGCGCAGAAGGAGTGCGCCACGCGCGATGAGGTGGCCAACCGGGTGATGGCCGCGCGCGCGCCGCTGAAGGTGGGCGATCACGTCGAGATTCCGCGACTGGGCACGGTCAGCGGCGAGATGGTGACCATGTACGGTGCCGGTGTGGACATCTTCCGCGTGGTCGACGGCAAGATCACCGATCACTGGGACGCGTCGCCGGGCAAGGAAGTCACCATCCACGCGCACAACATCAACGTCGTGGAGGAGATGATCCATGTGCTGCGTGGCGAGGCGCGCGCGCGTGGGCCGGCTGGCGATGGCGGGCCGGGCGGCCCGGGTGGGCCGGGCGGCCCTGGCGGACCCGGTCCCGGTGGTGCGGGGCCCGCGGCAACGGGCGGACCGCCGAAAACCTGAAAGAGGGCGGTGACGGGCGTAGACTCGCGCCCGGTTACCACTGCAACGCATGACAACAGGGGGCGCCATGAGTCCGGAACTCCGATACCTGGCGATGGTGAGCGTGTTCACGGGGCTGCTCTGGGTGCCGTACATCCTCGACGCCCTCATGGTGCGCGGGCTGATGGACGCGGTGGGCTATCCCGAGGATCCAAAGCCGCTGCATCGCTGGGCGCAGCGCCTGAAAAAGGCGCATTACAACGCGGTCGAGAACCTGGTGGTGTTCGCGGCGCTGGTGCTGGTGGCGCAGGCGGCGGGCATCCACAACGCGGCCATCGCCACCTCGGCCCTGGTGTATTTCTGGGCGCGCGTCGCGCACGCGGCGGTGTTCTGCTTCGGCATCCCGTTGCTGCGCACCCTGGCGTTCCTGGTGGGCGTGGGATGCCAGCTTTGCATTGCCTGGCATATCCTGGGCTGAGCAATCCGGGCGATCCCTGGCGGGCGGGCACGCAGTCTGCCGCCAGCCGCGAAATCACCCGCTGACCGCCGCGGCGTCGCGCCTACGCCGTCAGCAACTCGCGCAACCGCGATCCACATTCGGCCGATGCGCGCTGCATGAGCTCGAGATACTTCGGATCGAGGTAGTCGCGGATGCCGGAATAGTTCGCGCGCGCCTTGCTGCGCTCGAGCCAGCCGGCGATGGAGCGGTGCGTGCCGGACCAGAGCCAGCCCAGGCCCAGCTGCTCCAGCCGGCACACGTAAGGCAGCAGCGCGGCATCCGCGAGGCTGTACCCGCTCCCTGCGAGCCACGTGGTGCTCTCCAGCTGCTGCGCCATCCTGCCGATGGCCCGCCGGTAGTCAGCGAGCGCCTTGCGCACTTGCGGCGCGTCGAGCCCCAGCTCGATGGTGGCCCGCAGGTTTTCGCGGACCTGCGGATCGGGTTTTTCCGCCAGCTGCCGTTCGATCTCCGCGCGGGGCTGCGCCAGCATCTGCTGCCGGAACGCGATGGCGAAACTGGTGATGCCACAGGCCTGGTGCAGGCCCGCGTCCGGCAGCCGGGTCCACAGGCGCATCAGCGCGCGGTCGGCCGGGGCGGGTGGCCGCAGCGCAATGTCGGGATACGCGTCGTCGAGGTATTCGCAGATGACCGTGGACTCGATGATCACACGGCCGTGATCGATGAGCGTGGGGATCACGCCGTTGGGATTGAGCTTCAGGTATTGCGGCGTGGTCGCCTCGCCGGCACGCAGGTTGAGGTGGTGCTCGAGGGGCTTGAGGCCTTTCTCCGCCAGCACCAGCCGCACCTTCTGCGCGCACACCGACATGTTGTTGTGATACAGCTCCATCACGCCTGCACCAGCAGCGATTTCAGGGTGGGCAGGGCGGATTCACCTGATTGCGCCATCAGGGCGAGGGCCGGACTGCCGACCAGCCAGTTCGAGAGCGCGCTCGTGTACGCGGGCCGCTGTCGCCAGGCGTCGATCCACGCCGCGACTCGCGGACGCTCCTGCCACAGGAATTCCAGCCGCAGCTGCGCCAGCCTCGCAAGGTAGGGCGCAAGCCCGATGTCGGCCAGCGTGAGCTCATCGCCGGCCAGCCAGGCGTTGCGCGCGAGCGCCGCGTCCATGTCGGCGACCAGCCGCTCGAAACGTCGCAGCGCGGTGGCGGTGAGTTCCGCGTGCACGCCATTTTCTACCGCGTCGCGGATGCGCGCGCGGCGCGCGCGGTCGGGGATCCCGGCGTAGTGCTGCGCCAGTGCCTCCGGCGATTTGGCGAGCAGCAGATGCCGGAACGCGATGGCGAAGCTCAGGACGGAGGTCATTTCATGGACGCCGTCGTCGAGCTGCCGGGTCCACAGGCGCATGCGCGCCCGTCCGGCCGCGTCGGGTGGCCTGAGCGGATGCGGTTCGAAGCGCTCGTCGAGGTATTCGTTGATCACCGTGGATTCGATGACCACCAGGCCATCGTCCACCAGCGTGGGAACCACGGCGTTCGGATTGAGCCTGCGGTAGTCGGGCGTCTGGTGCTCGCCGCGCGACATGTCGAGCACATGGCTGGTGAAGTCGAGCTGCTTCTCGGTCAGCGCCAGGCGCACCTTGGCGGAGCATACGGAGGTTCCCGAGTGGTACAGTTCCAGCATCCGCGTATGGTATGCCGTGCGGCCGCCCTCGCACCACAGGAGTTCCGCCATGAGCGTCTACGACTTCACCGCCCGCGCCATCGATGGCACCGAACACCCGCTGCAGCTCTACCGGGGCGAGGTCCTGCTGGTGGTGAACGTGGCGAGCAAGTGCGGCTTCACGCCGCAGTACACCGGCCTCGAGGCGTTGTACCGGCAGTACCACCAGCGCGGCTTCGAGGTGCTCGGCTTTCCCTGCAACCAGTTCGGGTCGCAGGAACCGGGCACCGAAGCCGAGATCCTGCAGTTCTGCAGCACCGAATATCCCGTGACGTTCCCGATGTTCTCCAAGGTGGATGTCAACGGCGCCAATGCGCATCCGCTTTACAAGTACCTCAAGGGCGAGAAGCCGGGACTGCTCGGCACCGAGGCGATCAAGTGGAACTTCACCAAGTTCCTGGTCAACCGCAAGGGTGAAGTGGTTCGGCGCTTCGCGCCCACCGACAAACCCGAAGACCTGGCCAAGGACATCGAGGCGCAGCTGGGCTGAACCGGACGCGCAACACCCGGGTGCGCGCTCCCTTTTCAGACGGCTGGGTCCGCCCGCAGCGATTTGCTGAAGTGGTGTGATGTGATCCGGAAACCCTTGTCGAGATACAGGCGGTGCGCGCTGTGGCGCGTGTGGCCGGAGTCGAGGTGCACGGCGTCGCAGTCCAGCGCGGCGGCGTGCGCGAACATCCAGTCCAGCAACGCCGAGGCGTAACCCCGGCCGCGGTATTCCGCCAGCGTGCTGAGATCGTCGATGTAGAGCGTCTTGCCGGAAAAGAGGTACTCGAGGCAGCGGAAGCCCGCGACGCTGACCATCCTGCCATCGGCGGGGGTGGCGATGATGCGGTATCCCTGCTGCCGTTGGCGCTGCACCTGCGCCGCGTAGCGGCCGAAGTCGAGCGCCGGCCGCAGGATGCTGAACGCTGGCCAGCAGGCCGCGATGTCGTCCACCGATTCGATTGCCACCACGTCGCGCGCCTGCATCGTCCGCCTCCCGCCGTCCCGACTTGCGCAATCACCGACCCGCCGTTTACTTTGCGTGTCATGGCCACTGCCCCCGGCTCGATTCTACCCGCGGAACTCCGCCGCGCGAGTGCGCTGTCGGCCCGCCATTACTTTGGCGACGAGATGCTGGCGCTGGAGCGCCGCGCCGTGTTCGGCCGCAGCTGGCAGCTCGTGGCCCACCAGGGCCAACTGGCGCAGGCGGGCGACCACGTGGTGGAAGACCTCGCGGGCACGCCGGTGCTGCTGCTGCGGGGCGCCGACGGCGTGCTGCGCGCGTTTCCGAACGTGTGCCGGCATCGCGCCGGACCGCTCGCGCTGTGCAACGGCAAGGGCATGGGCGCCGTGCGCTGCAGGTACCACGGCTGGCTGTACAACCAGCAGGGCCAGCTCATCGCCGCGCCTGAAATGCAGGACGCGCTCGATTTCAGCGTGGCGGACATCCGCCTGCCGGCACTGCAGGTGCGCGAGTGGCAGGGGCTGGTGTTCGTGGCGCTGCACGAGGAGGTGCCGCCGTTCGATGCCGTGTACGGCGGCATCAGCGAGCGGATCGCGCCGACCGACCTCGGCGCGCTGCGCCACACGCGCCGCGACGTGTACGACATCGCCTGCAACTGGAAGGTATACATCGACAACTTCCTCGAAGGCTACCACCTGCCCATGGTGCATCCGGGCCTGAGCAAGGTGCTCGACTATCGCGTATACGACACCGAACTGTCCGAATGGCATTCGCTGCAGCATTCGCCCCTGCGCAACAACGATGGCATCTATGGCGATGGCGACGCGTTCTATTATTTCGTGTATCCCAACGTGATGCTCAACATCATGCCGGGGCGCCTGCAGACCAACCGCATCCTGCCGCTCGGGCCCGATCGCTGCCGCGTCGAGTTCGAGTTCTTCTACGCGCCGGACGCCGCCGCGCAGTCGCGCATCGCCGGGGATCGGCGCTTCAGCGACGAGATCCAGCAGGAAGACATCGACATCTGCGAGGCGGTGCAGAAGGGACTGGCTTCGGGTTTCTACGACGCCGGGCGGCTGTGCCCCAGGCGCGAGAGCGGCGTCTGGCATTTCCATGAGCGACTCCGCGCCGCCTACGCCTAAGGAACTCGGCTTCTGGATGTGCACCGCGCTGGTGGTGGGCAACACCATCGGCATGGGCATTTTCCTGCTGCCTGCCTCGCTGGCGCCCTACGGCTTCAACGCGCTGGTCGGCTGGCTGATCACGACCGTGGGCTGCATCTTCCTCGCGCGCATGTTCGCGCGCCTGGCGCGCGATTTCCCGCAGGCGGACAGTCCGTTCTCCTACATCCAGCAGACGCTGGGCCCCATTCCGGCTTTTCTCGCCGTGTGGACCTACTGGTTTTCGATCTGGATCACCAACGCCACGCTCGCCATCGGCGTGATCGGCTACCTGGTGCAGGTGCTGCCGCTGGCGCAGCGCCTGCCGCCGGCGGGACTCGCCCTGATCCTGATCTGGCTGTTCGTCGTGGTGAACCTGATGGGCGCGCGCACCGGCGGCCGCGTGCAGGTGGCTGGCACCGTGCTCAAGCTGGTCCCGATGGCGATGGTGATGCTGCTCGGAGCCTGGGTGCTGCTGCACGATCCCGCGGCCTACTCACGCCAGCTTCCCACGACGCCGCTGTCGATGTCCGCTTCGCTGTCGGCTTCCACGCTCGCGCTCTACGCCATGCTCGGCATCGAATCCGCCACCATTCCCGCCGGCCGCGTGCGCGATCCGGAGCGCACCATCCCGCGCGCCACACTGCTCGGCACGCTGATCACGGCCGCGATCTACATCCTCGTATCGCTGGTGTTGCTGCTGCTGATTCCGCAGCAGCAGCTGGCGCAGTCCAGTGCGCCGTTCGTCGACCTGCTGAGCCGCTTCATGGGCAGCGGCACCGGCCGCTGGATCGGCTTGTTCGTGACCATCAGCGTCATGGGCGCGCTGAACGGCTGGACGCTGCTGATCGGTGAACTCACCGCCAGCATGGCCGCGCACGGCGTCATGCCGGCCGCCCTGCAGAAGCTGAACCGGCGCGGCGCGCCGGCTCGCGCGCTGCTGCTGTCGGGCGTGCTGGCAAGCCTGATCGTGCTGATGAGCTACAGCCATTCGCTGGTGAACGTATTCACGTTTCTGACCCAGGTGGTGACCGCCGCCAACCTGCCCCTGTATCTGTTGTGCGCGCTGGCACTCGTGGCCATGGCGCGGAGCGGAGGTTTTGCGGAACCGGCGCAGTTGCGCTGGCTCGGCTGGCTCGCGACCTGTTACTCGCTGTTCTCCTTCGCCGGTATCGGCTGGTCTTCGCTGGGGTTGGCGTTGGGGCTCGCGGTGTCCGGGTTGCCGCTGTACTGGTGGATGCGGCGCGTAAGGCCATCAGGCGGCTGAGCTGGCCAGCATCCACGCCGGCATGATTCTCCATGGGCTGTGGTATTTTCGGGATCGAGAACAGCACGGCACGGGGACCCCGCCATGATCGCAATGCGCAGACATCACTGGTTCGCCGTGGGCGCACTGGTGTTGGCTTGTGCGGTCGGGGCCGTGGCGCCCGCGCCCGCGCAGGCGCTCGGCGCCGAACCGGCTGCTGCGGGTGCCGCAGGCGAAGGCAGCGACTGGAGCGCCATCGCCAGGTGGCCCGACTTCATGGGCGGCGTGTGGGACGCCGATGCCAGCGTGCAACCGCCGCCCAGGTACAAGGCCGGAGTCGAAGCCGCGGCACAGCAGGCCGCGCCGGACACCGGGTTCGACAGCCTGGGGAGCTGCGAACCGCGCGGTCTGCCCAACGATCTCGGGGGCGGATTCTTTTTCACCAAGGGCGCCGTTTTCCTGATGACGGACCTCGACTACCTCGTCGTGCGGCGCATCGACATGGTCCGCAAGGACCACGGCGACCCGGAACTCACTTACTATGGTGATTCGCTGGGACACTGGGAAGGCAAGACGCTGGTGATCGACACCACGGGCTTCCTGCCGCAGGTGCAGATCGCGCCAGGCGTGCCCGGCAATGGCCACACCGAGATCATCGAGCGCTACCGCATGAGCAACCCGGATCGCATGGAACTCGAACTCACCGTGATCAATCCCGACCTGCTGCAGCAGCCGTACGTGACCACGCGCATGTTGTCGCGCCACCCCGACTGGACGGTGCACGAGACCTACTGCAAGCGTGACCGTGGAGCAGCGGCGTCGTCCACAGAGTCCGCGCCGACGGCGCCCGCAACGTCCGCGACCCCGGGATCGCCATGATCTCACTGCTGCTCTGGCTGCTGCTGTTCGTGGTGTGCTGGCCGCTGGCGCTGGTGGCGCTGATCCTGTGGCCCATCATCTGGCTGATCTCGCTGCCGCTGCGCGTGGTGGGAATCGCGATGGAAGGCGTGTTCGGGCTGCTGCGCGCGATCCTGATGCTGCCCGCGCGGCTGTTGGGCGGGGGGCGACCGCGCGCGTGACGGGGCGCGAAGCCCGCGTACCCGCTTGCCGGCGTTG
Source organism: Steroidobacteraceae bacterium (assembly GCA_035499515.1). GTDB lineage: Bacteria > Pseudomonadota > Gammaproteobacteria > Steroidobacterales > Steroidobacteraceae > FEN-1191. Next base: position 2,571 of record DATJYR010000039.1, on the reverse strand, counting down.
CCTGCGGCAGCGTTACCAGCTGCCCGTGTTGGGCATGGACTGCCAGGGTTCAGCGGGCGCCAGCGCCGCACCCTTCTGCAGCAGTTCGATCGAGATCTGGTCCGGCGAACGCACGAACGCCATGTGGCCGTCGCGCGGCGGCCGCAGGATGGTGACGCCCTGCGACTGCAGTTTCGCGCAGGTCGCGTAGATGTCGTCCACCGCGTAGGCGAGGTGACCGAAATTGCGGCCGCCCGAGTAGCTCTCCGGATCCCAGTTGAACGTCAGTTCCACCTGCGCCGATTCGTCGCCGGGTGCGGCCAGGAACACCAGCGTGAACCGGCCTTTCTGGTTCTCGATGCGGCGCAATTCCACCAGTCCCAGCGCATCGCAATAGAAGCGCAGCGAAGCGGCCAGGTCAGTGACGCGCACCATGGTGTGCAGGTATTTCACGGGAAGGGATTGTAACCCTGCTCACCCAGGGCTGCCCATGCCGCGGCGCCCAGGTGCGGGAGGTGCAGGTACCTGCGGCCGGCCAGGCCGGTATCGAGGTCGCCGCCGTCGGTGGCATACAGTCCGCCGCCCCGCGTGCGCTGCTTCTCGATCAACGCGTGCAGCGCGTCGGCTCCTGACTTGCGCTGCATCACGCGCAGCAGCAGCTCGACTTGCGCGGTGCCTTCGGTCCACATCACCCTGCCGGCTTCGCTGTAGGTGTAACCCTCGGAGGCGCGCAGCCGGTGGTCCAGCGTGTCCAGCACCTGCGTGCGCCTGCCCGCTTCGCCTGGCAGCGCGAGCACCGTCCACACCTGCACGTCGAGCGCGAGGAAGGGATTCGGCGTGCTGCCGTCGGTGCCGGTGCCGGCGGCGTAGCAGCCGCAGCCGGCCTGCCACATCGTGGCCACGAATTTCTGCGCGCGGTCCGCGTCGTTGCGCCAGCGCCGGTCGCCGTTCTGGTGCGCGAGCTCGCTGAAGGCGGCGTACAGGTCGAGGTTGTGTTCGGTGGACTTCCAGGCGAGCTGCAGCGGATTGGGTTCGAACCCCTGCATGCCGCCGCGATAGCCACCGGCGCCGCGCGTGTCGGCGCGCTGTTCCAGCCACAGCGCGAGGCGCCGCGCGCCCGCCAGGTAGCGCGCATCGCGCGTGACGTCATGCAGCCTGAGCAGCGCCAGCATCGCCCACGCCTGGTTGCCCGTGTCGCTGCCGGCCTGGTAGGCGTCCTCCACCCAGCGCTGCTGCGCCGTGTCCCACAGACCCGCCATGCGCATCGGCGCACTGCCGGTCGCGCCCGCGGCGTAGGCGTTGCGCAGCCGGCCGTCATGCCAGTAGCGATCGCGCTCCAGCGCGTGCAGGAAGGCATCGCCGATGTGGCGCGCCTTGGTGATTTCGCCGCAACCCAGCAGCGCGATCGCCGCCACCGCGTTGTCGTAGACGTAGGCGCTGTCGTGCAGCAGCCCGCGCGGCGCTTCGGGAAAACTCGGCAGCAGGGCCGCTTGCGTGGCCGCGGGCGCTGCCGCGCGGCCGAGCGCGGCGCAGGCCGCGCCTTTGCCCGTTTCGGGCGCGGCGGCCAGCGCCGTCGTGCCAGCGGCACTCGCGGCCGCCAGCCACAGCGTGCAGAGCAGGATGCGCGGGCGCATGGCTCATTCCGCCAGGGCGGCGGCCTCGTTGAATTGCAGCTCCGCGAGCCGCGCATACAGCCCGCCATTGCGGACCAGCTCGGCGTGCGGGCCCTCGGCCACGATGTGGCCGTGCTCCATCACCACGATGCGCTGCAGCCGCTTGATGGTGGCGAGGCGGTGCGCGATGACCAGCGTGGTGCGGCCTCGGCCGCCGCTGCCGGCCATGAGGTTCGACAGGCCGAGCTGCACCAGCCGCTCGTTCTCGGCGTCGAGCGCGCTGGTGGCCTCGTCCAGCAGCAGCACCGGGGCGTCGCGCAGGATGGCGCGTGCGATCGCGATGCGCTGGCGCTGGCCGCCGGACAGCGTGATGCCGCGCTCACCCAGCAGCGTGTCGTAGCCCTCTGGCAGGCGGCGGATGAATTCGTCCGCCGCCGCCGCGACGGCCGCGGCGCGCACCGCCTCCGCATCGGCGCCGGGCTTGCCGTAGCGGATGTTGTCGGCGATGCTGCCGGCGAAGATCGCCGGTTCCTGCGACACCACCGCGATCTGCGAGCGCAAGGCGAGCGGATCCAGATCGCGGATGTCGACGCCGTCGAGCCGGATCGCACCGCTGGTGGGATCGAAAAACCGCAACAGCAGCTGGAACACGGTGGACTTGCCTGCCCCGGAAGGACCCACCAGCGCCACGGCTTCGCCGGGCGCGATCTGCAGCGTGAAATCGTCGAGCGCGGCGTGATCCTGCCGCGACGGGTAGTGGAAGGTCACGGCGTCGAAGCTCACGCGGCCCGCGGCGTGCGCCGCAGCCCGCGGCGCGGCCGGCGCCGTGATCTGCGGCTGCGTGTTGAGGATTTCCATCAGGCGCTCGGTGGCGCCGGCGGCGCGCTGCAGGTCGCCGATGACTTCGGACACGGCGCCGAACGCGCCCGCGACCAGCACCGCGTAGAACACGAAAGCCGACAGCTGGCCCGCGCTGATG
>DATJYR010000038.1:0-41391 GCA_035499515.1 Steroidobacteraceae bacterium | reverse complement strand
TATCTCGACAGCCAGAACACCGACGTGAACGATGCGCTCAACACGCTCACCGAGGCGATGCGCAAGATCGAAAAGGAGACCCGCACCCGCTTCGAAGACACCTTCAACCGCGTCAACGCCGGACTGCAGGAGAAATTCCCGCGCCTGTTCGGCGGCGGGCATGCGTACCTGGAGCTGGAAGGCGAGGATCCGCTGGCGGCCGGCGTCACCGTCATGGCGCGGCCGCCCGGCAAGCGCAACAGCACCATCTCGCAGCTTTCGGGCGGCGAGAAGGCGCTCACGGCCGTGGCGCTGGTGTTCTCGATCTTCGACCTCAATCCCGCGCCGTTCTGCCTGCTGGACGAGGTCGATGCGCCGCTCGATGAACACAATGTCGGCCGGTTCTGCGATATCGTGCGGCAGATGGCGGCGCGCGTGCAGTTCATCTTCATCACGCACAACAAGGCGACCATGGAACTGGCCTCGCAGCTGGTGGGCGTGACCATGAACGAGCCGGGTGTTTCGCGACTGGTGTCGGTGGACATCGACGAGGCCGTCCGGCTCGCGGCGGTCTGAACCATGCTGTGGCTACGCTGGATACTGCTGCTGGCCGGGCTCGTGTTCATCGCGATCCTGGTGTGGCTGGAGCGCCGCAAGCCGAAGCAGGCCACGCCGGAAGGTGAGGACCTGCGCTGGCGTCCGGCCCCGTTGCAGCCGCTGGAAGCGCCACCACCCGCACCCGACCCGGCAGCGGACCCGCGCGCCGCGCTGCCCAGCATGCGTGCGCAATTCGGTGCCGCGGCCGACGAGTCGGTCGAGCTGCCGGAAATGCGCACGGCACTGGACCCCCCGCCGCTGGTCACCCTGAAGGAAGTCCCGCCGGCGGCGGAGGGCGAGCAGGGCGTGAGCGTGGTCGACTGGCTGCCTGCGGCCGACCTGGAAGCCGAGCCCATCGTCGAATGGCCGCCCGAGGCGGAGCGGCGCATCCTCTCGCTGCGCATGGTGAGCGGGCGCGATGAGCGCATGCCCGGACGGGCGGTGCGACAGTGTCTGGAAGCCAACGGTTTCCGGCATGGCCGGTTCGCGATCTTCCATCTGTCGGGTGTCGACGGCCGCGCGGTGCTGAGCGTGGCGAGCCTCACGCGCCCCGGCGTGCTCGATCCGGAGAACATGGATTTCATGCGCTTTTCGGGGTTGTCACTGTTCGCGGTGCTGCCCGGGCCGCTGGCGCCGCTGGCCACCTTCGATCGGCTGATCAACGTCGGCCAGTACCTGAGCGCCCGGCTCGGCGCGCGGCTGCAGGACGACAAGGGCGCAGTGCTCGACACGGCCGCCATCCAGCGCATGCGCCAGGAACTGATCGACCAGGCGCTGCAGTCGGAGGCACCGAGGCCGACGCCGTGAGCCGCCGCGCGGGCCAGGGCGCGGCGCGCGCCGCCGCGCGTGTCGCCCGGCTGCGTTCGCTGATCGAAGCGCACGATCGCCGCTATTACCAGCTCGACGACCCCACGGTCAGCGATGCGGAATACGACGCGCTCATGCGCGAGTTGCGCGAGCTGGAGAGCGCCCATCCGGAATTGCTCGTGCCCGATTCCCCCACGCAACGCGTGTCGGGCGAAGCCGCGCGCCAGTTCCAGCCGGTGGTGCACCGTGTGCCCATGCTGTCGCTCGACAACGCTTTCAGCGCCGAGGAATTCCTGGCGTTCGAGAAGCGCGCGCGGGAGCGGTTGGCGCGCAGCGAACCACTGGAGTTCTCGGCCGAGCCCAAGCTCGATGGACTGGCCGTCTCGTTGACCTACCAGCGCGGGGCGCTGCTCAGCGCCGCCACCCGCGGCGATGGCACCACCGGCGAGGACGTGACGGCCAACATCCGCACGCTGCGTTGCGTGCCGTTGCGGCTCGAGGGCGCGACGCCGGCGGAACTCGAAGTGCGGGGCGAAGTGTTCATGCCGGTGGCCGGGTTTGCCGCCATGAACGCGCGCGCAGCGCAGCAGGGCGAGAAGCAGTTCGCCAACCCGCGCAATGCGGCGGCCGGGAGCCTCAGGCAGCTGGATCCCAGGGTCACGGCATCGCGGCCGCTGAGCGCCTATTTCTACGGCACGGGCGCATGGAGCGCCGATTTTCCCGAACCGCCGACCCACAGCGCGCTGCTGAAGCAGCTGGCCGCGTGGGGATTGCCGGTGTCCGGCGAGAACCGCACGCTGCGCGGCGCCGAAGCGTGCGTCGCGTACCACGCAGCGCTCGGCGCGCGGCGCGCGCAGCTGCCGTTCCAGATCGATGGTGTCGTCTACAAGGTCAACGACCGCAGGGAACAGCAGCAGCTGGGGTTCCTGGCGCGCTCGCCGCGCTGGGCCATCGCGTGGAAATTCCCGGCCGACGAGGCCCAGACCACGGTCCGCGCGGTTGAATTCCAGGTCGGCCGCACCGGCGTGCTCACGCCCGTGGCGCGGCTCGAACCGGTGAGCGTGGCGGGCGTGGTGGTGAGCAACGCGACGCTGCACAACATGGACGAAGTGCACCGCAAGGACGTGCGGGTGGGCGATACGGTGATCGTGCGTCGCGCGGGCGACGTGATTCCCGAAGTGGTGCGCGTGTTGCCGGAGCTGCGGGTGAAGCACGCCCGAGCGGTCAAGATGCCGGCGAACTGTCCGGTCTGCGGTTCGCCCGTGATCCAGGGCGACGACGAATCCGCGGCGCGCTGCAGCGGCGGTTTCAACTGCGCGGCGCAGCGCAAGGAAGCCCTGCGGCACTTCGCGGGCCGGCGCGCGCTCGACATCGACGGGCTGGGCGAGAAGCTGGTGGACCAGCTGGTCGATCGCGGCTGGGTGCACACCCCCGCCGACCTGTACGTCCTGACGCGGCAGCAGTGGGCCGACCTGGACCGGATGGCGGACAAATCCGCCGCCAACCTGCAGCAGGCGCTGCTCGACAGCCGCCACACCAGCCTGCCGCGCCTGTTGTTCGGCCTTGGCATCCGCGATGTCGGCGAAGCCACCGCGGCGGCGCTGGCTGCGCACTTCGGATCACTGCAGGCCCTGCAGGATGCAACGCTGGAGCAGATCCTGGAAGTGCCCGACGTGGGACCGGTGATCGCCGGGCGGGTGCAGCAGTGGTTCGCGCAGCCGGCGAATCGCGACCAGCTGCAGCGGCTGCGCGCGGCGGGATTCGAGTGGCCGGAGACGGCGGGAACCAAGGGCGCTGCCGCGCAGGCCGGTGGGCCGCTGGACGGCGTGACCATCGTGCTGACGGGTACCCTGGCGTCGATGAGCCGCGACGAGGCCAGCGACCGCCTGCGCGCTCTGGGCGCGAAGGTGCAGGGCAGCGTATCGGCCCGAACGCGCTACCTCGTCGCCGGCGCCGAGGCCGGATCGAAACTCAGGAAGGCTGAGCAGCTCGGCGTACCGGTGCTCGATGAAAAGGGCCTGGGAAAACTGCTCGCGGGCGAATTGCCGTGACGCGCCCCTGAGCGGGATCCGGCCGGCGCGGTGGAGCCGGCGCGGTGGACTTGCCACCGCGCCGGCGTTCAGCTGCTGCCGCTGCGGGCTCAGCCCTTCAGCAGCTTCTCGACCTTGGCGTTCTTCTCGAGTTCGTCGGTGTACGCCTTCCACTTCTTCTGCAGCACCAGGTTCTCGACCTGCGACTTCACGGAGTCGAACGGCGGCGGCGTGGTCTCGCGCGTGTCCACCAGGCGGATCACGTGCCAGCCGAACTGCGTCTGCACCGGCGTGGTGGAGGTTTCGCCCTTCTTCATCGCGACCAACGCGTCCGCGAACGGCTTCACCAGGCCCGACGGCGACACCCAGTCCAGATCGCCGCCCTTGGCGGCCGAACCGGTGTCCTGGGAATTCTTTTTGGCCAGCTCTTCGAACTTCGCGCCCTTCTTGAGCTGGTCGATGATCTTCTGCGCCTCATCCTGGGTCTTCACCAGGATGTGCAGCACGTGGTACTGGGTCTTGGGCAGCGCCGCGACCTGCGTGTCGTATTCGGCCTTCAGCTCGTCATCGGTGACCTTCTTGTCCTTGAAGTAGGCCTCGCCCAGCGCGTTCGGCAGGACCTGCAGCCGCGCCAGTTCCAGCGCCGCCGGGGTGTCGCCCTTCTGGTCCAGGCCTTCCTTCACGGCCTCGTCCGCGGCCAGTTCATTGCGCACCAGCGCATCCAGCAGCTGCGTGCGCTGCTCGGCGGTGAGATCGCTGGCAGCCTTGTTGGTCACGCTCTTGACGTAGTAGTCGTACAGCGCGCGGCTGATATTGCGGCCATTGATGGTGGCGACTGGTGCGGCGCCGGCGGCATCGGCCGGCGTGGGGGTCGAGGTGCCGGCGGTCTTGCTGGTGGGAGAGCAGGCGGCCAGCAGGACCAGCGCGACCACGGGCAGTAGACGTAGTGACTTCATGCGTATTCTCGGTTGTGACTTAAGGTTGTGACTCAAGGGGGCGCAGTTTAACTGGCAAATCAGACAGCGGACAGCGGACTAGGGTTCCGCGGGCCCGGGCGCAGGCTGTCGCAGCAACCAGACGGAACTGACCACGGCGAACAGCATGGTCGCGGCGGTCAGACCGTAGATCTTGAAGTTCACCCAGACGGCCTCCGGCGCGTGGTAGGCGACCAACAGGTTCAGCGCGCCGAGCAGGGCATAGAAAACGCCCCAGCCCCAGCTGGCGCGCACCCAGGTGCGCACGCTCAGCGTGCGGGCGTCGGGCAGCGTGGGTTCGAGCATCCGCTGCAGCAGCGGCCGGGCGCCGAAACCGGTGCTCAGGACGAAGCCCAGCGCCAGCAGCCACAGCAGGATGGTGGGCTTCCACTTGAGGAAAATCGGGCTGCGCAGCCACAGCGTGATGCCGCCGAAGAGGAACACCAGCAGCGCGCTGAGCGCGTGCATGGGCGGGATGCGCTTCAGGCGCAGCCAGTCGACGCCCAGCAGCGCCGCCATGGCGGCCATGAGCGTCCCCGTGGCGACGTAGATGCCGCCGAAATGGTAGGCGACGCCGAACGCCAGCAACGGCGCGAAATCCAGTACTGCCTGCATGCACGCTATGATAGCGAATTACCGGCGGACGATTTGAGGGGCGAGCACGGTTGAGCCAGTATTTCGAGATCCATCCCGACAACCCGCAACCGAGGCTGATTCACCGCGCCGTGGAGATCATCAGGAAAGGCGGCGTGATCGCCTATCCCACCGACTCCTGCTACGCGCTGGGGTGCCACACGGGCGACAAGGAAGCGCTGGAGCGCATCGGCCGCATCCGCCAGGCCGACCGCAACCACCACTACACGCTGGTCTGCAAGGACCTCGCCGAAGCCGGGCGTTTCGCGCACATCGAGACCTGGCAGTTCCGGTTCATGAAAGCCTCCGTTCCGGGGCCGTTCACTTTCCTTCTGCCTGCCAGCCGCGAAACGCCCAAACGCCTGCAGCACGCCAAACGCCGCACCGTCGGGATCCGCATCCCCGCACATCCGGTGCCGCTGGCGCTGCTCGCCGAATTGCAGGAACCGCTGCTGAGTTCCACCGCGCTGCTGCCGGGCGAGGCGTTGCCGCTCACCGACGGCCGCGAAATCCGCCAGCGGCTGGAGCACCAGATCGACCTGGTGCTGGACGCCGGCCATTGTGGTGCGTGGCCCACCACCGTGGTCGACCTGCACACCCAGCCCGCCGTGGTGGTGCGCCAGGGTAAAGGCCAGCTGCCCGGCCTGGTGGTCTCCTGAGCGCCGCTGCGGGCGCCTGTGCACCCTCGTGGGGCGGCAAGTCTGCGCCACGGGAACCAGGCCGAGCCCGTATAATCGCGCGCTTGTTCACGTCAGGGGCCCGCCGGCTGCGGGTGAAGGAATGAGCGCAGCTCTGCAAGCCAAACGCGTGCTGTCCGGCATGCGGCCGACCGGTCAGCTCCATCTGGGAAATTTTCATGGTGCACTGCGCAACTGGATTGACCTCCAGTACCAGTACGAGTGCTATTTCTTCATCGCCGATTGGCACGCGCTGACCACCGGCTACGAAAACACCGCCCACCTCCAGGAATTCATCCGCGAGATGCTGATCGACTGGCTGGCGGCTGGCCTCAATCCGGGCGTCGCGACCCTGTTCGTCCAGTCGCACGTCCCGGAGCACGCCGAGCTGCACCTGCTGCTGTCGATGATCACGCCGCTGGGCTGGCTGGAGCGCGTGCCCACCTACAAGGACCAGCAGGAGCAGCTCAAGGACCACGACCTCGCCACCTACGGGTTCCTGGGCTATCCGCTGCTGCAGAGCGCCGACATCCTGCTCTACCGCCCCGGCTTCGTGCCGGTGGGCGAGGACCAGGTGGCGCACGTGGAGATCACGCGCGAGGTGGCGCGGCGTTTCAACCACCTGTATGGCCGCGAACCGGACTTCGACACCAAGGCGGAGCGCGCCATCAAGGAACTGGGTGGCAAGAACACCACGCTGTATCGCCAGTTGCGGCGCAAGTTCCAGGAGAAGGGCGAGCAGGAAGCGCTGTTGCAGGCGCGCGCGCTGGTGGAGACCAATACGCGCGTGACGGTCGCGGACCGCGAGCGGCTGTTGGGTTACCTGGAGGGCAGCCATGTGAGCATCCTGCCGGAACCGCAGGCGCTGCTGACACCCACGCCGAAGCTGCCCGGGCTGGATGGACGCAAGATGTCGAAGTCGTATGGCAACACCATCGGCCTGCGCGAGGATCCGGACTCGGTGGCGCGCAAGCTCAAGGCGATGCAGACCGACCCGGCCCGCGTGCGCCGCACCGATCCGGGCGATCCGGACAAGTGCCCGGTGTTCGACCTGCACAAGGTGTATTCCCCGCCCGAGACCCAGGCCTGGGCGGCGGCGGGTTGCCGCAGTGCCGGCATCGGCTGCCTGGAGTGCAAGAAGCCGCTGATCGAAAAAGTGGTGGAGGAGATCACGGGCATCCGGGCGCGCGCGGTGGAGTACCAGGAGAATCCCGAACTGATCAACAACCTCGTCGCCGAGGGCAGCGAGAAGGCGCGCGAAGTCGCGCGCCAGACGCTCGACGACGTGCGCCGCTGCATGAACCTGCGACCCGAATGAAACCCGATCTGAAACTGGTGGTATCGAACCCCGGACCGGTGCCGGCCGAAGCGCCGTTGCAGGGCGAGGTTCCGGCGCAGACGGAAATGCCGTTCGCCATCGTGCATGGCGAACCGGTCACGCAGCTGCCGCGCGACCTGTACATTCCGCCGCAGGCGCTCGAGATCTTCCTCGAGGCCTTCGAGGGACCACTGGATCTGCTGCTCTACCTGATCCGCCGGCAGAACCTCAACGTGCTGGACATCCCGATCGCGGAGATCACGCGCCAGTACACGCAGTACATCGAAGTCATGACCGAGCTGCAGCTCGAGCTGGCCGGCGAGTACCTGGTGATGGCCGCGACCCTCGCCGAGATCAAATCGCGCATGCTGCTGCCGCGTCCGGCCGATGCCGCCGCAGGCGAAGAGGATCCGCGGGCGGAGCTGGTGCGGCGGCTGCAGGAATACGAGCGTTTCAAGAAGGCCGCGCTGGATCTGGACCAGGTGCCGCGGCTGGAGCGCGATGTATGGACCGCCAGCGCCGAGTTGCGCGATCGCCCCGTGGCGCGCGTGCTGCCGCAGATCACGCTGCAGGAAATGCTGGTGGCGTTCAAGGAAGTCGCGGTGCGCGCCCAGATGTTCGCGCACCATCACATCCGCCGCGAAGTGCTGTCGGTGCGCGAACGCATGAGCCAGGTGCTGGCGACATTGCAGCCGGGCGCGTTCGTCGAGTTCGCCGCCCTGTTCCAGCCCGAGGAGGGCCGGCTCGGCGTGGCGGTGACCTTCGTGGCGGTGCTGGAACTGGTGCGCGAAGGCCTGATCGATATCATCCAGACGGAGGCCTATGCTCCGCTGCATGTCCGCGGCGCCGAACCCCGGCCGCCGGAGTTGATGGACTAGAGAAGTATTGGAACCATGAGCGAACCGTATCTGCGCAACGTGCTCGAAGCGGCCCTGCTGGCCGCAGGAAAATCGCTTACAATCAGTGAGTTGTCAGCGTTATTTGATGAATCTTCGAGACCAGATGCCCACGCCGTGCGCGCCGCGCTCCACCAGCTCGATGCCGACTACGCGGGTCGCGCGCTGGAACTGAAGGAGACCGCCAGCGGTTTCCGCGTGCAGATCCGGCGGGAGTTCGCCAGCGAAGTCGCGCGTCTCTGGCCGGAGCGTCCGCAGCGCTATTCGCGAGCGCTGCTCGAGACGCTGGCGTTGATCGCGTACCGGCAGCCCATCACGCGCGCCGAAATCGAAGCCGTGCGCGGCGTGGCGGTGAATCCCAACATCCTCAAGACGCTGATGGAGCGCGGCTGGATCCGCGTGGTCGGTCACCGCGATCTGCCCGGCCGTCCCGAGCTGCTGGGCAGCACGCGTGAGTTCCTCGACTACTTCGGTTTGCGCAGCCTCGATGAGCTGCCGCCGCTGGCCGAACTGCTGAGCCTCGGCGAATCGAATCCGCAGCTGGATTTGCCGGTGGAAGACCTGGGCCAGGAGGCCATCGCCCAGGAGGCCACCAGCCAGGAGGCCGCGAACGAGGCGGCCGCCAACCTGGAAACGGCGGACGAATCCCTGAGCCACGGTGAAGCCTAGGTCCGCGCCGAAGGCGGGCGGCAGGCGCAACGCGCCCGCGGGCGACGGCGAGCGCCTGCAGAAACTGCTGTCGCAGCTCGGCCTGGCCTCGCGCCGCGAGGCCGAAGCGTGGATCCGTGATGGTCGCCTGTCGGTGAATGGCGTACCCGCCGTGCTCGGCGTGCGCGTGCAGCCCACCGATCAGCTGCGGCTCGATGGCCGGCTGATCCGGCAGCGGAGCAGCGAGGAGGCGCCGGTGTTCCTGGTGCACCGCTCGCCGGGCGAGCCGCTGCTGCCGGTGTCGGGCGCCACGGCGTCGGGCATCGAACTGCGCACCAGCGTCGCGGAACGCCTGCCGCGCAGCGCCGGCAAGCGCTTCATGAGCGTCAGCCCGATGCCGGCGATGGACGGCGGACTCGAACTGCTGAGCGCGGACGGCCGGGCGATCACGCAGTTGCAGCGCGCGGTGCACGGGCTGGAGGCGGAGTACAGCATCCGGGTGCGCGGTGAACTGCTGCCCGGGCAGATCGAAGCCGCGCTGCGCGGGCAGCTCGACAGCGGCGAGACCTTGCAGGTCAAGCTGCTGGAGGCGTCGGGCGGCGAAGGCGCCAATCGCTGGTACCGGCTGGTGGCGCTGGGCGCCAGCGGCAAGCAGATCCGCCAGTTGCTGGAGCGGCAGGCGGCCACGCTGAGCCGCATCCTGCGGGTGCGCCTGGGGACGCTGCAGCTGGAGCGGGACATGCCGCGTGGGCACTGGCGCGAACTCACGCCGGAGGAGCTCGACGGCCTGCTCAGCGCGACGAATCCGGTGCATCCAGACGCGGCGTGAGACGGCGGCCGTTGCAGCCGCGGCTGGCGCCCGACAGCAGCCACAGGAACGGCGCCACCACGGCCTCCGGCGGCGGCAGGGGCGAAAGATCGGCCGACGGATAGGCGGCACGCCGCAACCGGGTGCGCATCGGTCCCGGATCCACCAGATTGACACGCAGCGCAGGCTGCCCTTCCAGTTCCTCGGCCAGTGTCAGCGCCAGCGCATCCAGGCCGGCTTTGGAAACGGCGTAGGCGCCCCACCAGGGCTCGGGCCGCACCGCCTGCGCGCAGCTGGCGAACACCACCGACCCATCCGGCGCGGCGCGCAGCGCGCGCAGCAGCACCTGCGTCAACGCGAACGGTGCGGTGAGATTGACGTGCAGCAGGCGGCACCAGGTGGGGACGTCATAGTGTTCGATGGGTGCCAGCGCGCCGGGCAGGGCGGCGGCGTGCACCAGGCCATCCAGCCGGCCGTAACGCTGTTCGATCGCGTTGGCGATCTGGTCGTAGTCCCCGGCCAGCGCTTTTTCCAGGTCCAGCGGCGCGAGGGTCGCGGGGTGGCGGCCCAGCGCCTGGATCTCGCGCTCCACCACTTCCAGGCGCTTCACCGCACGGCCCATCAGGATCACTTCGGCGCCCGCACGGGCAGCGGCCACCGCCAGCGCGCGGCCCAGGCCATCGCTGGCCCCGGTGAGCGCGATCACGCGGCCGAGCAGAGCGTCCGGGGGCAGCGTGTAACCGCTGAAATCGGGCACGGAGGGCGTCGGTTCACTCACTGGCGGAAGACTCTTCGGTGTTGCCGGCGGGCCGGCGGGTCAGCAGGTCGACGGGCTCCAGCGTCGGCAACGTCTCGCCGGTGGCCGCACCCAGTTCGGTGAACTTGCGCGCGCCCGGCAGCACCTGGCGCTCGAGCGATCCCACCGCGGCGTTGTAGCTTTCGACGGCGCCCGTGAGGCGCTGCCCCAGCCTGGCAAGATGGTTCACGAAGCTCGCGATGCGCTGGTGCAGCTGCTGGCCGAGGTCGCGGATCAACGCGGCGTTCTCCGCCACCTGCGTCTGGCGCCAGCCGAAGGCCACGGCCTTGAGCAGGGCGATCAGCGTCGAGGGCGTGGCAATGATGACGCTCATGCGCAACGCCGTGTCCAGCAGCTCGGGACGTTCCGCGAGCGCGGCGCTCAGGAACTGGTCGCCCGGCAGGAACAGCACCGCGAAATCCGGGCTGCGTTCGAACTGGTTCCAGTACGCCTTCGAACCGAGCTCGCGCACCCGGGCTTCCAGCTGCTGCGCGTGGCGCTGCAGGGCCAGCCGTTTGCGCTCGTCGCTGTCCGCATCGACGGCTTCGAGATACGCGTCGAGCGGGGTTTTCGCATCCACCACCAGCTCGCGCGCGTCGGGCATGTGCACGATGAGGTCGGGTCGCTGCACGCCCTGGCCGGTGTCGACACTGGGCTGCTCGCTGAAATCGCAGTGCTCGGACAGGCCGGCGAGTTCCACCACGCGCCTGAGCGTGAGCTCGCCCCAGCGGCCGCGCACTTCGGGCCGGCGCAACGCGTTCACGAGGTTGCGCGTCTCCTTCTGCAGCGAGACATGGTCGCTCGCCAGCAGTTCGAGCTGGGTGCGCAGACTGGTGAAGGCGTCGCGCCGCTCGCGCTCCATGAGTCCCACCTGCTTTTCGGTTTTTTCCAGCGCGGCGCGGATCGGGTCCACCAGCTGGCGCAGCGTGTGCTGCGCGCCGGCCTGTTCGCGGCCGAAACTCTCGCGCGCGAGCTGCAGGAACTGCTCGGTGCTGGCGCGCAGCGCGCTCTGCGCCGCTGCGCTGAAACTCTCGCGCAGCGCCGCGTCGGCGCGCTCCTGTTCTCCCTGCCGCTCGAGCTGGGTGCGCCGCTGCAGGCGCCAGCCGAGGAACGCGCCGATCAGCAAACCGGACAACAGGCCGACCAGAACGCCCAGCAGGGTCGCTTCACTCACGGTCGGCCCGCATCCCGACCCAGTCGAGCAGTTCCGCCGGTGAATCCAGCCACGCCGCGGCGCCCCAGGTCTGCGGCTGATCCTCGGTGCCGAGATAGCCGAAACCCGCGCCCAGCGCGATCATGCCCGCGGCGCGGGCCGCGGTGATGTCGCGCTCCGCGTCGCCGAGATACAGGCACTGCGCCGGCGGGATGCCGAGCTGCTGGGCGGCCACCAGCAACGGTCGCGGATGGGGTTTGCGCTCCGGCAGGCTGTCGCCGCTCAGCACGCAGCCGACGCGCTGCTGCATCTGCAGGGCGGCCAGCAGCGGCAAGGTGAGGAAGGCGGGTTTGTTGGTCACGATGCCCCATGGAATGCCGCGGGCGTCCAGCTCGTCGAGCACCGCGTCGAAACCGGGGAACGGACGGGTCTGTTCGGCGAGGCACGCGCTGTAGAGCTCGAGGAAGCGGGCCCGCAGCCGCTCGAAGTGCTCGGAGTCCGCCGCGGGAAATCCGGCGCGCACCACGGCGTTGGAACCGTGCGAAACCTGCGGCCGGATGGCGGCGAACGGCAGCGGCGGCTGGTCCTGTTCCGCCAGCAGGCGGTTGAGCGCCGTCGCCATGTCGGGTGCGGTGTCGAGCAGCGTACCGTCCAGGTCGAGCAGCACGGCGCGGGCTTTGCCGGATGGGGCGCTCAATGCCGCGGCTCGAGCTGGAAGTGCGCCAGGTAGTTCACGCCCGGGTCGCCGTCGAGCGTGCACGACTCGTTGAGCGGGTTGAAATGCAGGCCGCTCACATCGCGCAGGCCCAGGCCGGCGCGACGCGCGGCGGCCGCGAGTTCCGCGGGACGCAGGAACTTGCCGTATTCGTGCGTGCCCCGCGGCAGCAGGCGCAGCACGTATTCGGCGCCGACGACGGCCATCAGGAACGAACGCAGGTTGCGGTTGAGCGTGGACACGAACAGCTGGCCACCCGGCCGCAACAGCCGCGCCAGCGTACCGATCAGGGCGGCGGGATCGGGCACGTGCTCGAGCATTTCCATGCAGGTGATCACCTCGAAGCCCTGCTCCGGAGCCTTCGCTTCCGCAGCCAGGGCTTCGGCCGACTGCAATCGGTAGTCGATATCCAGCGACCCCTCGAGCGCGTGCAGGCGCGCCACTTCGATCATCGCCGGCGCCAGGTCGATACCCGTCACCCGCGCGCCGCGCGCGGCCATGGCCTCGGCCAGCAGGCCGCCGCCGCAACCCACGTCGAGCAGCGCCGCGCCGGCCAGGGGACTGCGCGACGCCACGTATCCACAGCGCGCGGGGTTCAGCAGATGCAACGGACGGAACGAGCCCCGCGGGTCCCAGAACTCGTGCGCGAGCTGGTGGAATTTGCCGATTTCCGCGGGGTCGGCGTTGCCCCGGACATCGTCGAGTTCAAGCATGCCAAGACGCCTCAAAAGGGGCGGCAAGTATAGCCGCTATGGTAATATTCCGCGCTTGTAAACCGGGCTTCTAATGACCGACATCGCACGCGAAATCGTCTCCGTCAGCCTCGAAGAGGAAATGCGCCAGTCCTACCTCGATTACGCCATGAGCGTGATCGTAGGTCGTGCGCTGCCCGACGTGCGCGATGGCCTGAAACCGGTGCATCGCCGCGTGCTGCACGCCATGCGCGAGCTGGGCAACGACTACAACAAGGCCTACAAGAAATCCGCGCGCGTGGTCGGCGACGTGATCGGTAAATACCACCCGCACGGCGACACCGCGGTGTACGACACCATCGTACGCATGGCGCAGCCGTTCTCGATGCGCTACCTGATCGTCGATGGCCAGGGCAACTTCGGTTCGGTGGACGGCGACGCGCCGGCCGCCATGCGTTACACCGAAGTGCGCATGTCGCGCTTCGCGCACGAGCTGCTGTCCGACATCGACAAGGAAACCGTCGACTTCGTCCCCAACTACGACGAGTCGGAAACCGAGCCTTCGGTGCTGCCAACGCGCATCCCGAACCTGCTGGTCAATGGCGCGTCGGGCATCGCGGTGGGCATGGCCACCAACATCCCGCCGCACAACCTCACGGAAATCACCAACGCCTGTCTGGCGCTGATCGACGACCCCTCGCTCGGCCTCGCGGCGCTGATGCAGCACGTGCCCGGCCCGGATTTCCCCACCGCCGGCATCATCAATGGCGCGCAGGAAATCGCCACCGCCTACAAGACCGGGCGCGGCCGCCTGTCGCTGCGCGCCCGCGCCACCATCGAGGACATCGACGGCAAGAGCGGCCGGCAGGCCATCATCGTCACCGAGCTGCCGTACCAGGTGAACAAGGCGCGGCTGCTCGAGCGCATCGCGGATCTGGTGCGCAACAAGGAAATCGACGGCATTTCCGAGCTGCGCGACGAGTCCGACAAGGACGGCATGCGCGTGGTCATCGAGATCAAGCGCGGCGAAGTCGGCGAGATCGTCCTCAACAACCTGT
This sequence comes from Steroidobacteraceae bacterium, assembly GCA_035499515.1. Classification (GTDB taxonomy): domain Bacteria; phylum Pseudomonadota; class Gammaproteobacteria; order Steroidobacterales; family Steroidobacteraceae; genus FEN-1191. Next base: position 27,610 of record DATJYR010000038.1, on the reverse strand, counting down.
ACGCGCAGACGCCGATGGAAACGGTGTTTGGCATCAACATGGTCGCGCTGCAGGACGGGCAGCCCAAGCTGCTCGGCCTCAAGGAGATGCTCGAGGCGTTCCTGCGCCATCGCCGCGAAGTGGTGGTCCGCCGCACGATCCACGAGCTGCGCAAGGCGCGGGAACGTGCCCACATCCTCGAGGGACTTGCGGTCGCGCTGGCCAACATCGACGAAGTGATCGCGCTGATCCGCGCCGCGGCGTCGCCCGCGGCGGCCAAGGAAGGACTGCTGGCGCGCGGCTGGCTGCCCGGTGCCGTGAGCGGCATGCTCGAGCGCGCCGGCGCCGCTGCGACCCGGCCCGACGGACTCGCCGCGGAGCTCGGCCTCACCGGCAGCGGCTACCGCCTGAGCGAGGCGCAGGCCCAGGCCATCCTCGACATGCGGCTGCACCGGCTCACCGGCCTGGAGCAGGACAAGATCGTCGGCGAATACCGCGAGCTGCTCGAGCGCATCGCCGACCTCACCGAGATCCTCACCAATCCCGACCGGCTCACCGCCGTGGTGCGCGAAGAGCTGGTGGAAGTGCAGCAGATGTTCGGTGACGCGCGGCGCACCGAGATCAACCGCGACCACCTCGATCTGTCCACCGAAGACCTGATCGAACCGCAGGACGTGGTGGTGACGCTCTCGCATGCCGGCTACGCCAAGAGCCAGCCGGTCTCCGACTACCAGGCCCAGCGCCGCGGCGGCCGCGGCAAGTCGGCCACGCAGGTGAAGGACGAGGACTTCATCGAGAAGCTGTTCGTCGCCCACACGCACGACACGCTGCTGTGTTTCTCGAACCGCGGCAAGGTGTACTGGCTGCGCGTGTTCGAACTGCCGATGGCGGCGCGCGGCGCGCGCGGCAAACCGATCGTGAACCTGCTGCCGCTGGAGGAGGGCGAGAAGATCAACGCGCTGCTGCCCATCAAGCAGTTCGACGAGCAGCACCATGTGTTCATGGCCACCAGCCTCGGCACGGTCAAGAAGACGCCGCTGGCCGCGTTCTCGCGCCCGCGTGCCTCGGGCATCATCGCGGTCGATCTGCACGACGACGACCACCTGGTGGGCGTCGCGCTCACCGACGGCCAGCGCGAGATCATGCTGTGTTCCAGCGGCGGCAAGGCGATCCGCTTCCATGAAGACGAAGTGCGCGCCATGGGACGCGACGCGGCGGGCGTGCGCGGCATCCGGCTCGGCGACGGCCAGCGCCTGATCGCGCTGATCGTGATCGGCGAGGGTCACATCCTCACCGCCTCCGAGAGCGGCTATGGCAAACTCACGCCGCTGGACGACTTTCCTTCGCACGGCCGTGGCGCCCAGGGCGTGATCGCGCTGCAGACCAGCGAGCGCAACGGCGACATGGTCGCCGCGCTGCAGGTGTCCGGCGGCCACGAGCTCATGCTGATCAGCTCGGCGGGCACGCTGGTGCGCACCGCCGTGAACGAAATCTCCGTGGTCGGCCGCAACACGCAGGGCGTGCGGCTGATCCGCATGGGCGAAGGCGAACGCCTCACCGGCGTCGAGCGCATCGAGACCATCGACGAGGCCGATGGCGAGGCGCCGGACGCGGGCGACGCCGCCAGTCCGGCCTGATCGCCCTGCCGTGAAACCCCTTTGCTGAACGAGGAACTGCCAACAGTGCGTGCATTCAATTTCTCCGCCGGTCCCGCCGTGCTGCCACTCGAAGTGCTCGAGCAGGCCAGGGATGAAATGCTCGACTGGCAGGGCGGCGGCATGTCGGTCATGGAAGTCAGCCATCGCGGCAAGGCGTTCGTGGCCTGTGCGGCCGAAGCCGAGGCCGACCTGCGCGCCTTGCTCGGGATACCCGCCAACTACAAAGTGCTGTTCCTGCAGGGGGGCGCCACCGGGATGTTCTCGGCCATCCCGATGAACCTCGCCACCAGCGAGAGCACGGTCGACTACCTCAACACCGGCGCATGGTCGAAGAAGGCCATCGGCGAGGCCAAGCGCTACGCCAAGGTCAACGTCGCGGCCGATGCCGCCGCCTCCGGCTACAACACCACGCCCAGCCAGGCCGAGCTCAGGCTCACGCCCGGCGCGGCCTACCTGCACTACACGCCGAACGAAACCATCGGCGGCGTCGAATTTCCCTATATCCCGCAGAGCGGGTCCACGCTGGTGGGCGATTTCTCCTCGACCATCCTGTCGCGGCCGCTGGACGTGAGCCGCTTCGGGCTGATCTACGCCGGGGCGCAGAAGAACATCGGTCCCGCCGGCATCTGTGTGGTCATCGTGCGCGAGGACCTGCTCGGCAAGGCGCGCGCGGGCACGCCCACGGTGTGGGACTTCAAGGCGATGGCCGATGAAGGATCGATGCTCAACACGCCGCCGACCTTCGGCTGGTATTTCGCGGGCCTGGTGTTCAAGTGGCTGCGCAGGCAGGGTGGCCTCGAGGTGATGGCCGAGCGCAATCGCGCCAAGGCCGAGCTGCTGTACAGCGCGATCGACCAGTCCGGCGGCTTCTACCGCAACCCGGTCGACCCGGGCAGCCGCTCGTGGATGAACGTGCCCTTCGTGCTCGCCAGGCCCGAGCTGGACAAGACCTTCATCGCCGAAGCGAAGCAGGCCCACCTCGTGAACCTCGAAGGCCATCGCTCGGTGGGCGGCATGCGCGCCAGCCTCTACAACGCCATGCCCATCGAAGGCGTGCGCGCGTTGACCGGTTTCATGAGCGAATTCGCCAGGAAGAACGGCTGATGGCCTACCGCGTACTGACGCTGAACAACATCAGCAGCAAGGGCCTCGAGCGCCTGCCCACCGATCGCTATCAGGTCGGCAGCGCGGTCCAGCAGCCGCAGGGCGTATTGGTGCGCTCGGCGGACATGCACAAGATGGACATCCCCGAGTCGGTGCTGGCCGTGGCCCGCGCCGGAGCCGGCACCAACAACATCCCGGTGGCGGCGCTGAGCAATCGCGGCGTCCCGGTGTTCAACGCACCGGGCGCCAACGCCAATGCGGTCAAGGAGCTGGTCATCGCCGGGCTGTTCCTCGCCGCGCGCAACATCTGCCAGGCATGGAACTTCGCGCGTGGCCTGCAGGGCGATGACCACGCGCTGGAACTGGCCATCGAGCAGGGCAAGAAGGACTACGCCGGTTTCGAACTCCCCAGCCGCACGCTGGGCGTGATCGGGCTCGGCGCCATCGGCGTGGAAGTGGCCAACAGCAGCCTGCGGCTCGGCATGAACGTGCTGGGCTACGATCCGCAGATCACCGTGCAGCGCGCCTGGCAGTTGTCGTCGCGGGTCGGGCAGGCGCTGTCGCTCGAGGACCTGTTCGCGCGTTCCGACATCATCACGGTGCACGTGCCGCTCATGGACCAGACGCGCGGGCTGGTGAATGCGGCGCGGCTCAAGCTCATGAAGCGGGGCAGCGCGGTGCTGAACTTCGCGCGTGCGCCGATCGTCAACCAGGCCGATGTGATCGCGGCGTTGGATTCGGGCCAGCTGCAGTCGTACATCTGCGATTTCCCGACCGTGGCGCTGAAGAGCCATCCGCGCGCCGTGTGCCTGCCGCACCTCGGCGCGTCGACCGCGGAAGCGGAGGAAAACTGCGCCGTGATGGCGGCCGACACGCTGCGCGATTACCTCGAGAACGGCAACATCCGCAACTCGGTGAATTTCCCGGACTCCGTGCTGCCGCGCGTGGCGGGCACCAGCCGCATCGCCATCGCCAACAGCAACGTGCCCAACATGGTGGGGCAGATCACCAGCTGCCTGGCGGGCGTGGGCCTCAACATCGCCGACCTGCTCAACAAGTCGCGCGGCGAATACGCCTACACGCTGCTCGATACCGACGGCACGGTGGAGGAATCGCTCATCAACCGCATCGGGCAGATCGAGGGCGTGCTGTCGGCGCGCCTGGTTCCGCCGCTGGCGTCCTGAAGGGCCGCCGCGCGATGGCAGCCAGGTCCGGGAACAAGGCGGGGACGAAACCGGCGGCCGTCGATCTCAACGCCATCCGCGCTGAAATCGACCGCATCGACGCCAGCCTGCACCAGCTGCTGAGCGAGCGCGCGCGCCTGGCGCAGCAGGTCGGCATCTCCAAGCACGCCGCTGGCCACACGGTGGATTTCTACCGTCCCGAACGCGAAGCCGAGGTGCTGCGGACCGCGCTGGCCCGCAACAAGGGCCCGCTGCGCAACGAGGAGATCGCGCGGCTGTTCCGCGAGATCATGTCGGCGTGCCTGGCGCAGCAGGAACCCCTCAAGGTGGCGTTCCTGGGGCCCGAGGGCACCTACACGCAGGCCGCGGTGTTCCGGCACTTCGGCCACTCGGTCCGCGCGCTTGCCCTGACTTCCAGCGACGACGTGTTCCACGAGGTGGAATCGGGCGGAGCGGATTTCGGCGTGGTCGCGATCGAGAACTCCAGCGAAGGCACGGTCACCAACACGCTCGACCGCCTGATCAGCAGCCCGCTGCTGATCTGCGGCGAGGAAGAACTGCGCATCCACCACTGCCTGATGGGACGCATGGACGATCTCAGGCGCATCAAGCGCGTGTGCGCGCATGCGCAGGCGCTGGGGCAGTGCCGCGGGTGGCTCACGGAACATCTGCCGGGCGTGGAGCGCGTCGCGGTATCCAGCAATGCCGAGGGCGCGCGGCGCGCGCGCGACGAAGCCGGCACCGCCGCCATCGCGGGCGAGGTGGCCGCCGAAGTGTACGGGCTCAAGTTGCTGGCGACGGAGATCGAAGACATCGGCGACAACTCGACGCGCTTCCTCGTGATCGGACGCAAGTTGCTCGAACCCAGCGGCAAGGACCGCACCACGCTGCTGATGTCGGCCGGCCACACCGATTCGCCGGGCGCGCTGCACGAACTGCTGCAGCCGCTGGCGCGCTACGGCATCAGCATGACGCGCATCGAATCGCGGCCCTCGCGCCGCAGGAAGTGGGACTACGTGTTCTTCGTCGACATCGAAGGCCACGCGCGCGATCCCAAGGTCGCCAAGGCTCTGGCCGCGCTCAAGCGCCGCGCATCGCTGTTCCGGGTGCTGGGTTCCTACCCGCAGGCCGTGCTCTAGCCCATGGCCGCGCATCCCGGAGCCCTGGGCGTTCCCGCGCTGCGTAAGCTGGCTCCGTACCAGCCCGGCAAGCCCATCGCGGAGCTGGAGCGCGAGCTGGGCATCGACAACATCATCAAGCTCGCGTCCAACGAGAATGCGTGGGGGCCGAGTCCCGCGGCGATCAGGGCGCTGACGGCGGCCATCCCCGACGTGTGGCTGTACCCGGATGGCAGTTGCCATGATCTCAAGCAGGTGCTTGGCACGCGCCTGGGCGTGGACACCGACTGCCTGACCATCGGCAACGGCTCCAATGACCTGCTGGTGCTGCTGGCCGAAGCGTTCCTCACGCCCGCGAGCAACGCCGTCTACAGCCAGTACGGCTTCGCGTACTACCCGCTGGTCACGCTCGCGACCGGCGCGCAGGCACGCGAGATCCCTGCGTTGCCGCTGGACTCTGCCATGCCACTGGGCCATGACCTCGCGGCGATGTGCGCGGCGGTCGACGCCGACACGCGGCTGGTATTCATCGCCAATCCGAACAATCCCACCGGCACCTGGGTGGGTCCCGAGGAACTGCTGGCGTTCATCGACGGACTGCCCGACACGGCGCTGGTGGTGCTGGATGAGGCCTATCTCGAGTACGGGCGCCTCATGGGAGCACAGGACGCGGCGGATTGGGTCAAGGAGCGTCCCAACCTCGTGCTGCTCCGCACCTTCTCGAAAGCCTACGCGCTGGCCGGACTGCGCATCGGGTACGCCATTTCCCATCCTGAAGTTGCCAGCGCACTCAATCGCTTGCGACCGGCATTCAATGTGAATTCTCTTGCCCAGGTGGCGGCCAGCGCCGCGTTCCTGGACGCGACCTACCTCGACCAGGTGATGCAGCAGAGCGTGCACGAAGTGCGACGCCTGCAGCAGGGCCTGGCCGATCTGAAGCTGCGCACCATTCCCACCGCCGCCAATTTCGTGCTGACGCACTTCGGCGCCGCCGCGCCGCGCATCTACGAACGGTTGCTGCATGGGGGCCTGATCGTGCGTCCCGTGGGCGGCTATGGCCTGCCCGATTACCTGCGCATCTCCATTGGCAAGCCGGCCGACAACGACCGGTTGCTGCAAACGCTGGCGCGGTCGCTGCAGCTGTGAAGGATCCAACCGTGAGCGAGCCGGTTCCGCCGGCGCGATACCTCGCCCGACCCGTCTCGACCGTGGGCGGGGAGCTCAGCGTGCCAGGCGACAAGTCCATCTCGCACCGCTCGTTGATGCTCGGCGGGCTCGCCACCGGCACCACGCAGGTCACGGGCTTCCTCGCCAGCGAAGACTGCCTCTCGACCATGGGCGCGCTGCGGGCCATGGGCGTGCAGATCGAACGTCCGACTCCGACCTCCGTCGTCGTGCACGGCGTCGGCATGCAGGGCCTGCAGCCACCCGCCGCGCCGCTCGACATGGGCAACGCCGGCACCGCGATGCGCCTGTTCATGGGTCTGCTGGCCGCGCAACGTTTCGACTCCACGCTGATCGGCGACAGCTCGCTGATGAAGCGTCCGATGGAGCGGGTGGCGAGTCCGCTGCGGCAGATGGGGGCACAGCTTGAAACGCTGGCCGGCCGGCCGCCGGTACGCATCAAGGGTGGCTGCGTGCTGCACGCCATCGACTACACGTTGCCCGTGGCCAGCGCCCAGGTGAAGTCTGCGGTGTTGCTCGCCGCACTGCGTGCCGCCGGCACCAGCAGCGTGACCGAACCCGCGCCCACGCGCGACCACACCGAACGCATGCTGCGCGGCTTCGGCGTGCAGGTCAGCGTCGAGGGACCGCGCATTGCGCTGGCCGGCGGTCAGACGCTGCGCGCCTGCGATGTGCAGGTGCCCGCGGATTTCTCCTCGGCCGCCTTTTTCATCGTCGCGGGTTGTCTCGCGGCGAAGGGCGGCCTCACGTTGCGGCGCGTGGGCGTGAATCCCACCCGCACCGGATTGATCGACATGCTGCGCCTGCTGGGCGCCGCGATCCGCGTCGACCCCATCGACGAGGCGGGACCCGAACCCATGGCCGACATCCACGTTCGTGCCACGCCGTTGCGGGGGGCGCGCATCCCGGAATCCCTGGTGGCGCTGTCGATCGACGAGTTCCCGGTGTTCTTCATCGCGGCCGCCTGCGCGCAGGGCGAGACGGTGGTGACCGGCGCGGGCGAATTGCGCGTGAAGGAGAGCGACCGGCTTGCCGCCATGGCCGACGGCCTGTCCGCGGTGGGCATCCAGAACGAGCTGCTGCCCGATGGCCTGCGCATCCAGGGCGGTACGATCCGCGGCGGCACCGTCCACAGTCGGGGCGACCACCGCATTGCCATGGCGTTCGCGGTGGCCAGTGTGCGTGCGCAGCAACCGATCGAGATTCTCGACGTGGCCAACGTCGCCACCTCGTTCCCGGATTTTCCCGGCCATGCGCGGGCCATCGGCATCGACCTGTCGCTCTGCTGACCCATGTCCGCCGCCACAGCAGTTCCTGTTTCCGTAGTCACCGTCGACGGGCCCAGCGGCGCGGGCAAGGGCACCATCAGCCGCCTGCTGGCGCAGCGCCTGGGCTGGAATCTGCTGGACAGCGGTGCGCTGTACCGGCTGGTGGCGCTGGCGGGCGAGCAGCGCGGCCTGGATCCGCAGGACGTGGAAGGCCACGCGCTGCAGGCCGGCCTCATGAACGTGCAGTTCCAGAGCCACGCGGATGGCTCCGAGCGGGTGCTGCTGGATGGCCGCGACGTCACCCGTGCGCTGCGGACCGAAGCCACGGGGGCCGGGGCCTCGCGGGTGGCGGCCTGGCCCCCGGTGCGCGCGGCGCTCCTCGAACTGCAGCGCCGCTTCGCCGCTCCGCCCGGACTGGTGGCCGACGGGCGTGACATGGGCACGGTGGTTTTCCCTGCCGCCGCCCTCAAGATCTTCCTCACCGCCACGGCCCAGGAAAGGGCCCGAAGGCGCTATAACCAGTTGAAAGACAAGGATTCCGGTGTTAGCCTTGCCGCCCTTTCGAGGGAGATCGCCGAACGCGACGAGCGTGATTCGACCCGGGCCGTGGCACCGCTGGTGCCGGCCGAGGGCGCCGCGCTGATCGATTCGACGCATCTGTCTGTCGGCGAAGTGCTCGAAAGCATTCTCGCACTGGGTCGCAGCCGCGGCCTGTGGAGCGCCGGGACGGGTTAGGAGTTTGGGCGGAAGAGTGTTTCAAGGGTGGGTCGGGCGCATGCAAGCCCGACCTTGTGTCCATCAACCCCGCGGCCTTGGGAACTTCAAGGCAACGGACGCGAGAGAAGGTGTATGAGCGAGAGTTTCAGCGAACTGTTCGAACAGAGTCTGGCCAGCCAGAAAATCCGCCCCGGCATGATCCTGACGGGTCTGGTGGTGGGCGTGACGCCCGATGTGGTCATCGTCAACGTCGGCCTCAAGTCGGAAGCGGTCATCGACATCGCGCAATTCAAGAATGAGCGTGGCGAGATCGAAGTCGCCGCGGGCGACAACGTCGAGGTCGCGCTGGATTCGGTCGAAGATGGCACGGGCGAAACCCGGCTGTCGCGCGAGAAGGCCAAGCGCGCGCGCACCTGGACGCGCCTCGAAACCGCCTTCAACAACGCCGAGATCGTCACCGGCATCATTTCCGGCCGCGTCAAGGGCGGCTTCACCGTCGAAATCGACAACGTGCGCGCGTTCCTGCCCGGTTCGCTGGTCGACGTGCGCCCGGTGCGCGACACCGCCTACCTCGAAGGCAAGCCGCTCGAATTCAAGGTCATCAAGCTCGACCAGAAACGCAACAACGTCGTGGTCTCGCGCCGCGCCGTCGTCGAGCAGGAATTCTCCGCCGAGCGCAGCGCGCTCATGGACAACCTGCAGGAAGGCGCGGTGGTCAAGGGCTCGGTCAAGAACCTCACCGACTACGGTGCGTTCGTGGACCTGGGTGGCATCGACGGCCTGCTGCACATCACCGACATGGCGTGGAAGCGCGTCAAGCATCCTTCCGAAGTGGTCAAGGTCGGCGACGAGATCGAAGTGCGCATCCTCAAGTTCGACCGCGAGCGCTCGCGCGTGTCGCTCGGCCTCAAGCAGCTGGGCGCGGATCCGTGGGAGAACATCGCGCGCCGCTACCCCCAGGGCACGCGCGTGTTCGGCAAGGTCACCAATGTCGCGGACTACGGCGCGTTCGTGGAGATCGAGGACGGCGTGGAAGGCCTGGTGCACGTCTCGGAAATGGACTGGACCAACAAGAACGTCAACCCGACCAAGGTGGTGCACACCGGCCAGGAAGTCGAAGTCATGGTGCTGGACGTGGACGAAGAGCGCCGCCGCATCTCGCTGGGCTTCAAGCAGTGCCGCGAGAACCCGTGGAAGGAGTTCTCCGAGAACCACAACCGCGGCGACCACGTCAGCGGCCAGATCAAGTCGATCACCGACTTCGGCATCTTCATCGGCCTGCCGGGCGGCATCGATGGCCTGGTGCACCTCTCCGACATCTCCTGGGACCAGCCGGGCGAAGAGGCGGTGCGCAACTACCAGAAGGGCCAGCAGCTCGAAGCCATGGTGCTGTCGATCGATCCCGAGCGCGAACGCATCTCGCTGGGCGTGAAGCAGCTCGCCAAGGATCCGTTCTCGGGTTACATCACCGACAACCCGAAGGGCAGCATCGTGCACGGCACGGTCAAGGAAGTGGATGCGCGTGGCGCCATCATCGACCTCGGCAACGGCATCGAAGGCCAGCTGCGTGTGTCGGAGCTGGGCCGCGATCGGGTCGAGGATGCGCGCACCGTGCTCAAGGTGGGCGAGGAGATCGACGCCAAGTTCATGGGCGTCGATCGCAAGACGCGCAGCATTTCGCTGTCGATCCGGGCGCGGGAAATGGGCGAGGAGGCCGAGGCGGTGCAGAACTACCGCACCGAGCAGCCGACGTCCGGCACCACGCTGGGCGATCTGCTCAAGGAGCAGATCCAGTCGGAGCGCGGCTGAGTTAAACCAGGATGGTTCCCCTCACACCGGCGGCGGCGCCGCCCCGGTGTGATGGCCCAGGAGTTGTCTTAAGCCCATGACAAAGTCCGAGTTGATCGAAATCATCACCGCCAAGCAGAAGCACCTGCCGGCGCGTGACGTGGAGCTGGCTCTCAAGCAGATGCTGGAAATCATGAGCGATGCGCTGGCGCAGGGCGATCGCATCGAGATCCGCGGCTTTGGCAGCTTCTCCCTGCACTTCCGTCCGCCGCGCCAGGGCCGCAATCCCAAGACCGGCGATGCGGTGGCGCTGGCCGGCAAGTACGTGCCGCACTTCAAGCCGGGCAAGGACCTGCGCGAACGCGTCAACGAAGGCATCAAGCAGCCGATCCGCGATTGACGCGACGCGCCCCGGCGCGCACCGCCACACCCCCAGTTCCCAATGGCGCTGCTTGCGCCAGTTTTGCCGCTCACCGGCGGCTGCCGGCCGGTCCTAACCTGTGCTCCGTTCCTTCCACCCGATTGAAACGGAGTCCGCCCGCCATGAAAACCTCGCTCAAACCCCTGCTGGCCGCATTGCTGCTCGCCCCGCTGCTGGCGCTCGCCAACCAGGTGAACATCAACACGGCTGACGCCGACACGCTCGCCAAGGAGCTGTCGGGCATCGGCCCCGCCAAGGCCGCGCGCATCGTCGACTACCGCACCAAGCACGGGCCCTTCAAGAGCATCGACGAGCTGGCACTGGTCAAGGGCATCGGCACCAAGTTCATCGAGCGCAACCGCTCCGACCTGCGGGTCGATCGGCCTGCCGGCCAGCCGCCTGCCACCACCAGGCTGCCGGTGGTCATGAAGCTGCCGCCCAATGCCAAGCCGGCCAATGCCAAGCCGGCCAAACAGGACAAGGCCAGGCAGGACAAGTGATGTCCTCCAGCTTCGCGAGGGCCGCACCCTAGGAGTCCGCGCACCGCGAATCGACACCAGGCGGGCCCCGAACCCGTCCTGGTCCTGCCATTTTGCGAACCCCTGCATACCCATCCCGCGGAATTTTGTCCTACCATGCACCTCATTCACGGGTCAGCTGGGCAGGGTGCATCGTGTCTGGAAGCAGGATTACAACAGCGGTTTTTCCGGTTGCCGGCCGGGGCACGCGCTTCTTGCCCGCCACCAAGGCCAGTCCAAAGGAAATGCTGCCGGTGGTGGACAAACCTCTGATCCAGTATGCGGTCGAAGAGGCGCTGGCCGCGGGCGCCAGGCGGCTGGTGTTCATCACGGGTTCGACCAAGCGCGCCATCGCCGATCATTTCGATTCCGACCAGGAGCTGGAGAAGCTGCTGGAATCGCAGGGCAAGGATGACCTCGCGGCGCTGGTGCGGGGTGTGCTTCCCAGCTACGCCACCTGCATCTACATCCGCCAGCCGGCGCCGCTGGGCCTGGGCCACGCGGTGCTGTGCGCGCGCCCCGCCGTGGGCAAGGAGCCGTTCTTCGTCCACCTCGCGGACGATCTGATCGACGCCAGGGTGCCCTGCCTCAAGCAGATGGCGCAGACCTTCAGCAGCAAGCGCGCCTCGGTGCTGGGTGTGGAGGAGGTGCCGCACAAGGACACCGACAAGTACGGCATCGTGAAAGTCGAGGACAGCAATGCCAAGGTGAGCCGCATCCGCAAGATCGTCGAGAAACCCAAGCCCGCGGTGGCACCCTCCAATCTCGCCGTGGTGGGGCGCTACATCCTCACGCCGCGGATCTTCAATGAACTCGAGCACATCGGCCACGGCGCCGGCGGCGAGATCCAGCTCACCGATGGCATCGCGCGGCTGATGACCAGGAGTCCTGTGTACGCACACCGTTTCACGGGCAAGCGCTTCGACTGTGGCAGCAAGCTGGGGTACCTGCAGGCCACGGTGGAACATGCGCTGGCGCATCCGCAACTCGGCGCCGAATTCAATTCGTACCTGATGCAGCTGGTGGATGGCATGAAGGCCAAGGGGAAGAAGAAGCGCCGTTGATCGGGCGCTGGGGCCTTCCGGGAGGCGGAACGCATCGGGTAAGGCGGCTCAATGGATACGCGCGCCGAAAACTCTCCGGACCTGCGCCTCCGCCAGCCTCACACGGCGCCGGATCGGAAGCGTCATGTTCTGCTCCCTGGTGTGAGTACCACCCACGCGTGAGCGGCGGGTGGCGTGGCGGGGCGGGCGGTTTTCAGTCCGCCGCACGCCGCCCCCCACCGTGTGTGATGCCAGTCACAACAGTATGCAACCCAACACCCCTGATCCAGCCACTTCCGGGCTCCAGAAGGCGGGTGCGGTGCCGTTAATGAAGGTGGACCTGTTTGAGGTCCTAACTGGCGGCCCGCAGCATGTTCGTAATCATCGGCTCCCTGATCGTCGTGGGCTGCGTGCTGGGCGGTTTCGTCATGGAAGGCGGCAAGGTGCTGGCGCTGTGGCACCCCAGTGAAATCGTGGTGATCGTGGGCGCGGCGGTCGGGGCGTTCGTGACCAGCAACCCCATGAAAGTCATCAAGGGGGCGGTGGCCGGAGCGCTCTCGCTGGTCAAGGGACCGCGCTACAAGCGGGCGGATTACGTCGACCTGCTGAACCTGCTGTACGACATCCTGGTGAAGATCAGGAAGTCGGGCATGCTGGCCATCGAAGCCGATATCGAAACCCCCGACAAGAGCGCGCTGTTCACCCAGTACCCGCGCATCCTGGCCGACCACCACATGATGGAATTCATCACCGACTGCCTGCGATTGATCGTCGGCGGCAATCTGGATCCCCACGAGCTCGAGAGTCTGCTCGAATACGAGCTCGAGACCCACCACAAGGAAGAGTCCGAACCGGGCCACGCCGTGCAGGCGGTGGCCGACAGTCTGCCGGGGTTCGGCATCGTGGCGGCCGTGCTCGGCATCGTGAACACCATGTCCGCCCTGGATGGCGCGGACACCGCCACCATCGGCGAGAAGGTGGGCGCGGCGCTGGTGGGCACGTTCCTGGGCATCCTGGTGGCCTACGGCTTCGCGGGACCCATGGCTTCGGCCATGGCGCATCGCGCGCACGAGGGCGGCAAGGCCTTTGAGGTGGTGAAAATGGCGCTGGTGGCCAGCGTGCGCGGCTATGCGCCGCCGGTGGCCGTCGAGTTCGCGCGCAAGCTGCTGTTCTCCGACCTGCGGCCGAGCTTCGCGGATCTCGAGAACCACCTCAAGAACAAGAAGAAAGAGGGCGCGGCGGCGTGAGCGGCGGCGGCAAGGACAAGGACGTCCGCCCGATCGTCATCGTCAAGCGCAAGAGCGGTGGCGGTGGCGGCCATCACGGTGGCGCCTGGAAAGTGGCGTACGCGGACTTCGTGACCGCGATGATGGCCTTCTTCATGGTCATGTGGCTGGTCGCATCGGTGTCCAAGGAGCAGCGCGCGGCCATCTTCGACTACTTCAAGAACCCCAGCATGGAGGACGGCAGGTCCGTCAAGCCGGCGCCCGGACAGAACGGCCCCGGTGGCGCCAGCACCAGCGTGATCAACATGGGCGGCGGCCTCAACGCCATGCATTCCGGCGAAAAGGACAACAAGGGCCTGGGCGTGAGGAAGGACAATGCCGCGACCGCGCCGAAGACGCCGGAGGAGATCAAGAAGCAGGCGGCGGAGCTGGAGCGCAAGCAGCTCGAGTCGCTCATGAAGGATCTCAGGGAGGCGATCGCGAGCAGTTCCGCGCTGGCACCCTACAAGGACCAGCTGCTGCTCGACATCACCTCCGAGGGCCTGCGCATCCAGATCGTCGACAACCAGAACCGTCCGATGTTCGACCTCGGCAGCACCCGGCTCAAGGACTATTCGCGCGACATCCTGCGCGAGCTGGCCACCTACCTGAATTCGGTGCCGAACCGCATCAGCATCACCGGCCACACCGACGAGACGCCCTACACGGCGCAGAACGGCTACAACAACTGGGACCTGTCCACCGAGCGCGCCAACGCCGCGCGGCGCGCCATCGAAGCGGGGGGTCTCAGCGAAGGCAAGATCTCGCGCGTGGTGGGACTGGCTTCCTCGGTGCTGTTCGACAAGGACAACCCGCGCAATCCCATCAACCGTCGCATCAGCATCATCGTCCTCACGCGCGAGGCGGAAGCATCCGCACTCAAGACCGACGCGCCGGCGCAGAACGCCGCCAACGGGGCGGAGGGTGCGACCGACGCCGCGGCGCCCGAGGGGCCAGCCGCCGCGGCGCCCGGCACCTCAGCGCCCGCGGCCACCGGCGCCGCGCCCGCGCCAGGCGCGGCACCCGCGGTGCCCGTCAGCGGCGGCGGAGCGGGCACCCCTGCCAAACCCTGAAGCCGCGGCCGGCCGGGAACTTCCCGCCTTCCGCGCCCGACTAACCTTCAGTTACCTGAAGGAGCCTGGCATGAAGTCCCTTCCCATCGCGCTCATGATCGCCGCCACGGGCTTCGCGGGCTGCGCCAGCACGCCGCCGCCACCCGCCGCAGCACTGCCCGGCACCGCAGCCTGCATCTTTGCCACCTCGCTGCGCGACTGGCAGGTGCTCGACAACCAGACGCTGCTGGTGCATGCGCCCATGGGCAACAAGCCCTATCTCATCAAGCTGTTCGCGCCCGTGACCACGCTGGCCTACCAGGAAACACTGGCGTTCGAGGACGGCGACCACAACGACCGGCTGTGCAGCACGGGCGACTCGGTGCTCGTGGGCGGATCGATTCCGGATCGCAGCCCGATCGCGGCGGTGCGGCTGCTGACGCCTGAGGAGGCGCGCTCGCTGGTGGCGAGCTACAGGAAATCCTGAGCGCGCGGCAACCGGATCTCCACGCACAGCCCGCCGCCGTTCTCGTTGCCAGCCTTGACCGAGCCGCCGTGCAGGCCGATGACGCGTGAGGTGATCGCGAGGCCAATGCCGTAGCCCCCGCTGTCGCGATCGCGCGCATTGCTGACGCGGTAGAACGGCTCGAAGATCTTCTCCAGCATGCCCTCGGGCACACCCGGTCCGCGATCGCGGATCCGCACCCGCACTTCGCGCGCGTTGGCTGCTTCGGCCTCGATGCGCACCACGGCGCCGGCGGGCGAGAAACGCACCGCGTTGCGCACCACGTTCTCGACGGCGCGGAACAGCAGTTCGCGATCGGCCCGCACGGTGAGTTCGCCATTGACCTGCAGGTCGACCTTCACGTTCTCGGGTTCGCCTTCCATGCGGGCGTTCTCGGCGACCACATCCAGCAATTCGCCGAACGACACCGGTTCGAGTTCCAGCGAGCGCGCCGGATCGTCGAGCCGCGACAGGCTCAGGATCTCGCCGATCAGCTCGTCGAGGCGCTGCGTCTCGCGTTCGATGCGGTCGAACTCCTGCTCGAGGTCGGCCGATGGGCGCCGCGCCAGACCCAGCGCGATCTGCAGCCGCGCCAGCGGCGAACGCAGTTCGTGCGACACGTCGCGCAGCAGCTGCTGGTGCGACTGCAGCAGCGCGCGCAACCGTTCCGCCATGCCGTCGAAGTCCTGCGCCAGCATGGCGAGCTCGTCGCGCCGCCGGCCGAGCAGGCCCGCCACCCGCACGCTCAGGTCGCCGCTGGCGATGGAGCGCGTGGCGGCGCGCAGGTGATCGATGGGGGCGCTCAGGAAGCGCGCCAGCAGGTAGCACACCAGCGCGCTGATCAGCGCCGTGATCACCGTGATGATGGCGAGCGTGTCGAAGCTGGCGAGGTCGCCGAAGATGCCGAACGGACCGCCGCGCCGCTGCCGCAGCAGCGACAGCGAATAGGTGTCGCCACGCGTGCTGACCAGCTGCGACAGCAGGCGCATGTTGCGGCCGCCTTCATCGCCGGGCTTCTGGCTGGGGTAGGGCGCGCGACCAAGGCTGGCCTGCAGGAAACCCGGCACCTGCCGGCCCAGCAGATCGGCCCCGGTGCGATCCAGCACGTAGAGCTGGTCGGGGGCCACGGTGGGCAGCTCGGTGCCCAGCCAGGCCTTCAGGCCGGAGACGCCATCGGTGGCCAGCACCACCGAGGCCTGGCGCGCGAACTCGTCCTGCCGCTCCTGCTCGCGCTGCAGGCGATTCTCGGCCAGCAGGAGCGTTGCGACCACGGTCAACGCCAGCACCAACGCCATCGAGGCCCAGAAGGAGACGAAGATCCGCAGGAAGAGGTTGCGCACGGGAAGGGCGCCGCGGCTCAGTCGGCTGCGTCGGTCGCCGCGGCCGCGGGCGCCAGCGTGAACACGTAGCCGGAGCGGCGCACGTTCACGATCGAGACCTCATCGGCCACGGACCCCAGTTTGCGGCGGATGTTGCTGATATGCGTGTCGATGCTGCGATCGTAGGGCGTGAGGCGACGGCCGAGCACCTGGCGCGTGAGCTGTTCGCGCGACACCACCACGCCGACCTGCTGCATGAGTACTTCCAGCACACGGAACTCGACGCCGGTGAGGCTGATGGTCTGGCCGCGCGCACTGGCGGTGCGGCTCACAAAATGCAGCGACACGGGACCGACGTCGATGCGGTCGCGACGCCCGTGCTGCGGTTCGAGCAGCAGGCTGCGGCGCAGGATGGCGCGCATGCGGGCCACCAGCTCGCGCGGATTGAAGGGCTTGGGCAGGTAGTCGTCGGCGCCGAGTTCCAGGCCGACCACGCGATCGACTTCCTCGCCGCGCGCGGTGAGCATGAGCACCGGCGTGGTGAGCTTCTGGCGCAGGGCGCGCAGCACGTCGAGGCCACCCATGCGCGGCAGCATCACGTCCAGCACGATCAGGTCGAAGTGGTGGCGGCCGAGCGAATACAGCGCTTCATCGCCATCATGCACCACCGAGAGCTTGAAGCCTTCGGGGCCGAGGTATTCGCCCAGCATGCGGCACAGCTCGCGGTCATCGTCGACCAGCAGCACCGACATCGGTGCGTTGTTCTGCGCGCTGTCAGCGCCGCTGACGTCCTGTGCCACGTTCATGCCTGCATTGTGGGCGAGCCGCCGCGCCCGTGGGCGCGCCCTTTACAAATCTTGGCAGCGCTTGGCCGCTGCCAAGATGCTGCGCCAAAGCTTGAGATCCGCCCGGCGCTTCAACCCATGTGCAGGCCACCATTGAGCGAGAAATCGGCGCCGGTGGCGAAGCCGGACTGATCCGAAGCCAGCCAGGTCACGATCGAGCCGATCTCGTCCGGCTCGCCCAGCCGCCTGACCGGAATCTGCGCCACGATCTTCTCGATCACCTCGGGTTTCATCGCGCGGACCATGTCGGTGCCGATGTAGCCCGGCGAGACGGTGTTTACCGTAATCCCCTTGGCGGCCACTTCCTGCGCCAGCGCCATGGTGAAGCCATGGATGCCGGCCTTGGCGGTGGAGTAGTTGGTCTGCCCGAACTGGCCTTTCTGGCCGTTCACGGAGGAGATGTTGACGATGCGGCCCCAGCCCTTGTCGAGCATGCCGTCGATCACCTGTTTGGTGACGTTGAACAGGCTGTTGAGATTGGTGTTGATCACCGTGTCCCAGTCGGCCTTGCTCATCTTGCGGAACGTGCCGTCGCGCGTCACGCCGGCGTTGTTGACCAGGATGTCGACCGGACCGACCTCGCTGCGCACCCTGGCAAGCGCAGCAGCCGTG
Source organism: Steroidobacteraceae bacterium (assembly GCA_035499515.1). Taxonomy (GTDB): domain Bacteria; phylum Pseudomonadota; class Gammaproteobacteria; order Steroidobacterales; family Steroidobacteraceae; genus FEN-1191. Next base: position 10,029 of record DATJYR010000038.1, on the reverse strand, counting down.
GAATCCCAGTCAGCCACGTTGCCTTCGGACGCGATCACGGTGAAGCCCTGCGCCTTCATCTCGCCGATCCAGCGATCCTTGCGCGCGGAACCCGGTCCGCAGCCCGCCACCACCGTGTGGCCGGCCTCGCACAGGCGTTTGCAGATGGAGGTGCCGATGCCGCCCATGCCGCCCGTCACGTAAGCAACCCGACCGGTTCCCTTGCTCATGTTCATCCCCCGATTATTGGTATGCCGTCAGAAAACGCGAACCCGAATCGTCATCACCCGGTCAACCGTGCACGTACTCTCCCGGTGCGTCGGTGAGCACCGCAAAGCCGCGCTGGCCATTGCCGAGCGGCGGCAGGCCCACGCGCTGCGGATCCGAATGCTGCGCCAGCCACGCTTCCCAGGTGGGCCACCACGAGCCGTCGCGCAGTTCCGCGCTGCGCTGCCAGGCGTCGGGCGCGAGCTGCTCGTCCGCGTTGTGCCAGGTCAGCAGGCGATGGCGACGGCGCGGATGCGCAGGCCCGCTGACGATGCCCGCATTGTGGCCGCCCGTGGTGAGCAGGAACGTGTAGTCGGAGGAGTGCGTCAGGCCGCGCACCTTGTAGGCGGAGCGCCAGGGCGCGACGTGGTCGGTCTCGGTGCCGACCACGAACATCGGCATGGACAGCAGGCCCAGGTTGACGGGCTGGTCTTCCAGCGTGAACGTGCCCTTGGCGAGTTCGTTGTTGAGGTACAGGCGGTGCAGGTACTCGCTGTGCATGCGCCACGGCATGCGCGTGCCGTCGGCGTTCCACGCCATCAGGTCGTTGGGCAGGTCGCGCTTGCCGCGCACGTACGTGTTCAGGGCCGGGGTCCACAGCAGATCGCGCGACCGCAGCAGCACGAATGCGCCCGACATCTTCTCGCTGTCGAGCACGCCCTGTTTGTGCATCACGGCCTCGAGCATTTCGATCTGGCTCGGGCTGATGAACAGCGAGAGCTCGCCCGGCTCGCTGAAATCGGTTTGTGCGGCCAGCAGCGTCAGCGTGCCGATGCGCGTGTCGCCTTCGGCCGCAAGCCGGGCCGCGGCGATCGACAGCAACGTGCCACCGATGCAGTAGCCGACGGTGTGCACCTTGCGGTCCGGCACGATGGCGGTCACCGCATCGAGGGCGGCGCGGAAGCCGAGCTTCACGTAGTCGTCCATGCCGAAATTGCGATCGGCCTCGTTCGGGTTCTTCCACGAGATCATGAACACCGTGTGACCCTTCTCGACCAGGTAGCGCACCATCGAATTGGCGGGCGAGAGATCGAGGATGTAGTACTTCATGATCCACGCCGGCGTGATCAGGATGGGCTCGGCGTACACATCGGAAGTCTGGGCGGAATACTGGATCAGTTCCATGAGCGGCGTGCGCAGCACCACCTTGCCGGGCGTGACCGCCACCTGCTCGCCGACCTTGAACGCGTCGACGCCGGCGGGCGCCTGGTGCGTCACCGTGCGCTGCAGGTCGTCGACCCAGTTCTGGAAGCCGCGCACCAGGTTCTGCCCGGACTCGGCCCGCGTGGCTTCCAGCAGGTCGGGATTGGTGCCGAGATAGTTCGCAGGAGAGGCCAGTTCCGAGGCCTGGCGCTGGGCGAAATCGAGCAGCTGCACGTTGCGCGGCGACATGCCCGGCACGCTGGTCAGCGCCTGCTGCCACCACGAACTCCAGTTCTGGTAGGTCTGTGCATACAGGTTGAACGGCCATTGCTTCCAGGCGTCGCCCGCGAACCGCGGATCGTTGCCCTCGGGCGCCAGGGCCTCGCCGGAGCTGGCCTTGAGCAGGAACTCGAAATTGCTGGTGGCCGCTTTCCAGGCCGACTCCATCAGCGAGGTCTGCTTCTCGGGTTCGTTGGAGATGTTCAGCAGCCAGTCCCACCAGGCCTGGGTGTAGTCCTCGGGGGCCAGGCCGCCCGTCACCGCCGCGAGCTGGGCCTTGAATTCGCGCTGCATCTGCCGGGTCTCTGCGTCGACGGGGGCAGGGGAAGAAGTCATCGTCTCAATGCTCCGGTTGCTGTCGTGCGGCACTGGCAACCTTAGGTGAGGTTGCGAAAAAAAAACAGGGGCGACTTGTCAGTCGCCCCCGTTTATTTCAGGTCCTTACGGACTGAAGGACTGTCTGACTCAGGCAGCCTGCTTCACCGCATCGCCGAACCACTGCGTCACGGCGCCCTGGGTCTCCGAGGCGATCGTGGCGAATTCCTGCGAACGCTTCTTCAGCAGCTCGCTGAAGCGGGTGTTCAGCTCGGACAGCTTGGCAGTCAGCTCGTCCGGGGTCTTGGCGGCCACGCCGGTCTTCGCCTGCGCAATGGACCAGTCGAGGTAGTCACCGGCCACGGCGAACTGGTAGCGGGCCAGACGCTCGGCGGCGGCAATGCCTTCCTGCTGGGCGCGCAGCACCGGCGCGAAAGAATTGCGGAACGCATCGAACAGGGTGGACATATCGAGGGTGTTGATCGCCATTTCGGGTTCTCCTGGAATCGTTGGGGGTCAGTGATTCGACGGAGGCCAGTATAGCGCAATTTGTATGCAGTGCAAGAGGTTTCTTGGTGGGTGCCTGGACCAGGCCGTTGTCTATATATCTTGTTGTTTTATAATGCTTTTCTAGAATAGTTTCAGCACTCGAGTCCAAAAACCCGTGCGGCAATAATGCACCGCACAGGATGTTTTGCGGGGGATCAGAGCCTCAGGCCGCCGTCGATGTCGATACAGCGACCCGTGAAGAAGTCGTTTTCGACGATGAACTGCGCGGTCTGCGCGATTTCCTCCGGCAATCCGAGGCGCCGCAGGGGCACCGGCGCGATGACCTTCTCCAGCACCTCGGGACGCATGCTCGCGAGGATGTCGGTGTGGATGAAGCCCGGCGCGATCGCCCCTGCGCGGATGCCATAACGCGCGAGCTCCTTGGCCCACACCACCGCCAACGCCGCCACGCCGGCTTTGGCCGCGGCGTAGTTGCTCTGACCCGCATTGCCGTGGCGCGAAATGCTCGAAATGTTGATGATCACGCCGCCGTTGCCGAGCCTGATCATGCGTTCCGCCGCTTCCCGGCCGCACAGGAACACCGCGGTGAGATTCACGTTGATGACCGCCTGCCACTCGGCCAGCGACATCTTGCCGGTGACGGCGCCGTCTTTCGCTTTCACGAGCAATGCATCGCGCAGGATGCCGGCGTTGTTGACGATGACGTCGAAGCGTCCGAAGTCCTGGGCCACCTGGTCGAAGGTGCGGATCACCTGGTCCTCGGCCGAAACGTCGACGATGTAGGTGCGCGCCTTGACGCCGCGGGCTTCGACCTGGCGGCGGCTTTCGTCGAGATCCGCCTGGTTCAGATCCAGCAACGCGACATCGGCGCCGCGCCCCGCGAACTGCAGCGCCAGTGCGCGGCCGATGCCGCGGCCCGCGCCGGTGATCACGACTGTTCTGGATTGCAACTGCATGCGGACTCCCTGCGCAAAGAAGGTTGGATGATTGGAAGGGTGGGGACCCGGCGCCGTGGGCGCGGGTCAGGGCTTGGTCGGTTCGTCACCCGGCTGGGGTCCGGAGTCCGTGTCGGCGGCGGCGCTGGCCGGCTTGGCCGCGGCGGGCTGCTTGACACCCATGGCGCTGAGCATGGACGCCTGCATGTTGTTCCACAGTTCCATGTTCTGGCGCGCGAGATCGGCGAACGGTCCCATGGGCGCCTCGAACGCCTTGGTCATTTCGGCCTGGATGGCTTTCTGCTGGCGCAGCACGCTGCCGAAACTCTGTTCGAGATAACGCGTCAGCACTTCCTGCACCGGGTTGCCGTAGAAGCGGATGATGGTGCCCAGCAGATCGGTGCTCAGCACGGGCGTGCCGAACTGTTCCTGCTCGGCGATGATCTGCAGCAGCGTCGCGCGTGTGAGATCCTCGCCGGACTTGTCGTCCACCACCTTGACCTGTTCGCCGGCCAGGATCAGTTTGCGAATGTCGTCAAAGGTGACATGCTTGCTGGCGGTCGAATCGTACAGCCGTCGGTTCGCGTATTTCTTGATGATGCGTTCGTTGCTCATCCGTGCATGATAGTGCTGGATGTATGCGATGCACAATATGTCCGGACGGGAAAAGCTTCATAAAGCATGTGATGAAAATTGCGTTTCCGGCAGGGCGTTTGGAGGATAAAGCTCAGGGTCGGCGCAGGGCGCGCAAAGGTGCGGGTTTTGTGCGTCGCAAATCCATTCCGGGGGAGTACCAGCAGAGATGAATCAGGATGCGAATCCGGCCACGGCGTGGGCCAGTGCGTTGGGTCAGTTGCAGCAGGACATAATGCGCCAGTGGCAGCAGACCACGAGGCCGCCGGCCGAGGCGAGTGCCGCCCCGACGCCCTGGACGCCGTTCGCCATGCCCGGCCTGCCGGGCATGATGGGCCTGCCGGGCGCGCCGCCGCCACCACCGCCCCCCGCGACGCCTTCGTTCGCCGCCTGGGACCAGTATTTCAAGTTCTCGCAGAGCATCGCCGATCAGTTCCAGAAGCTCTCGGGCGCAGGCGCCGATGCCACGGCCCAGGCGCGCGAGTTCGCGAGCGCGATGGACAACTGGTTCCAGAAACTCGGCGGCAGCAATCCGCTCATGGCCGCGTTCGGTCAGATGGTGCCGCAGTTTCCACAGGCGAACGCGCAGGGACCGGCGCTGGGCATGCTGCGCGAACACCAGCAAGCGTGGCAGCGCCTGTCGCAGGCGACGCAGAAACTCCAGCAGCAGCAGGCGGAACTCAGCGCACTGTGGTCCAAGGTGGGCCAGAGCGCCTCGCAGCGCTTCGGCGACGAGATGAAGCAGCGGCTGTCGGCGGACAAACCGTTCAGCAGCGTGATGGAGGTCTACAACCTGTGGGTCGAATGCGCAGAGGAATGCTATGCGCGGGTGGCGCACAGTCCCGAATACGGCCTGCTGATCGCCGCGCTCACCAACACCGTGCAGGAGCTGCGCCTCGAGCAGCAGCGCCAGGCCGAATCGTGGGCGCGCCAGCTCGATCTGCCCATGCGCTCTGAAGTCAATGAGCTGCATCGCCAGATCCGTGAGCTCAAGGCGGAGCTCGCTGCGTTCGGCGGCCCGGGTTCGCCGCGGCGCGGAGATCGCGGCGGATGACCACCCTGTTCCCGGATGCCGAGCAGGTATCCGCGGAAATGCTGGAATTCGCGAGGCGGGCGGCCGCGACGCTGCCGGCGCTCGCCAAGGTCGACGACACGCCGGCGGGCTGCTCGGAAAAAAAGGCGGTGTGGACCGACGGCAAGCTCACGCTGTATCGCTACGAGCCGCGCGCCGAATCGCGCGGCCTCAAGCCGCTGCTGATCTGCTACGCGCTGGTCAACCGTCCTTACATGATGGACCTGCAGCCGGATCGGTCGCTGATCCGCGGCCTGCTCGAGGCGGGGCTCGATGTGTATCTCATCGACTGGGGCTATCCGGACGGCTCCGATCGTTACACCAGCCTCGATGACTACATCAACGGTTTCCTCGATCGCTGCGTGCAGTTCGTGCGCAAGGCGCACAAGGTGACCGCCATCAACCTGCTGGGCGTGTGCCAGGGCGGCGCGTTCAGCCTGTGCTACACCGCCATGCATCCGCACAAGGTCCGCAACCTGATCACGATGGTGACGCCGGTGGACTTCAAGACGCCGGACAACCTGTTGTCGAAGTGGATCCAGGGCGTCGACACCGAACTCATGGCGCGCATGGGCAACATCTCCGGCGACTGGCTCAATGCGGCCTATCTCGCCCTGATGCCGTTCCGCCTCGCACAGCAGAAGTACATCTCGCTGGTGGGCAACGCGGACGACGCGCAGCAGCTCGAGAATTTCATGCGCATGGAGCGCTGGATCTTCGACAGTCCCGACCAGGCGGCGACCGCGTTCACCCAGTTCGTGCGCTGGTTCTACCAGGAGAACCGTTTCGTCACGGGCGGCCTGGTGCTGGGCGTGCGCAAAGTGGATCTCGCGCGCATCGGACAGCCGGTGCTGAACCTGTACGGCCTGCAGGACCACCTGGTGCCGCCCTCGGCGTCGCTGGCGCTCCAGAAGCTGATCAGCTCGGAAGATTACACGGCAGTGGGCCTCGAAGTGGGACACATCGGCATGTACGTCAGCGGGCGCGCGCAGCGCGAGGTACCGGGGCGGATCGCACAGTGGCTGGCCGCGCGGTGAGCGGCGGGCACGCCAGGCCCTGAATGCCTGGCCGGAGCCGGGGCCGGTGGCCTCAGCTCTTGAATCCGATCTTCGCGTGCGTGCCGTCGCAGAAGGGCTTGTTGCCGCTGCCACCGCAGCGGCACAGCCGCGTGATCGCGGTGCGTTCCACGACGCGCCCCGTGCCACTGGTGATTTCCACGTTGCCTCGCACCAGCAGCGGCCCATCGGTCTGCGGCTCCACGGCCAGCACCCCGTCGCGCACCGGCAGCATGTCGGTGTGAGCGCTCGGTGGCTCGCCCGTGGCGTCGAAGTGGATCGCGTGATGCGAACCGTCGCAGAACGGCTTGTTCTTCGACGCCCCGCAGCGGCACAGCGTGGCGCGGTAGCCGATGTCCCGCCCCTCGAGACGCAGCGTGCCGCGCACTGCGTAGGGTCCGGCTTCGCGGATCGCCACCAGGTTCACCGGCGGCGGTTGTTCGTCCGGCCTGCCGTCCTTGCGCCGGTAGCGGATCGCGCCCGACGGACATTCCTGTGCGACGGCCACCAGCCGCTCCACATCGAGCGTCTCCGGATGCAGCCACGGTCCCACGACGTTGGCGAGGAACACCGTCGGGGCGCCCGTCACGCAGAAGCGCGAGTGGATGCACTTCCTGCCTTCGAACAGCAAGGTGAGGTCGCGCGCTTCCGCGACTTCGACGCCGTCGGTGCTGGGGGGAGCGTCGGCGTTCGCTGCCTTGCCGCTGGCGGGCGCCACGGCGGTTGCGCTGTTAGCCGCGGCGGCGGGCACGACAGGGGCCGTGGCGGCGGCAGTGGCGTTGAGATCGAAGCGCTGCGCCGCCCGTTGCGCCAGGGAAGCGAGCGCCCGGGCGGCACGGTTGACGCGCGCATCGTCCTGGCCCGGCAGGTTCGCGGCCGCGGCGGCGAGTTCCGCCAGCCGTTCGGTGAAGAACCTGCGCGCCGCGGGCCCGCTGGGCAGCGCCGCGGAATCGCGCAGGGTGGTGAACGACATGCCCGCATTGCAGTCGGCATTCGACGCACCGGCCGCGAGACGCGCGGCCCGCTCTCCCAGCGGCGTTACCGCGCGCATCAGGGCGATGGCGAGATCCAGCACCAGCGCCTTGTCCGGATGCGGCGCCGGGATGGCGTAGCTGTAGGCCAGCAGCCGCAGCATCAGACCGTAGGCGGAATTGGCGACATCCACGGTCTGCGCAGCATCTTCCGCTTCGATCCACACGTGGCCCTCGGGCTGCGGCGGACGGCGCAGCACCGGATTGGTGGCGGCCGGGTGTGCCGGGATGAAGTCGGGATTGAGCTGCCTGAGCGCGAGGTACTCGGCACGGATCGCGCAGAACTTCTCGAAGTGCGAGTCCGAAGTGCCCTGCGGCGCGCCTTCACCCTGCGTGACGATCTGGTCGAAAGCGGCCAGCGCCGTCTTGATGCACACCACGCGGCGTGCACCAGGCAGATCGATCTCGGATGGCGAGAGCTGCAGCGCCGGATCGCCGCAGAATGCAGCTGCCTCGCCCACGCGGGCCACCAGGCTGCGCAGGCCCGCGCCGATGGCCTGGTAGAACTCGCCCACGGTGGCGTAGTTGATGCCCATGGGCGTCAGCCGCCGCGCCGTCGTGCCGCGCGCATACGGATGCGCCAGCGCGAAGCCATCGCCGTCGGGTTCGGCCGATTGCGCGGGACGCTCCAGGTGCACGAAGTGCTGCAACACCGCTGCGTTGAACGGCGCAAGTTTCACCACCACGCTCGCGGGCAGGTAACCCGGATCCAGCGGAAAGTTGGTGCGGCCGAAGCGCGGCGCGGCGCCGAGCGCCGCTGTGATGTTCCACACCGCGGTGAGGTGGCTCATCTCGTCGATCGCGACCTCCTGGATCACGCGCCGCCAGCGTCCCACGGCAGCCGCTTCCGAGGGCTGCAATCCCTCGTCCACGCCCGACTTGAGACTGAAGGCCGCGTAGAGGTACGTGCACATGAGGTTGTGCTCGAGCTCGGCCGCTTCGTACAGCGCGTGCACCAGGATTTCGCGGGAGGCGGCGCTCAGCAGGTCGGTCTGCACGTGGCATTCTCCTGTGGTTGGGGGTAGTCTGGATGATCATGGATACCGCACACAAGGGCGCGACTTTGAGCGTGCCGGTCTCGACGTCGGACCACAGCCAGGGTCCGGCGCATGCGCGCGTCACCGTGGTGGAGTACGGCGATTTCGAGTGCCCCATCTGTGCGGGCGTGGAGCCGGCCGTGAAGCAGCTCATCGAACTGCATCAGGCCGAGCTGCGCTTCGTGTTCCGGCATTTTCCGCTCGAAGACGCGCACCCGCATGCGCTGGTGGCCGCCGAAGCCGCCGAGGCCGCTGCCGCGCAGGGCAGGTTCTGGCCCATGCACGATCTGCTGCTCACGCACTCACGTCAGCTCGCCCGGCGTCATCTGGACGACTACGCCGCGCAGATCGGCCTGGACATGGCACGCTTCAAGGCCGAGATGGACGATGAAATCTACCGGCAGCGGATCCGCGAGCACCAGGAAGGCGGTCGCCGCAGCCATCTGCGCGCCACCCCGACCTTCTTCGTGAACGGGGTCGTGCAGGATGTCAGCGGCGGCATGCACGCATTGTTCGAGCTGGTCGCCGCGCGCCTCAAGGACTGAGCGACGCTCGGGCGCACTCAGGTTTTTTTCGCGGCGCGCTTCGCGGTGATGCGCTTGAGCATCACCGGCTTCGAGAGGTCTTCGCCCAGGAATGCCAGCAGCGCCTTGCCGCCCCTGCTGTGCTCCGCTGCCACCTTGAGCGCCACCAGGCCCGGAACCGCGATGATGATGCCCGCGATGCCCCACATCCACCCTCCGAACCAGATGGCGAGGAACACCACCAGCGGATTGATCGCCAGCCGCTTGCCGACGAACAGCGGTTGCACGATCTGTCCTTCGATGGTGGCGAGCGCGAGATAGCTGGCCACCACGGCGAACATCTGGCCCAGCCTGTCGAAGCTCACGATCGACACCACCGCCAGCACCAGCAGCGTGATGGCCGATCCCACGTACGGGATGAAATTGAGCACCGCCGCCATCGTGCCCCACAGGAGCGCATTGGGCACCCCGAGCAGCAGCATCACGATGCCGGTGGCCGTGCCGAGCCCGAGGTTGATGAGCGCGATGGTGCCGTAGTAGCGACCGAGCTCGGTGCGGATCGCCTCGATGATCTTGAGTATGTGCGTGCTGTACAGCTCTTCGCCCAGCTGCGACGTCATGCGCGCCAACATCGGCGGCCCGCCCGAGAGCAGGAACAGGGTGAGGATGATCACCGTGACGGTGCCCACGATCCCGGAGCGCGTCTTGAGGACCACTTCCATCGCTGTGACCGTCGGAACGCTGGCGGGCGCGGCCGGCGCGATGGCCGCGGCGGTGCCGGTGCGCGTGCCCGGCGCGCCCAGCGTATCGGCGCGCACGGTCAGATCCTCCAGCCGCGTGATGGCCTGGCGCACCGGCCTGATCTTGGTCTCGATGGTCTGCAGCGTCTGCGGGAGCCTCGCGAACCACTGCTCGGCCGGCCCCGCCACTTCGTTCACGATCACGCCCAGCAGCGTGACGATGGCGAGCAACACCAGCGAGGCGCCGAACGGCCGCCTCAGCCCGCGGCGGTGCATCGCTTCGACGGCGCTCGACAGGATCAGCGCGAACAGCAGCGCCAGCACGATCGGGATGAAGACTTCGCTGGCGAAATACAGCAGGGCGCCGAGCGCGCATGCGGCCAGGATCATCAGCGAACGCGACGTCAGCGTGGCACTGGCGGCGCGGTGGCCGTGCGACGCTTCGGGAGGCTCGTGCACTTTCATGGTCTCCCTAGCTCCCGGGCGATTGGAAAACTGCGACCAAGACT